>CAJXLV010000013.1 GCA_913056185.1 uncultured Bacteroidota bacterium
GGGCATCCTGCCGGGCCAGGCGGAGGATGCGGTTCGGGAAACTGAGGGCGTCACGAGTGTCAACCTTGAGATGACCTTCGAACCTCCCTTTTCGCCCCAGATGATGTCGGAAGAGGCCCGGCTTGAGCTCGGCTTTATGTAGGGAATTCCGAGCGCCGAATGGAGATGGACCGGTTATTTGGCAGGCAGCTGCCCGACATCCGTAATTCGAGCCCCGACGATGAAACACGCACGCACCATTGCGATGGCCACCACCCTGCTCGCCGACGGGCGGGCGGGAGCGGTTGTGGACATGGTGGAGCCGTTGCTGGAGTCGGTGTCCCCCCCGGCCGCCAGCACGGGGCAAATTTTGCTCCGCGGCCTGCTGGCGCGTGTGGACGTCACGCATCGGGACCGCCCGGAGCGGGTTTTCGACCTGCTGCCAGACGCCGACGAGGTGACCGAGCTGTGCACCTGCGTCCGCGCGGAGGTTGCGCTGTGGCGAGGATGGGCGCATGCGCGTCGGGCGGACACAACGGACGAAGCGGCCCGCGCCCTTCGGCATCTCGACGACGGGCAGGAGCTGTTTACCTCCATCTGCAATCCTGTGGGCCGGAGCTGGGCCTTGCTCGGGCGCGCCCGCGCCTACTCGGCCCTGGAAGAGTACGGGCTCATGCGACGCGTTCTTGACGACGCGACCACGCTTCTCGACCGTCTGCAGGACACGCAGGCCAATCGGTGGTTCCACGAGCTTTCGACCACCGCGCTGCGCCTCAGCGGGCAGTACAAGGAGGCTGCAGCGCACGCCGACACCCTGCGGTCGATTGCTGCAGACTGGGCCGATCGCCGAATCCAGGGACACGCGGCCGCCCACACCGCGGCTCTCCGTCACGACCGCGGGGACAGCCCGGCGGCCGTCCTCGAAGCTGCGGAGACTGCCCTACACCAATTGTCTCCCGCACGGCCTGCAACCCGGGCGGCCCTCTGCCGGGCCCTCCGGGCTCGCGTGGGGGCTCTGTGCCGCCAGGGGCGCTGGGGCGACGCAACGAGCACTCTCCAGGAGGCCACTGCCTCTACCCTCGACGTTGCGGCCGCCCCTTCATTTCTCCGGCTCCAGCAGGCCCGCGTGGCACTCGACCGGGGAGAGGCCGAGGCCGCCCTCTCGATTCTCGACGAAACCTTCGAGCGCCGTCTCCCAACCCTCCCAACCGTTCGCCGGGCCACCCTCGCGTTTTTGTACTGCCGCGCGTTTGCGGCCGCGGAGCGTCCCGATGACGCTCAGCAGTGGCTGCAGCGCACCCTCCGGACGGCCCGAGAGACCGGCCATCGTGGTCTCGAGCAGGACGCCCTGCGGGTACGTGAAGGGCTCGACGATCCCGCGCCCGCGCCGGCCCCTTCCTCCGCCCCCTCCGACCCGGCCGCCGCCGTCGACGGATTTGTGGCCGAGAGCCGCGAGATGCAGGCCGTGGCGGACACCCTCCGGCGCATTCAGCCCAGCCACAGCCCTGTGCTCATCACCGGCGAACGCGGGGCTGGAAAACGGCTCGTGGCCCGGGCCGTGCACGCAACGAGCCGACGGGCCGACGGGCCTCTGAAGCGCATTTCTTGTGCCCCCACGCAGACGGAAGAACCCCTCGATGCGAAGCTGTTCGGGGACGGCGGATCCGCTGCGGGGGCCGTTCACGCCGCCCAGGGCGGGACCCTTCTCATCGAAGACGTAGAGGCGCTCCCTGCCCGCCTCCAATCGTCCCTTCTGCGCCTGCTCAGTGCGGAGGGGCTCTCGTCAGAGGACGCCGGGGCCCCGGACGTACGCATCGTGGCCTCCACCACCGCCGACCTCGGGGCCCGTGTGGAAGAGGGACGGTTTGCCTCGGGGCTCTGGGATCGACTCGGCGCAATTTCGCTGCACGTACCGCCCCTCCGGGAACGACGTCCCGACATTCCGCTCCTGGCCCGCCACTTTCTCAACGAACTCCGACCGCCCGGCTCCTCCCTCGTCTCGATCACCGAGCCGGCCCTGGAAGCACTGCTCCGCTACAACTGGCCCGGCAACGTGCGCCAGCTCCGCAACGAGATTGAGCGCGCCCTGGTGCACGTGCGGAGCGAGCCGGCGCCCACGGTCGACCTCGACACGCTCCACAACGCCATCGTAGAGGGGGCCCAGCAGAACCGGTCTCCCCAGCCGCCCCAGGACGCCCCCGACGCCATTCTGGACCCCGACCAGACGCTCAGCGACGTGCTGGCCCGAACCGAAAAGGCCGTTATCGAACGCGTCCTGCGCGCCTGCGACGGGCAAGTGACCGCCTCGGCCGACGTTCTGGGCCTCACCCGGCAAGGCCTCTACAAGAAGATGAAGCGGCTCGACATTGACGCCTCGTCGTTTCAGTCGTCCACAGAGGCGGCCCCCACTCCCTGACTGTTTCGGATTTCCCCCTCGCCTTCTTCCCCGCCTTATGCCTGCTGAGTCCTCTTCCGCTTCCGCAGACGCCTCCCTCTCCGCCAACGTGCGCCTGGACCACGCGTCGGTCATGACGACCGACCTCGACGAGGCCGTCGCGTTCTACGTGAACCTCATTGGGCTGTCGCTCCAGGCCGTGGAGGATGATCCGGTGCGCGACGGGCGCAAGCGCGCACTGCTGACGGACGCGCAGGGGCAGGACGTGATCGAGCTCATCGAGATGAAGGAGATGGAGCACCCCTCCGTGCCGGGCCGCGGTGGCATCCATCACCTCGGCTTCTCGCTCTCTCCGCGCGAGTGGCACTCGCTCCGCTCCCGCCTGGACGCGGCCGACCACGCCTACGAAGAGGTGAAGGGCCGCATGTTTGTGCGCGACGCGGACGGTCTGGTGCTTGAGGTTGAGAAGGAATAGGGCTGTCGGCGGGTACACAAAACAGCCACCGCCCCTGCGTGCGCGCCCTGCTCGCCCTCACTCCGCAAATCTCTTCCGCAGTTTCACATTTCTGCAGCGGGGTGCACAGCCCTGCAGGATCTACCCTTCCGGATCTCGCTCGCTGTCAGGCGTTCGCACTGTGTCGGTAAGTTCGTTCTCGTCGTCGGGTCCGACCCCTACCCCCTTTCGCTTCAGCAGGCGGCCGCACATCTCAATGGCCTCCACGAGGCCCTCCGTCAGATTGTCGTTTTTGATGCCGCGTCGGATGCGGGCCACCACCTCGGCCCAGTCGTCGGCATCAACCCGCTGGTTGATGCCCGTGTCGCCCAGCACCTCAATCCGGTGCTCGCGCAGAGAGACAAAGAGCAGGATGCCAGTCCGGTCGCGCGTGTTGAACACCTCCTCCTCCACAAACGCCTGCAGGGCACGGCGGTGCACCGTCTCGTCGAGCCGCTCTCCCCCCGCCAACAGGCGCTGCAGCGGGTAGACGTACCGT
This sequence comes from uncultured Bacteroidota bacterium, assembly GCA_913056185.1. GTDB lineage: Bacteria > Bacteroidota > Rhodothermia > Rhodothermales > Salinibacteraceae > Salinibacter. Next base: position 3,367 of record CAJXLV010000013.1, read on the forward strand.
GCAAGCAGGGCCCCCACGGTTGCCGCCGCCAACACCACCAGCGCCACGCCCCACGGCGCAAAGAGCCACGCCAGGCCCCAGCCCGTATAGACGCGAAGGGTGAGCAGCACAGCCACCAGCGCCGCCAGAACCGCCGCCGCGGCACCACGCCATACCGTCTCCTCGTAGTCGTCACTTCGCGGCACCACCACCGGCACAATTTCCCCCGCCGTGCGCTCCTCCGCTCGCCCCACTGCATCCCGGATGCGTTCGCGGTCGAGGCGGTCAATCATCGTGTCCATGGCGGCGCGAGACGGATCGTGGGAGGAGACAAACGTGCCCGGTGTACGGACAAACGGCGCAAGAGGGAGAAATCAGTTGCGGCAGGTCCCGTTCCAGCACCCGCTCGCCCCGGCTCATCAGCCGCCCGCCGGTGCGGAGGGGCTTTCCTGCGAGGCCTGCCGCCGCTCGTTGATGACCGTGAGGGCGCGGTCGGCCTGCTGGTAGAACGGCGATCCGTCTTCGGCGAACTGCTTCACGCGCTCAAACTCGCGGGTGGCCTGGTCCAGTCGGTTGATCTGCAAGAGCGCCAGGCCCTTCTGAAACCGCGCCGGGACGAAGGTGGAATCTTCATCGAGCACTGAGTTGATGGCCTTAATGCCGCGCATGGGCGCGTTGGTGAGCAGGTACGCCTCCCCCATGCGCGTGCGGGCGTCCAAATCATCGGGACGCTGATCCGCCACTTGGCCGTACGCCTCGGCCGCGTGGCGGGCCACTTGAAACACCTGCTGCCGCTGCCCGCCCCCTTGCAGCTTCTGCATCCACCGGTACAGCAGATCCGCGGCGCGACGACGCGCCTCCACTCGCCCCGTGGCGTCGGCCAGGTCCTTCTGCACAAGCGCCGCACGGCCCGGGTGCCCGGCGCCAATCAGCAGGTTGGTCAGCTCCACCTGTAGCTGCCGCCTCGTTCCCCCAGAGGCCTGCTCCATGCGGGTGCGCAAGGAGTCGATCTGCTGCGCGATGGGGCCAGTGAGCGAGTCTGCCGTCTGGTCCAGCAATGCTCGAAGATCCGTGGGGGCCGGCGTGGTGCCCCCGGACGCCATGGGCCGCTGAGCCGCCCCCGATGCCCGACCCGCCGCGCTCCCGTCGCCTCCCCCATCCGCCTGTGCAGCCGGGGCGGGCCCACCAGACGACTCGTCGCTCCACGTCTGCTGAGCGCTCCATTGCGTCACGAAGAACAGGCCCACCACCAGCAGTAGTGCCCCCCCCACCACGAGCAGGATCTGCTGCCCAATGGCGGCCTGCTCATCGTCCGACCCGTTGGGGTCGTCGTCCGCCCCCGGAGTGCCGTCTTCCTCGCCCCCTGGCGCTGAGCGGGTGGGCAGGTCGGCGGCGACGCGGCGCGTGCCCGGCGGAGGCGCCTCGGACAGGTCCTGGAGGGCCTCCCCACACTGGCTGCAGTATTTTGCGTCCGGCGGGTTTTCCCACCCGCACTGATTGCAGAACACCCCCGGGGCGTCGCCGCCCGAGGCGTCGGGCACCGTCTCGCCGTCCGGAGCCTCAGCCGTGGGATCCGCCTCGTCCGAGTCGGCAGCGTCTGCCTCGTCAATTGTCGTTCCACACAGGTCGCATCGGTCCGCCCCGGCAGGCACACGGGCCCCACAAGACGGACAGGTTCGGTCGTTAGCAGTCATAATGGGGAGATTCGCAACACAATCGGAGGAGCGGGGGCCGGGGCTACTCGCGCTCGGCCTTCTGGGCCGCATCCACCGCCTCACTCAGCTTATCGGAGGGACGGAAGACCGGCTTGTAGCGGGCTTCAATTTCTACAGGTTCGTTGGTCTGCGGATTGCGCCCCGTTCGAGGGGCCCGGTGCTGCACTTCAAACACCCCAAACCCACGAAGTTCAATGCGCTTGCCGTCTTTCATCGCGTTCTGCACCGTAGTCATAAACCCTTCGACCACGGCTCGGGTCTCCACCTTCGTGAGCCCGGTGCCTTCTGCAATTTGGTCAATCAGATCTGCCTTGGTCATGGCGCTCTACAGGAAATGGGTAGATTTGCGAGCAAGAGTCCGGCTGGGTCCAGTCGGCCGTTAGAACGGACTGCGCAAACGGCCGCGGCGTGTATACTGAAGAGGTGTATACGCCTGCCGTTCACACGTCTTCAGGGCAATGCATGATTCGGAAGGCGGCAAGAATCTCGGGCCGCACGGGCCGAATCAGAAACATTCGGGGGCCTTGTGACGAACGATAGATTTGACGTAGATCCCCCTCGGATTTCTCTGCTCGTTCCCCCCTCCCGATGCCTGCTCGTTTCGCCGCGTGGTTTGCCCTCCTCCTTTTTTGTGCCCCTGCCGCCCTGGGCCAGTCGCCCAGCCAGTGGCAACAGCGCGTGGACTACGAGATGGACGTGCGCCTGACCCCCGAAACGCACCGCGTGGACGGCCACCAGCGGCTCACCTACACCAACAATTCGCCCGATACGCTCCGGACGGTCTACTACCACCTCTACTTTAATGCCTTCCACCCCCACTCCCTGATGGCGCAGCGCAACCGAGCGCTGCCCGACCCGGACGGGCGCATCGTGCCGCGCATCTTTAACCTGTCGCCGGACGAGCAGGGATGGTACAAGATCGACTCACTCACCCAGGACGGGGCGGCGGTCTCCTACGACATCCACGACACTGTGATGCGGGTGGACCTGGCCACGCCCATCCGGCCCGGCGACTCTACTACGTTTGTGATGGAGTACCGCTCGCAGGTGCCCCTCCAAACGCGCCGCAGCGGGCGCGACAGCCGGGGCGACGAGATCGACTACACGATGACCCAGTGGTACCCCAAGATGGCTGCGTACGACGAGCGCGGCTGGCACGCCAATTTCTACGTGAACCGCGAGTACTACGCGCCCTACGGCACGTTCGACGTGGAGATCACGATGCCTGCGGCGTATACGATTGGGGCCACGGGCGTGCTGCAGAACCCCGACGAAATTGGACACGGCTACGACATTGACGGCGACGGCACCTGGCGCCCCGCCGACGGGCTCCCGGACACGGACACGCTCACGTGGCACTTCCGGGCGGAGGACGTGCACAACTTCGCCTGGTCGGCCGATCCGGAGTACGTCCACGACAAGGTGACGGCCGACGGCACCACGCACCACATCCTCTACAAGCCGAGCGTGGCGGAGCAGTGGCGTCCCCTCGCGGACGACATGCCGGAGCTCACGGCGTACTTTGGCCAGGAGTACGGCGACTATCCCTATCCGCAGATGACGGTGGCACAGGGCGGCGATGGGGGCATGGAGTATCCCATGTTCACGGTCGTGAGCAGCTACGACGGGCCCGCCTTCGAGGAGCGGAGCAGCTACCGCTCGATCCTGGGCACCACGGTGCACGAGTTTGCGCACATGTGGTACTACTCGGCGCTCGGCAGCAACGAGGCCGACTACGCCTGGATGGACGAGGGCTTTACCACGTACGCCACGGAGGAGGGCATGGCGCACCTCCTGGGCCGCCGCGCCGACCACACGGGCGACCGGCGCGCCGTGGTCTACATGCACAAGCTGGGCCTGGAGGAGCCCTTCAGCACGCCCGCCGACTGGTTCCAGACCAACCTCGCCTACGGCGTCACGGCCTACCCCGGCGGCTCGATGCTGGTGGACATGATGGGCTACGTCATTGGCGACGAGCAGCGCGACCAGTGGCTCCACCGCTACTTCCGCGAGCGCGCAGGCATGCACCCCGATCCCTACGACCTGGAGCTCTTTGCGGAGCAGGAAAGCGGCCTGATGCTCGACTGGTACTTTTCGCAGTTTACCCGCACCAGTCGCGCCGTCGACGATGCCATCGCCGATCTCGATCAGCAGGTCACGCCAAACGGCGTGGAGGTCGACCTCACGCTCAAGCGCAAGGGGGATCTCCGGCTGCCGCAGGACGTGAAGCTCACGCTTGCGGACGGCTCTACGCAGTGGCTGAATGTGCCCCTCGCGTCGATGCACGGTCACAAGCCGGTCCCCGACGACTGGATCGTGACGGAGCCGTGGCCCTGGGTGGCGCCGGAAAAGACGGTCACGGTAACCGTGCCGGGCCGCGTGGAGAAGGCGGTCATTGACCCCAACGGCGAAACCCCGGACGTGAACCGGCTCAACAACGCCACCTCCCTCCCGCTCCGGACGCGGGTCCTCCGCGCCCCGCAGTCGCGCTGGTCGCACTACGAACTCGGCGTGCGCCCGCTGGCCGGCTACGCGCACGACTTTGGGGTTGGGGGCGGCGTGCAGGTGCGCGGGCAGTACTTCCAGGGGGAGCACCGCCTTCGGGGGATGCTCACGCTCTGGCCCGAGGTGCTCGTCTCCGGCGGCGACGATCCGGCGCTGAACAATCCTCCGACCGACGGAGACGCGGGATCGTGGGTCGGGGGGCTCGATTATGAAGTTCGCTACGAGCGTCCCTTCGCTCCCTTTGGCGCCCGCGCCACGGTGGAGCTGGCCGCGACCAAGCATCTCGGCGTGCTGGAGAATCGCCTTTCCGTTCAGGCCCCGCTCGCCTCGCCCCTCGCCGACGTGGACGAGCGCCTGGAGCTGGCGCTGATCCAGCAGCTGAACCCGAGCGACCGTGCCTTCGGCGCCGCCCGCTCGGTCGAAGAGATCCGCACCAACCCGTGGGGCGAATCGCACGCGGTGTCCGCCCGGCTCGATTACACGAAAGCGCAGGACGGCGATCGAGTATCGGCCTTTGTGGAGCTCGGGGGCGTCCTTCGCTCCTCCGAGAGCGCCGCGCTTCCGGGGGCCTCCTTCGACCAAGCTTCCCGCTTCTCCCTCACCGCGCAGGAAACGGAATCCTTCGGCCCCCTCACCGGACGGGCGAATTTCCAGTTTGGCCTCGGCGCCGACGGCCTGCTTCCCCACAAACGATTCGTGCTCGGGGGACGCTCACTGGAGGCGCAGTGGCGCAACGACACGTACCGACAGGGCAGCGCGGCGTTTGAGCAGCCGGTGGTCGATGGACATCTCGTTGGGTTCGGCCCGGCAGGCCCCGTGGCGTATCTCCGCGCTCCCAATGGTCGCCTCGGGCGGACGGGCGAGAACATGGTTGCCGGGCGCCTCGCCCTGGGCGGCACTCCCTTCTCGAGCGTCAATCCGCTCGCGACACTGCGGTTGTCCGTCTTCTCGGGCATCGGCACCACCTGGAGCGAAGGCGCCTTTCTGTCTGGTTTTGACGCGGACGCCCTGAAGGCCGACGCCGGGTTCGGGGCCAGCTACGACGTATCGGCCATTCCGCGCCTCGGGCGTTGGACGGCCCAGTCCGATTTTCTAAAGAACCTCAAGATCGTGTCGAAATTCCCCGTCTGGGCCAGCGACCCGGACGCAATTCGGGGAAGCACCGACGAGTTCGAGTTCCGCTGGCTGATTGGGATCGAGCTGTGAGCGCTACTCGCCGCCGCCCTCCTCCCGCATTTCGCGCTGGCGCATCGGCATCGCGTCGATGGTGTCGAAGTGGGAGCGGGCGGGAATGGGCTCCGCATCTCGGCGCTTCTCGGTGCCGTCCTTCCCCACGAGGACGATCCGAGACGCACGCGGCGGCACGCCAAACCGGTCGCGCAGGCGCCGGGCCGTCGCCTTCGTGAGCGGCCGAGGGTCCGCCCCCGGAGCAGTGCGGTGCGTCCCGTGGTGGCGCCCCGTGACGGTGAGCAGCAGCAGGTCGCGCTCCCGCCCCCCCGCGTCGTGATCAGCAAGGGCCTCCTCCTGCCGGGCCAACCTCTCAGAACTGTCGGATGCCGCGAACACGAAGAGCAATCGGTGCGCCCACCGGTGGTTGTGGAGCCGAGAATCGACCGAATCGGGTAGAGTGGGTGGATCGGCCATGACGACGATCGGGCCGAGAGCGACGATGCAGGCACACAGGACGCCACACAGGACGCGATGCATAGCGGTGGAAGACACTGGGAGACAGCGAAGAGTCCATCCACCCGGAGCATCCCGGAGGCCGGCTATTCGGAACGTGTCTGGGACGCATCGTGTGGGGCGGCCGCTTCGGGCGCCTCAAACCGCGAGGCCGCAAATAGGTCGAAGGATTTGGGGCGCTCATCGTCCGCCACGAGCGTGGCCAGGAGGCGTCCCATGCGAAAGCCGTAGCCCATGCCGTGTCCCGTAAACCCAGTCGCGAAGACACCCTCGGGGTGCCCCGGCACCCTTCCCACCACCGGCCGTCCGTCCGGCGAGAAGCCCATGGTGCCGCTCCACCGCTGCGCAATCTCCAGCGGCGGGGTCCACGGAAAGTACGTGTGCAAATACCGCTCGATGGTAGCCTGCACCGCAGGGGTGGTCGAATCCGTGTCCGTCGCCTCCGCCTCGCGATGCGGGTGGCGCCCGCCGCCCGCAAGGAGGCGCCCGTCCTGCAGCTGGCGCACATAAAAGCCGCCGTTGTGCGAGTACACTGGCACCGGCACGCGGGGCGTCTCCGCGGGAGCCGTCGCCAGCATCTGCGCGCGCACCGGACGCACGTAGGCAGACGTGGCGGGAATCAGCGTTGGGAGAGAGGGCCCCACGGCCAGCACCACCCGGTCCGCCCGGAAGCGGCGCGTCGGCGCAACGAGGTGGACGGCCTGCTCGCGCCACAGCACGCGGCGCACCGGATGTTGAGCGTAGACGTCCGCGTCGCTGCGTTCGGCGATGTGATGCACCAGCCGCAGCGGGTCCACAGTCGCCCCAATCGTTACCAGGAGCCCGCCGTGAAATCCCGAAGCCTGCAGCCGATCGTTTGTCTCCGACGCATCCAGATGAATGACCGGAGCCCCCGCCGAGCGAAGCGCAGAGACACTCGCCCGCAGGCGCTCGTTTTCCTCGTCACTGCCAGCCGCCGTCACGCTTCCATCCGAGTGCCAGCCAAAGGCAGTCCCGCGCAATTCGGACACAAGCAGGTCGCGGTTGGCCCGCGTGAACGCCCAGAGCCGCCGTGCGGTGCGCGTCCCGTACCGGCGCGTATCCGAGTGGTAATCCGTGTGGGTTCCCTGCAGAACAAAGCCCGCGTTGCGGCCGCTGGCCCCCGCCCCAAGAGCCCCCGCCTCCAAAAGAGCCACCTGGAGCGAGGGATGCTCTCGAGACAGCCAGTAGGCCGTAGAGCACCCCACAATGCCGCCGCCTACCACGACCACGTCGTACGCCAGCTCTCGCCTGCGATGGGCCTGCTGCCAGATCGAGACCGTCATGAGAGTTCGTTCCGGGAAGCAACGGAACGGTACGGAAAAAGAATGGCGAGAAATGCTTGTGGAGAACATACGGGGTAGGTGCCCACGCGATTCGGGTCCGGCACAGAACAGCCTACGCCGTGACATCCACCAGAATGCGCCCCTGCACCTGCCCCTCTACGATCCGGCGCGCGGCCTCCGGAACGGCGTCGAGTGCGATGGTCTCAGCGTGAATACGCTCGTAGTGGGCGTCCGTAAGCACATCTGCGAGCCGCTCCCAGGCCGTTCGGCGGCGGGCGTTGGGGCAGGTGTTGGAGTCGATGCCCAGCAGATTCACGCCCCGAAGAATAAACGGAAGCACCGACGTGTGCAGAGCGTGCCCGCCCGCATTGCCAAAGGCCGCCACGCTGCCGTGGCGCTGCACCTGCGAAAGAATCGTCGCCAGCGTATCGCCGCCCACCGCATCGATGGCCCCCGCCCAGGTCCCCGTATCCATGGGCCGCGCGGGCCCGTCCTCAAATTCGCTACGCGGCACGATGCGGTCGGCACCGAGGGCGCGAAGGTATGCGTGCGCCTCCGGGCTCCCAGTGGACGCAGCCGCCGCGTACCCCAGGCTCCCGAGCAAGGCCACCGCGAGACTGCCCGCCCCACCCGACGCTCCGGTCACCACCACCTCGCCCGCGTCCGGCCCCACCCCGTGCTCCTCCAGCGCGAGCACCGACAGCATGGCCGTGAGGCCGGCCGTGCCCGCAATCATGGACTGCCGGGGCGAGAGGCCCGCCGGAAGCAGGACGAGCGTGTTTCCGTCCACCCGCGCCTGTTGTGTGTATCCGCCCCATACCGCCTCGCCCAACTGCCAGCCCGTCCCAATCGCCAGGTCACCCGGATCAAACCCCTCGTGCCTGCTCTCCTGCACGCGCCCCACCAGATCAATGCCAGGAACCATCGGGTACTCCCCCCGAATCACTGCTCCTGTCCCTGTCACCGCCAGCCCATCCTTATAATTGAGGCTTGAATAGAGCACCTCCAGAAGCACCGCTTCATCGCCCACCGTCGGAAGATCCGACGCCTCCAGCGAACACACATCCGCGCGGACGTCCCCTTTCTTCGAGCGCAACAATAGGGCAGAGAACATCAGAAAACGGAAAAAATGAAAGAAGCCACTGAGGACCGCCTCCCGGAGGGCGCACGCCTCGGGACAACGGGGGATGCCTGCGGACAGACATCTTCGCGAAACGTTCGTGTGAACAAGAAGTAGGGACCGGTGATGGAAGCGCTTACACCTCAATTCTACTTTTTAGATCCGCCCTCTTGCCATGTCGACATCCACGGCCCCCTCCGATGCCCACATGGACGCTACGGACGACTTTTTGCCGCTTCGTGGTACCGACCACGTCGAGTTTTATGTAGGCAACGCCAAACAGGCTGCCCACTACTACGCTCATCTCTTCGGCTTTACCATCCGGGCCTACCGCGGTCCCGAAACAGGCGTTGAGGATGCGGTGAGCTATTTGCTCACACAGAACGACATTCGATTTGTTCTCACTTCAGCGCTCGGCCCCGATTCGGCCATCAGCGACCATGTGCACCGGCACGGCGATGGGGTGAAGGACATCGCACTCAGGGTTGAGGATGCCGCCACCTCCTTCGACGAGACGACGCGGCGCGGCGCCACACCGGTGCAGGCCCCCACTGTCCACGAGGACGAGGACGGACGCATCGTGACGGCGACCATCGCCACCTACGGAGATACGGTGCACACCTTCGTAGAACGAGTCGGCTACGACGGTCTCTTCTTTCCTGGATTCGAGGCCTGGGACCACGTCGCCTGGGAGAGGCCCTCCGGCACGGGCCTACAGGCCGTGGACCACTGCGTGGGCAACGTGGAGGAGGGCGACATGGACACGTACGTGGAGTACTACGGCCAAACAATGGGCTTTTACAACATGCTCCACTTTACCGACCAGGACATCTCCACCGAGTACTCCGCTCTCATGTCGAAGGTGATGGCCAACGGCGACGAAAAGATCAAATTTCCGATCAACGAGCCCGCCGAGGGCAAGAAGAAAAGCCAGATCGAGGAATTCCTCGAGTTCTACCAGGGGCCGGGCGTGCAGCACGTTGCCCTGTCGACCGATGACATCATTGGGGCGGTGCGGGCGCTGCGGCGCCGTGGCGTTGAGTTTCTTCACGTGCCGGACACCTACTACGACCGCGAGGTGCTTTCCGAGCGCGTGGGAACCATCAACGAGTCGATTGACGCTCTCGAAGAGCTCGGCATTCTTGTGGACCGCGATCCGGACGGATATCTCCTGCAGATCTTTACCAAGCCTGTCCAGGATCGCCCCACGGTGTTTTTCGAAATCATTCAGCGGGAGGGCGCACGCTCGTTTGGGGCAGGCAACTTTAAAGCCCTTTTCAAAGCATTGGAGCGGGAGCAGGAGCGCCGCGGAAACCTTTAGCTGACGGGGGCTCGTGCGCAGACGCGCCGTTGCCCCCCCTCGTGGACCACAGGGCTCTTCACACGCTCTCTCCAATACTGTAAATTTTCCGGGGAAGGGTTTGCGTTCTGCAACCGTGTCATCTACGTTAAGCAGGCGCCGATCTTAGTGTCCGTCCGGCGCCGCCTCTCTGTCGCCGCGAATACACGGCCTTCCTTCCCACTCATGGCCCCGTCCGCCTCCGATGTCTGGCGCACTGCGCTCAGCACCCTTCGCGAGACGCTTCCGGAGCGAACCGTCCAGAACTGGCTCGACCCCATCGACCCACTTGCCCTGGACACTGAGGACGGCGCCCCCCGCCTCACCCTGCAGGTGCCCACGCCCTTCGGCATTCAGTACCTTCGGAGTCGCTTTCAGCGCTCCGTCCGGCAGGCCGTGGCGGACGCCGTTGGCGAGCCGACGGATGTGAGCTACCAGGTGGCCCCGGAGGAGGAGCGCCCCAGCGAGATTTCGACCAGGGATGCGTCGTCCACCGCCGAGACGCCTTCTTCATCCTTGCAGGCCTCCCCCGCCGCTTCGGCACAAGACCCGGACGATGCAGAAGACGCTGCCGCTTCGTCCGCCGCTTCGTCCGCCGCTTCTTCCGCCGATGCATCTGCCGATCCGGACGCCGATCCGGCCCCTCCTCCAGCCCCGGACGCCCCCCCGCCCTCCACGGCCGATGCGGGCGACGCGGACGCGCACGACGACGCCCCCAACGGTGCCGGCACCCCCGATGAACGCTCCGCGCTCTACAAACAGGCCAAGCAACACCTCCGCACCGAGTACACCTTCGACGAATTCATTGAGGGCGACGGCAACCGGTTGGCCCGCAGCGCTGCCTTTGCAGTGGCCCAGGAACCAGGAAGCACCAATTACAACCCGCTCCTGGTGTATGGAGGCGTGGGCCTCGGCAAAACCCACCTGGCCCAGGCCGTGGCCAATTATGCCCTGGCGCACGATACCGCCGAGCATGTGCTGTATGTCTCCAGCGACCGCTTTACGAGCCAGTTCGTGCAGTCCGTCCGCGAAAACCGCATCGCGGCCTTCTCCAGCTACTACCGGCAGGCCGATCTCCTAATTGTCGACGACGTTCAGTTCTTCGGCGAGAAGGAGAAGACGCAGGAGGAGTTCTTTCATATCTTCAACGACCTGCACCAGAACGGCAAGCAGATTTTTCTCTGTGCCGACCGCCCCCCCGCCGAAATTCCCGGCATTGAGGAACGACTCCTGTCCCGCTTCCAATGGGGCCTCAGTGCCGACATTCAGCGCCCCGACCTCGAGACGCGCATTGCCATCTTGCAGCGCAAGGCCGCCCGGCAAAACATTGCGGTGTCTCCCGATGTGCTGGAGCTCATCGCGCAGCGCATCGACTCCAACGTGCGCCAGCTCGAAGGGGCGCTCACCCGGCTCGCGGCGCTTGTTCAACTGGACGACCGCACCCTCGACCTCGATGCGGCCCGCCGCTTCTTGCAGGAGCACACGGACGATGAGCCCTCTGCGCTTGACGCCGGCGATATTCTGGAACAGGTGGCCGAGTATTTTCACCTGGAGACGGGAGACTTGCTTTCCCGCTCCCGCAAACGATCGGTGGCCCAAGCCCGCCAGATTGCTATGTACCTCTGCCGTGAGCTAACGGAAGAGTCCTACGCCCACATTGGGTCACGCTTCGGCGGACGGGACCACTCTACCGTCATCCACGCTTGCCGCAAGATCAACGACGCCCTCGACTCGGATCCCGGGTTGCAGAACGATGTGTCTTCCCTCAAATCGAAGCTGCAGAATCAATCTCTTTCGTCAAGCCTGTAGCCCCGCCGCCCCATGGCCTCCCTCGATACGCGCTCTGTACACGCCGGTGAGCCGCACCCTCGCATCGAAGGGGCTGTGACGCTCCCGGTCTTCCAAACTGCCACCTACACGCACGAAACCCCCGAGCAGCCGCCCCGCTACATCCGCTACAGCGATTCTCCGAACCACGACGCCCTCCACAACAAGCTTGCGGCCCTTGCCGGTACGGACGATGCCCTCGTGACAGCCAGTGGCATGGCCGCCATTTCTACGGCACTTTTGAGCGTGCTCGACGCGGGAGACCACCTTGTTGCGCCGCGAGGGCTGTACGGCGGCACCCTGGCCCTCTTCGATACGTGGCTTCCGCGCTTCGACATCAAGCACACGCTCGTGGACGCAGACGACCGGGGGGCCTGGGAGGCGGCCCTGCAGCCCAATACGGCGGCCCTCTACGCAGAGTCCATCACCAATCCTCTGCTGGCCGTGCGCGATTTGGAGATGATGACGGACCTGGCAGACACCCACGGCCTGGTGAGCCTCATTGACAATACCTTTGCCTCGCCCGTCAATCTGCGCCCTGCTGCCCTCGGGTTCGATGTGGTGCTGCACTCCGCAACCAAATATCTGGGCGGACACTCGGACTTGGCCGCGGGGGCCATTGCGGGCCCGACGGCTCTTATGGAGGACGTCCGCGCGACTGCGAAGCTTCTGGGCGGGATGCTGGACCCGCACGCCTGCTTTTTGCTTCACCGCAGCCTGAAGACGCTGGGGGTGCGCGTGCGACAGCAGAACGAAACGGCTCACGCCGTCGCGGATGCACTGTCTGCACACCGCGCCATCGACCGCGTGCGATACCCCGGGCTGGCGTCGCATCCCCACCACGAGCGCGCCCAGGCGCTGCTGGATGGGTTTGGGGGCATGGTCAGCTTCGATGTGGTGCCGGCGGCAGACCTGGACACGTTTTTTGAGGCGCTCCGCCTGCCCGTCCGAGCATCGAGCCTGGGCGGCGTCGAAACGCTCATCACGCAGCCGGTTCACACCTCTCATCGTGGCGTGGCACCGGAGGTGCGGGCGGCGCTCGGCATTACGGACCGGCTCGTGCGGCTCTCCGTGGGACTGGAGGGCACTGACGACGTGGTGGAGGATGTGACAACCGCACTCAATGCCAGCCTACCGCCCGACGCGTAGGGGCCCCGTCTTTTTGACGGGACTGGCCAAGGGCACGTCGCGCGGGGGACCGTCGCGCGGGGGACCGTCGCGAAAGGGACCGTCGCGAAAGGGACCGTCGCGCAGCGGGGCCGCCGCCTCTCCGCTGCAGGACAGTCTTGCTCTGCGCCCCACGCTGCTGCACATCACCCAGATTCCGGGATCACCTGGATGTCGAGCGTAGCCGAAACGCCGTGCCCCAGGTCAATGCTCGCCGTGTAGGCGCCTACGAAGCGGATGTCGTCGTTGAGCTCAATGTCGCGACGGTTGATGCTGAACCCGCGGTTGGAGAGCTCCACCGCGATTTGCTGCGTGGTCACTGTGCCGAAGATGCGGTTGTCTTCACCCACCTTCGCCGTAAAGACCACCTGCATGTCCTCAAGCTCGCGCTTGAGCTCTTCGGACTGTTCCTGCTTGGCCGCCTCTTTGCGGGCCTGCTGGCGTTGCTCATCGCGGAGCTGGCGAATGGCCCCGTCGGTCGCAACACGGGCGAGGCCTTGCGGAATGAGGTAGTTGCGGCCGTATCCGTCGGCCACGTCGTGGATGTCCCCTTTTTCGCCAAGGTGCTCCACGTCGTCGAGTAGAATAATCTGCATGATGCAATCAGGTGGGTAAAGGGGGGGAGACAGTTCGGCCGGCGTCGGCTACCGGATGGACTCGGAAACGTACGGAAGCAGGGCGAGGTGGCGGGCTCGCTTGATCGCCGTCGTAATCTGGCGCTGCACGCGAGCCGGTACGCCCGTCACGCGACGGGGAAGAATCTTGCCCTGGTTGTTGATGAACTGCTCCAGGAACTCCGTGTCCTTGTAGTCTACGTATTCGAGATGCTCGTAATCAACGTCGTTTTGGTCAGCCATCGGGTCGAAAGCGTTGGGTCGGGAAGGAAGATGCGGTACAGGGGGCTACTCGTCGTCGGACGCTTCTGCCTCTTCGGCGGCCTCCTGTGCGCGACGCTTTTTCCGCTGCTCATAGTGGCGCTTCATCTTCGCGTCCATGCGCAGGGTCAGGTATCGCAGCACATCATCGTTCATTTTCAGCTCGCGCTCAAGGCGCTCAATGAGCGTTCCGGGCGCCTGAAAATACATATTCACGTAGTAGCCGCTGCGCTTGCGGTTAATCTCGTACGAGAGGCGCTCGTTGCCCCACTCGTCGACTTCCAACACGTCTCCGTTGTTGCTCTCGATGAGATGGTTCACCTTGCGGACGATGTCGTCCACCTGGTTTTGCTTCACGACCCCACTGATGACGTACGTGAGTTCGTACTGATATTTCTGTGCCATAATGCGTGCGCGGATCCCTGTGGAATGAGAATGATCATGCCCCTCGTAGAACACCGACGGCGGCCGGTGTGCGGAGGAGCAGGGAAATATACTCAATTTCTACGTACGAACCCCTGGGCGTGAGGTCGCAGGTCCGGATTGAAAACGGAGTGAGGATTAGGGGGGGCGGGAGAGGCCCCCACCGACCAAGAGCCAGAGGTCTCGAATCAGTCTGCCACTCGAAGCAGGATGTCTGTTGCATATGTCGTAGTGCGTAATCCGCTGCCCGATTGCGCACCATGCACTACGCGATACACATTGCGCGATGCGCCCTACAAGTTTGCCAGCTTTTCGGCGTTCTCCTCCGCACGGAGGGCATCGATGATGGGGTCGAGCGCTCCGTCCATAATCGTTTGGAGCGAGTGATTCTTCTGTCCCCCCTCCAGCCGATGGTCCGTCACGCGGTCCTGCGGGAAGTTGTAGGTGCGGATCTTGGCCGAGCGATCGCCACTGCCCACCATCGAGCGCCGTGCTTCCTCGCGCTCCGCCCGCTGCTCTTCGCGCTTCTTTTCGTATACGCGGGAGCGCAGCACACGCATCGCCTTCGCACGGTTCTTATGCTGGCTCTTCTCGTCCTGGCACGACACCTCCACCCCCGAGGGCGCGTGCTTAATGCGCACCGCCGAGTCGGTCGTGTTGACGGACTGCCCGCCGGGGCCAGTCGACTTGAACGTTTCGATCGTAAGGTCGCTCGGGTTGATGTTGACATCCACCTCCTCCGCCTCCGGCAGCACCGCCACGGTGGCCGCCGACGTGTGGATGCGGCCGCTCGATTCGGTCTCGGGCACGCGCTGTACCCGGTGCACCCCTGCCTCGTACTTCATCGTGCCGAATACGTCTTCTCCCTTGACCCCAAAAATCACCTCGCGGAAGCCCCCCTGCGTGCCGGGAGACGCATCGATGAGCTCGTATGTCCAGTCGTGCTGCTTCGCGTACTGGGTGTAGAGACGAAACAAATCGCCCGCAAAGAGTGCCGCCTCGTCCCCGCCCGCCCCGGCTCGGATCTCCACGATCGCGTTCTTCTCGTCCTCGGGGTCCTTCGGAATGAGCTTTGTCCGGAGGTCCTCCTCCACCGCCGGCAGCCGGTCGTTTAGCGCGCTCAGCTCTGTACGTGCGAGGTCCTCCATCTCACCACTCTCTGCCTGCACCATCTCTTGCAGCTCCGCCCGCTCGTCTTGCAGTCGCTCGTAGCGATCAATCGCTGCGACTACCTCCTCAAGTCGGCTGTGCTCCTGCCCCAGCTCTTGCATGCGGTCCGGGTTGGTGGCCACCTCGGGATCCGCCATGAGGCTTTCGACCTCTTCGAAACGGCGCTTTACCTTGTCAAGCTTTTCGCGTTCAATCATGCGGGCGGGGAGCAGGTGAGGGAGACAGCATAGCCTTTGGGAAACGAGCCGCTCCTGTACAGGTTCACCGCCGCACTATTCCACCGTGACGCTCTTGGCGAGATTGCGGGGCTGATCCACGTGGCACCCGCGCAGAACGGCAATGTGGTAGGACAACAGCTGCAGCGGAATAACGGTAAGGAGCGGCGAGAGAAACTCCTTGGTCTGCGGAATTTCCACCACCGCCTCGCAAAGGTTCTCCAGCTCCGGGTCCTTGTCGTCCGTAATCGCGATGACCGATCCCTCGCGCGCCGCCACCTCCTCGATGTTGGACAGCACCTTGTCGTAGGTGCTGTCCTTCATGGCGATGAAGACGACCGGCATGGAGCGGTCGATGAGGGCGATGGGGCCATGCTTCATCTCGGCGGCCGGGTAGCCCTCGGCGTGGATGTAGGAGATCTCCTTGAGCTTGAGCGCCCCCTCCAGCGCCACCGGGAAGTTGTATCCGCGCCCCAGATACAAGAAGTTGGAGGCGTAGCGGTAGGTGTGGGCCATGGAGCGGAGCGCACCGTTGCTGGCCTCGAGCACGCGCCGCACCTGGTCGGGGACGCCTGCCAGCGCCCGCAGGTTGTCCGCAAATTCGGCCCGCGAAAGCGTTTGGCCCTGCGCCAGCTTGAGGGCAATCATCGACAGCACCGTTACCTGTGCGGTAAAGGCCTTGGTGGAGGCCACGCCGATCTCGGGACCGGCGTGGAGGTAGACGCCCGCGTCCGTTTCGCGCGCAATGGTGGAGCCCACGACGTTGCAGATGCCGAAGCACGGCACCCCCTGGCTGTGTGCCTCCCGCACCGCCGCGAGCGTATCCGCCGTCTCTCCACTCTGCGAAATAACAAGCACCACGTCGCCGTCGCGCAGGATCGGGTCGCGATACCGGAACTCGCTCGCATACTCTACCTCCACCGGCACACGGGCCGCCGACTCAATCAGGTACTCGCCCACCAGGGCCGCGTGCCACGATGTCCCGCAGGCCGCAATCACCACCCGGTCCGCGTCGCGCAGCTGGTCCCAGTGGTTATGAAGCCCGCCCAGGTGAATCTGGTTGTCGGCGGGGCGCACCCGGCCGCGCATCGCATCCTCCAAGGCATCGGGCTGCTCCATAATCTCTTTCAGCATGAAGTGGTCGTAGCCGCCCTTCTCAATCTCTCCGAGCGACCATTCCAGCTCGTGCACCTCCTTTTCGAGCGGCTCGTTCTCGATGGTCGTCACCTCATACCCCGAGCGGCGCAGCGTGGCCATCTCGCCATCCTCGAGGTACACCACCTGCCGCGTGTGCTCCACGAGCGGTGCCGCATCGGACCCCAGGAAGTACTCGCCCTCGCCCACGCCCATGATGAGCGGGCTCCCGTTGCGGGCCGCAATCAGCAGATCCGGATCCTCCCCCGACACGACCGCAATGCCGTACGCGCCCACCACCTGTGTGAGGGCCTGCCGCACCGCCTCGGGAAGCGACAGGTCGGTCTCCCGCTTCACCTCTTCGATGAGCTTGACCAGGACCTCGGTGTCGGTCTCGCTCTGAAACGCGTAGCCCTCGTCCTGAAGCTGCTCTTTAATGACGCCATGATTCTCGATGATGCCGTTGTGCACCAGCGCGAACGCGCCGTCCGAGCTGACGTGCGGGTGCGCATTCACGTCGTTGGGCGCCCCGTGGGTGGCCCAGCGCGTGTGCCCGATGCCCGTACTCCCCGCCATGGGCGTCCCGTTGAGGCTGTTTCGCAGATCGTCCACCTTCCCCTCCTGCTTCTGAACGTGCAGGTGCCCGCCCCTTACCGTGGCGAGCCCTGCCGAGTCGTATCCCCGGTATTCCAGACGCTTCAGGCCAGTGAGAAGAAGGTCGTCTGCCTCTTTGTTGCCGATGTATCCTACAATGCCGCACATATGCGTGTGAATGGGTTTGACCAAAGAAATGATGGGCGGTCGTCCCGCAGCAGTCCCCCCGCCGCAACGTCCATAAGGCCTGTGCCGTACAGACAAGAGGTGCGCACTCTGCCGACGACTGATGTCGGCGCATCAATAGCGATCCAGAGAAAACTTTTCGCCCAGATACCGCCGACGCACTTCCGGATCGGCCGCAAGCTCCTCCGCGGTGCCGTGTTTTAAGATTTGTCCCTCGTATAATAAGTACGCACGGTCCGTGATTGCAAGTGTCTCGTGAACATTATGGTCGGTGATGAGCACACCAATCCCCCGTTCTTGCAGCCCTGCCACGATGCTCTGGATGTCCTCGACGGCAATGGGGTCGACTCCGGCAAAGGGTTCATCGAGCAGAAGAAAGCGCGGGCGCGTGGAGAGTGCCCGCGCAATTTCAGTGCGGCGGCGCTCTCCGCCGGAGAGCTCGTAGCCCTGAGAGCTGCGTACGCG
The DNA here is from genome assembly GCA_913056185.1 of uncultured Bacteroidota bacterium. GTDB lineage: Bacteria > Bacteroidota > Rhodothermia > Rhodothermales > Salinibacteraceae > Salinibacter. The sequence goes on from CAJXLV010000013.1 coordinate 21,068, forward strand.
GTCCAGACCAAACTCGTCGATCAGCGTTTCGACACGGGCTGTGCGCTCCGCTCTGTCCATGGATTGAAATTCGAGGACAGCGTGCAGGTTGTCCTCCACGGTCAGCTCTCGAAAGACGGACGTTTCCTGGGCGAGGTAGCCCACGCCCCGCCGGGCTCGCTTGTACATGGGCAGGCGCGTAATGTCATCGTCGTTGAGGGCAATGGTGCCGTCGTCGGGGCGCGTCATGCCCACAATCATGTGGAAGGTTGTGGTTTTGCCGGCCCCGTTGGGGCCGAGCAGCCCGACAATCTCACCCTGCTGTACCGTCAGGCTCACATCATCTACGACGGCACGCTGGTTGTACCGCTTCGTCAGGTGGTGCGCCGTGAGGGTGGATGTGTCGTCGGACGTGGGCGGTCCCTGTATGTGACTCATGAACGACGAGGCGGGGCGTCTGGGGAATGGGGACGAAGAGAACGCACGGAGAGGGACGTCCCCCGTGCCTCGGGTGTGGGTCCCTACCGGCGTCGGCTCCTCGTGGGCTGGACGGCACGCGGGAGGGAGTCGGACGGCACAGGCTGCGGCGGAGGACGCAGGTCGAGCCGTTGGCGCACCCGGGCGTCGCGGAACAGCAGGCGCCGGGTGGGGCGCCGATCCGGCGTCCATTGAAAGCCGTCGAGCTGAAAGGGATCCGGGATGTTCGTCGGTTTTCGGTAGTAGGTCGTCTCTGTGCCGCCCACAACGCGAATGCGACGAACGGCCCCGCCCCTGAAGCGAAGGTCGATGCGGTCGCCGGACGTCCGCGCGGCCCCGTTCAGGGAATCGTCCTGGGTTGCCAGAAACCGGATGGCCTGCGCATTGGGGCGGGCGCGGATGCGGCGCAGCGAGTCGGCCCGGAAAACGGCGGCCAGGTGACGCGCCTTGAGCTGCTGGATGCGGTTGAGGGCGGAGTCCCGCCGTGCGGCAAACGCCGACCCCCGAACAAAGACGGTATCGGGCTGGCGGTTGCGAGCACGGACGCGGATGGAACTGCCCCATACTTGACTGCCCTCGAACCAGGTGACGGGGCTCCGAAACAGACGCGTGTCTTCGAGGGGAAGGGCACTATCGGCCCGGGCAACGGGGGTGGCCCAGCGGCGGGTGGCCCACGCGGGGCGGGCGGGCGACGCTGCGGATGGGGACAATGTGTCGCGGGACGGGGCTGTGGATTGCGGAACGCTCTCCTCCGTCCCCGATGGGCGGCTCGCACGGGCCACCGAGTCTAAGGCAGGACGCACGGTATCGATGGGGAGGCGCGTCGAGTCTGACGGCTCCGCAGGGGTGGTGCTCACCACCCGATCGTACACTGCCGAGTCGGCCACGGCTGAGAGGCGCGGCTGCCAGATGCGCACCGAATCGACGGCCACGAGCCGACGATGCGTATCGGTGCGAAAGGCCTCCAGTCGGCGCGCCGCCACCACCAGGGTATCGGTGGGCGCGCCGGACGAGTCTGTGCCCACTCGCACCAGCAGAGCCCGGCCTTCCATCCGGCTGTACCGGCGCTGCTCCTGGTTGTCCACCCAGTCCCCAAACAGATACGTGCGACTTCCGGAGCGGCTGGAATCAGTGGGCGCCTCGGCCCCCGTCGTGTCGCCCCGCCCTCCCCGATCTCCGCGCCGATTGATAAAAACGTTGCCCCGTGCAATGGAGCGCCCGCGGGCACGGTAATAGGTAAGCGAGTCGGACTGCAGCAGGGTGCCCGGCTCGGTGAGACGGACCCCGCCCCCGAATACCGCGCGTTCCTCGTCGGACCAGTACGTTCCGGAGGCTGCCCGCAGCACGCGGGTGCTATCGATGAGTGTGACACTGTCGGGGAACACCGATCGCTTTTCGGAGGCGTAGTATGTGGCTCGGTCCGACCGCACCGTGACGTCTCCGTTGGCCAGCCGGACTCGTCCCCGGGCCCGTCCCACTTCGGTCGCGCGGTCGTAGCGCACCGTATCCGCCCGCAAGGTGTCACCCCGTTCGTAAATCACCACGTCGCCCACAAAGAGCAGTTCTTCGCGCTCCAGGTATCGCAGGGCGTAGCGCGACCGAAGCCGGGTGGTGTCTTGTCGCACAAACACGTTTCCAAACAACTCTTGGAGCCGCTCCCCGCCCCGCCGAACTGTGCTCAGGGAGTCGGCCTCCACAAAAGCCCGCTCCGTCGTGTCCGGCGCCGACGGCACAACCTCCCCCATTGGGAGCGGCGCAGGGGCGGCGGGCTCCACCCCCGCGGCCGTGTCGGGGACCGCCTGTGCCCGTGCTCCTATTCCGCTGGCCCACCCCCCTCCCAAAAGGACGATCCCGAGCAGAAGGAGCCGTCGCCCCGCCCAATTGCGCGCGCAGGTGTTATAGAGGGCGATCATACGCGGACGCTTGGTGACGAGTCGGCACGTGTAGCAACGGCGCCGCTGGGGACGCAGCCGGGCGTTCTTCTACACCAAAGCAGCCGAAGCAGGGTTCCATTTCTCCCCGACCAGACACCGCGCCGGCCCCGCCACGTATCACAGAACGGACCGCTCCAGTGTCCACCGTTCATCGGTCGGTGTCCTCCGTCTCCTCCACGTCCACCTCCGCCGAGAACCGCCCCAGTTGATAGGTCTCCAGGTCCTCCTCCGCCACCAGCCCATTGCCCTGCACCACCTCTGTGGGAGTGCGAATGCGCACAAACCGCCGCGTCTGGAGGGTCCGGCGGCTCTGCCGCCAGATTAGGTGCTCGGTGCGCAGCCGCTTTTGCGTCTGGGTCGTCACCACCACGTTGTGGTACGCATCCATGCGGCCCTCCTCGTCTTGGAACACCAGGCTGTCCGCCCCCACAGTCGCCGAGGAGTCGCCCGCCTCACCAAAAAGGTACACGTGCACCCGCGCAGTATCGTCCGGGGCGCGCCAGACCGAGTAACTGCTGTCGGACGTACGGTACTGTTCCATGCGGGGTGCCCGCAAGACGGCGCGAGGCTGACCGCCCTCCGTGAGGGTGAACGTCGCTTCCCAGCTTACGTGCGTCGGGCGAGGGCCGGCCGAGGCATCGCTCGTCCCAGCGGCCGGTGACCGTGCGCGGCGCTCGCACCCCTGCCCCCCCCACAACACTCCCAGAACAAGAACTCCGGCCAGGACGGCCGAACGTACTTGGTCAAAAAATACGCCGTGCATGCGGAGCTGCAGTGAGTCGCAGGAGATGGCCGTTGCGCACTATTTCACTTGGCCAGCGCCCGAATGGATCCGTCAGGCGAGCTGCGAGTGAGCGGAGCCGACCGGGCAGCTGCGGACGGCGTTTGGCAACAGCGCCTCTCCTTGTACGGCCCACCTCACTCCTCCATGCCCGCCAGGGGACGCGGGTCCACCTCCAGTGCCGAGGCCTGGAAGGTGGTCTTTAGCAGACCGTAGACCTCTTTGTCCCAGTACTGCCCGTCGCGCCACAGGTGCTCGCGGAGAACACCCTCGCGCCGGAAGCCCATTCCTTCTACCAGATCCCGCCATGCCGTGTGGTATTCGAACACCTCAGCACTTACGCGGTGGAGCTCGAGCGCGTCAAAACAGAACGCAAGCAAAAGCTCCATCGAGGTACGCCCGTAGCCGCGCCCCCAGTAGTCGCGGTCCCCAATGGTCACCCCGATGCGTGCATGCCGGTTGTGAGCGCTGATATTCGTCGCAAAGGCAACGCCGATGAGCTGCTCGTCGTCGCGGGCGTGGATTTCGAAATTTCGGTGCGAGGGAGACGGCGTGTCGCACATCTGCTCGAACCGGGTTTTGAACGCGCCGAACGACTCTTCCTCATAGGGCACCTCGCTATCCAGGCGGTTTAACTCAGGATCGTTGTTCCAGCGAAAATGCGTGTGAATGTTCTGGAGTTGCAGGGGCCGAAGGGCAACACGATCCGCCTGAAATGGGGGGACGTCGTGAACCGGAAGGGAGGTTTTCATAGTTCGGAAGCGCTTCCAAAATGGAAAAGAGGAAAACTGGAGATCCAGACTGTCCTCGGGGAGGATGCCGCCCGACTGGATCACTCAATCAAATCACCGCCGGCGCGGAATGCAAGGGCACATTGGTGATCCCTACGCGTCGCTTTCGGCGTCCGCCGAACGATCGTGCAAGTGTTGGGCCCTCCGAATCAGGTCTGCCCGGTCCACCTTCATTCGTCCCTCCGTCGCCGTTTCGGGGAGGGGATACGCCGCGTCGGGCACCTTGAAGGAAGGCAGCTCGGCACGCAAGCGGTCGCGCCACCTTTCAGGCAGAGATCCCTCCGTCGTTCGAAGAAACGCGACGGGACGGCGGCCATACTCCGGATCTGGAACCGGCACCACGACAGCGCGGGCAATCCGGTCGCTCCGTTCGAGCGCCGCCTCCAGCTCTTCCGGCTGGATGTTCTCTCCACCCGAGATGAACCGCCGGTCGGCACGGCCCACAACGTGCAGGCGGCCTTGCGCATCGACGCGTCCAAGGTCGCCCGTACGGTACCATCCGTGCGTGCGTGGGTCGGACTGCTGCTCTTTTTCCACAACCCCGACGCACAAGGTGCGCCCCGTCACGAGGATGTGACCCTCAGCGTCGATCCGCAGGCGGCGGTAGGGGAGGCAGCGTCCGGCCGTTCGCAGGGTGGAGAGCGGGGCGCCGGGGGCCGTGGTGGTGATCTGCGAGGCCATCTCGGTGGAGCCGTAACTGGTGAGCAGCGGCCAGCCGCGGGTGTGCCCCCGCCGCAGGAGCCCTTCCGGCAAGGGCCCGCCCCCCAACAGCAGTCCGCGCACCCGACGCGGCAGCGCCTCTCGGGCCTCCAGGAGACGCCGAAGCTGCGTGGCGACGAGGGACGCGTGCGTAGCACCAGTCGCGCCCAGCGTGGCCGAGAGGGACGCGTCTCGGTCCGGCACCGCGACGGCGGCCCCGGCCAGTGCGCACCGCACGAGGATGGCGAGCCCGCCGACGTGGTAGAGCGGCAGCGATAAGAGCCATCGGTCGCCGGGGTGCAGCGGCAGGTTGGCGTTGGACCCCTTGGCGCTGTACAGGTGGTTTGCCCACGAGTGGAGCACCGCTTTCGGCGTGCCTGTGCTGCCCGAGGTAAAGACGAGGGTGGCCCGTCGATGAATCGGCCGTGGACTTGGGCGGGGCTCTCCCTTTCCCTCCCGCTTCACGAACCGATCGGGGGACTCCGTGTGGAGGGCGCCCGTCTCCCTTCCCACCAGGGCTGCATCGCGAGTGACGAGACAGGACGCCCCCATCCGCTGCGCGGTGCGCCGGGCCTCCGCGGCGGGCAGACGCGTGCTAAGGGGCATGGCCACGTGCCCGGTCCGCCACAGCGCCCACAGTAGAATCACAAAGTCGGGCCCCCGACGAAGCCGAATCGCAACCCGGCTCTCGCCCGGCATCTCGCCCGGCATCTCGGCGGTTTGGAGTCGCCCACAGGTTGCCGCAATGGCCGCGTCGAGCTCCGCGTAGGTCCACCGTCGCTCGGGCGACCACAGGGCCAGGGCATCGGGCCGCGCCTGGGCGTGGCGATGAATGGGACACGGGGCATGGGGGCCGTCAGGCATAAACGGGAGTCAGGCCGAGAAGGCGTCGAGGCGGTCGAGGCGGTCTGCGTCGATGGCTCCCCGTGGATCAACGACGGGCGCAACGTCGATCGTCGGGCCCTCCATCGGGAGCGGGGGCTGGAGCACGTCGGTGGCGAGGCGGTCGTACGTGGAGAGCCCCACGGGCACGTCTGGCCCGACGGCGGCCAGCGCCACGAGCATGCGAAGCCCGACCCCCGATTCGTACGAGGCACTGAGAACGGGGAGGCTGCCCTGTGCCGTCGCGGCGCGGGACCACGCCTGCGCCTCCCGTAGACCGAGGAGCGTGGGCTTGAGAACCACCGCGCGCACGGGCGGACCGTCGCGGAGAACCTCCGGCCCGGCCTCGCGGGTCGTCTCGTCGAGGGCAATGGGCAGATCGGTTTGTGCCGCGAGCTCCGCAAGGCGACTCGGAGAGGCCAGGGGCTCCTCTACGTACGCCACGTCCAGCTCGCGGGTCGCCTCCGCAAACGCCACCGCCTCCCCCACCGACCAGGCCCGGTTGGCATCGGCCCGGAGCGCGATCGCCGCCCCCAGTTCCGCCCGCACCCGCCGAAGCGCGTCGACCTCTCGGTCCAGCGGCGCGCGGCCCACCTTCACCTTCACGGCCCGATACCCCCGCTCGCGGCACTGCCGCGCCTGTTCGGGACCCTCCTCCAGCAGATTGGTGATCAGGGCGTTCAGCCCGACCGTCGGGCGGGGGGCGGACGGAGCCCCGTTCTCTTCGTCCGAGCGGAGGGCCTCCAATCCCTCCGGCACAGACAGTCCGCGGGTTGCGGCGAACAGGTCCACCCGGGCACTCTCCGTCGCGAAGCAGAACGAGGGCGGCGCGTCGCCTCCCAACGGGAGGGCTTGCCAGAAACGCGTACGGTCCGCTCCAGGGCCCGCGAGCTCCGTGCCGATCCACCTCGGCACAACGGCCCGCGCATGGGCGATCACGTCCGCCAGCGACTCGCTGCTGAAACCCGGGAGAGGCGCCGCGTCTCCCCACCCCGTGGCCCCCTGCTCGGTGCGGATCCGCAGCAGCCCCCCCCGCCGATGCGCTACGGTCGAGGCACCCAGCTGCAACGGGGCCGTGAGGGGCAGTTCGTACCGGTAGAGGTCGACCGTCGAAATCTTCACGCGTGCGAAAAGGGAGTCAGAGGTTCCAGCCAATGCTAAACAGAACGGCCCATAGGAGGAGGATGCGCCCCGTCGCCCCCAGCAGCGGATTGAGGCGCTCCGGATCGGTCGTCGAGGCCATCGTACGGATCGGCTGGATGGCCAGTGGGAGCAGCGCGAGCGGCAGGGCCGCCCACGGACGCGGGGGGAGGCCGGAGGGGCCGAGGGCCAGGACGGCCGGCAGCATGAGGGCCCCCACCACACAGAGGCCGTACGCGACAACCCCGACGCGGCGCCCGAAGCGCACCACGAGTGTTCGCTTGCGTGCCACGCGGTCCTCGGCCACGTCGCGCACATTGTTGACCAGCAGAATGGCGATCGACAGCAGCCCCGGCCCCGCCCCCGCGACAATCACGTCCGGGGGCAGCGACAGGGCCTGCACGTAATAGGTGCCGCCCACCGCCACGGGGCCAAAAAAGACAAAAACAAACAGGTCGGCCAGCCCCAGGGTCGCGAGCGAGTAGCGCCCGGCGGTGTACCAGATCGCCGCTCCGATCGACGCGAGGCCGACGACAAGAATGGGCCATCCGCCGCGCACAATGAGGTAGAGCCCGCTCACCACCGCCAGCCCGAACACAAAAATCGTCGCCCGCCGCATCGTCTCCGGCGCCACGAGCCCCGCCTGCGTGACGCGCAGCGGCCCCACCCGATCCTCAGTGTCGGCGCCCTGCACGTAGTCGGCGTAGTCGTTGTGGTAGTTGACGCCGACCTGAATGAGCACGGCGCCCACGAGCGCCAGCGCTGCCGAGGCCGGGTGCCACATGCCCGCCTCCACAGCCATCCCCGTTCCCACCAGCACGGGCGCCACGGCCGCGCCAAGCGTTTTGGGGCGGGCGGCCCACAGCCACACGCGCAGGGGGCTGGTATCGGTGGTCAGCGACTCGCTCATCGGTAGCAACGCGTTCAGGGCAATGGAGGGGAAACCCGCTATTCCGCCGTCTCGGGGAGAAAGGAGTGGAGCACGTCCAGGAAGGCCGCCGGGCGCTCCGCGTGGACGTTGTGTCCGGCCTTCGGGACAACGACACGACACGCCGTCTCGATCCGGGCCGCCGCCTCCTTCGTGATGGCGGTGTACTTGTCGTCGAGCGCGCCGGTGAGCACCAGCGTCGGGCAGTCGATTTCATCGAGCCGATCCCAGAACGGCGTCTGTCGCCCCGGGCTCAGTCCCTGGAGCGCCCGGGCCAGTTCCTGCGGATCGTTTGTGCTACGAGTTCGCACCATCTCGTCGATCAGGTCGTGACGGGCGAGCGACCCGAACAGCGGCAGGCGGTACCAGTCTGCCAGGAACGCCTCCAGGTCGTCTTCAATCCGGGCGGCCCGCTCCGCATCCACCGTGCGCCGCTCCGCACGCTCCGGCTCAGTCCGCAGCCCCGGCGACGCGGATTCGAGGACGAGCCGATCGACCCGATCGGGGTGGCGGAGGGCCAGCGAGAGGGCCACGCGGCCGCCCATCGAGTAGCCGACGAGCGTGCAGGAATCGATGCCGTCGGCGTCGAGCCCCTCCACCACAGCCTCCGCCGCCCCCGCAACCGAATACGCCTTCTTGGGCCGATTGAGCGACTCGCCGTGGCCCGGCAGGTCGATCGTCAGGCCGTGAAAGTCGTCCTCCAGGGCCTGCACGATCGGCGCCCAGTCCGCCGACGAGCCCATGAATCCATGCAGGAAACAGAGAGGCGGGCGCTCCGGCGCGCCGAATGTGTGACGATGGAGCATGGTCTTGGCGGCTTGGGGGCGTCGGACCGGGTGCGTCTGGCAATCAAACGGCCCGACCTGTACGTTGAGCGGGGCGTCTCCGGTTCACAGATTTTCCCGCCCCATGCGTTCTCGCCGAACCTTTCTCAAACAGCTCGGCGCGGCCGTTGCCGCCGCCCCCCTCGCGTCCTCCATCGCCTCGAAGCTGACCCGGGCAGACGGGTTCACGGCCCTTCGCCGCGGCGTAGGCACCTTCACGCAGCGCGGGGGCACCATCGGCTGGCTGGTGACGGACGACGGCCTCGTGGTGGTCGACACGCAGTATCCTAAATCGGCACCCGACTGCTGGAGCGGCCTCCGCGAGCGGTCCGACAGCCCGCTCGCGATGGTCGTCAACACGCACCACCACGGCGACCACGTGGGCGGCAACGGCGTCTTTGCCCAGTACACCGACCGCATTGTCGCCCACGCCAATGTCCCCGACCTCATGCGACCGTCCGCCGACGACGGTGCGACCGACGAGAAGACCTACCCGACGGACACGTTCGAGAACACATGGAGCGAGAGCGTCGGCGACGAAACGATCACGCTTCGCTACCGCGGCCCGGCGCACACCGGGGGCGACGCGATCAGCGTCTTCGAGAATGCCAACGTCGTCCACGTGAGCGACCTCGTCTTTAACCGCGCCTACCCGTTCATCGACGTGGCGGGCGGAGCGGATTCGAAGAACTGGATCGCGCAGCTCAACACGATCCACGACGCGCTCGACGACGACACGATCGTCATCCACGGCCACGGCAACCCCGAGTTTGGCGTGACGGGCGGGCGGGAGGACCTGCTGGTGATGCGCAATTTCCTGGAGGCCCTCAACGAGTACGTCACCCAGCAGCGCCAGGCGGGCGCTTCGCTCCAGGAGATGAAGCAGACGAAGGTCCTGGAAGGCTTCGAGGCGTTCAATTTTGACTGGGCGCTTTCGCTGTCCGCCTGCATCGAAGCGGTGTACCGGGAGCGGACGGAGGGGTGAACGTTTGGAAGTCTGGATGTGTGGAGGAAGAGGACTTCAGAGGTAACACCACTGCGTTCTCTCGGTCCACGCACTGTGTCGATGCTTCGATGACAGACTGCGAACTGAGCCTTCAGCCGTGCCCGCTCCGTCGGTCCCAGCGTCGTCGCCCCAATCCCTCCCCCAACTCGAAGAAACGGAGCTGTCCGGCCTGCTGAAATTGATCGAGGCCGGCCTCTCGACTGAGCTGGCGAGCAAGGTCGAAGGGCGCGTCGGGTCCCGTCGGTCGTCGTGCCCTGCAGTTACAACCACCTGCTCAATCCGACCCACGAGGCGTCTGGTGAGGTGGGGATTGGTGACGCGGAGCCCTTTCCTGTGGACCAGCGGCTGATCCTCGACTGAGAGACTCATCCTCCGGGTTCAGCCCCTACCTCCGCCGCAATTCCTTCTTCCAGTTCTTCATGCACCCGCCGGTTGGCCTCGCGGTCGGTCTGCACCTCGATCAGCACGGACCCGCCGGACTGACACGCCTGGTCGTACGCAGCCCGAAAGGCTGAGGGCGTTTCGGGCCGGTGATAGGGAAGGCCGAAGGTTACCGCCGCGTCTTCGAAGGTGCGCCCGTGGGGCGTCGTGAAGTACGGATCGAAGTCGTCGTGCTCCCGGATTGGGAGAAAGTGGAAGATGCCGCCGCCGTCGTTGTTAACGACCACCACGACCACCGGGCGGTCCTGGAGGAGGGCGAGGCCGTTGAGGTCGTGCCAGAGGGCAAGATCGCCGATGAGGAGCGTGACGGGGCCGCCGCGGCCCGTGGCAACGCCTGCGGCGGTGGCCACGGTGCCATCGATGCCACTCGCGCCTCGGTTGGCGTACGTGGGTCCGGCCGCACCCTCAACAGCGCCGTGGCGGTTTAGGTCGCGCACCGGCATGCTGCTGGCCGCCACGAGCGCGTGGTCCGTCGGACACGCATCGCTGAGGAGCGTCGCGGTTAGGGGCTCGGTGAGCGTATCGGTCTCATCCGCGTGTGTTTGCACGACAGCCCCGGCCCGGTCGCTTGCAGTCATCCAGGCACGCCGCCAGTCGGTCGCCCCGCCTCCGTCGTCGAGCCGGGCGATGAGCGCGTCGGCAAACGCCGGCACGTCGGCCTCGATGTGGTGCGTGACGCGGTGGTCCGGGTCGATGCGGGACGGACTCGGGCGCGCCACGGCCCAGGTCTGCGGCGCGCAGTCGCGGAGGAAGAGGCGCAGTCGTTTCGACGCGAACCGTCCCCCCACCTGCAGCACCGCTTCCGGCGCGTGGGCCTCGCGGAAGGCCGCGGACGTCAGTACGAGGTCGGCAAACGGCACACGCCCCGCCTGCCCTCCGCCCCGCCGACACCGGGAGGTGATGTCGGGCACGAGCGGCCAGCCCAGGTGCGACGCGAGGCGCTGCGTGGCGTCCGCCGCGGCGGCACTGTCGAGGCGCCCCGCCACGACGAGCCCCTTCTCGGTGCCCCCGAGCGATTCGGCCAGCGCCTGCGCCTCCGGACCCGGAGGGGTGGAGACGGGCGTCGGGTACTGCGTGTACGGATCGGTGCCCGCGGCCCACGCGGTCACCGACGCGGAGACCGACAGGGATTCCTCCGCTTCCACTGGCTCCAGGGGCTTGCGAAACATGCAGTTTACGTGCACGGGTCCGGCGGGGGTGCGTGTCGTGCGGTGCACCGCCTGGTTGGCCGTGGTCAGGACGTACGCCGGGTCGATCTTGTCGGACGGAGGCGGGACGTCCACCTGCCAGCGCACGTAGTCGCCGAAGATCTTGACCTGATCAATCGTCTGGTTGGCGCCAGTGTCGCGCAGCTCGGGCGGGCGGTCGGCGGTCAGGAGAAGCAAGGGAACGCCGTCCACGGAGGCCTCCACGACGGCGGGCAGTCCGTTGGCGACGGCGGTGCCGGAGGTGGTAATCCAGGCCGCGGGCGTCTGCGTGGCGCGCCCGCAGCCAAGCGCCGCGAACGCGTTGCCCCGCTCGTCCACGTGCAGCACCGTTCGGGCCTCGGGGTGGCGGGCCGCGGCAACGGTTAGCGGCGTCGATCGGGAGCCGGGCGCGACGAAAAAGGCATCGACCCCATTCCGGACCAGCTCCTCAACGAGCATCTGGGTCCAGAGATAAGTGCGGTTCGGTGCGTCGAGGACGGAGAAGCGATCAGGCACGGACGCGGCGGTGATTCATGCGACAGTCCCGGCGAGATCCTGAGGGGAAGGAGCCTCTCTTCAACGAAGACCCTCTCATCGACGAATGCCCAGCATCTTGCACCGGCTCGTGGGGATTAGACGGAGGCTGTGTCCGAGTCGACGACCCCCATGATGGCGGCAAAGTCCCCAATTTTCTGCTCGATCTCTTCCCACTCGCGATCCGGCGTGGAGCCGTCCACGATGCCGGCCCCGGAGAACAGCGCAATCTGGGATTCTTCCACCAGGCCGGCCCGGATGCCCACCGCAAACTCAGCAGCCTCGCGCCCCATCCATCCCACGGGCCCCGCATACCACCCGCGGTCGAAAGGCTCCTGCGCCCGGATGGCCGCCACAGCCTTCTCAGTGGGCACGCCCCCAACAGCAGGGGTCGGGTGCAGCACCTTGAGCAGGTCGGTGGTCGTGGTTTCGGGACGGAGGGTGCCAGTGAGCCGGGAGTGGAGATGCCGCCCACGTGCCAGGGCCAGTTCGCCCGTGCCGTGGGGGCTACAAATCGGCCCGTGACACACCGTTTGGAGATGGGTGCGGATGGCGTCCTCGACGAACGCATGCTCGCGACGCTCCTTGGGACTCTGCAGAAGCTCGGCACGGAGCGCCCGGTCCTCCGCCTCCGTCTGGCCACGGGGCCGCGTGCCCGCCACCGCTTCGCTTGTAACGTGCCGCCGGTCTCGCCGAAAGAGGCGCTCCGGCGACGCTCCCACGAAGGCCGGCCCATCCGTGGGCCGCAGGGCAAAGTGATAACAGCCCGGCGTGGCGGTCTCCAGGTGGTTCAGCACCAGAAGGGGATCCATGGAGTCGCGCAGCGCGAGGGTAACCCGCCGCGCCAGCACCACCTTGTCTAAAGACTCGTCCTGGATGGCGTCGAGCGCCCAGCGGATCATGTCGGTCCACCCCTCATGATTCGGGACATTTTGGCGGTGGTAGGGCCGGGGCAGCGGGGGCCGCTCCTCAGGGCTTGGCAGCGCGAGTGCCTTCAGCCGTTCCCGCACCGCCTCCGTGCGGCGCGTGTCTCGGGGGCGTACAAGATTGCACACCAGGCGCAGGTCCGTCTCCGTAGAGACCAACTCAAAGCGCGGTAGCACAAAGCGGTAGGTGCCAAACGGAGTCCAGCGGCGGTCCGGGCGGTCGGTGGCAGAGGGCTGTGCCGCATCAAAGCGCACGCCCCCGTAGTAGCGCACCGCAGGCGCCGCGCCGCGGAGCCGCGCCTCCAGAGTGGCGCCCAGCGCGTCGTAATCCACCGGGGCCGCCGTACTCGCCACCACGTCCGCAGCACCCACCGCCGCCACCGTGCGCGCCTCTTCGCGCCCCGCCCAGTAGACCGTCTCGGAATGCGGCTGGGCCCGCATCCAATCGATCAGTGGAACCGACACCGGGACCGGCACCTCCACGCGCTCGATGCGGGCGCCGGTCGTCGCCGTCTTTTCCACGGCTTGCACACGAGCCGACAGCGCCGCCCGCACATCCGGGGCGGCATCAATCTCTTGAAGGACAGCGGAGTCGAGGTCGAGCATGTTCGGGAAGAGGAAAGACAGACTGCGATTGTGCGCCGTCCCGGGGCGCTTCCGGCCGGGGCGGCAGGGTTTTCACTTCGAGGCCGGCACCTCTACGGACGCGAGATGCGCGGTGCAATTTTGGGGGTTGGCCCAGGCACGCCCTTGCTCACAAACCACCCGATTGACACAGGTGTTGGCGTGGCCGAGTGCATTCATATCGGCGAGGCTGAAATCGCTTAGCAGCGTGGCCAGGAGCACACGGAGGTAGCGCCCGTGGGTCACCACAGCAGCCGCTCGCCCCGCTTCGCGGGAGAAGATGTGCTGCAGAGCACGCCGGGCGCGGTGCTGCACATCTTGAATAGACTCGCCGCCCTCGATGGCCCGGTCGTAGTGACCCGCTCGCCAGTCGGCCTTGATCGCGTCCATCGATGCATCGCGCTCCTCCGACGGCGGTTCGCCCTCAAAAACGCCCCAGTCCATCTCATTCAGGTCGCGCAGGTGCGTTCGGGAGAGCGGCTGGTGAGGCTGCGCCAGAATGTCGGCCGTCTGCCGGGCCCGCCGGAGCGTGCTGGCGTAGAGGGCGTCTATCCGCTTGGTACGAAAGCGCTCCGCAAGCGCGTCGGCCTGGGTCCGTCCCATCTCGTTCAACGGGCTGTCGACCCCTCCTCCCTGAATAATGCCCCGCCGGTTGTGCTCAGTTTCGCCGTGGCGGATCAGGTACAGGACCGTACGGGCATCCGGGGGATGCGGAAACGAGTCGGCCATGCCGGAGCAGCTATTTGCTGGAGCAGTTGTTGGGAAAGACGCAGAACGCAGCAGAAGGCCGCAGAAGGCCGCACGCCCCGTGCTACTTGGCACTCGAGCCGTGCCCACCGTGCAGGTTTTCGATGATGTCCGTCGTGATGTCATCGACCTGGGGCAGCGAGAGGCGGTGCTTGAGGGCCACCCGCACAATGAGCGCCCGGAGCACCTGATCCGTCACCGGGAGCGGATAAAGCATTCGTTGCAGTGGGCGCACGGCGTGCCCGGCCGCCCACTCGAGCACGCCCCACCGAACGAGCACAAAGCCCCCAAGCCCTACGCCGAGAGCGCTGTACATCTCGGCGGCGGCAAAAACGCTCATCGTAAATACGTAGTAGAGCGACTGGGCGAGCACAGAATCAAGGACCGAGACCACGCGCACCACAGGGAGGCTCGGGAGCGCGGGACTCAGCAGGGCCCATCCCAAAAACAGCACAAGCGTACCGCCTGCCGCCCAGGCGACGGGCAGGCCCCACAACAGGACCGGGAGGCTCCAGAGGGCCACGGGGCGGGCCGAGTCGACCCACGTGTCGGCCCAACGCAGCAGTTGCTCCAGCGGCACATGCTCCAGCACAGCACCGGCGTAGTTTTGCACGTCTTCTTCCGTTACGTGATACCGCCGCCCCGCCTCCGTCAGGATGCCGTACGGCGTATCGACGTAGGGAGGAGAAGAAGAACCCTGCATCCGAACGGTCGTGGGCAGTTGTGCATGAAGCGCCGCAAGGCGTCTCCAGGGGGCGGCTCCGCTGTATCAGCGTACGGGCCGACGGAAACGCGGTGAACGTACACGGGACGGGGGGCGCAGTTTCAATGTAGACTGAAAGTTGCAGAAGGAACTTTGGAGACGGGGCCCTCATCGATCTCTCTCCGGCGTCAGCCCCCCATGAGCAGGAGGGCCGGCGGGCGATGCGTTCGATGTGCCCGGGCGGCCGCTATATCCCCAGCAGCAGAAGCGCGAGGCCAGCCAGCCCCAGCCCAATCTTGTTCGGGCGCGAGAGGCGCTCGCCCCACACGGTCACGCCCAGAAGCGCCGCCAGGGTCATGATGGCAATGTTGTTGACCGGAAAGACAAACGGCCCCGGCAGCGCCTCAATGGCCCGCAGCAAAAACTCGAGCGATCCGTAGTTGACCACGCCGAGCACCACGCCCCACCCAATCGTCCGGCTCGTAGGCCACACTCCGCGCTGCACCCCGCGCCGCAGCACCGCCCCCGCCCCGACCAGAAACGCCACCCCGAACGCCAGCATCAGGAAAAGCACGCGGCTGTTGCCCACGCCGAATCCCTCTTCGAACGTCTTCATCGACACGTCCACCGCCCCGCCGAGGCAGAACGTGAGGGCCAGCACCCCCGCCGCCCGCCAGTCGACCGAAGACGCTGCGGCCGGCGCCGTGGGGGCGCTGCCAGAAGAGGGCCCCGCCGCAGCCGGCACCGGCTCTGGCGACGAGCGGCGGTGGGCCAGCAGGAAGAAGGCCCCCGCCGCCAGCACCATCCCCACGCCCTGCGCCCCAGTGGGCACTTCCTCCCACACCAGCCACGACGCCAGAAACGGCACCACCACCGACACCCGCATGACCCCAATGGCCAGCGACATGCCCGCCACCTCTGTGGCCCACGCCAGTGCAAAGAACCCCACGATGAGCACCACGCCCGTCCCGATGCCCAGCGCCAGAAGCGCGGGCGACAGCGTAAGCCCCTCCTCCACCGACCGACCCCCGATCCCGAGAAGCACGCCCGCCACGCCCACAGCCGCCGCATAGTTCACCGTCAGAAGCGCCGTGCGGTCGAGCCGGAGCTGCCCGGCATGCTTAAAAATGACGCCAATCGTGACGCTGCAGACAACGGCACACGCCAGAAAAATCATAAACCAGATACGAAGCGAGAGGTGCAACAGCCGGGCGCATTTGTGTTCAGCGCGCGGACACGAATGTGTAGTAGCGAAGACGAGACGGCATGGGCTCGGGATCGCGAATCAGGAGATCAGGGGGGACGTGGACGCGAGGCGTCACGTACCCGGTGGTGTCGGAGCGGATTTGGTCGTACGAGACGGTGGCAAAAAACTCCGACGAGCGGCGGGCCTTAAACATGTCCCGAAAGAGCACACGGTAGCGAATGCGGATGGTGGACGGCTGCAGGGACACCAGATCCTCACCTGACGGCACTCCGGTCACCTCTACCTCCACCGTTTGCGTCTCTTCCACAAATCGCCCCGCCCGCGCCGTGAGGGTGACGGTTTGGGGGGCGACCTCGACAAGGCCCGCCAAGGTGTCTTGCAGCGGGACCTCCACCGCCACTGTGTCTTGAAGGTTCGTGATCTGGGACCGGGCGGTGGGCCAGATGTACATGCCCGAAATGACCGACCGAGCCCCGCGGACCCGCACGGAGTCGGGGGACAGGTCGGGCGGTCCAATCAGCTCGTAGGCGTCTGCCAGATCAATGCGCACCTGGTTTCGCACCGGCATGTGCCGCGTTTCTACCGGGCCCAGTTCAATTTGAAAAGACGCGGGGGTGACACTTTGCAGCTGGACCGATGAGCCTTGCGGGAGGTTGATTTCTTCCTCCACGTTGACCTGTCCGGTGGTGGCACTCACCGTGACCATGGGGGGGTTGTAGAGCAGACGGATGAGGTCGACCCCTCGGCCTTCGAGGCCTACTTGCACGTACGACGGGGGGCGTTCGACCAGGGCCTGTCCCTCCGGCGTCTCGACGACCTCGACGGGCAGCCGAAGCGTCTGCGACCGTTCTTCGCCGAGCGTCAGTGAGAGCCAGAGCACAACCGAAAGCAGCACGCAGACCGTGATGGCAAGGCCGGGCCGTTCCGTCTCACGCCCCAGGTCCTCATCGTCCCCGTCCACCAGGGGACGGAGCCAGTCCCAGAACAGGGCGCCTTGGGAATCGCTCGACGCAGCCACGGGGGAGCGGAGGGGCATGTGGAGGAGCAGCGGGACCTCGCTACACGCGCCGTCCCCCGCAGTGTTCGACCCAGCGCGTTAGTCTTCCATCCACCGCGGCGCGGCGGTGTCGCGGAGCGTGTGGCCTGCCCGCAGGTTGTGGATCGTGCGCCGGCCCCATCGAAGGGCCGCCGCCCCGAGCCGCCGCAGGACCCGCGCGAGGAGGGCGGGCCGCCAGTTGAGAGGCGGGCGGGGATAGCCGTACGTGGCGAGCCACCGCCCCGCCACCTGCTCTACAATGGCGCGCTCCGCCTCCGGCATCTGCGTGCGCCACTTGCCCCGGTTCGTCGGGTCGATCTGCCGCGCGCTCTTCGCTTTCCAGGGCTCCCGCTCGGCATCGAACGGCCGCGTGGGGCTGCCGTCCGGCGCGCTCAGCATGCCCGGTGCAAACGAGGTGCCCAAAAACGCGCAGACGTCGCGGAGCGTGGCCTCGGGCGCAGCAAGGAGGTCCTCGTAGCGCAGCGCGTGGAACCGTTCGCCGTACGCGTGCCGGTACTGCTGCGTCCGACGGGCGTAGGTGCGCCACGTCCAGGCCTGCTCCGGCAGCGTGGCGCGGCTCCAGGGCATCGACCGGAGCGAGAGGCACACGTCGCGCGGATCGCGGGTGATGGCGACGAAGACGGCCTCGGGGAACTGGCGGGCCATCTCGGGGACGACGCGGAGGTGGTCCGGCGTTTTTTCCCCCCAGGCGGGCGCGCCGGTGCGGGCCGCGTAGGTGTCGAGCAGGGCGCGCAGCACGTCGGCGTGCGTGGGGGACGGCGCGGTGCGGACGCGCTCGCGGATGCGCCGGGTTTCGTCTTCTGTAAGCGCCATGTCCTGCACGCCGGGCTGCCGCAGGAGACGGTCGAGCATGCGCTGGGCCGCGGCCGCATCGGCAATGGGGGCGCCCTCCCAGCACCGCGTGAAGTAGTGCGTCTCCGGGGCCACGACGAGGGCCGGGTGCGCGCCGAGCAGGCGGCTAAGCAGGGTGGTGCCGGAGCGCGGCATGCCCACCACGAAGACCGGATGGCGCGGCACGGCGGGATCAGGCATGGGCACGACGCACGCGACGGTACAGCTGCTCGGTCTGGCGGGCCAGGCGGGGCCAGGCGCGGTCTCGAAGCGGCGCCCGTGCGGGGCGACGAGCGGCCTCGGCCCAGTCCATCGCCGCAGCAAGCGTATCGGCGGTCAGGGTGTCCTCGTACGTGCGCACCCACGCCGCCCCCACCTCGGCCTGCAACTCGCCCATGGCCCCGCGGCTCGGCACCAGCACCGGCCGGTCGAACGACAGCGCCAGCAGCGCCGTGCCGGACTGCAGGATATGCCCGTAGGGCAGCACAACCAGGTCCGCGGCGCCGAGCACGGTTGTCAGTTCCTCCGGCTCGATGAACCGCAGGTCCGTTCGGATGCGGTCGTCGCCCGCGGCTCTACCCAGAATCTCATCCCGCACCGTCTCTGAGACGGGATTTCCCGCCACCCGCAGGCGCGCCGTATCGTCGTCCCACTCCCGGAATGTCCGGAGGAGACGCCCCACGTTCTTGTACGGACGAATGCGCCCCACGTACACAACGAGCCGCGCCTGTGGGGGCACCCCAAGGGCCCGACGCGCCTCGGGGCGGGGCACGGGATCGGGGTAGGCCGGGCGATAATGGCCGTGCGGCACCACGGCGCGGGGCACGGAGCGGAGCGTAGGGAATCGCTGCAGGGCCTTCTGCGCCGCCACCTCGCTCAGGGTAAGGACGCCGTCCACCATCGGCAGGAAGAGGCGCCAGAAGACGCGTTCGAGCCCGGGGTGCGGCGACTCGTGCGGGCCGAGGTCGTGCACCGTCCACACCAGCCGCGCTCCCCAGGCCCGGGCCCACGCGAAGAGCGCCAGCTCGGCCGCAACGTACGTCATCGCCGTTGGCAGGGACGGGTAGCTCAGGAAGTCGTCCGGCCAGTGCACGTGCCAGATGTCGTGGCTCCCGGTGAGCGCGCGCCGCAGGGTGATGTCCTCCACCTGCGCGTCGGTCTCTGCCTCCATCGACTCGTAGAGCAGGCGCGTGTAGGGGTTGCCTGTTTTGTTCTCAAATGCAGGCCAGGCAAGAACTTTCAACGTCGATTTGGGAATTCTGGCTGTCGAGTGATCATGAGCCTCCGCTCCGCCTTCGCAAACCGTCTCTCCTCCGCCGTCATGGTTCGAGCCAGTGCGAGAGGTCGCGATCCAGGAGCTCTTCGAGGCGGTGTACGTGGGGGCGAAACGTGTCGACCAGGCGCGCCCGCACCGCCGGGTCCATCGGGGGCTTGTCGAGGTTGCGATTTTTTAGGGCGTTCACCCAGTCGACCACTGCATCGGGCAGTAGAGGCACGACGGCCTCTCGCAGCGGCGCGGCGGCCGTGAGGAGCGCGTGCAACACCCGCGAGCGGGGCACGCCCGAGGCGTTTACGCGGCGGGCGTCCGGCTCGAAGGCCGGATCGACGCCGAGGAAGCGGTACAGGTCGCACCGGATGGCCGCTGGGTCGTCCACGAAGTCGTCGAAGAGGTACACCCGAAGCTGCTCGCGGGGAAAGCGGCTGAGGTACCGTTCGAGCTGCTCGTCGTAGCGGCCGCGGTCCACGTACCGCCCCAGCGCCCAGTGGTTCGCAATGCGCTCTGCCTCTGCGTCGAGCGCCGCGGCAAAGTCGGTGAGCGGCTCGTCCTGGTCGCGCACAAAGTGCAGAAACTCCGAGTAGGCGCGCTCCACGGGGTTGCGGAGCATCACAACGAGCTGTGCCTCGGGCACGTACCGCCGGATGTGTTTCGGGGCGTCGGGGTGGTAGAGGTACCAGTGGGAGGCCTCACCGCGGGCAGCATTCGGGGGCGCCTCGGCGAAGAGCTCCTGGTAGCGATCGAGGGTGGTGATGGAGGCCTGATTGACGCCGTCGGGCCGCTGGTCGATGGGAGCCTGGAACCGGGGCTGCGCCCCGGCGAACGCGAAGAAGTTCGGCTCCTTCACCGGGCTCATAAAGACGTCCGGATGCTGGTCGAGGGCGGTGTAGAGCGCGGTGGTGCCCGCCTTCATGGCCCCGAGGACGAGGAAGGTGGGCAGGTGCGCGGGATCGACGTCGGAAGCGGACGGGGGCATGGCTACGCGGGCTCCAGCCAGTGCGACAGGCTGCGATCGAGCAGGGCCTCCAGGCGATGCACGTCCTCGCGGTACGCGTCCACGAGTCGCCGCCGGGCAGCGCGGGACATGGGCGGCTTCTTGAGGTTGGCGTTCTTGGCGGAGGTGAGCACGCGGTCGCGCACCCATTCCGGCAGGACCCGCCGGGCGGCGCGGCGGAGGGGGTGGCTGGGGGTGTGGAGAAACTCCTGAAACCACTGCCATCGCGGGTAGCCGGTGGAGCGACGCGGCGCCCCGACGCTCGGCGCAAACGTGTCGTCGATGCCCAGGGCCCGGTAGACGCGCTGTGCAAACGCGACCGGGTCTGCCTTGAGATCCTCGAAGAGATACACCTGAATCTGCTCGTCGGCAAAGCGCTCCCGATACCGGGCGAGTTGGTCGTGGTAGACGCCCATGCGGCGGTAGTGCCACGACCACTCCCAGCCCTGTTCGATCCGCTCCGCTTCGGCGTCGAGGGCCGCCTCGAAGTCCCGGAGCGGCTCGCGTCCACTCCGCACGAGGTGGAGGAAGTGCGAGTAGGCGCGCTCCACAGGGTTGCGGAGGAGGACAATCAGGGTCGCGTCGGGGCAGTGCTCCGCAATGAGGCGGGGCGCGTCCGCGTCGTAGAGATAGACGGGCGAGGCCTCGCCCACGACGGCCTCGTCGGCAGTGCCCTCAAACAACGCGCGGTAGTCGTCCATCGTGTACACCGCCCCCGCCTCTCGATTTGATTCTTCGTCGCCCGGCCCCACCATCGCGGGCGGATTTTCCGCGTAAGCGAAGTAGCGGGGCTCCTTCACCGGACTCATGTACACGTCCGGGTGCTGCTGGAGATAGTCGTAGAGCGATGTCGTCCCCGCCTTTGCCGCCCCGATAATCAACGTGTTCGGCAACCGTGCCATCCTACAACTCGTCTTGACAATCTATCGAGCGTCTCTGTCTCTACAGCGCAACAGCCCTCAACAGTCGCGAGCCACACCACGCGCAGCCGCATCATCACGCCCCCCACCCCGAACCCTGTCCAGTTCGTCCGCGAGTCGCTGTGCCTGCTGTACGCGATTGTGCACCTGAATGTCCGCCCACGTCGCCCCCGAACGCGGATCTCCGTTTTGCCACGCCTCGTAGTGGGCCATAATGACGTCCATCATCCGCTCCACGTCGCCCCAGTCCACCACCGCCCCCGCGTCGTGGCGGCGCAGGAGCGCGTCCGCGTCGCCGCCCGGCGGCCCCACGCCCAGCACCGGACGGCCACTGGCGAGGTACTCGTAGAGCTTGCTCGTAATCATGCCCACCGCCTGCGCAAACGGCTCGATGGTCAGCAGGAGCAGCGTGCTGCGGGCCATGCGCCGGAGCGCCTCGTCGTGTGGCACAAAGCCGTCCACCGTCACGATGGGCGCCAGGCCGTAGCGCTCGATGGTGCGCCGCACTGCCGGGTCCACCGCGCCGGTCAGGTGCACGCGGAGGGCCGGGATGCGTCCGTCGTCTCGCAGCCGGGCCAGCGCGCGCCACAGGGCCGTGGGATTGCGGCTCGCGTACAGCTTGCCCACGTGCGCGAGCACAAAGTCGTCGGCCGGCGCAGGCTGCACCGATTCGAAGTCGTTCGGATCGAATCCATTCTCCACCACCGCGTACCGGTTTGGGGCCTTGTCGGCGAAGAGGTCGGCCCACGACGGGCTCACGGTCGTGACGGCGCTCGCCTCTGCCAAGACGGAGCGCTCCAGGCGGGCGTCCAGCCGTTCGGCCCAGCGGGTGTGCGGGAACTCGTCGTAGTAGCTGATGTCGGTCCACGGGTCGTGCAGGTCGGCGATCCACGGCGTGCCGGTGGTGCGGTGCAGCGAGCGGCCGATAAGGTGCACGGAATGAGGCGCCCCGCTGCTCACCACCGCGTCGTAGGCGCGTTGCCGCAGCAGGCGGCGCCCCCGCCACACCGCAAACGGCCACCAGCCCACTCGGGCGTCCGGAAGAAACACATTTGCACGAATCCAGCGGGCGGCCTGCTCCAGCAGCGAAGACGCCTCGCCCAGCGACCCGGCCGGAATGTCGTCCGTATCGCCCCCGCGCAGGCGGGCGTACAGCGCGATGGGATCGAACGACGGCGTGCGGTGGACTGTCACCGAGTCCGGCACCGCCGCCCGGAGCGACGGGTCGCGGTTCGGGTACGCGCCTTCCCGCACCGTCAGCACCTCCACGTCCCACCCCGTCGCCGGGAGATGCTCAATAAACTGCAGGATCCGCTGCGTGGCCGGGCCGCCCGCGGGCGGGACGTAGTAGGCAACCAGCAAGACGCGACGCGACATGCGGCGGGCGAAGGGGAAACGTGAAAGACGCTGCGCACGTGGGGGATGGGGCTGCGGGCAAAAGAAGCAACTTCAGTCGCTGCCAGGTGATCCCTCCCCGCGCGCTGCCATCGGGGCGCAGGGAGCGGCAATCGCCCGCCTCCTTTGGCAGACGGGTTCTACGCCCGAGTTCGTGTCCGCCGCGTCAATCCTCTACCAAAACCGCGCGTCGTTCTCGACCCCGTCGCGTCCGCTCAATTTTTTGGGATGGAACCCAGACTGTCGGCCCGCATGACGATCTCGGTTTCCCTGCTTGCTCCTCTGCCTCTTCTCCTTCTCTTCTCCCATGGCGCCCCCGCCCCCGAGCGAGGCCTCTGCCCGCTCCCCGTCCGCCCCCGACGATGACGGCGACGCGACCCGGTACGCCGACCGCATTTTGAAGGGCGGCGGCTCAGTGTTTTCGGGGTCGATGGTGGCAAAGGCGGTCGGGTTTGCGCTGCAGATCGTTCTCGGGCGCAGCTTCGGCAAGGCGCTGTACGGCGTGTACAGCTACGGGCTCACGATCCTTCGCGTGGTGCGGGAGCTCGGCACGCTGGGGCTGCAAAATGGGGTGGTGCGGTTTGGGGCGGAGTACCGCGAGAGCGGGGACACGGCCCGGGTGAAGGGAACGTTTTTGGCGGTGGCCGGGCTGGGGCTGGTGGCCGGGCTGGGGCTGGGCGTGGGGTTCTACCTCGCCGCGCCGTGGCTGGCGGCCCGCACCCTCGAAAATACGAACGATCCCCTGGTTTTTCAGCTCTTTGCGGTGGGGCTGCCCTTCTACATCTTTACCTACCTCGGCTCCCGCATGGCCCGTGCGCTCGGCCGAATGCGGGTGGACGTGCTGCTGGATTCTCTTCTGCAACCGGCGCTTTTTCTGGTCCTCACCGGAGGGGTCTTGCTTGTGGGACAAGGCTTTACAGCGGCCCTGTACGCGTTCGTCGCTTCTACGGTGCTGGCCGCTGGGGGGGCGGTCTACGCCGTCTACCGGCTGTTTCCGCCGCTGTTTTCGGCCCTGTCGCCCTCGGTCGATCTTCGGCGGCTGCTGCGCTTCTCGCTCCCCATTGTGGGCGTGAGCCTGGCCAGCATGGGCCTCTCCCGCGCCGACCGCATCATGCTCGGCATTCTGGCCACGGAGGAGGCGGTCGGCCTCTACACCGCCGCCTCCAAGATGTCGGTCCAGCTGCGGTTCGTGCTGTTCGCGCTCACCGCCGCCTTTTCGCCGGTCATCTCGGAACTGTACCACAGCGGCCGGCGCGGCGCGCTGGCGCAGCTCTACGCCGATACGGTGCGCTGGATTGCGCTGGGCACTCTGCCACTCGCCGTGGTGCTTCTGGTCTTTGCCCCGGATCTGATGATGCTCTTCGGTGCGGACTTTCGGGAGGGGGCGGTGCTGCTTCGGATCCTGGCGGGGGCCTACATCGTGGTGGCGGGCTCGGGGTCCGTGGGGCACATGCTGCAGATGTCGGACCACCAGGACTTCGCGTTCTGGATCAATGCGAGCATGGCCGTGCTCAATGTGGGCCTGAACTGGGTGCTGATTCCGTGGTACGGTGTGGTGGGCGCGGCCCTGGCCACCGGAGCCGCGCACGTTCTGGCGAACGGGTTCCAGCTGATCGGGCTGTACCACTACACCGGCATCCAGCCGTTTCGGCGGGGCTTGTGGAAGCCGGTCGCGGCGGCCCTCGCATCGGGCGGGGCGGCCTGGGCGCTCTTTGTGCAGCTCGCCGCCCCGGCCCGCTGGCTCGTGGGCATTCCGGTGGCGCTCCTCCTCTACGGCGCCGGCGTGCTGGTGCTGGGCCTCGCCGAGCGCGACCAGGCCATCGTGGACGATCTGTGGGCGGCGCTGCGGACGCGATTCAGGGGGTAGCCCCCACGCCTCCATTCCGCGGCGGGTTCGTGTCGGGGCGCGTCCGCCCCTCCCAAATTCCGTTGTGCCCGTTCTCGTCAGTCGACCCTCGTTTTATGTCCGTCCTCGATGCGGTGCGAACTGTTCTCGTGCCTCGATATCTGTTTGCGCGGCAGCAGGTTCGCCACCTACAGGCCGGGCTGGCTTACCTGTCCGGACGGCCCCTGCCAGACACGCGGTTCGTGCTGTTTGGGCGCGGGCGCTCGGGCACCACGGCGCTGGTGAGCCTGCTCGACGATGTGCCGGGCGTGCGGTGTGAGGGCGAGATCCTCCGAAATGCCGTTCCCTTTCCCTACCGCCACGTGCTGGGCCGCGCGGCGCGGTGTGAGGCCCCCACCTACGGCTGCAAAATCCTGAGCTACCAGGTCCGGGACGTGCAGCGGTTTCCCGGCCGCCCGGAGGACCTCCTGCGCACGCTGCACCGCAAACACGGCTTCCACATTCTGTACCTGCGCCGGACGAACCGGCTGCGCCACGCGCTCTCAAACATCCGGGCCCGGCGGGACACGTTTCATCGCAAGACGTCCGACCCAGACGCTGGAGCGAGGGCCCTTCCCGTGGATCCCGAGCACGTGATCGAGTGGATGGAAAGCAGCGAGGCGCTTCACGCGTACGAGCAGACGCTCCTCGATGACGTGCCGCACCTCTCGCTGACGTACGAAGAGCACATCCGCCACGCCGACGCCCACCAGTCGACCGTCGACGCGATCTGCGACTATGTGGGCATCGCTTCGGGGCCGGTGGAGAGCAGCTACCAAAAAACCGCCCCTGCCTCCCTTCGGGACCGCGTGGCGAATTACGACGAGCTGGCCGCACGCCTCGCGGGCACGCGCTACGAGCCGTATCTCGAGTAGGCCTTGCCCCGCGTCCACACGCACCGGCGCCGCCGTGCCATGCCCTACGCCGACACGCTCCACACCGACACGCCCCCCACGATGGACCGCCCGGTCTTCATTGTCGGATGCCCACGCTCCGGCACCGGCATTCTGCACCAGCTGGCCCGCCTCCATCCGCACGTGGCCTGGATTACGCCCGTTAGCAACTGGGTATGTGGGAAATCGTGGTTTCGCGCCGTGCCGCCCCGCTGCGCCTGGCACGCAGAGGGCGTCATTCACCGCCTTCCCAACGCGCTCCTTCCCCCGCTCCTGCGCGGCCCGTACGACGGCTCGCTGGGGCTGCCCACCGTCTACGAAACCCACGAGGGGCACTCCATCTGGAACCGCGTGCTTCCGCCCGCCGACGACCACCGGGCCACGGCGGAGGCGGCGACCCCGGCCCTGCGCGCCGAGCTGCGCGATGTGGCGCGCTGGCACCGGCGCTACCACCGGCGGCCGCGCTTCGTCTGGAAGACTCCCCGAAACGCCTTTCGGATTCCCTTCCTGCACGCCCTCTTCCCCCGGGCGTACGTGGTGCACCTGCTGCGGGACGGGCGGGCCGTGGCGGCGTCCATCCTAAACCGCCGCCGCGTGGACGGCGCGCCGCAGGCGTGGTGGGGCGCCCGGCCGCCAGGATGGCGCTCCAAGCAATCGACGACGCCCATCGAACAGGCCGCGTGGACCTGGCGCCGGTCTGTCGCTCAGGTCCGGGCCGATGCGTCTTCGCTTCCGGCGGACCAGGTCCTGGAGCTGCGCTACGAATCGCTGCTCCGGCGCCCCGGCGCGGTGATGCGTCGCTTCTTTGCGGCCACACGCCTCGATCCGGCCCGCTTCTTCACTGCCCAAACCCGCCGGCAGCTCGACAAGGTGCGCCCACCGCGGGACACGTGGCGAGACCGGCTTCGGGACGATCAGATCGCGGCGCTGTACGATGCACTCGGCTCGTCACTGGCAGAATACGGCTACGGCGACGATGCGGCCCCGCCCGCCTAACTTTTGCCTCCGGGCTGCCCTGCGCTACGTCTCGGAACCGGCGTCGTCCGCGTCGGCGTCGCCCGCGTCTCCCCAGCGGCGCCGCGCACGGAGGCCCACCAGCGTGAGCACCCCTCCGTAGACGAGGACGGTGCTCGTCCCTGCGACCCAGCGTCCGTACCGGTCCGCGGACGGCTCGAAGCGCATGACGAGCGTGTGCTCCCCCTCCGGCACGTGCACGCCGCGGAGCAGGTAGTCGGTGCGGTGGATCGGCACCCGCTCCCCATCCAGGTACGCATTCCAGCCGGCCGGGTAGTACACCTCGCTCGCGACGAAGAAGCGGGGCGCGTCCGTATTCACGCTCCAGCGGATTTCCTCCGGCGCGTACGACGCCAGCGTCACCGCGGCGGTGCTGCTGCTGTCGATGGGCGTGACCGGGGCGTCGAGCGGCTCAGGGAGGAGGGCCGTCCGTCGCGGATCGAACGAGGACGAGCGCAGCCGCGCCCACGTCTGCTCCGCTTCTTCCACCACCTCCGTCTGCCCCACCAGAAAGCCGCGGGGAACGGCGTCGGTGTTTTCGAGGACCAGCACGCCGGACTGCTGGCTGCGGTAGGCCACCTCGGTGCCCGGCAGTTGTTGACGCGCCGCGATGTACCGAGTATTCATCAGGTCCAGGGCATTTTCGTTCGGCCCGCCGCGCCCCGTCACCTGCAGGATGTGGTCGAGGTAGTCCTGGTAGCGCTGCAGCTTGGCCCCGTGGTACCCGCCCACATTTTCGTAGTGGAACGACGGGCGGGCGGTGCTTGTCGGGTCGCCCTCCACCAGCGACAACACGCGAAACCGTCCCAGCCCGCCTGCCTCTCGCTGCTGCTTCTTTATAAACTGATCGAACGGATACGTTGGAATGGACTGCTCCACCTGCTGCGTCGAGTAGCGCTCCTCGCCCATGTAACGCGTGTCGACGCCCCACAGGTCGATGCCCACAATCGCGACGATGCCCAGGCCCGCCGCCCATGGCGGAAGGGTTTTGCGGCGGTACAGCACAAGCCCCCCGGCGGCCAGAACGACGAAGAGCAGGGTCCGCTGCGCGTCGGTCGTAAAGGCCCCGCGCCGCTGCTCCTTGAACTTTTGCATTTGCTGATCCACAGCCTGCTGCACCCGCGGGTCCTGCGGCGAGACGCTGGGATTTTGGCGAAGCAGGGCCTGTCGGATGCGCTGCCGCTCGTTCGGCTTCTCGAAGTCGAGGACCGTGTTGGGCGCCAGCCACACGAGCCCCACGATCCCGAACACCGCCCCGAACGAGAAGAGGATGGGGCGCAGCCGGGCGTCGGTGCGTTGGCTCCGCCGCGTCCCCCGCTGGTCGTCCCGCCGCAGCGCATAGTCGAGCCCGAGGCCGGCCAGCACCGCCAGCGCAAGGGTCGTGATGCTCAGCCACATCTCCGGCCCCCGGAAGGCGTCGAAGAACGGGAAGTACTGGAACATGGGCCAGTTGACCCAGGCGGCGTACTTGCCCAGCGCGAAGAGAGCCGTGCCCAGCACGCCCAGGCCCAGCCCCCACACCAGCCAGGTACGCACCCGCCACACCGCCAGCCCCGCCAGGGCGATGAGGACGCCCCCCAGATAGTGCGGGCCCTCCGTAAAGGTTTTGGGCCCCCAGTACGTCTGTCCACCGCCGCCAAAGGCCTCCGCCACCACGAACGTAAAAAGCTCGCCCGGCCCGTGGCTCCACCGCATGGCCGGCACCCAGCCCATGCCGCCCGCCGCGTCGGCCCCCGTGGCCGCAGCCGCCGCGCCCCGCACCGAAAACTGCTTGTGCTGATAGCGCGCCAGGTAGGGCTGCGCCGCCATGGCAAGGCCCAGCACCGTGCCCAGGGCCAACCAGCCGGTGGACGCGGCCAGTCGCGGCACCCGGTCTTCGCGCACCGCCCCAATCACCTCCACGAGCCACCAAAGCGCCAGGAGCATTCCCGTGTAGAAGGCAATTTGGGGATGCTTCGCCCGCAGCTGCAGGGCCAGGGCGGCCGCAAACAGCAGCCCCCCGAGCAGCGACGGGGTGCGCAGCGTATACACAAACGCCAGCAGAACGTACGGCGCGTAGGCCAGCGCCACAAACTTGGTCCCGTGCCCCACCCCAATGATGATGGGAATGTACGTCGTAAACCCGAAGGCCAGCCCCGACAAGAGCCCGGAGAGGTGATTGCGGGTGAGGTAAAACACAAACAGGTACACCCCCGCCATTAACACGAACAGATGACCCACCGGCCACGCAACGCCGCGGACTGCATTCACGGCGGTGTCGAGCTGTGCGACGGCAAGCTTGTAGTTGATGTAGGGCATGCCGCTGAATACGTTGGGTGCCCAGCGGCTCCACTCGCCCGTCTTCTCGTGGTGCTCGATGGTCACCTGGGCGTTGGCCCGGAAGGTGATGCTGTCGGTGCCCTGGATGCTTTTGCCTTCGAAGACGGCCGGGGCGTAAAAGGCAAGCGCTACGGCCAACAAGAGGCCGAGACAGGCTGCGTGGCGCGTGGTGGGGGAAAACCGCGCCCACAGCGTGTCCGTCTGGGCAGCGCGCGGGGTGGGAGACCGGGAGGAGGAAGCCATGAGCGAGGAACCGCTGACGCGAGCGCGACGAGACCGGCGGGCGGAGAGGCACGCCTGTTTTCTACAGATGCGTCGAAACGGTGGGTCAATTTTGCTGTTCCAGCGACGGCGGCAATAGGGGACGCAAAAACGTCTGGGCGGCAAAGGGACCGGTCCCCGTGCGCCTCCCGGCCCGTCCTCCCTCCGCGCTTTTCCCTTCCTCCTTCGTCCCCCCTTCCGCCTGTGGACCTTCTCACGCACTGCCCCCTTTGCGACCACGAGACGTTCCGGCACTTCTTGACGTGCCGCGACCACACGGCCTCGGGGGAGCGGTTCGACATTGTGGAGTGCGAGGCGTGCGGCTTCCGCTTCACCAACCCGCGCCCGAGCGCCGACGAGATGGGGCGATACTACGAGAGTACAGACTACACGCCCCACCAGGACACCAGCCAGGGCCTTCTCGACGTCCTGTACCGGGGGGCGCGCCTCTACACGCTGCGCTCAAAGCACCGCCTCGTGTCGTCCCTGGTGCCCCATTCCCCCGGGCGGCTGCTCGATTTTGGCTGCGGCACGGGCGAGTTCCTGAACCTCTGCCGCTCGAAAGGGTGGGACGCACAGGGCTTAGACCCCGACCCCCAGGCCCAGACCGTTGCCGCCCAGAAGTACGGCGTGGCGGTGGACGACCCGACGCAGCTCCGGACGATGCCCGACGATCATTTCGACGCCATTACGCTCTGGCACGTGCTGGAGCACGTTCCGGACCTCTTTGCAACCGTCGAGCAGCTGAAGCGCACCCTCGCCCCCAGCGGCACGCTGCTCGTTGCCGTTCCCAACTGCGCCGCCTTCGATGCCCAGTTCTACGGCGCGGACTGGGCCGCGTACGACGTGCCCCGCCACCTGTATCACTTCCGCCCGGACGATGTGCGGCGGCTGGCCGCCCACGCTGGGCTGACGGTTTCCGACGTCCGCCCCATGCGCCTGGACGCCGTTTACGTGTCGCTCCTCAGCGAGCAGTACCGCAACGGCTGGCTCCTCCGCGCCCCCGTCGTCGCGCTCCTGTCTACGCTGTGGGCCGCCCGGCACGAACACCGCCACTCCGCCCAGCTCTACCTCCTTCGCCACACGGACGCGCCATGAACCGGGTGAACCTCTTCCTCATCGGGGTCAACAAAGCCGGCACGAGCTGGCTCTACTACCTGCTCGCCCAGCACCCCGACGTGTTCATGGCGGCGGAGAAGGAGCTCTACTTCTTCGGCGACGAAGGGGTGGCGGGAGAACGCACCGCCACACAGGCCGACTACCATGCCCACTTCCCCTTCGACGAGCCCTACCGCTACTTCGGCGATGCCACGGTGATGTACTACCGGCACCCCGGCACGGCGGACGAGATCTACACCTACAACCCGGAGGCACAAGTGCTGGCCATCGTCCGAGACCCCATCCAGCGCCTGCTGTCTCAGTTTCAGTACCACAAACAGCTCGGCCTCCTCGACGAGGCGACGTCGCTGGAGGACGCCCTCGACGGCCGCGATCCGCAGCTCCTCCGCGACAGCCACTACGAAGAGACGCTTCCGGCCTACGCCGAGCGCTTTGGGGACGATCAATGTACGATCGTGAGCCTGGAGGCGGGCAGGCAGGCGCCGAATGCCTTCTGGGAGAGGCTTCTCGACACCCTCGACCTGCCACCGGCTCCTCGCCCGCCCGCGGACGACCGCCCCGAGAACCCGACCGGGAGCGCGGCCTTTCGGGCGGTGTACCGGCACACCGTGCAGCCCCTCCGCCACGCGTTTCCCGGGGCGTACCGCTGGCTGCTGGGGAGCGCCGGGGCGCGGTGGGCAAAGCGCGCGCTGCTCCGCCTGCTGGGCACGGCGGGGGCAAAGACGGAAGCCCTGTCCCCCGAGCTGGCCCCCCGGCTGCGCAAGGAATTTGCTCCCACGTACGCCTACCTTCAAGACCTGGGGCTTGAGGTGTACGCCGATGCGTGATCTCCACGCAGCGGCGGAATTGTGTCTTCGATCGGCGTATCGCCCCCATCCCGCATCACTGAAGACCTCGCTGCACACTACAAAACGCACGAAACGAGGGCACGCTGCGCGCCGTCTCGTCTGCACACTGGTTTGGGCGTGTGCGCTCCAGTGGCTACACTGAGTGTCAACGCAGTCTCTTCGCCCCCGTCCTCCCGAATGCGCTCGCTCTCCGCCCGTCTCGGCATCAGCGTCTTGCTCGTGCTGCTGGCACTGGGCGCCCATTGCCGGGGAGCGCTCGGGGCAGCACCCGCCACTCATTCGGCCCCTGCCCCCTCCCTCGCGTCGCCCACCTTCGGTGTGGTCTGGACGCCCCCCGCCACGTCCTCCGAGGCCCTCCGTGCACTGGCCCGGATTGACAGCATCGGCGCCAACGCGGTGCGGCTCACCCGGCTCCCGTCCGACACCGTAGCAGCCCGCGCCGCTGCGCTGGGGCTCGCCCTATACATCGACCTTCCGGTGCACTCCGTCTCCGCTGCTCAGCTGCCACGGGCCCTGCAGCGTGCAGCCCCTGCCCTGCGTCGCCTCCGGCACCTCGCCCGTCGCCACGCGTCCGTCCGCCACGTGGGCCTCGCCCACACCACCGATACAGCCGTTCCGCGCGCCTGTGATGTCCTTCGGCACTGGACGCAGCGGATTCGGGGCTGGACGCCCCCGATGCAGACCTACGTGGTGACTCCGTTTTCTTCTCCAGCGCGTCACTGCCAGAACGCGACCGATCAGACCCTACTGGATGTGCGCGATCATCCATCTCCGGCAAAACCGTGGCGTGCGCTTCAGGCCCACGGCTCCCCCGTTGGGATTGGCGCGGTGGGCACCTGGGTGCGTCCCTCTCTCCCGGCGTCCGCTTCCGGGGCACGCACCGCACCGGCGCAGGCCTCCTTTCTCCAACAAACCCTCTCTCAAATCTGGGCCCCGGATGGGCCACCGCCGTCAACGCTGTTTGTCTTCGCATGGCAAGACCCCACCCCAACAGAATTTCCCGATCGCCAGTACGGCCTGCACACAGCTGACGGATCGCCCCGCCCTGCCGCGTCGGTCGTTCGGGGCTTTTACACACAGACTCAGCACGTTTTTGCCTTCACGCCGGGCCGGAGCCCCCCTTCAACGCCCCCGCTTCTGATTCTACTTGGGTGGGCGCTGGTGATGGGACTCGGACTCTTGCACGCACAAAATCTACCGGTGCGCCAAACCCTCGCACGATACTTTACGGCGCCAGGGTTCTACCGAGATGCTCTTCAGGACGGGCGCGACCGGTCCGTCGGCACAAATGCACTGCTGTGGGCGGGACTCAGCGGAGCAGTGGGAATCGTAGCCGCCCAGTCCGCTCACCTGGCCGCTCAGTCCCGCGCTGCCGGTCCGGTGCTCTCTGCCCTTCCTGCGTCTGCAGCGTCAGTGTTGGCCCACGGCCTCTCTCAGCCCCTCCTCGCAGGAGGTGTGGCAAGCCTTCTGTGGCTCCTTCTCTTGGGGATCTGGGGCGGGAGCTTGGGGGCCGCTGCATACACACAGTCTTCCCTGGCCCTCCCCCAGCTTCTTGCCCTCGTCGCCTGGCCGTGCTGGCCGCTCCTGCTGGCTCCCCCACTGGCCCTCGCCACTGGGCCGGACGCCCCCCTCTCGCCGTCGCTCTTCGGCGCAGGGCTGCTGGTCGGCACCCCCCTTCTCGGCGTGGTCATTACAGGACGCGTGCTGTACGATTATTGGGCCATCACGCACGTGCCCGCCTGGCGCCTGCCGGTCCTTTTTCTCCTCAGTCCGCCCGTGGTCGGCCTCGGCGGCCTTCTCGCCTACGCCGCCCACCACGCGCTATCGATTCCGTTTCTGTGGCGCCTTGCGACACTCGGCCCGTGACGCCCCCGGCCAGAGACGCCGTCAGAGGGCCCACGTCACCATCTCCGGGTACAGGACGAGGGCGATGAGGCCGAGCACCTGGATCGCGATGAAGGGCACCGCCCCGCGGTAGATCTGCGTCGTGCGCACCTCGTCGGGCGCCACCCCGCGCAGGTAAAAGAGCGCAAACCCGAACGGCGGCGTCAGAAAGGACGTTTGCAGGTTCATCCCCACCATGACGCCAAACCACACGAGCGCCGCGTCCGCTGTCGCCCCAAACTCTGGAGGCAAGAGGCGCGCGGCGGGGCTTTGCAAGAGCGGAATGATGATGAACGCGATCTCAAAGAAGTCGATAAAGAAGCCGAGCACAAAAATGACCAGGTTGGCCACCACCAGGAACCCAATCACGCCGCCCGGAAGATTTGTGAGAAGCCCCTCGACCCAGAAGTCGCCCCCGAGCCCACGGAAGACAAGCGAAAACGCCGTCGACCCGACCAGCAGGAACATCACCATGGACGTGAGGCGCAGGGTCTCGTCCATGGTTTCGCGGAGGGCCCCCATCGAGAGCCGGCCGTTGGCCGCCGCGAGGAGCATGGCGCCCACCGCCCCGAGCGCGCCGGCCTCGGTGGGGGTGGCGAGCCCCGCGAAGATGCTGCCGAGCACGAGCAGTATCAGGAGCAGCGGCGGCAGCATGACCAAGGCCACGCGACGCAGGAGCTGCCCCCACGGAATGTCCCGCGTCTTTGCCGGAAGCGCGGGCGCCGCCTCGGGCCACACCACCGCCATTCCTCCGGCGTAGAGCGCATAGAGGCTCGCCAGCCCAACGCCGGGCACCAACGCCCCAAAAAACAAATCCCCGACGCTGATTCCCAGCTGATCCGCCAGTACAATGAGCACGATGCTGGGCGGGATGATTTGCCCCAGCGTGCCCGCTGCTGTAATGACGCCGGACGAGAGCTCCTCCGAGTAGCCGTAGCGCAGCATCACCGGCATCGAGATGAGGCCCATCGCCACGACCGACGCGCCCACGACCCCGGTCGCCGCCGCCAGCAGCGCGCCCACGAAGACGACCGCAACGGCCAGCCCGCCGCGCACGGTGCCAAACAGTTGCCCGACGGTCGTCAGCAGGTCTTCCGCCAGGCGCGACTTCTCGAGCATGGTGCCCATAAAGATGAAGAAGGGCACCGCCAGCAAGATAAAGTTCGACATGATGCCGAAGATGCGGGACGGCAGCGCCTGCAGAAGGCCCCAGTCCAACATGCCCGCCTCCACGCCAATTCCCGCAAACATGAGGGCCGTACCGCCAAGGGCAAACGCCACCGGATAGCCGGAAAAGATGAGCAGCAAGGCCCCGGCGAACATCAACGGGGCAAGAAGATCGGCACCCATGGAGGAATAGCGTCGTGTGTTGGAGGCTTGTGTGACTTCTCGCCCGGCGAAAGCCGAGAGCTTGACTGCTCTTCTCGTGCTCTACTCAATACTGTCAGTGCGGCTTCTTCGCTGTGACGACACGCGTGACTCGTGTGACACCTGGGGCGGGACGCACAGACCTGCAGCCGTTTTCCTTGGTCTCACAGTCCTTCACGCATCACTTTCTACTCTTCACTCTTTTTGAGAGTCGGGCGCGGGCTCAGCTGTATCGGAGATCTCGTATCCGCGCAGTGTGGCAACGCCCCGAATCAGAAGCGACCCCCCTTGCGCCATGACCAACACGAGGGCAACCGGAATGGCCGTTTTGATGGGGTAGCGCGGCAGTCCGCCGGGATCGGGCGACCCTTCGAGGATGGCCCAGGAGTTGCCGACGAACGGAATGGACATCCACAAAAGGACGCCGCAGAACGGAAGCAGAAAGAGCACCGTTCCGAGAATGTTGATCCAGGCTTGCCCCCGTCGCGAGAGGCGGCTGTACATCACGTCCACCCGCACATGGTCGTCGGACTTTAAAGTGTAGGCCGCCCCCAGCAGAAAAACGAGGCTAAACAGGTACCACTGAAGCTCAATCCATAGGTTGGAACTGAGACCCAGCCCCGTGTACTTATCGAGGTAACGGGCAAGCGCATTGAACGCCCCGACCCCCACCATGGCCAGGGTGAGCCAGTACAGCGCGCGGCCCACCCGGGCGTTGAGGCGATCGATGTAGCGAGCCCATCGAAGCCAGCGATCCATCGGCTAAGTGCGGAGGCGTGGTTTGCAGAGCGGCTTGGTCACAGCAAGGGTACCGGTTGGCGACCGAATCCTCAAACCGAATCTTCAAACGGAGTCGGCGTCCTTCCTCCTTCCCTACGACAAAAGGGCCGCCCCACCCCGCAAGGGAGCGGCGACGGCCCCGAAGGCTCTTCTCCAAATGGAGAAGGGCGCAGCGTTAGGCAGCGGCCGCGTCGGGCCCCGTCTCGATGGGTACGCCGACGAGGTTGCCCCACTCGGTCCACGAGCCGTCGTAGTTGCGGACCCGCGGATGGCCGAGCAGCTGCGAGAGCACGAACCAGCTGTGGCTGGAGCGCTCCCCGATGCGGCAGTAGGCGATGGTCTCCTTGTCGGGCGTAATGCCGCGCGCCTCGTAGATTTCCTTCAGCTCCTCGGCGCTTTTGAAGGTGCCGTCCTCGTTGACCGCCTCACTCCAGCTGATGTTGTGCGCGCCGGGGATGTGACCGCCGCGCTGCGCGCCTTCGTTCAGCCCGTCGGGGCCCAGCTTTTCACCGCTAAACTCCTCCGGGGAGCGCACGTCGACCAGCTCCACGTCGTCGCGGTCGAGCGTCTGCTGCACGTAGCCGGAGAAGGCGCGGATGGAGTTGTCGGGGGCCGAGGCGGACCAGGTGCCCGTCTCGTAGTTCGGTGTCTCGGTGCTCAGCGAGCGATCTTCGGCGAGCCACTTCTTGCGGCCGCCGTCCAGGACTTTCGTGTCCTCGTGGCCGTAGTACGAGAGCTGCCAGAAGGCCCAGGCAGCAAACCAGTTGTCGTTGTCGCCATAGAGCACGACCGTTGTGTCGTCGTCGATGCCTGACTCGCGGAGCAGCGCCTGGAAGTCTTCTTTCGACGCCAGGTCGCGCGTCTGGGTGTCGGCCAGCTGCGTCTCCCAGTTCCAGCCCACGGCGCCGGGGACGTGGCCCTCCTCGTAGGCGGAGGTGTCCACGTCGACTTCGACGAACCGCACGTCAGGGGTGTCAAGGTGGTTGGCGGCCCAGTCGGTGGGGACGAGTACGTCGGGGTGTGCGTAGTCACTCATGGGTGGTTGTCGTGGTGTTGGGTTGTGAGTTGAGGGTTGAGGGTTGTGAGTAGTAGGGGGGATTGGTGGCGTGGTGACGGATCGGGGAGCCGCAAGGGGGACAGGCGCTGTTAGGCTGCGCCAGGAATGTACCGGCGCTGTAGGGAGAGCACAGAGGACGGAGGCCTCCCCGATGCCACGCGGCGGGCGGGTTGGAGCCTGCACATCGACGGCAGAAGACCAGGTCGAAGATCACGCCTGGGGAAGCCTCTCCCTATCCAGAGACCGTCCTGCCTCGAAACGGTCTCGGCAAACACGCAGCGACGGGGCCGTAAGGACCCTGTAGACCCGCCACACCTGAGCTCTCGGCTATCCGCGACAGGAGGCCGTCTGACAACGGCTTAGACACAGACAGAGACACGCCGACGCAGCAAGGGTCCGAAGGAGGGACGAGAAGTGAGGGCTGCGCACGTCCGTGTGACGCATGTACAGGTGGCAATTTCGAACAAGGGGGGTCGAAGGACTGCTGTGATTACAGTCCAGGTGGACAAGACGTCAGACTGAATCGCAAGTGGGAAGGTGGGTTTCGGGGCTACCGCGGTCGTTCGATTCTCGTCACGAAGTGGCGCCCCCCTGCCCCCTCATGATTCCCAACTCTTGACTCATTGCCCTCGTCACTCCCCACTCATGACTCTTCCCCTGCCGCCTCAGCATACTTCTGCGCCCGCTTCACCACGTCCTCGTCGAAGTCGCGCTCCCGCCACTGCGCCAGCCGGTTGGCGACCTGCTCCTCGTACCCCTCTCCGCTCGGATCGTAGAAGTAGGTCCCCTGCATTTCGTTGGGCAGGTACTGCTGCGGGGTGTAGTGCTCGCGGTAGGCGTGCGGATACTTGTAGCCCTCGCCGTGGCCCAGGCCGTCCTGGTCGCGGCTCGGGTCTTTTAGATGCTGCGGGATGTCGTTGGTCTGCTCCTCGCGGACGTGGTCGAGCGCGTCGAAGTAGGCAAACGTGCTGTTGCTCTTCGGGGCGGTCGCGAGGTAGAGGCAGCACTCCGCCAGCAGAAACTGCCCCTCCGGCATGCCCACGTACTCGAAGCCTTCGGCGACGCTCTGCGCCACCTGGAGCGCCCGCGGGTCGGCCAGCCCCACGTCCTCGGCGGCGAAGATGAGCATCCGCCGCAGGATGAAGCGCGGCTCCTCCCCCGCGTAGAGCATGCGGGCGAGCCAGTAGAGCGCCGCGTCGGGGTCGGATCCGCGCAGGCTCTTAATGAACGCGCTGATGGTGTCGAAGTGGGCGTCTCCCTCCTTGTCGTAGAGTACAGCCCGCTGCTGGATCGAGTCCTCCGCCACGCTCAGGTCGATGTAGACGGTGCCCTCCGCGTCCGGGTCGGTGGTCTCCACAGCCAGCTCCAGCGCGTTGAGGACCGAGCGGGCGTCGCCGTTGGCGGTGTCGATGAGATGGTCGAGCGCCGCCTCGGTGATCTGCACGTCCCAGTCGCCGTAGCCTCGCTCCTCGTCGGTGAGGGCCATGGCCGCCACCTGCCGCAGGTGCTCCGCCTCCAGTGGCTCCAGCTCGAAGACGCGCGAGCGGCTCACGAGTGCATCGTTGACCTCGAAGTAGGGGTTTTCGGTCGTGGCGCCGATGAAGGTGACCGTTCCGTCCTCCACGTGCGGCAGCAGGGCGTCCTGCTGGGCCGTATTGAAGCGGTGCACCTCGTCGATGAACAGAATGGTACGCGCCTGGTGGTGCTTGAGGCGGTTCTTCGCCTTCTGAATCGCTTCGCGGAGGTCGTTGACGCCACTTAGGACCGCGTTGAGCGAGGTAAAGTGCGCCTCCGTCGTATGAGCAATGATGCGGGCGAGGGTGGTCTTGCCCGTGCCGGGCGGGCCGCAGAAAAGGACGGACGTGACGCGGTCGGCCTCGATGGCGCGGCGCAGCAGCTTCCCCTCCCCGATAAAGTGCTCCTGGCCCACAAACTCATCGAGGGTGCGGGGGCGCATGCGGTCGGCGAGCGGGGCGCGCTCTTGTCGGGCCTGCTCGGCCCGTCGGTCAAACAAATCCGGCATAGAAGGCTCGTCGACGAGAAGAAACCAGCGAAGGCGAGATTCGGAGGCTGCACGGTCGGGGCCGCGGCGCGTTCCTCGGGGCGAGGCGTCCCCGCTGCCCTTCAGGACGCGGTTCTACGGCATCTCAGGGGATTTGCCACCTGAATGCAGGTCAGACAGAGCAGTCAGCATTTCCGACGCTTTCCTACGCTTCAGACGTCTTCGTTCATACGCACCATCTGCTCAGTTGATATGCCCACTGCTACGCCCCGTCGCCTCCGGACTGCTCTCTCTCGGCTCTCTCTTCTGCTCGGTGCTCTTCTTCTCGTCCTGGGCTCGTCTCAGCGTACGCAGGCGCAGGTCGACGGCTCCGCGGTCAACTTCTGCACCGCGTTCGAGTCCTCTCCACTGACCCAGGGGGCGCGCAGCGTCGTGTTCGGCGACTGGGATGCGGATGACGGGGCGTGGGACGCAACCGACCGCCTCATTCAAGCCTTTTCCGGCGACACGCTTACCGAGGGGCTTCTTCAGGAGCGGGATTCGGTGACAGGCACCTGGGACGATGCCCTCCAGGCCGTGCCCACGTACGATGCGTCCAACCGTCTTGATGCGTGCACAGTAAAGGAAGAAGAAGAGGGCTCGTTCGTGAACCGTCTTCGCTTCGATCGGACGTACACCGCCGCCGACCTTCTCGACGAGCAGGTGCTGGAAGGCTGGGACACGACCGCTGCCCACCCCACCGGCACGTGGGTGCCCCTGTCGCGCTCCACCTTTCGCTACGATGCCGCCGAGAATGACACACTGGAGGTGGTGGAGGCCTGGATCCCGGATTCGGGCACCTGGCTCCCGACCCGGCGCGTCCGGCGAACCTACGACGCGGAGAGCCGCGTGACCCTACAACAAACGGACGAGTGGCTCCCTACGAGTCAAGCGTGGGCGCGGGATACGCGCACCGAGACCACATACACAGCCGACTCGACGGTCTCAGTGACGGAGCGCTGGACAGGAGCAAGCTGGGTGAACGCGACCCGAACGATCACTCAACTGGGCAACGACGGCGTACCAACCACCCGACGAACGGATGTCTGGGAGGCCGGGCCGGATGTATGGGTGCCGGACGACCGCGGGACGAACACGTACACGACGGTGGACGGGCAGACGAAGCTCGCACGAGTCGTGGACGAAGACTGGAACGAGGACACCAACACGTGGGAAAACAGCGATCGCACGCGCTTTTCCTACGACAGCATCATCCCGGTGGAACTGACCAGCTTTACGGCGCAGCCCCAGGGCGCACGCGCGGTGCGGCTGACGTGGCAGACCGCGAGCGAAACCAACAACGCGGGCTTCGCCCTGCAACGACAGGCAGCGGCCTCTTCCTGGACCACGCTCCGCTTCGTGGAGGGCGCCGGGACGACGTCGCGGGCACAGTCGTATCAGTTTACGGACCGGACCGTGCCGTACACCGCCGAGACGCTTCGCTACCGCCTACAGCAGGTCGACCTCGACGGGTCGTCTGAGATCAGCCGTACGGTGACGGTGTCCTTCGCCTCGCCCACAGAGGTGCGCCTCCAAGCGCCCTTCCCCAATCCGGCTCGCACGCAGGCCACAGTGCGCTACGACGTGCCGGTGGAGACGGACATTGAGATTGCCGTGTACGACCTGCTGGGGCGTCGCGTGGCCACCCTTGCGGACCGCCGCGTGCCCGCCGGGCGCGCCCAGGTCCAGCTTCACACCGGCCCGCTACCAAACGGCCCCTATCTGTTGCGCCTCCGGGCCGCCGACCAGGTCCGTACCCGTCGGTTTACCGTCGTCAAGTAGCCCTGCGGCGAACAGGACACACAGTGATCTGCAAAGAACTGCATCGGCCACGCTGCGACGCCGAAGTCGGAAAGACCGCGCGCGTACAACCAGACACGCAGAAATGTCCTCGGCGGTCAGGTCCAGAAACTCCTCGAGGATCTCGCCTGGAGAGGATCCGGAGGCCACACACCCAAGGATGAGACCCACTCGCGAAAGCTCCATAGCAATTCTGGTTCGACACGCACACAACGAGGTAGCTGAGGTGCAGAGGGCGAGAAAACGCCGACCGGAGCGCTGACCGACAAAAATGACAGCACCGGACGGAGTGTCTACTCGTCATCGTTGCTACTTCGGACTAGCGAAGACGAACCCGCTGAAGAGACCTCGGTCGATGACGGCACGAGTCCCCCGTCACCTCTGACGCAGGGTTATGCTGCAGTTGTTAAAGCCGGTCGAGCAGCCTGTCACAATCCTTGTGCGAGCCAATCCAGAACCAGACGATTGACTCTTCCTCCTGCACACCGACCGCACGATAGTCTCGCGTGATGCGAACTGAGTAGATCGATCGGTCTGCGTGCACCTTCTTAAGCCGAAGACTTGGATGCCTCGTCCTCAAACAGCTCGTAGGCCCTCCGAGCACGACGCTTGACCCTCTCCGGCAGCTCTGCGTACGCGTCCCAAAATCGAGATGTGGTTCGAGACTTCACAGCTGACCTGGATCAAGCTTTTCCGATTCGCCATCGTCGTGTTTTTTCAGGGCCTCGTCTGCCAGTCGCCCGAGTTCATCCTGTGACTGATTGAAGGCCTGCTCCCATCGACGCTCAGATTCAAGCTCCTCCAGAATGAAGGCCGCAAAGTCGTTCTGTTCTTCCTCCGGGAGCTTAGACGCTTTCTCAAAGGCCTTCTCCAGCAGTTGGGTCATAACGCAGTGGACATGATTCTAAACTGCAGCGTTGGGAGCGCCACGCCCGGAGCAGCTTTACAGTTCCCAAACCAGTATTCGCAGCATAACGAAAAAGCTCAGCTGAAATGGGAAAGGAAACGATCAGCAGAATTTGCTGCGATAAATCAGCATTCTCTCTCGAAGTTTCCGTTCGCTGGCGTCGTCACTCTTGGTGCGCGAAGTCGAACCGGACCGACTGACCTCGATTGAAAACGGCCCGCGCCTATTTTCAGCTGTAGCGGCCTTGTTCTGGGGCGCAGGCAGGCCATGGACTACAAGAATTCGACGTGACCCTCCATTTCTTCTGCTTCCATCTCCTCGGCGATCAACGTAAGACCGCGAACCAGTCCCCCAATCGTTCTTCCCTGTGGTGCGAAGGCGACTCCTGCATGCTCCTCAGTCTAAGCAGCTAGCCGAAGGAAGTCGTCATCGAAGGTCACGAGCACTCTTCCTTCCTCGTAGGCATACGTGAAGTGCTCTTTGTCGCTGGCTCCAAGCATCCCGGCTTCGCTCAGCGTGAGAACATCAATTCCACGGCTTCGAAGCCCCGTAGCGACTGCCTCTGCAACGTGTTCGTCAAGATAATATCGGATGGCGGCCATTATTTCTTTCCCTGAAGCTTCTTCTCAAGCTTCGAGGGAGTCTTGCGCCGCAGTTTTTCTACAAAGGCTTTTCCCTCACGAATGGACTGGTCAATTTCCTCGCGGTGAGCAAAGTAGTAGGCAAGGGCCGCGTAAATGTCGGCCAACTCCAAATCGTACTCGGACGCGATTTCATCAGCGTCCCAGCCGAGGCGATCGTGCCAGATGGCGATGTTTTGCACCGTAATGCGATGTCCTGCAATCCGCGGCTTTCCTCCGCAGATGTCAGGCGTTTGGACGATCCGCTGATCGAGGGACTTGGTAGCCATGAGAGTGGATGGATAGTTTCCGCTCGGGATTGATGTTGTATCAACTGAGACGAGCAGAAGCAGTTGCACAGAGCAGCATAACGACAAAGTTATAGTATTGGGTAGAGCGCGAGAAGGGCTTGTAAAACTCGCCCCTTTAGGGGCGGGATACACGGACCCTTCTCGTCGAACGAAGTGAGCATGGATTGCTGCGCCCTCGAAACTTACAGCTACTATCCGTGTTGATGTAAATGCTATGGCTCAAAAGAAGGGCTTCAAGTATCGGTTCTACCCGACCGAAGAACAAAAGGCGGTTCTCGCCAAAGTCTTCGGACACACTCGGTATGTCTGGAATTGGGCTTTGGAGCTTCGGACGGATGCTTACTACGAAGAGGGCGAAAGCCTCAGCTACACCGATACGTCTCGGCGTCTGACCGATCTCAAGAAGAAGAAAACGTGGCTCCGCGAAGTATCGAGCGTGGCTCTTCAGCAGAAACTCCGTGATCTTGATCAGGCGTTCCAGAACTTCTTCGATGGGCGCTGCGGCTACCCCAACTTCAAGTCCAGACGCGACAAGCAAGCCGCCCGGTTTGCCTCGAACGCCTTCACGCTGCACGGCAAGAAACTGTCGGTGGCGAAGGTGCCGGGATGCCTGAACATGCGGTGGAGCCGGGATCTCCCCGATGACGCGAAACCCACGTCGGTTACCCTCACCAAAGATCCGGCGGGTCGGTACTTCGCAAGTATCACCTGCACGGTGCCGGACCCAGAGCCGAAGCCGCCTGTCACCGACGAGGACGGCCATCCAAAGTCGGTTGGCATTGACCTTGGCGTTTCCGA
Organism: uncultured Bacteroidota bacterium; assembly: GCA_913056185.1. GTDB lineage: Bacteria > Bacteroidota > Rhodothermia > Rhodothermales > Salinibacteraceae > Salinibacter. Next base: position 63,256 of record CAJXLV010000013.1, read on the forward strand.
TGTGGTTGTAACCTCTGACGGCTTCAAGTCGGGCAATCCGAAGTATCTCGACGATGATCTGTACCGCCTTCGCAAAGCGCAGCGTCGCCTTTCTCGCAAAGAGAAGGGGTCGGAAAATTGGAAGAAGCAGAAGAAGCGCGTAGCAAAGATCCACGCCGAGATTAAAGACAAACGAGAAGACTTTCTTCACAAGCTCTCCCGCAAGATCGTTGATGAGAACCAAGTCATCGCTCTGGAGAGCCTGAACGTGAAGGGAATGCAACAGAACCAGAATCTGGCCCGGTCGATCAGCGACACCGGGTGGTCTACGCTCGTTCGAATGATCGAGTACAAAGCCGAAGAAGCAGGCCGGACGGTCGTGAAGATCGACCGCTGGTTCCCTTCGACCAAACGTTGCTCTGAATGCGGCTACGTCACTGACAGCAAGCCGCTGTCGGTACGGTCGTGGGAGTGTCCTCATTGTGAGGCCAGTCACGACCGAGACGTGAACGCCGCCGAAAACATTCGTACCGCTGGGCTGGCGGGAGCCTTTGACAGGGCTAATGACTCTGGAGGACACAGTAAGACGCGGGACGCCTTTGTGCTGAACGCGCATGGTCCTGTGAATGAGTAATTCTGAGTGCTGGCAATCACGCCAGCCGCGTGAGCAAGAATCCCCCGGATTTATCCGGGGGAGAAGTCAAGCGGTGCGTTATGCTGTTTATGCAGCCACAACGGTTGCTTCGCCTGCGTCGGCATGGCGAACCTGCTCGTTCACCTCCGGCATGCACTCAACAACATCAGGAAACGCATTGCTCGACGCTTTCAAAACCACAACGGCCACCTCAAACGCCGGTAAACTCTGTTGGTAAGGGAGGTTCTGATCCATCGTGACGAGCACATCGAATCGACCACTTGCGCGACGAAGCAGGTCTCCATCACTGATTCCCGACCATCCTTCCTCCGGGACTGTTCTCAGGTCAAAATCCGAATGGAAGTGCGGCTTGAGAAGACGATCCACGTTCTCATCCAGCAGGATTCGAAGCGCGGGCTCCTGACTCTGCTCAGGCATGGGCGTCTGCGTCCTGAAGCGTCATGTCGAGATACGCTTCGGCCTGCTGCCGCCCGACAGTCGGAAATCCCTCCAGAAACCGATCGAGCGTTTCTCCCGCTTTCAGATAATCGATCAACGTTTGCACAGGCACGCGCGTCCCTAAAAATACAAGCTCTCCATTCATAACATCGGGATTCCGCGATACGACCTTCTTTCCATTTGCGGGACGGCTCGTAGCCATCAGAGAAGAGGCGGTTATGACAAAGCCCGTTTTGAGATTACACGCGCTGCGATTGGACTTCGATCCAGCAACGCAAAGCCAAACTGCATAACGGGGAAACTCTGCCGCGACGGGCGACGGTAGCTTACGAACGAAGCAGTGGAGGCGCTACCGCTGGACTCTGGCTGCAGCCCGTCGTCGGCAGCAGTGGCGGGTTATGTAGCTTCTATAGATCTCCGATTTCGACGACCGTTTCGCCATCTTCGAGCATCTCCACAGCCGACTGAAGCGTCTGCTTGAGAATGGTTCGCATTCGCCGGTTGGAGGTATTGCCGCACGTTATCCAGATTACTTTCGGAGGCGACCCGTGCCGGTCGAGCAAGTTCAGAAAATCGCGGTCCTTACTCATCATGACGACCTTTGCCTCCCGCGCAGCACAAAAGATCTCTTCATCCTCGGCATCCCGCAATCCCACCGAACGGACAGATTTTGCGATGATGTGTTCGTAGGTCCGGTTGATCCAGGCGGCAAGAGCCGGGGAGAGCTGTGCGTCAATCCAAATCTCGGTCATGCCGCCAAGATAGGATGATCAACGCGACGGCTCGCGTAGCGAAGTGCGGCTTCGATGTCTTCTTCTTCTAAATCGGGCAGCTCGTCCAGAATCTGCTCGCGCGAAAGACCAGCAGCGAGCAGGTCTAGCACATCGACGACCCGAATGCGCATTCCGCGAATGCAAGGTCGCCCACCGCACTGCTTCGGGTTGATGGTAATTCGTTCTTTCCAATCCATGGCTAAGCGCAGGTTGACACTGTTAGCGTTGCGAGGTGAACGGACCCGCCCGAAGAATGCTTCCGACGCTACATAACGAGAAAACTCACCTGACCTGGGGGGATACGCCCAGTTTCAACTTTCACTGTCCAAACTCCAGGAGACACCGGAGCATCCATTCGCTCGCGTAGTCACTTCCGATGAGCGAAGTTGAACTACTCTACCTGAATCGCTCGAAAGCGGCAGCAGCCCGGGTTCAGGTGTAGTGGACGTTATAGTGCGATGTCAACTCTCTCCACCAGCGAATCGTACCTGCTCTCCGGTTGCTACAACAAAGTGATCCGGAAGGCGATCTGCATATTCCTCCAGCAAGCGGCGGAGCACGGAAATCTTGTTTTGACTTCGTTCGTTGCCGAGGCGAAGAAGGACAATCCCGGAGTGTGGATATCGCTCACGATAGACTTTTCCCCGAAGTCCTTGTCACTCGTAATCAGAATGCGCTCCTCCTCGTGTGCCCGGCGAAGAACCTCGGCATCTTCAATGCCTGATGCACCGTCGTACACCGAAAAGACATCGTGTCCCCTCTCCTCCAGCCAACGGGCGACGGTTGGTCCAGTGCACTCATCCACCAAAAATCGCATGAGCTACGCTGTTTTCAGGGGCATGAAGCTCGAATCGGAGATCGATTTCGCACTGAACAGTAGACATGCACGTATGTCTTCTCGCTCAAGTCGATGGTATTCTTCCAGAATCTCCTCTTCGGTCGCACCGTGGGCCAAAAGATTCAGAATGTAATCCACCGTGAGCCGAGTGCCCTGAATGACAGGCTTCCCAGCCATCACCTCTGGGTCAAGTGTAATTCGTTCCAGCAGTTCGTTGTCACTCATAATCTTGGAGAGGCAAGATGAAGCGCGGCTCCTTGAAAGGGATACAACCTTCCGGCTTCTGAAGTTGCAGAAAACCCTTCCATATCCCCCAGGAGCGCGATAACGTGGAAGCTGAGGTGCGGAGGACGGGAAAATACCAAACCGAGTTCACTCTGACCAAAATGACGACGTCAGCCGCGGCTTCCTTTCTCCAGCCTCGCCATTCTCAATCAGTGATGGCGGACTCCTCCAACAGCCACCGACCCGGGATGGGATCTGCCCTCCGTCACCTCTAGCGGGGGGTATGCGTAGCCTGCTCACCAACGTCCAGCCCGGAGCAACTGGACGATCCGATTGACGATTTCTTCCTGAGGGCCATCTTCAAGCACACCCGCCATCCCTTCAAACAGCTGAAGGTTCGCCGTAAAGAGCTTTCCAGGACGGGCGTAGCTGACTCGCTTCAAACTCCCCTCTGCAAAATCCTCATCCGTGAGTTCAACGGCGTTTGGATCCGCATATGGATTGCTCGTCACCTGACAGCACACGAAGTCATCACGACTGATCTCCGCCAGGAGTACCGCCGGACGAAGTTTAGACTCCGACAGATCTGAAAACGGAAAGGGAACCAGAACTACGGATCCGGCTGAAGGTGCGTCCATGCGTTCTCCTCCTCTTGACGAGTCCAGTCTTCAGCGAGGGCCTCTTCGCTCAGCAGAGCAGTTTCGGCGATCTGCGGCTCAGAAGCACGTTCCTCTTCTTCCTCAAGAATCGTAACGAGAACTCGCTGGTCGCGCTTTAGCGAAATCGAGTCTGGGAGTCGGATGTATCCGTCGTCGTCAACGACGGCCTCAACAGTCTTTGGCATGGCTCACGATGCTTGAGGATCGGGGGATGTGGTGCTACGTACGGCAGTGAGCAGTTCCCGTTCGGTTACGCATAACGGGGGAGCTCTGCCGCGAAGGGCAACGAAAAGATGCGAATCGAGCACGGGAGACGCTACCGCCGCGAATTAGCAGCAGCCCTTCGTCGGCAGCAGTGGTGGGTTATACAGCCCCTTACGACTTGTTGGTAAGCGGATCGATAACTTCCAACTCCTCGATCCATGCAAAGTCTTCCGTGTTGTGCGTTGCCAGCGATAGGCCGTGGCTGAGCGCCGTTCCCGCAATAAGTGCATTGCCGAGTGACATGCGACGCTTTTGGCGTAGTCGAATCGCTGCGGTAATAGCCGACCCTGACACCGAGAGCACTTCAGCCGCGTCGAAGAACGCTTCCAGAAACCGTTGCTCGTTCTCACCAAGATCATGGTAGCCCAGCGTCTCGACCTTGCTGATCACTGAAACGTAGGGCGCCTCACGGGCGATGAGGCTTCGAAGTGCTCCGTACTGGGGCTGACAAGCGTAAATAATGAGGTTGCTGTCGAGGAGCATATGCCTCAGTTGGCGCGACCGGGAAGCGGGCGATCACGGCGGATGTCACGCTGCCACGCGCTCGGGTCCTCAATCCCGCTGAACGCGCCGGACTCCGCCAGTTTGGAGAGTGCATCGGCCATCTGCTGGCCTCGCTTTTCCTTTTCGGTGTTGTCTTCAAGCACGGTCACGTGCACGCGAAGCGGCTGATCAGTGGCAGGCACGTCGTCTCCCGCCCACCGGATGCGATCGCCTTGGAGAATGCCTTCGTACGTTCGAAGCATAGCGGCTGGATCACTGGGTGATCAGAGGATGCTGCACTTTCAACTCGTCACCCCGGCGAAAAGTTTGGGCTGTGTAACGGTCGAGCTCTGCTGTGAAGGGGAACAAAAACCTACGAAACGAGCAACTGAAGCGCCAGCGCCAGAATCTGGCCGACGCCCTTCGTCAGCAGCAGCGCGGGGTTATGTGCCGCTCACGGGAAGAGCTGAAATCCTGCCTGCTCAAAATGGCGATCAAATGCCAATGCGCTCTCGATCTGGCGTCGCTCCATGACGACAAAAGAGATGCAGTCGGTCAGCGAATATCGCTTGTCTGATCGCTCCTGCAGTAGAAGCCATCCTGCATTGAAGAGCTCCGGCGTCACGTGTACGATCTCTACCGTACCGCTCGCTTGCAGACGCTGCCCGATCTCGACAGCTTTCGCGTGACGGTCGCGACTGTTGAAAAGGTGACCACCTCATCGAAGACGTACGACGTGGTAACGATCAGCGGTGGCGAGGCCAGAACTTCATCTCGCCAGTGCCGGACGGCTGCGTCGTGGTGCTGATCGTCGGAGGCTTCAAGGGCAATGAGGTAGCCCGTATCGAGAAAACAGGAGGTCATTTGCCGTAGAGGTAGCGGTCGTGGTGTTCAGCCGCATCGGGAGCGTTACACTGCACAGGCTCACGGCCGAGTCCGTGAATCGGATCGGTTTCTTTAGTCTCGGTCTCGCCAACGGGTTCAATAACGATGCGTCCCTTTTCTTCTCGGATGGTGACCTCCTGCGCTCCATGGAGCATCCGCCTGGGCACGGTGACGCCTCGTTTGGTGACTTTCACCTTCATGGTCTCCAGTTGAGGATGATGAGCAAAAACGTATCTTTTGAATGCCACGTCGGTCGATTGGGTTCAGATCAGCCTTTATAGGCAGGCAGCGCGGCACATAACGGGTTAGCTCACCGGCGAAAAGTCACGGCATCAAGTATGGGCAAGGCAGAGAAAACGCTCGACGGGTGAAATAAGCAAACTCGCCTCTGCTTTTCGTCAGGTGAAGCGGGTGTTATGACGCGATTTTTGAGTGCTCTCTTCACTGCTGAGATTATAAATCGTGTGGATGACTAGCATGCTGAGACCTATCCCGGATAGAGCGACTCCTACTTTCATCAATACCGCAACAGACTGCTCCATCTCTGCAGTTCCCATCGTCCATTGAACCATTCCCCGTGCGATTGGCCCCAGGGCCACCATGAGTAGCAAAATGCCGCTTACAATACTCCGGTGATAAAGCCCTCGAGCGAACACAAGCACCACGACAGCGCCAACCCCGTAGCCAATCAGAGTCCCAAGGCTGAAACCAATAGGAAGGATCCAGCCAGCACCCCCAATCAGGAGAAGCAATCCGGCAAAGACACATCCAGCGAACCAGACACGCTGCAGAGGCTTGCTGTTCGAACGAAACTTCATACCAAAAGAAGAGAGCTATTCTAAATATCGTAGAGCGGCATAACGATGGAAATCAACTGCGAGGGGCATTGCCAAGATGCGAATTGTGCGCAGGAGACGCTACCGTCTGAAAACGGGCATCCGCCCCTCGTCAGTTGTAATGTTGTGTTATGCTGCGTCCTCGCTTTTGAGAATTCGGTCGATCGCGTCTAGCAATTCTGGGGCCTTCTCGGTCGCCACCTCCCAAACGATTTCGTAGTCCACCCCGAAGTATCCATGGATGAGTCGGTCGCGCATCCCAGCCATCGCTCGCCACTCCACTTCCGGATACCGATCTCGGGTTTCGGTTGAGAGGTTCTTCGTGGCCTCGCCGATCACCTCGATGCTTCGTACAAACGCTCGCTTCAACGTCTCGCCGTCGGAGAACTCGTTCCAACTGACCTCGCGGCTGGCCTCCACCAAGTAGCGAGCTTCGTCTTGGATGTGACGAAGATACTCAATCTCCGATCTCGACATATTCGACGTCTTCCAAGATATGCGGGCCAAGATGAGGACTGAGAGCCTCGCGCGTCACCAATTCCACCGACCGACCGAGTTCTTCTTCCAACAAAAACGAGACGGCCATGAAGTTGTCAAAGGACTTTGCTCCCGGCATAAACTCAACCAAAAGATCCACGTCGCTCTCGGGGTCGGACTCGCCTCGCTGAAATGAGCCGAATAAGCCCAGACGCTGCACGCCGAGCCGACGCAGATCGCCTCGGTGGCGGCGCAGGTGCCCAATCAGATCTTGTTTGGTTTGAACGGTAGCCATAGGAATAGAGAAAACCGATGCCACCCGCGGATGTTGCCACGCAGCATAACGATCGAGCTCAGGGGCGAAGGGCCGCGAAAATCATCGGTACCGGCCTACCAGCATGAAAGCCCTCGTTCACCGAAGCTACTACACCTCCGCGTAGTCACAACCGGTGACCGATGGCGACCCTGTTTGGAAAAAACAACTGATAACGGCACTGGCCCTTCGTCGCCTGTAGCGGGGGTTATGCCCTCTATACTCTAATTCGTCCCGTCCGTTTGCCTTGATCTAAAGGCATCTACCAAATCGGAGACGAGCTCATCTGTTGAAGCAACTATGCTGCGCGCAGAGCTTTCCACGACATCTTTTCTACAATATCCTAACGTTCCATCAAGATAATAAGGTAACCCCCCACCCTCTACACTTAGAGTCCATTTAACAGAGCAAATTGTTGATATATTTGGATCTTCTTTGTATCTAGGCATAGTACTAATTATTATCTTTATAGTGCCCTCTTCGCTACTGGACAAGTTGAATCCAGACGAGTTTCTGAACTCCTCTTTTATTTCGTAAACAAGACTACGCCCGACCATGTCACCTGCATAGGACTCAACTGACACATCTGTTGGCCCGCTTTCCTGTCCTAGAACAGGCGCTGCGTACAGGAAGAAGGCGAGGAGTGCTATGGCCGAGCGTTTCATAATCGACGGGAACTGTTAAGAAGATGGATCACAGATTTGAAAATTAGTGGGAGTGGCTGGTCAAAGCAACCTCCCAAATAGCTTAGATAAGTCCCTAATGGGCATAACATATCTTCTACTGAACCCTTCCGCCATATTCCATTATGCTGATCGGCATAATACCAATCGACAAGTCGAATA
>CAJXLV010000014.1 GCA_913056185.1 uncultured Bacteroidota bacterium
AAGAAGTATCTCGGGCCGGACGCAAGTCCACTCCGAGTAGCTGGCGAGATGGCTTCGCCCACCGGGGTGCGGTATCGTCCGCACATGCGGTGTAAACCGCAACGGTGTAACCCGGCGAGTTCGCGTAAGACCTCTTCCAAGAGGCAGGAATGCAGACCCGTGGGATAAGGGCAGAGAAGCCCGCAGGAGAATCTCCCGCGCTTTGCCCCGGAGGCGTACTCTTCGAGCAGCCGGGGGAGAAGTCAAGCTTCTGTACGAGACGGGGCGGGCACGGGCAGGCAATCGCCCGGAGGGCATCCCGGGGTAGCCGCGAACTGCACATCGCCGTTCTCCGGTCCGGTTCCCGCAGGGAGCGACTCAATAGGCATACTCAAAAAACAGGTCGAGCCGGAGCGACTCCTGACTGCTCCGGGAGCGCAGCTGCAGAACGTCGGTCAACTGGTACTCCAGCGTCACGTCGGGGATGTAAGCGGTGGACTGCACGCCCGTCTGGGCCGAAGAGGTAAGGACCGGCTGTTCGATGGAAGCGAAGAAGCGGGGGGTGAGGTAGCGGCCCACCGTAAGGTACGAAGCGCCCTCCGTGCGCACCTCCAGCCGCACCACGTCGAGCCCCAGCTCGCTCGCGGCCAGGTTCTCCACAAAATTGGACGCCTGTCCCAGCGCCACCTGCGTGGCCAGGCTGCCCCCTTCTGAGTCGCCGCTAAAAAGGGCGTCGGCCGGCCGGCCCGTGGCGAGGTACGACAAGATATTGCGCGTGTCCATGGGGGGCTCCGACGAGAGCGTGGGCGAGAGGGTATCCGGGCGCCCCGAGAGGGACAGCGTAATCTGGACCTCCGATTCCTGCGAACCTTGCGCCCGCTGTTCGTACACGGCGGTCAGATCCAGGTACGGCATTGCCGGGTCCCCGTTAAAGGTGAGCGTTCCCTGTGTAATCTGGAACTCCTGCCCAAACTGCCGCAGCGTACTTCGGGCTTCCACCACCTCAATGCTACCGAAGACCTGCGCGTCTGCGTCGGCTGTCTTCTCCACATCCAGGTCCCCCGTGAACTGTACATTCATCTCGGGGTTGCTCGTCGACCGCAGCCAGGTGTCGCTCTCGATCTGCACACCAAGGTCCAGGGCGAGCGCCTGGTAGGCATCGAAGGTGGTGGTATCTGCTGCGCTGAGGCGGAGCCCGAAGCGTTCCTCAAGGGTCAACTGGTCTTGTGCGCTCAGCGAGACGGGGGCCATGGCCGTACCGCCCTGGGCCAAGGCCTCGGCGTAAAACACATCCGCACGCTGGACCTGCACATTGCCTGTCAGCACTGGGCGGCGCACAGTGCCCCGGAGCGTCATGCGGCCGTCCACCACCGCGCGGCGGTAGGCCGCGGTGTTAATGGCGAGAAGGTTGGACGCGGTCAGGGAGAGGTCGTACTCGCCAACTGTGAGCTCCGGAAGCGTAATCAGCCCGTCCGCCCGCAGAATGCCGTCGTTGTCGGTACGGAGACGGGCGTCTTCGAGCACGAGACGGTTGTCCGATAGTTGCAGGCGGGCGGCCCCGTCGCGGTAGGTAGTTTGGAGGGCGGGCAGATACGCGCCGCCCCCTGAGAGGGACACCGAGCCGGAGAGGTTGGGGGCGCCGCGCGTGCCCCGAATGGCAACGTCGGCGGTGAGCATGCCGCGCACCGAGCGGAGGGTCGCGGGGTCGAAAAAGGGGTCGATCCAGTCGACGGGGAGGCGGTCGGTGGTGGCGTTGAGGCGGACAGGGGCGCTGGCAAGGTCGACGGGCGTGGAGGCCTGGAGCCGTAGATCCGTCGGCACTGCGCCGTTCACGACGAGTGCGCGGCCGTTCGTGTGCGTGAATTGGCCGTCCAGGCGGGCTCGCAGGTCGTCGTAGCCGGCAGACAGGCGAAGGGTGCCGACCTCGCGGCCCTCGGATTGAAGCTGAAGCCGGAGGTTGCTGTTGAGCGTAGGAGCGGCGGCGGTGCCCCGGAGCTGGGCCTCTGCCGTCACGGTGCCGGTGAGGTCGCCAAGCCCCAGCAGTGGCGTAATGCCCTCCAGCCGCACCCCCGAAAGAGACGCCTCGAGGTGTTGTGTGCCGGTCGGCGCCACCACGCCATCGAGCCGCATCCGTTGCGCACCGCTTGTCAGACGGAGGTCGTCCACGCGGTAGGCGTCGCCCACGGTAAAGGCCGTGGTCTCGTGCAGCGTCCACAGATCCGGCCCCAACTGTGCCTGGAGGGCGCGTAGCCGAATTTTGACCGGGAGAGTGGCAGGGGTCACCATCGCGTTCAGCTCTATCCGGTGCGTCTCGTCAAGACGGAGAGTCGTGGCGACAGACGCCGTGGTGCCGTCGTAGGTGGCGTCCAGCTGCGTGCGGCTGGCCGTAAGGCCGACGGCAGACAGGTACCCGGCCTCCCCCTGTACGGCCAGCTGGTCCAAGAGCTGCGAGGTGCCGCGTTGTCCCCGAAATGTGGCCGAGACGTCGCTCAGACGAATGTCGTTGTACAGGAGCCCGTTCAGCGCCAGCGTTCCGTCAAACCGCTGCGTCCGCCCGGTCCCGTAAACATGTGCACGGGCGGTGGCGCTTCGCAGCTGCAGCCGGGGCGTCCCGAGCAGAGGCCGGAGGGGGGCCGCATCGGCAACCGTCACCTGCACGTCGAAGTCGGACGTCCCCGCCCCCGGCGTCAGCGCAAGGGGGCCGTGTCCGCGCAGCGTGCCGGCGTTGGAGCGGAGCGCAAGCGTATCGGCGCGGAAAAGGCCGCGGTCGAAGCGGCCGGCGACGGACACTGTATCGAGGCGGAGCGAGCCGACGCGTGCAGAGGTGGCCGCAATCCGGGCCGAGGCAGTGAGCGTGCGGGGCGTGGTGCCGCGCCCGTCTACCGACCAGCGGACGGCCTGCAGGCGCGCCCGGAGCGAGTCGAGCCCAGCGAGCGCACTTACGTCCACGGAGTCTGCACGACCGCGAAACGCATAGGTGGGCTGCGCGCTGAGGCTGTCGAGGTGCCCGCGGAATTGCACCGTTCCCCCGCTCCCGGTTGCATACCCGCGGGTCTGAAGCCGCCCGTCGGCCGCCACAACCGACAAGCGCCCCTTCGAAACCTCGGCCTGGTTGATGGTAGAGCCCTTGAGGGCGAGTCCTGCGTCGAGGCGCAGGCTCGGTCCTTGCGTCCCGCGCCCTGTGAGGCGAAGCGTGCCGGACGCGCCGGTGGAAAGGCCGGGGAGGCCCGCGAGGGCGCCCACGTCCAGGTTCTCAAACGTGCCCTCGGAGAGCCGGTAGGTGGGCGTTGGGCCGAAGGGGCGAGCCGTGAGCGCGAGGTCCATCCCGCCCTCAGGGGTGCTGAGCGCAAGGGTCGACCGCACTGTGCGATCCCGCACCGCAGCGTCCAGCGTGGCCTCAGAAATCCGCTGGCGGTTCAGGCGCGAGTCGTCCAGTGTGAGGCGCACGGTTGCCTGGAGGGCGGCCGGCGTGGTGCCGCGCAGCTGGCCCGAGAGCGTGCCCTGCAGGGCACTCGACTGGGTCGTGTCTCCCAGAAACGGTCCAATGTCGAACGCTCGGAACCGGGCCTCCGTGAGCGCTACGGACGGCACGTCGGCGAACGGCTGTCCGCGGGCCGACAGCGTCCACTGGCTTCCGTTCAGCGTGGCGGAGGCCTCCGTGCGCGCCTGCCCGTCGGACAGGGTGGTGCGGGCGGTGAACGACGACAGGCGGTGGGGGCCGTACTGGGCGTCCTGCACGGCAAGCAGGCCCTGCGCCTCCGTGGCCGTCGCCGAAAACCCCTGCCCACTGCCCGTGAGGGTGGCCGAGACCCGGCTCGCGGTCGTATCCCCCAGCAGGGCCGCCACGTCCACGCCCTCCAGGCGCCCCGTTTCCAGCGCAAACCGCTCCGTGCCGTCGAGGGCCGCGTGCCCGGCGAGCCGCATCCGGCCGGTTGGGAAGCGGAGCGTGGCGTCAGCGTCCAGGCGGTCGGGGGCGAGGGTGCCCGACACCCGCCCGGACGCAATGGGCTGGGCATTCAGCCGCGCGTCCGAGAGCGTCGCGTCCACGGCGTAGCGGGCCGTGTCCGTCGCCATCGATCGCCCCGTAATCTGCACAGTGGACGTGAGGCGGCCCTCCACCCCCGCGTTCGGCGCCAGGGCGGCCAGCGACAGGTCGCGCACCCGGGCGGTCAGGTCCATCGACGGAGCCGCGTCGAACGGGCGCGCCGTGCCGTCCACTGCCAGGGCCACCTCGTTGACGGTGCCGGCCAGGGCCACCGAGGCAGTGCCCGCCTCCACTGCCGACCGCAGCGTGAGGGCCGAGGCCTGCACGCCGTAGAGGCGGCTGGTGTCCACCTGCGCGGTGACGGTGCCGTTCAGGGCGTCGAGCGCAGGGCCTTCGAGCGCGCCCTGCAGGGTTGCCGTTAGGGACGGGGCGGCGTCTGGGGGGCCGAGCAGGCTGGTCGAAAAGTCGCGCAGGGTAGCGTCCACGGCGTAGTGGAGCGGAGGCGCCCCGGGCGGCCTTTGGAGGCGGGGAGTGGCGGTTGCCGTGGCTGCGAGGCGCCCCCCACGGCGTCCCTCCGCGGTGGCGCGCAGTGTGAGGCGCTGGCCGGAGCCGGTGAGGCGGGCATCGAGCGCGAGCGCCTCGTCCGGGTCTACGGCGAGTGCGGGCACAAACGCCGAGAGGTCTCCCAGCACCAGTGGATCAGCCTGCAGGGACAGGGCCACGTCGTTGAGCGTGTCGTGGGGGCCCAGCGGGAGGCGGGCAGTGCCGCGGCCCGCCACGTCGCTCCGCGGAGAAGTGAGCCGGAGCGTGTCCAGGTCCAGCCGGCGATCCGAGAGGGCTGCGCGCGCCGCCAGCCGGAGGGTCGACGTATCGGCCGGGAGGTGCGCCCGCAGGCCGAGGGTGTCGAGGCGTCCTTCAAGCGTGGGGCCGAGCCGGAGGGCCCGGGCGCGCACGCGGAGGTCCCGAATGTGGGCAGTGGAGTCGCGCCCCCCGGCGTAAAACTGCGCCGCAAACCGGCCCTCCGCCACCCGCACCCGATCAATCCGGATCGGTCGTCCCGCGCTCGTATCGTCCGGGGCCGTGGTCGTGTTGCCCGCGAGGGCCCGCGCCCAATCCCAGGTCGAGTCGGCCGCCTGCCGCAGGGTGAGCGACGGGCCGTGCACGGAGATGGCCGACAGGTGCAGGCGTCCGCGCAGCAGGGCGCCCAGACGGTACGACACCGCGAGCGTATCGACGTGTGCCATCGACACGGCGGTGCCCGTTGCGCTGTCGGGGCGGGTGAGCGACACGCCGGTGAGGCGCAGCGAGCGGACCCAGGAGCCGGAGGCCCGCTCTACGGTCAGGGTCGTGTTGGGGACCGGGTTGGCCTGCCGGGCCAGCAACTGCGCCGCCGCAGTCGCCCCCGTCTCCGTCTGCAGCACGAGCAGGAGGAGGCCTGTGCCCAGCAGAAGCGCCCCCACCAGCCCGCCGAGCCCCCACGCTGCCCACCGGGCCCAGCGCCGCAGGCGCGACGGGGGAGGCGCGTCGGGCAATGAGGAACCGGAAGGGACAGGGCCAGAAGACACAGCACAGGGGGCGTAGGAAGCAGAACGCGCAGGAGACGATCAGAACGACCGCCCGATGCCGAAATGAAGCCGGAAGCGCCGGAGGCCCCGGGTGTCGACCTCCGAGAGGGGGCGCGGCGGATCGTTGGTGACAGCGCGCCCCACGTCGCCCGCCGAACGCAGGTCCAGGGCGTCGGGCGTCAGCTTGTAGGCCAGGTCGATGCGCAGAAAGCCGAACGGCGTCCGGTAGCGGAGCCCGGCGCCGGTCCCGATCAGCAGTTGCGAAGCCTCCGTGCCCACCGGCGTTCCGTCCGGCCCTGGCACCACCCCCGAGAGGCCCGGCGGCGGCGTCAGGTCCAGTTCGCCGGGGCTCAGCCAGGCGGCATCGAGGAAGGCAGCTGTGCGCCAGCTCGGCCCGAGGCCGGGAAGCGGGAAGCGCGCCTCCAGGCTGGCCCCGATCTTGGTGCGGGCCCCGAGGGGGCGATACACGAATCCGTCGTCAATCAGGGGCGATTCCCGGAGCACCTTTCCGCCCGCAAGGCGCGAGGACCATCCGCGCACGTCGCTTCCGCCGCCCGCGTACAGGAGGTAGTCCGAAAAGCGATTCTGGTAGACGCGATTGCGTTGAAGGGCGGCATCGGACGGGTTGGGGGGCAGCGTAAGGTTGTCTCGGCTTTCGTCAAACGGCCGGAGGGCGCCCACAAACGCACGACCGGCCAGCTCCACGTAGTTGGACAGCGGAAGGTACCCGCTCAGCTCCGCCCCCAGTTCCACAAACTCGACCCCGGATTCGAAGAAGTAGCCCCCGACCTGCACCGTGGGCCGAAAGATGTACCCCTGGCTGGGATTGATAAAATCGTCGGCGTCCCCGAACGTCCCGTTCAGCGTAAACACGCTTTTGTTAAACAGGTCGTCGCCCGTTTGCAGGGACGGGGCGGGAGAGACCGGCGTCGTGGGGGCCGTGCTCAGGTATTGCCGCGTACGAGCAAACGAGTGTCGCAGCGAAAGCGTTCGATAGGGCAAGAGGTCGTACACGAGAGACGAGTTGAGGCCGTACTGCCGCTCGTTCAGATCGAGAGGCCGGTCCGGGTTGGGGGCGAGGGCCGGGTTCAAGCGCTCTTGGGCAAAGGGGGAGAGCGAGCCGGAGAGGTCTTCCGAAAAGAGGTATGGCTGCCGGAGCGTGACCGAGGCACGGAACGTGCGGCGTAGCTCCTGGGACGAGGAGCGGGTTAGAAACCCCGGGAGGAATGCCGGCGGATTTTCGGGGAGTCCGGTCTCGGCCGTCACACTTGCGATGAACGTGCGCGCATCGCCATAGAAATTCCGATGCCGCCAGCTGCCCTCCGCCGTCGCCCCCGATTGCGTATCGTACCCGATCTGTCCGGAGAGGGCTCGGAGATTGGTCTCGCGAACCCGGTAGCGGATGCGCACGGTGCTGTCGCGAGGCTGTGTGGGCACGTCGGCCAGGGCCACGCGGAAAAGGTTGAGGTCGAACAGTTTTCGCTGGCCCTCCGTGATGGCGGCGGCGGAGAACCGGTCGCCCACGGCAAAGGGCAGTTCGCGGAGAATGACCGATCGGTCCACCGCAGCATTGCCCTCTACGTCCACCGCAGACACCACCGTTTCGGGCCCGGCGTCCACCAGAAAGCGGAGGTCGGCCGCGTACCGGGCCGTGTCCACCGCCGCCTTCGACTGCACCTGCGCGAACGCGAAGCCCCGATTGCGGAGCCAGGACTGTACCTGTTCGGCAAGCTGGGTGCGCTTGAACTCGGTGTACCGGCCCTGGGCCTGCAGGGTGGAGCGACGGTAGCGCATCCAGTCGTCCCGAACCGCCGGGGCCAAGGTGTTCGCAAGCGGAGCTGTGCCGTCGGCATTGAGGAACGCCGTGTCGCGAATATTGAGGGACGGGCCCTCGCGGATGCGAAAAATCACATGGATCCGGTTGTGCGTTGAGTCGAGTTGAGACGCGGGATAATCAATATCCGGCGTGGGAAACCCATTCTGGCGGTAGAACTGGCGCAGGCGCACCACATCTTTTTGGAGCGTGACGGGGCTAAACAGCACCTGCCGCTCTGAGAGGCCGGGAAGGAACGAAAATGTGTTGCGGAGGCGTCCCCAGAAGCCCGGGGCATCTGTCGCAATCTGTTCGCGGAGGCGGTCGGTCGTGAAGGTTTGCGAATCGACGAACCGGAAGGAAAGGGCCTGCACGGTCGTGCGCTCGTTGACGTAGCGGAGCGGAGCCTGCGCCCGGGTGGGGCCCGCCCCGGCCCCGCTGCCGACGAGGAGCACCCCCAACAAGACAGCCGCATGGCGCCAGGCGGGGGAGAAGACAGACGAGCGTGCCATGGACACGGAGGCGTGAAGAGTAGTGAGAGAGACCGTGCGGAGCGGCAGAGGCGTCCTGTGGACACGGCCGCCGTGCGCACTGCCGGGCAGGCACCGTCCGCGGCAAGGGGGGCGCGCCCTCACAGCGCAGAGGGCGAAGAAAAAGGCCTCGACGCGTCCGGGGACGACTCGTCGGGCGAGGAGGAGCGATCGGCAGGAGGGCCGTCCCCCGCATCCTGCGTCAGGGCGCGTAGCTCAGGGGCCAGGTCGGTGCCCGGCAGTTGCCCGGCCGTCACGTGTCGATGTTCGCGCAGAGACGCCACGATGGCGCCAATCATGAGCACCACGCCAGAAAAGTACACCCAGAACACGAATGCCACAATCAGCCCAAAGGTGCTGCCCAGCGCCTCCGTGCCGGTGCCGTAGCCCACGTACGTCGCGTAATAGGTGAATACCTGCTTGGCCGTTTCCCACAGCAGGGCCGCGATCACCGCTCCTGCCAGCGCGCTCTGTGGGCGTGGCGGCGGCTTGGGCACCAGGTAGTACAGCTGGAAGAACATGGCCGTTGTGAGAAGGAGGGGCAAAAGTAGACCTGTGGCCCACACCGCACGTTCCCACAGCCACTGCGCCCACCACTCCGGCCCAATGATCTGTCCGATGAGTACATCGTTGACAAATGGAGGCAGGGACACCGACAGGCCCACGGTGAGCAAAAAAAGGCCGCCGACCTGGATCACCATCCGAATGTCGAAGAGGTAGCCCCGCAGGAGCGAGCGCTGTTGGTGCCACGTCTGCTCAAACGCATTGCTCACTGCGATGCGCAAGGTGATAAACAGCGACATGGCCGAAAGGAACAGCCCAAGGCCCCCAATGCCCACGATGGTGGCACTGGCATTTTGGAGCTGTGTCAGAAAGTCAATCAACTGCTGGCTCTGACTGCCCGGCAGCAATTCCCGGATGAACCGCGTCACGGCCGCAAATGCATCCTCCCCCTGCAAGATGCGTCCGATAATGCCGGTGGCCAGGATCACGATGGGCACGATGGTCACAAGCGCCTTAAACGCGATGGCCTGTGCCCACAGAAAGACATTCTTTTCCGACAGCTCCAGGTACAGCCCGATGCTGTAGTACTTGAGGCCCGTCCACAGCCCCGCCAGGGTGCGTTGAAGGGGATAGGGAAGCTCAAGCCGATTCATAGAGGCCGGGACAGGGTGCTGGGGAGGACCAGACAGGTACGGCCATTGTACCTTTTGCGGCGGGGCGGTGATTCCTGTGCGCCGAGGGAGGATCAGTCGAAGATGGGCCAGAACACCCCAAACCGGAATTGCTGCGGGGGCAGTGGATACACGGGAACGACAAACGTCCCGGGCTGCAGCCCCGTCCCGGCCTGTATGTGTTGAACGGTGAAGAAGAGCGTAGCCCCCTGCAGCCGCACCTCCGCGTGCAGGTCGATCGTGCCGCTGGGCCCGACGGTGGAAGGCGCGCCGGTGCCCGGCACGGGCGTCTGCAGGGGGGGCACCACGAGACGCCCGGTGCGGGGGTGCAGCCATCGGCTGTGCATCGCGCCCCAGCCGCGGGCCTGCACGTACAGGTCCGTACGGAGGTCGGTAAAAAGCACGAACCGCGCCCCCACCCGCGCCTGTCCGTACACGGACGGGAGGGTACGCGCGAGGCGTTCGTGCAGCACAGAGGCGTCGGCAGTGAGGGTAGAGAGGAGGGTGCCTCGGCCCGTGGCATACAGTCCCCGGCGCGCGTCGCGCCGCCAACCGCCCGCCGCCGTAAGGCCCACACGGCGCACCGGCGTAGATGTGCGGCGCACCGTCACCGAGTCGGTGTACGCCGTCGCGTCCGCGCCCGCTGGCCGCGCCGCGTACAGGTCCACCGCGTTCCGAATCTGGTGGGCAAAGCCCGTAAGCTGGAGGTCGAACGTCTTCCAGTGGGTACGTGCCCCCACTGTGCCCGCCACCAGCGCGTCAGCGATGCCGCCTCGCTCAGCCTGCAGCGGGCGTACGCCTGGGAAGCCCGCCTCCTCAATCCACGCTCCGCGCTGGCCGGTGACGGTGAGTGAGGCCGAGAGCTGCACTGACCCCGTCTGCCGCTTCGTGCGGGCCGTCACGGACGGATACGTCTGCTGCGCAGTCAGGTGACCGCCGGCCGCCACGGCCAGATGGGTTGCGCCCAGGCGAAGAGAATCCCGGAGGCCGATGTGCAAGGCCCCGCGTGGCGCCCCGAGCGTCGACGGCACATTGCTCCGATCGACCGTCCAGAGACGGCCCTGCACAGTGCCCGTGAGGGTGTGGCGCCCCACCGTCCCCGATTGTTGCATCCGGGCGTGCCCACCTTGCAGCCGGGTGCTCCAGGTCGTATCCCGCACTGCATCGCGGACATCGAA
The DNA here is from genome assembly GCA_913056185.1 of uncultured Bacteroidota bacterium. Classification (GTDB taxonomy): domain Bacteria; phylum Bacteroidota; class Rhodothermia; order Rhodothermales; family Salinibacteraceae; genus Salinibacter. Next base: position 10,226 of record CAJXLV010000014.1, read on the forward strand.
CGTGTGGGTCGTCCAGCGCGCGGAGAGCTGCGTGGGACGCAGACGTCCGGGCAGCAGCGGCGCCTGTAGGCGGAGGGACAGGTCATTGCGGATGGTCGTGCGCCGGTTTTGAGGGGTGCGCACATCGGCGCGGGCCAGGGGCAGGTTGTAGAGGCTGGTGAACCGGCTCGTGCGAGGCTCGGCGCCGCCATGGGCCCCAATGCGGTAGCGCGTGGCGCGGTTGGCAATTTCCACGAGCCAATCGTTGGTGCGGTAGCGGAGCCGTCCCCAGATGCGACGCTCGGTTCGCAAGGCGCTGCCGTCGTACACCCCATCGGCCTTGCGCCCACCATAGCCGAGGGTAAGGTGGAGCAAGCCGGGCCGGCCGAAGAGGTCCAGTCGCCGCTTTTGAGAGTGGCCCACCTCCACGGCATGAAGGCCGCTGTTGCCAAAGCGGTACCGAATCTCGGTAATGGGCCGTCGCGACGGATACGCACGCCAGGCCGTGTGCACGCCTACAGCCCCCCCTGCCGGATCCGGCCCAAGGCGCGGCCGCCGTAGGAACGACGGTGGCAGCAGCTCGAAGCGGGCACGCCCCGTCAGCGGATCGTTGAACGAGCGCCCGTCGAGCCGCAAGTGGACGCGGTGCGGTGCCAGCCCCCGCGGGCTCCACCCGTGGGGCCAGCCGTACTCGCCCAGATCGTAGAGGAAGCCGCCGACCCGGTCGGACAGCAGTGTCGCGATGCTGACGTGGGGCCGTCGCCCGGGAATCGAATCGGTGGCGGTGCGGCCTTGCAGGGGCGACGCGAGGGCGTATGGCCGAAGGCGGGGGTCGGCGTCCGCGGACGCAGGCGCGCGCCGAACAGTGTCGGCACGGGGGCGCTCAAGCGAGTCGGGAGGAGCCGTGCGGGTCGTGTCTACTTGTGCGCCCGCCGGCCATGCCACAAGCACCAGCCCGAGCCCTGCAAGCAGGGCCACGCGACAGCGGCACGAGGAGGGCGGAGTGAGCAGCAAGAAACAGAAGGGAAGGGGCATGGCCGCATCACGTCCAGGACGGCGGGTCGGGCAGGAAGGCGTGCGTCCCTCGTGCGCCCGTGGGGGCGGAGGGGCACCGTGGAAGGGCCGGGGGCGCCTCGTCTGGGGCCGCGCCGGAGAGAACGACTGCGTCCGCGAGGGCACAGGCCCACTCAGCGCCGCGGGCGCTCAATCGTCCGGAAAGAGCCCAAAAAGCCGACTTTCGATCTGGTTGAGCACGGCACGACGGTCGCCCTCTTCGCCCACAAAATCAACCTCATCCACATTCACAATCAGCTTGGGGCCGCGGTCGTAGTTCTCGATCCACTCTTCGTAGTGGCCCTGCAGGCGCTCCAGGTAGTCGATGCGGATGGTCGACTCAAATTCCCGCCCGCGCTGTTGGATGTGGTTGACCAGGGTGGGGACCGAGGCCTGCAGGTGAATCAGCAGAGACGGAGGCTCGAGGTGCGTCGTCATGATCGAAAAGAGGGACGTATAATTCCGGTAGTCCCGACCGCTCATGTGGCCCATTTCGTACAGGTTGCGAGCGAAGATGTGCGCATCTTCGTAGATGGAGCGGTCCTGCACCACGGACTGATCCATCTCTCCGATTCGCTGTAGCTGGTCGAATCGCTGAGAGAGGAAAAACACCTGCAGGTTAAAGGACCACCGGCGCATGTCGTTGTAAAAATCAGTGAGGTAGGGATTGTTGTCTACCTCTTCGTAGATGGTGTGCCAGCCGTAGTATTCGCCCAGAACCTTAGTCAGGGCAGTTTTTCCGGCACCAATGTTGCCAGAGATGGCGACATGCTTGGTAGAAGGGGAGTCCTGGTGGGGGGCGGCGGTCATGGTGGGGGCAGTGGTGCACAGAGCAGCCGATCACCCATCCAATCTATAGGGCTGGAGGGAGAGTCACAGAAGAACATGGATCTTTTTTTTGAGAAGACGCCGGACAGATCAGACGGCTTGAATCTGAGCGATCTCCAGGCGAAAGGGGCCCGCCTGCTCGTCGGCAATCAAAAAGCCGAGGGTGCGGACCTGGTCGGGGGCGAATGGGGGAGCGTCCGCCACGTGCGAGCCGCGGCGGTACGCGGTGAGGGTGTCGAAGGGGACCGTTATCGGGGTCCAGTCCGCGGGCGGCTGCAGGGAGGCGCGGTAGCTGAGGGAGCCGCCTGCCTCCGTGTACATTGTGAGCCAGTAGTGCTTTCCGTCGCCGCGGAGGCGCAGCCGCAGGCCGTGTGCGCCGCGCAGGTCTTCGGTGAGCGCCGGGGCCCGCACCGAGCAGAAGCCGCCGCCTTGCTCCAGCGATACCTCGCCGGTAAAGGCGGCCCCGCCCTCGGTGGCGATGAACTGACTTTCGGAGACGCCGCCCATCACCGGATCGTCGAGGCTGCGCCAGGCGGCGGCTGCGTCCGGGGCGGCAGTGAAGTCAAAAAGCGTGGAGGGAGGCATCGGGGCGGAAGCACGTGGCACAGCGCGGGCGAAGCTGAGGGCGCAGGCGAGACCGGGGGGAAGGCGAGACCGGGGGCGGGCCTGCTACTCGTCCCAGAGTCCGGCCTGGGTGTACGGGCTCCCCTCGATGGTCCAGTCGGCCACCTGCAGGTAGCGGCGGTCCTTGTCGAGCGCGGCGATGGCCTCCATGTCTGCGTCCGTCAGGTCCAGGTCGGCGGCCGCCAGGTTGTCCTCGATGTGGCTCGGCGTGGTGGACTTCGGGATGACGACCGTGTCGCGGTGCAGGGCCCAGCTGATGAGCACCTGCGCGGGAGAGGCGTCGTGGCGTTCCGCGATTTCGTGGATCGTGGGGTCCTCCATCAGCACCGGCTCGTCGTCGGCCTTCATAGCCTCGGGGCGGTCGCCGGAGCCGAGGGGCGAGTACGCGGTGAGCGGGATGCCGTGCTCCTCGGCGAACGACAGCATCTCGGGCTGTTGGAGGTAAGGGTGCAGCTCAATCTGGTTCATCTCCGGCGTCACGTCCCCGATGTCGATCAGGTGCTGCAGCTTTGGGATGTTGAAATTGGAGACGCCGATGTGGCGCACCAGCCCCTCGGCCTTGAGTGCCTCCAGGGCCGCCCAGGTGTCGGCGAGGGGAATCGCGTCGAGCGACACAAACTCATCGGGCGTCTCCGGATAGTCGGTGCCGTGCGTGAAGGCGACGGGCCAGTGGATCAGGTAGAGGTCGAGGGTGTCAAGCTGGAGATCGGCGAGCGTTTGCTCCAGGGCGGGGCGGACGTGCTCCGGGGCGTGGGCGTCGTTCCAGAGCTTGGAGGTGATCCACACGTCGTCCCGGTCGGCCACGCCGGCCTCGAACGACTCGGTGAGGGCGTCCCCCACTTCGGCCTCGTTCTTGTAGATGGCCGCACAGTCGATATGTCGGTAGCCGACCTCCAGCGCCGTTTTGACCGCCTCGTAGGCCTCGTTCGGGGCCGACTTCCACGTGCCGAGGCCGAGCATGGGCATTTCGTCGTCGTTGTCGAAGGAGAGGGTGCGCATTGGGTGGAAGGAGGGCTGGAAGAGGAGAGGCGCGAAGAGGGGATGGGTGTGGAAGACGCCCGCCCGTCGAATGATCCCGGGAGGAACGGGGCCGCAGGCGCTACGGCTGGAGCGCGTCCGCAACGGCGGCCACCATCCGCTCAATTTCCTCGTCGGTGTTGTAGTAGTGCACCGAGGCGCGGATGAGGTCGGGGAGGGCGCGGGCCTCCGCGTCGAGGCGGGTGGAGTGGGGGGTGGAGACGGAGACGTTGACGTTCCGCTCCCGCAGCGCTGCCTTCAGATCCGCCGCGCCCGCCTGCTCGGTGCTAAACGTGGTGATGCCGCACCGGACGCGTCCCTGATCGTGCACCGTCACCCCGCCGAGGCGGTCCAGTTCGCGGCGCAGCGTGCGGGCGAGGTGCTGGTTGCGCTCGAAGATGGCGTCGAGGCCCCGGTCGAGCGCATAGTCGACGGCCACGCCGAGCGCCACCTGCCCAGCCACGTGATTCTCCCAGGTCTCGAAGCGCCGGGCATCCGGATGAATCTCGTACGCGTCGGGCGCCGTCCAGGTGGCGGCGTGCAGGTCGAGGAGCGGCGGCTCCAGGCGCTCGATCCAGTCGCGCTGCACGTAGAGGAACCCGGTGCCCCGGGGCCCACGCAGGTACTTGCGCCCGGTGGCCGAGAGCATCGTGCACCCGATCTCATCCACCGGGAGGGGCATCTGCCCGGCGGACTGGCAGGCGTCGAGCAGGTAGGGCACGCCCGCCTCCGCGGCGATCTTGCCCACCTCGGCCGCCGGGTTCACGAGTCCCCCGTTCGTGGGCACGTGCGTGAGGGCGATGAGGGCCACGTGGTCGTCCATCATGGAGCGCAGCGCGGCGACGTCCACCTGTCCGCTCGCGTCGGAGGGGACCACCTCCACCGCCGCCCCCGTCTGCTCGGCCACTTGCAGGCAGGCGATGTGATTGCTCGCGTAGGCGGCCCGGGAGGTGAGAATCCGGTCGCCCTCGGTGAACGGCATCGCGTAGAAGGCCATGTCCCAGGCCCGCGTCGCATTTTCGACCAGGGCCACCTCGTCGGCGTCGCACCCCAGCATACGGGCGATGGCGTTGTACGTGTGCTGGAGGCGTTCCTCCGCCTCGGCCGCGGCCTCGTAGCCGCCAATCGCGGCCTCGCGTTTCAGGTGCTGCACCTGGGCGTCGAGCACCGGTTGCGGGGGCAGCGCGGCGCCGGCGTTGTTGAAGTGGAGGACCGTGTCGGTGCCGGGCGTATCGGCCCGGAGGCGATCGAGGTCGAGCATCAGGTGGAGCGGGGAAAATCCGAAAGTACAGGGAACGGCAAAACAATAGAGACGGACGAACGATTCTTGAAACGGTTGCTCCTTCGTTTGCCTCGCGCAAACGACGAATGTGGATGTTCTGGGAAATGAATGTGGCCCGGCTGGCAATTCAGGGCGATTGCATCCAGATTGTGCAACCGTGACACTTCTTTTCCACAACAGCTTCGCACGTCCATGGCGACGGCAACAAATCTTGGTTTTCCCCGCATCGGTGCACACCGCGAGCTCAAGCGAGCCGTTGAGGGATACTGGAAAGGCAACCTGACACTCGATGAACTTCAAGACGCCGCCCAGGCCCTTCGCGCCTCCCACTGGTCCACCCAGCAGGATTTTGGGCTCGATGTAGTGCCCTCGAACGACTTCTCGTATTACGACCAGGTGCTCGACACCTGTGCCATGGTCGGCGCGGTGCCCGAGCGCTTTCCCTGGGACGGCGAGACGGTCGACCTCGACACCTACTTTGCCATGGCGCGCGGCCTGCAGGAAAAAGACCTGGAGGGCGAAGGCTCCGGCGTGCAGGCGATGGAGATGACCAAGTGGTTCGACACGAACTACCACTACATCGTCCCCGAGTTTTCGCGCGACACGACATTCTCGCTCTCGTCCACGAAGGTCCTCGACGAGTACGAGGAGGCCAAGGCCCACGGCGTGGAGACGCGGCCGGTGCTCATTGGCCCGGTGTCGTTTCTGCTGCTGGGCAAGACGCAGGAAGACGACCTCGACGCCCTCGCCCTGCTCGACGACCTGCTCCCGGTCTACGCCGAGGTCCTGCAGGCGCTGGCCGACGCGGGTGCGGAGGCGGTGCAGCTCGACGAGCCGACCCTCGTCCTCGACCTCAGCGACGAGGAGCGCGCCGCCTTTGCCCAGGCGTACGAGGCCCTTGCCGACGCCGCTGACCTCGACCTGCATGTCGCCACCTACTTCGGCGGCCTGGAGGACAACCTGCCCACGGCCCTCGATCTGCCGATTGATGCCCTGCACCTCGACCTCGACCGCGGGGCGGGGCAGCTGCAGGCGGCCCTCGACCACGGCGTCCCCGACGACCTGGCGCTGTCGCTCGGCCTCATCGACGGGCGCAACGTGTGGCGGGCCGACCTCGACCGTCTGCTGGAGACGGTGCAGACGGCCGTCGACGCCCTTGGCACCGACCGCGTGCTGGTGGGGCCGTCCTGCTCGCTGCTGCACGTGCCGGTGGATCTCGACACCGAGCCGGCCCTCAGCGACGACATGAAGCGCTGGTTCGCCTTTGCCGCGCAGAAGGTGGAAGAGATTGTGGCCCTCGCTGAGCGCGTGGACGGCAACGAGGAGGCCACCGAGGCCCTCTTTGAGAAGAGCCGGGCGGCCCGCAAGGCCCGGGCACAGTCCGACTGGATCAACGACGACGGCGTGCAGGACCGTGTGGCGGGCATCGACGCCTCGATGACCGAGCGCGACGCGCCGCACGCTCAGCGCGCCCCGCTGCAGCGCGAGGCGCTCGACCTGCCCGTGCTGCCGACCACCACGATCGGCTCCTTCCCGCAGACCGACGACGTGCGCCGCATGCGGGCGCAGTACAAAAAAGAGGAGATCACGCAGGACGAGTACGAGGCCTTCATCGAAGAGCAGATCGCCGAGACGATTGCGGCGCAGGAAGAGATTGGCCTCGACGTGCTCGTTCACGGGGAGCCCGAGCGGGGCGACATGGTGGAGCACTTCGGCCGCCAGCTCGATGGCTTCCTCTTCACCGAAAACGGCTGGGTGCAGAGCTACGGCACCCGCTGCGTCCGCCCGCCCATCATTGCCGGCGACGTGAGCCGCCCCGAGCCGATGACCACCCGCTGGCTCTCCTACGCCAACGACCAGACCGACCAGCCGGTGAAGGGCATGCTCACCGGGCCCGTCACGATGCTGCAGTGGTCGTTCGTGCGCGACGACCAGTCGCGCGCCGAGACGTGCCGCCAGATCGCGCTCGCCATCCGCGACGAGGTGGTCGACCTCGAAGACGTGGGCGTGCAGGCCATCCAGATCGACGAGCCCGCCTTCCGCGAGGGCCTGCCCCTCCGCCAGCAGCAATGGGACACTTATCTTGACTGGGCCGTCGAATGCTTCCGGCTCGCCTCCAGTGGGGTGCGCAACGAGACGCAGATCCACACCCACATGTGCTACTCGGAGTTCAACGACATCATTGAGGCGATTGCCGACATGGACGCCGACGTGATCTCCGTCGAGGCGTCCCGCTCCAAGATGGAGCTGCTCGACTCGTTCGATGCGTTCGACTACCCGAACGAGATCGGTCCGGGCGTCTACGACATCCATTCCCCGCGCGTCCCGAGCGTGGAAGAGATGGAGGGGCTCATTCGGAAGGCTCTTGATGTGCTCGACACGGAGCAGATGTGGGTCAATCCCGACTGTGGCCTGAAGACGCGCCGCTGGGTCGAGGTCCGTCCCGCCCTCGAAAACATGGTGCAGGCCGCCGAAAACGTACGCACGCCGGTGGCTGCGTAGATGCAGGCTGAAATCCCCCCGGACGCATGCGGGACGGACGGCTCCGGAGGCGTCGGAGCGGTTCGTCCCGTATCCGGTTCGTCCCGTATCTGGGTGGGGACTGGTCGATTCCGTACGGGGCTGGTTCGTCTATGCCAGGTCGTGCGCCACAAACAGTTCTCCGGCGCGCCCCAGGTCTACATTTCCGCCGCTCACCACGATGCCCACCCGGCGTCCCTGCCCCGGCACGGCGCCACTGAGTAGCGCCGCGAGGCCCAGTGCCCCGGTCGGCTCCACGATCATTTTCATCCGCTCCCACGCCACATGCATGGCGCGGACGAGCGCCGCGTCCGAGACAGTGACCATGTCGTCCACATGCTCCAACACGAGCGGAAATGTCACGTCGCCGAGGTACGGCGTGCGGGCCCCGTCGGCCACCGTATCGGGAGCCGTGACGGTTTGAAGCGTGCCCGAATGGAACGAGCGCGTGGCGTCGTCGCCCGCCTCCGGCTCTACGCCGATGACCCTGCACGTGGGGGCGTGGTGCCGGGCTGCCAGGGCGCAGCCGGAGAGCAGCCCGCCGCCCCCACAGCACACAAGCAGCACATCGAGATCGTCTACCTGTTGGAATAGCTCGTCGCCCACGGTGCCTTGTCCCGCCACCACGTCCGGGTGGTCGTAGGGCGGAACGAGTGTGAGGCCCCGCTCTTCGGCCAGGCGGTGCCCCAACGCCTCGCGCACGGTCTCCTCGGGGTCGTACGTCACCACCTCTGCACCGTAGCCCCGGGTTGCGCGGAGCTTCACCTGCGGGGCGTCCTCCGGCATCACAATCGTGGCGTCGACCCCCAGCAGGCGCCCGGCCAGCGCCACCGCCTGCGCGTGATTGCCCGAGGAGTACGTCACCACGCCTCGCGCCTGCGCCTCGGGCGAAAGCTGGGCCACCGCGTTGTACCCGCCCCGAATCTTGAAGGCGCCGGTGCGCTGAAAATTTTCGCACTTCAGGTGCACATCGGCATCGGTCCGGGCATTGATGGTGCGTGAGGTCATCACAGGCGTCCGGTGAACAATCCCGGCGAGGCGGTCGGCGGCGTCGGATACATCGCTGTACGTGACGGCCGGGGCGGAGGGCGAAGAGGGCACGGCAACAGGTTGAAAGAGGAACTAACTGCGGAAATGGCCAACGAGGGCACAGAACGGGACGTTTCCGCGCCTGCTCAGCAGACGTCAGCGGGGCGGCCGTGGCCCGGCGGGCCCACCGGTGTGCAACTGCGCCGGGGCCTGAGGAGGAACACCCCCTTCTGCGTCCGATAGGGGAGGCCCAGCCCCCCTGAAAAGCGCCCTTGCCCCATGGTCCCCGTCTGGCTTACCGATACCGTAACGAGCGACCTCAACCGCGCGCTCCACTACACCCAGCTCTGGGGGCTGCACGGCATGGAGCTGCGCACTGTAGGCGGGCCAGACGACCGCATTCCGTTTGTGAATGAGAAGCAGATCCGCGAGCAGATGGAGGGGACGGAGCTTCTGCTGGCGAGCGTGGTGCCCAGCATGTTTGAAGGACCGGTGAGCGACCGCGCTGCCTGGATGAACGACCTGCTTCAATTTGAGGACACCCTCAAGCTGTGTCGGCGTGTTGGGTGTCCCCGCATCACCGTAAGTCCCTTCGCCGCTGAGCCGGGCGTTTCTCTTGCGCCCATCGCCGAAGCCCTGCAGCAGGCCGGGGAGAAGGCTGCAGAATACGACCTTCTCCTTGCCGTGCGCAACGGCCCCGAAACCGCGTGCCCCACCGGCCAGGCCCTGGCGGATCTGCTCTCGCGCGTGGACGCCCCCAATGTCCGCGCCGCGTGGAACCCCGTAGGCGCCCTGCGGGCGGGGGAAACCCCGAGCATAGGCCTCACTGCACTGGCAGGATTGGTCACGCTCGTCCGGTGCAGCGATGGGGAGGTACAGGACGGTCGCTGGGTCGACACCCCTCTCGGAGAAGGAGCGGTTGGGTGGACGGGACAACTGGAGCAGCTGGCCGCCCACGGCTTCCAGGGACCCATCAGCCTCGAGGTATACTTGGAGCCCCGCCCCAAGCATGGCCTGCGGAGTGCCACGACCCTGATCCGAATGATTCGGGATGTCCGGGCCCGTGCCGCCCACCCGTAGGCCAGAACCTCCACGACCCCCAGCACATTGAAGGTATGATTCGCTTAAACGCTCGTCGATCGTTTCCCCACCTGCCTGCCCCATGTCTGTGACCCGCGAGGACGTTCGCCATGTCGCCCAGCTGGCCCGCCTTCAATTCTCGGACGAGGAGGAGGCACAGATGGCGAATGAGCTGAGCCATATTCTCGACTACGTGGACAAGCTCGACGAACTCGACACCGCCGGCGTCCCCCCGATGTCACACGTCTTGGATGTGACCAATGTCTTTCGCGCCGACGAGGTGAAGGCGACCATCGACCGTGCCTCCGCCCTGGAACTTGCCCCCAACGCCGACAACGAATACTTTCGCGTGCCGAAGGTGGTCGACTGAGGTTGTTGACGAAAGGCACCGTGGTACCCGATGGGGAAACGCACCACTGCGGAGCGCCCCGCGTGAGAATGCTGTAACGCTGCCCCACGTGTGGATCTCCGTCGGGCCAGTTGTGTGTTGTAACATCGGAAATCGGACGCGAACGTTCCCTCCGTGAGTGACAGTGAGCCATTTGTTGCGGGATCACATTCAACAGACTGCGCCCTTTGAGGGGCCTGCGCAAGAGGCCATGCTGAACCTCTTCGTTGCGTCGGCACACGTACGGCGGCGGGTAGAGCAGGCCTGTCACGAACACGGCCTGCAGTTCAATCACCACAACGTGCTCCGGATTTTGCGCGGTGTGCATCCGGAGGGACACCCGCGGTGTGACATCATAGAGCGCATGCTCGATCCTTCACCGGACGTCACGCGCCTGATCGATAAACTCGTGGACCGGAACCTGGTCCGGCGTTCCCGAAGCCCGGAAGACCGACGCGTCACCCTGCACACAATCACCGAGGAGGGACTCGCCCTTCTCCAGGACCTCGACCCAAAAATTCGAGCCGTGCAGCAGTGGTTCGATGAACGAGTGTCCGACCGTGACCTTCAGCACCTGTCCCGCATCTGTGAGGGCATCTACGCCGACTACGACCTCACGCGCTGACTTGACTTGTCTGTTGCAACGTGCATTGTTGCGACGAAAATCCTCTGTCCACAAGGAGTTCCAGTGGGCAGAGACGCCCCTCCGCTTCGCGGGGGCCTTTCAGTTTACACATCTTCATCCACAACCCCTACACGCCATGAGCGACCTGAATGCACGCGATCAAGAGCTGAACGACATGATTCTGCAGGGAGAGATCCTTGAGGCCTTCGACAAGTTCTACGCCGACGACGTGGTGATGGAAGAGGAGGACAAGCGCCGGGAAGGCAAAGCGGCCAACCGAGAGTACGAAGAGCAGTTTGTGGGCGCGCTGGAGGAGTTTCACTCCGCGGAAATTAAGGCCCGGGGCATCGACGAGGACAACAACGTGACGTTCTCCGAGTGGGAAAACCACATGACGCTTGAGGGAGTGGGCCGCGTCGAGCAGAAGCAGGTGGCCGTGCGCACCTGGAACGACGAGGGACAGATCACCCACGAGAAGTTTTACAAGATTGGGTAGGAGGAAGCGCACGCGTCTTCGCAGTTCTGTGAAGGCCTGCTGCCCGTGAACGTACGTGGGCCATTCCCGGCGGCGGAGAGCCCTGCCGCTTGGGGGCGCCCGCCACAAAAAGCCCCGAGGTCGTTTTGGCCTCGGGGCTTTTCTCATTCAGGACGTTTTGGGCTGCTTAGGCTCCCGGCAGTGCCGTGGAAGTGAGGCGCCGGTGGGCGAGAAGGCCTCGGCTACGCGTCGTTTCGGAGGACGGCAGCGTCGCGCTCAGGAATGGAGGGGTTGATGCGCTCGCCCGTGGCCTGTTCGTAGCCGGCCAAGATGGTAGTGCGGGGCCGGATCCGAAGGCTCCAGTGCAGATGGGGCGAATTGGGGTCGTAGTCGAGAGCCGTGCGAACGAACAGATTATAGTCGGGATTGTCGAGCCGGGTGCGCAGACGCCCCAGAACGCTGCGGAGCGTCTCGGCGAGGGCCCGGCGCCGCGGGGGCGTCAGGCGGCCAAACTCGGGGGTGTGCTCGCGGGGAACGATCCACAATTCGTAGGGCACCTTGGCGGCAAATGGGACGAAGGCGACGAAGTGGTCGTTCGTGCGCACGAGTCGCGCCTCGGCGTCCAGTTCCGCCTCCACCATGGCGCAGTAGGGACACCGCCCGAGCTCGTTGTAGCGCGCCTTGGCGGCCTGCTCCTCCTGCTGAATCAGCGGTGGGGGAACGTCGGGCGCGATGAGCTGGCTGTGGGGATGGGCGATGGAGGCCCCGGCGCTGGCACCGTGGTTGCGGAAGAGAAACGGAAAGAGGCCGCTGTCGTCCTGGCGAACGGCGCGGTACCGTTCCAGATAGGTGCGGAGCACCGCATCCACCTGCACCACCGGCATTGTGGCCAGGGGTTGGTGGTGGTACGGGGTTTCGATGAGAACCTCCTGCGTCCCGCGGCTGGCCCGCGACTGGTACAGCCCACCCGCGCTGGCAGACGAGGAGGGCGGTGGGCAGTCGGGCGCCAGGGCCGGGTACTTGTTTGGCACCACGCGTGTGCGCCAGGCCCCGGGTGCTGCATCCGCATCCGTCCACTCCCAGCGGATGGAGGGCAGCATGTCTTCGTGGCCGGGACAGAACGGGCAGCCCTCTACGGGGCCTTCCGGGGCGTCTTGTACGGCGTCTGCCGCGGTGTCTGCCGCGGCGTCCACAGGCGCCTCTGTGTCACGGGTGGACGTCGTACGCTGAGGGCGCCCGCTCCGGGACGGCGCAAACGTGACCCACTGGTTTGTGAGACGGTCCCGGCGTGTCTCGGGGGAGGAACGGGCAGTCATACAACGGGGAGAGGGATGGGAGAGAGACGGAAGTCCGAAACAAAGCAACGCGCTTGCGTTCCGTCTTTTCCGCATCGCGCCTGGAGCGCATCGCGTTTCGATTAATCGAGACCTACAGGCAGGCGGAGAGCGATCGTCTCCAGCGGGCGGAACGCGACCGCGTTTGCGCACATGGGCAACACCTCCTATATTCCAACGGCGCTGTACAAAAACTCCTCACACTGCGGGGGTTTTATCCGTAGCACGGGCAACAAGGGAAACGTTGCGGGATCACAGCGCACACACGCAATCGAACACCTTCACTGGCTGCTCTCTGTCGTGCCACCACGTAGGATTTATGGAAGACGTCGTTCAGTTTCTTAACGATCTGGTTTGGACCTACGGCATTCCCCTGGGGGGAGGCCAATACATTCCGTGGGTGGTGCTGCTCTTGCTTGGGGCCGGCATCTACTTTACGGTGCGCCTGTCGTTCGTCCAAATTCGGCAGTTTGCGCACGGCGTGGCGGTCACGTCGGGCACGTACGACGACCCCGACGACCCGGGCGACGTATCGCACTTTCAGGCGCTCACGACAGCCCTATCCGCCACGCTCGGCATCGGAAACATTGCGGGAGCGGCCCTGGCAATCCACATCGGCGGGCCCGGCGCGCTCTTTTGGATGTGGGTGACGGGCATTCTGGGCATGGCCACCAAGTACAGCGAGGTCACCCTCGCACAGTTCTACCGCAACGTGGACGAGCCCACCGAGGAGGAGCGCGGCACATGGCAGCAGACGTGGAAGGGCACCGTGGCGGGCGGGCCCATGTTCTACATCGAGAAGGGGCTGGGGGACAATTGGAAGCCGCTGGCCATTTTCTTCGCCGTCATGCTGATGATCACGTCGTTCCTAACCGGAAACGCCGTGCAGGCCAACACCGTGGCCGACGTCATGAACGCCGAGTTCGGCATCGCCGTCTGGCTCTCCGGGGCGGTGCTGGCGGCCATCATTGCCCTGGTGATTCTTGGGGGGGTAACCGCCATCGGGCGCGTGACGGGGGTGCTCGTGCCCGTCATGGCGGCACTCTACGTGATCGGGGCCCTGTTCGTGCTGGCATTCAACTACACCGAGATCCTGCCCACGCTCGGCAGCGTCTTTACCAACGCCTTCAACCCGTCGGCCGGGGTGGCGGGCACAGGCGCAGGGGCCTTCTTACTGACCTTCCAGTACGGCGTACAGCGCGGGCTCTTCTCCAACGAGGCCGGCATGGGCTCGGCGCCCATCGCGCACTCCGCGGCCAAGACCAACGAGCCGGCGTCCGAGGGCGTGGTGGCGCTCCTGGAGCCGTTCATCGACACCATCACCGTCGTCACCCTCACGTGCCTGGCCATCCTGGTGAGCGGCGCCTGGGGGAATCCCATTCCGACTGCGTTCGATCTTGATTCGGGGAGTGTGGAGTACCGCGTGCAGGGAGAGGGCGGCATCTTTCCCGATGCGGAGGTGCCGGAGGAACTGCGCATCGAGGACGGAGAGCAGCAGGCGGAGGCCGGGGACCCGCAGTTTGCGTGGCGCCAGGCCGTGGTCGGAAGCCGCTTTTACACCGGGTGCGCAGGAGAGTGTGAGGAGGACAGCGATCTGCAGCAGCCCTTTACAGGGACGCTGTACCCGCAAGAGGGAATGGCAGTGTCCGATGACGGGACTGAGTACGAGGTCCTCTACGGGCAGGGCGTGCGCAGCGGGGCGCCCCTCACGCGGCTCGCCTTTGAGCGCGGCCTCTCGCCGTTGGGCGACTGGGGCGGCTACATTGTGATTCTGAGCGTTCTGCTCTTTGCCATCTCCACCTCCATCTCGTGGAGCTACTACGGCGACCGGTGCGCCTACTACCTGTTTGGGGACCGGGCCATCTTGCCCTACAAGGTGGTGTTCGTGCTCATGAACTTTACAGGCGCCGTTACGGCGCTCACCACCATCTGGACCATCGGGGACATTGCGCTGGGGATTGTGATTGTGCCCAATCTGATTGGGGTCATTCTGCTTACGGACAAGATCAAGGACGTGACCGATGACTACCTGACGCGCAAGCCTTGGCTGAGTGTGTCCCAGGATGAGTAGTGCCGGTGCGCCCCCCCGCCGCACGTGTTGTCCTGCTCTGCCGCACTGATGCATGGAGCTGCTATGGATACCTTGACTGTTGTGGACCACCCGTTGCTGAAGCGCGACCTGACGGTGCTGCGTCGCGACGAGACGCCGCACGGCCAGTTCCGAAAGACCGTCTCCGACGCCGCGGCCATCCTCGCCTACGAGGCGATGCGCGACATCGACCTGCGAGAGACGGACATCGAGACCCCGCTGGAGCCGACCACGGGCTACGAGATTGAGGAGGATGTGATGGTGGTGCCCATCATGCGGGCGGGGCTGGGGATGGTGGACGGATTTGTGCGGTATGTGCCGGAGGCGCGGGTGGGCCACCTCGGGATGCAGCGCGACGAGGAGACGTACAGTCCCGTGGACTACTACAGCAACATTCCCGCGGGCATCGAGTCGGCGCATGTGTTCGTGGTGGATCCGATGCTGGCGACGGGGGGCAGCGCCAGCTTTGCCATCAGTCACTTGAAGGCGCACGGGGGCAAGAACGTTACCTTCGCGTGCCTGGTGGCGGCTCCGGAGGGGGTCACGGCCTTGCGCGAGGAGCATCCGGACGTGCCGGTGGTGACGGCAGTGCTGGACCGTGAGCTCGACGAGAACGCGTTCATCCGCCCGGGCCTGGGCGATGCGGGGGACCGCATCTTTGGAACGAGATCCTGATTGAGGACGATGCCGTCCGATGATTGCTTTTGCTTCGCTGCCCCGCACGCTCCTCGCTGGTTTTGTGGCACTGTTGTGCGTTGTCCCTCCGGCGACGGGCCAGGGCGGTGCGGGCATTGGGCTCCCCGATCCCGTGCTTACGGGCATTGAGTTTTCGGTGACCGTCCCGGGGGATTCGTCGTTGGCGGCGTCGGGGGCTCCGGTGCTAAGGGTGGGGGACGAGACGGTGCCGCTCACGTACACCGAGGACGCGGGCGAATGGACGGCCGAGGGCGTGACCGCCGCGGCGAGCGGGGCAGTGTCCGTGGAGCTTGTGGCAGGCGCGCAGGTGCTCCGGTCCACAACCACGCGGGCACTCCCGGGATGGCTGTCCCTCCTGCCGCCGTTGCTGGCCATCGGCATGGCGCTTCTGTACCGGCGGGTGGTCCCGGCGCTGTTTTTGGGGGTGTGGGTAGGGGCGGTCCTCGCCATCAGCATCACCCCCTGGGGCGTCTTCAAAGGACTGCTCGACACGTTTGCCGTCTATGTGCTTGAGGCCATGGCGACCTCGAGCCACGTGTCTATCATTCTCTTTTCGCTGATGATCGGGGGGATGGTGGGCATCATCTCCAAGAACGGAGGCACGCTCGGTATTGTGGAGCGCCTGACCGGGTTCGCCAGCACCTCCAAGCGGGGGCAGGTGGTAACGGGGGTGCTTGGGGTCAGTATTTTCTTCGATGATTACGCCAACACGCTCATCGTGGGCAACACGATGCGGCCGGTGACCGATCGCCTGCGCATCTCCCGCGAAAAGCTGGCGTACATCGTCGACTCAACAGCGGCTCCCATTGCGACCCTGGCGCTGGTGACGACCTGGATTGGGTATCAGGTGGGGCTGTTGGGAACGGCCATCGAGAACATCGAGGGCTTTTCGCAAGGGGCCTACTCGGTCTTTCTGAGCTCGATTCCCTATAACTTTTACCCGCTGCTGGCTCTCTTCTTCGTGTTTCTGGTGGCGTCCCTGGGCCTTGATTTTGGGCCGATGCGGGAGGCGGAGCAGCGGGCCCGCCGGACGGGCCGGGTGCTGGGGGACGGCGCGAGTGTGGACGAGGCCGCCGCGGAAGGGGATGAACTGAAGCCCCCGGAGGAAACGCCTTTCCGGGCGCGCAACGCGGTGGTCCCTATCCTTGTGCTGGTGGGCGGGGTGCTGGTGGGCCTGTACGCGACGGGGGTGCAGGCGGTGGGGATGGAGGCGCCGCTCAGTGACATCATTGGAGAGGCCGACTCGTACACGGCGCTCATGTGGGGCTCGTTGATGGGGGTGCTGGTGGCCGCGGCGCTCTCCATCGGGCAGGGCATCCTGGATCTGGAGCAGACCGTGGAGGCGTGGTACGAAGGGCTCAAGTCGATGCTCTTCGCGATGATTATTCTCGTGCTTGCCTGGGCCCTGTCCGACATCACTGATGTGCTGCACACGGCCGACTATCTCGTCTCTGTCCTGGGAGAGGCGCTGCCGCCTGGCGTGGTCCCGGCCATCATCTTCGTGCTCGCGGCCGCTACGGCCTTCGCGACGGGGTCGAGCTGGGGCACCATGGGCATCCTCATGCCGCTCGTGGTGCCGCTGGTGTGGGCAGTGCTTGTTCAGAACGGAATGGACGCCCCGGCACATTACCACATCCTGTATTCGTCCGTCTCCTGTGTGCTTGCTGGATCGGTGTGGGGCGACCACTGCTCTCCCATTTCGGACACCACCATTCTCTCGTCGATGGCCAGCGGATGTGACCACATCGAACACGTGCGCACCCAGCTTCCGTATGCCCTAAGCGTGGGCGCTGCGGCGATCTTGCTGGGCACGCTGCCCGCGGGCTTTGGGATGCCGTGGTGGGTGGGGCTTTTGCTGGGGGCGGCTGTGCTCCTGGCCCTGCTGATGGCGGTGGGGACGCCGGTCGAAACGACGGATCCGCCGCTTGAGGAAGCGCGTGAGCCGACGGAGGCGTAGCGGCCGCCGAAGATCTGCGCAGAATCCTCCCCGCAGGCTGCCATTTTCATCCATACTGCATACATCTGTTCTGTATCTCTATGCTTCTTGACGCTGACGACCGCCCCTGGGGACGCTGGGAAGAGTACCTGAACGAGCCCGGCTATCGGGTGAAGCGCATCATTGTACATCCGGGAGAGCGCCTCTCGCTGCAAAAGCATGAGCACCGCACGGAGCACTGGGTGGTGGTCCGGGGGACGGGCGTATTCACGCGCAATGATGAGCAGATCGAGGTGGCGAAGGGCGACACGTGCTTCATCGATATAGGGGATATGCACCGGATTGAGAACGACGGCGAGGAGCCTCTCGTCTTTATCGAGACGCAGATGGGGCTGTGTGTGGAGGACGACATCATCCGGCTGGAAGACGACTACGGACGGCAGTAGCGCGGTGGGCGCGCGGCACGGGTCGGCACTTCTGGGCGGGCACGTGCGTTGGCTACGGTGTTCGCATCGCTACTCGCAATAGTCCTTGCTCATGGTACTGCCCATTTACGTCTACGGTCACGACGCCCTGCGAGACGACACGGAGCGGGTGTCGGAGAACAGCGAGGCCCTGCAGTCGCTCATCGACGACATGATTGAGACGATGTACAACGCCTCCGGCATTGGCCTGGCGGCCCCGCAGGTCGGGCGCAGCGAACGCCTCTTCGTCGTAGACCTGACTCCGATGGCCGACGAGATGGCGAAGGCGGGCGAGCCGCTCCCGCCCCAGCCAATGGTGTGCATCAATCCGGAACTCGTCGCCGAGAGCGACGCAACGAGCGATATGGAAGAAGGCTGTCTTTCCATTCCGGACGTGCGGGAGGCGGTCTCTCGCCCGGAGCGAATCCGCCTTCGCTACCGCGACCGCGCGTTTGAAAAGCAGGAGATCGAGGCCGGGCATATGCTGGCACGCGTCCTGCAGCACGAGCGTGATCACCTCGACGGCGTGCTGTTCACTGATTATCTCAGCAGCTTTCGCAAGCGCTTGCTCCGGCGCCCCCTCCGCGCCATGGTGCGGGGCACGGTGACGGCGGACTATCCGCTGGTGACGAAGGATGGAGAGCGGGTGCCTGCACAGTAGCCCCGGCCGGTTCCGCCGCGGTGTGGGGGGGAGGGGCACGCAGGGGCGGCGGTCGGATGCGTTTGGGACTCATGTGCACCAGTCTTTGGTTGTCCAGGCTCATGCTCGTCGTCGACTCCCTTGAGGTTTCGCTGGGCGGCCACACTGTACTGCAGCAGGTGGGCTTCACGGCCGCGGCGGGCGAATGGGTGGGCATCGTGGGGCCGAATGGAGCAGGAAAGACTACGCTTCTGCGCGCCCTTGGGGGGCATGTACCCGTAGAGGGGACAATCCGCCTGCGGGGCACGCTGCTCGACGGCATGACGGCTTCGGAGCGGGCCCGCACCATTGCGTTTGTGCGCCAGGCGCGGTCGCTCGCCTTTGACTTTACGGTCGAAGAGTTTGTGCTGCTCGGCCGTGCCCCGCACCGAGGGTGGCTGCAGGCATACCGGGCCGAGGATCGGGAGCGTGTTCGTGCGGCACTGCGCCGGGTGGACCTGCACACGTTTGCCGACCGGTCGGTGCTTTCGCTCAGTGGCGGGGAGATGCAGCGTGTCTTTCTGGCGCAGGCCCTGGTGCAGGACGCCGATCTGCTGCTGCTCGACGAGCCGACGGCCCACCTGGACGTGCAGTATCAGTTTTCGTTTTTGGAGCAGGTACAGGCCCAGGCGGCGGCAGGGCGCACGGTGCTCGCGGTGGGGCACGATCTGGAGCAGGCCGCCCGCTACGCCGATCGCCTTCTGCTGCTCGATGAGGGCACGCTCCGTGCTGCCGGGCCGCCCGAGGCGGTGCTTACCCCTGCCCGCATTGCGGACGTCTTTGGGGTGCGCGCAGAGCTGAGCCGACGCGCGGACGGTACGCTTCGCATCGACTATCACGGGGCCGTGTCGTCCCGGGGCGAGCCGGCAGGCGCGCCTTCGTGAGCCCGCGCGGCCCGCAAGTAGCGCAGGAGTCCCCGTCGCTTGCTCCCGGGAAGGCTCGGTCCATTCCCCCGCGTCTGTAGTCCGGCTGTTAGAGTATTGAGGATGCGCGAAGGAGCAGTACCCCTTCCGGCTTTGGCCGGGGGAGAAGGCAACAGGTCGGAAACGCACTTCGTCGCTGGGCGTGTCAACGCTCGCACGCAGTTTGCAGTCTCTCTTTGCCCCCCCCGCCTTCTTTTTTTGATGAGCAAAACGATCTATACCGGAACGGGCGACGACGGCACCACCTCCCTCTTTGGGGGAGAGCGCGTGGCCAAAGGCAACCCGCGCATCGACGCGTACGGCACAGTGGATGAGGCCAACTCCACCGTTGGCCTGGCCCGCGCCCACCTGCGGGGCGAGCCGGGGGAAGAGACGCTGGACCCCGTGCTGGGCGACCTGCAAGATGAGCTCTTTGTGCTGGGGGCCGACCTTGCAACCCCGATCGATGCCAAGCCGGTGGTGGAGCGCATCGAAGCGGCACACGTAGAGGCGCTGGAGGCCCGCATCGACCGGTTTGATGCCGAGCTCCCGTCGCTCGACCGCTTCATCTTGCCGGGCGGCACGCCGGCCGGGGCCTCGCTCCACGCGGCCCGTACCGTGTGCCGCCGTGCCGAACGCCACACCGTGGAGGCGCGGGCCGCTACCCCAATTAACGAACAGGCGATGGTTTACCTCAACCGCCTGTCCGATTTGCTGTTTGTGCTGGCGCGGTGGGCCAATCACCAGGCGGGCGTGCAAGAAGATGCCTGGAAGCCGAGCCCTGCGGATGCCGACGACGCGCCTTCCACGGACGCGTAGGGGCGGCAAACACGAAGGTGTGGGGGGCTGCGTGAGGGGCGCACTGCCTCGGATCCATTGGGCGATCCGAGGACGGGCGGGCAGCGAGACTCCTGACAGGAAGCTTTGGCCCCGGTGCTGAAGCAGCGCCCTCACGCCCCCACTGTGTCCGCCGCGCAGCGTCTCAGTTACTTGGGCGAGATGTGTGCCCTCCGTCGCCGTTCATGCCTGTTTGTGCGTTATGCTGTCTCTTCTCCTTCGTCTCGCTTCCGTCCTGGCCCTGACGGTGGGGCTTAGTGGTTGCAACCTGGGGTCGACCGCCGCTCCTACGTCGTCGGAGCCGCCTGCTGTCTCCGAGGCGGCACCGACGGATCGCTTTGGAATGCAGGTCGCCCGGTACAGGGTGGAGAGGGGAACGGTGAGACGAGGAGAGACCTTCTCCAACCTTCTGGATTCGTACGGGCTGGAGTACCAAACCATCCTTGCCCTGGCGGAGGCTGCGAAGCCAGCATTCGAGGTGCAGGACCTGCGCTTTGGTCGGCCGTATCGGGTGTACATCAATCCCTGGTTGCAGCAGCCTGCGTACGTGGTGTACTCGATGAGTGAAACGCGCTACGTGGTCTTTGACGTGCGTCGGCCCAGCCGGAGCGCTGTGCGCACGCGCGAAGTGACGCGTACCTGGGAGCGCATCGAAGGGAGGGTGCAGGGGTCGCTCTACCAGTCTCTCGTCCAGAACGGCGGTCCCCCCCTGCTGGCCCTGCGCCTCTCGGAAGTGTTTGCGTGGCAGATCGATTTCTTTCGGCTGCAGGCCAACGATACGTTTCAGCTTGTCTACGAGCGCCGCACCATCGACGGAGAGGAAGCACAGCCCGGTGCGATTGTGGCGGCCCGGGTGCGGCACCGCGGAAAAGACTACTACGCCTTTCGGTTCGAGTCCGCGGCGTCTGAGGCAGACTACTACAATCGCGAGGGGGAGAGTCTCCGCCGACAGCTGCTGAAGGCGCCGCTGCAGTACTCCCGCATCAGTTCCGGCTTCACCAATCGCCGGTTTCATCCCATTCTAAAAGAGTATCGCCCACACCGTGGCACCGACTACGCCGCGCCGCGCGGCACGCCGGTGCGGTCGGTGGGGAGCGGTGTGGTGCAGTTTGCCGGGTACGACGGACCCAATGGCAACTACGTCAAGATTCGCCACAACGGCACGTACGCCTCCGGCTACCTGCACCTTGCGAGCATTGCCGTGGCGCCCGGGGAGCAGGTGAGCCAGGGCGAGCGCATCGGCACGGTGGGGAGCACGGGACGTTCCACGGGCCCTCACCTGGACTACCGACTGTGGAAGCACGGCACGCCTGTCAATCCGTATACCCTGGAGCTTCCCCCGTCCCAGCCGGTGCCGCTTCTGTACCGCGAGGCGTTCAAACGGACTGTCGCTGCGCTGCTGCCTCGCCTCCAATCGCGCGCCTCACCGGTGTTTGCGTCGTCGCGGACGGCCCCGGGCCTGGCCACGGCGCCGCGGCACGGGTCCCCACTTGCCTCGTTTTCAACCCGTGGCCTGCGTTAGTCCTGCCGATGGAGTGCGCACTTCGAAGTCATTCAGTAACGGTTCCGGGGCCGCTTTTGCTGGTGCACGGCGGCGCATGGGCCATTCCGGACGCGAGCCTTTTTGCGCACGCGGATGGGCTGCGGCACGTACTGGCGACGGGGCGGGCGCGGCTGGGCAGGGGACAGGCTGCATTGCGGCTCGTCACGGGGACTGCCGCGGCGCTGGAGGCCCACGGAGCGTTCAACGCGGGATACGGGGCCATGCTGAACCAAGACGGCGAGGCGGAGCTGGACGCCGGGGTGATGCAGGGGGCCACGCTGGCGTACGGGGCCGTCCTGGCGACGCGTCGCCTGGCGCATCCGGTGCAGGTGGCGCGCCGACTGCTGACGGAGGGCAACGGCCGCGTGCGGATGCTGGCGGGGGACGGGGCGGAGCGGTTTGCGGAGGCCCAGGGCATGGGCCTCGTGCCCAACGAGGCCCTCATCTGCCCGCGCGAGCAGCGTCGCTACGAGCGGCTGCGGGACCAGGCGGACGCCGAGCATCCCAGTCATTCGTTCCTTCCAGGTGCGGAGACGCCTGGTGGGGGCGACACGGTGGGAGCTGTGGCCCGCGATGCGAACGGCCGCCTCGCCGCCGCCACCTCTACGGGCGGTACGCCTTTCAAGCCACCAGGGCGCGTGGGCGACGCGCCGCTGCCGGGTGCAGGCTTTTACGCCGACGAAGACGTGGCGGTGAGTGCCACGGGCTGGGGCGAGGCCATTGCGGCCACGGGGCTCGCCCGCGACGTGCGAATGCATGTGCGCAGCGGGGCTGCAGCCGAGGCGGCAGCGCGGCGCGCCCTCACGCGCATGCACGACCGCGTCCAGTCGCCGGACGGGGCCGGGGCCACGGGGGGCTGCATCGTCGTCACGCCCACCGATGCCGCCTACGCCTTTACGACGCCCCGCATGGCCCGGGGATGGACCGCCCCCGCGGCGGACACCGCACACTGGGCCGTGGAGCCGACTACCACACCACATTGAGCCCCGCAGACACCGACCGGTCCGGGGCGGGCTCGTAGTAGCGCCCCCCGAAGGCATTGACCACCACGGAGCCTGCGTACCGCTCGTCCAGCACATTCTGCAGGGCCACAAACGGCTTCACCGTCGCGCCGCCAAGGGGGAGTCCCTTGTGCCCCACGTTTAGGTTTACCAGCACGTAGCGAGGGGCGGTGGCGGTGTTGGCATCGTTGGTGAAGTAGCGGGGCACGCCCTGTCCCGAAAGCCGCCCCCACCATCCGTCGTGGGACACCTCGGTGTGCAGGTACAGCCGCCGACTGGGAATGCCCGGCACGCGGTTGCCAGTGATCGACGAGTCCTCGGCCGCGTCGATCACAAACCGGGTGCCCGTGTAGCGGGCCGCCACCTCCAGGCCGGGCGCGGCTTGCCACGTGAGACTGGCCTCAATGCCGTCGTGGGTATTGGCCGCGAGGTTGTCGTAGACCTCACGCCCGGAGGCGTCCTCGTACGCAGAGATGAGGTCGTCAACCTCCAGGCGGTAGAGAGACACGTCAAACTGAAGGCGAGCGCCGGGCACCACGCCCCGGGCGCCCACCTCAAAGCCCCGCGTGCGCTGCGGCTCCACCTGCTGGTTGAAGCCCCCGCCTCCGCCCGGACGGTTGGAGAGCTCGGAGGCGGTGGGCGTCTCGAACGCCGTGCTGTACTGCGCAAAGAGCTGGGCCGGGCCGGCATCGAAGGACACTCCGAGAGTCGGGCTGACCGACGAGAACGTGCGGGTGCCAGACTGATCGCCGTCGCGGGGGAGTCGATCGTCGGCCTCAAATCTCGTCTGGTCGATCCGGAGCCCCCCCGTGAGCGCGATTCGTTCGGTGGCCGCGAAGCGGAGGTACCCGAACGCCGATCCACTGCGCACCGTCTCCAGTTGCTCCAGGCCGGTGTTGCCGGCAGGAGTCCCCTGTGCCGACGTAGAATCGAACTCGATGCGGTCGTCGGACTGGAGTGCAGCATCCACGCCCAGTCCGCCTTGCACCCGGCCCTCGGTGCGCCGGAGCGTGAAGCGCGTGCCCCCGCTCCAGCGCGTGTAGCGAATAAAGGCGTAGTTGAGGGGATTGTCGAGCGCCCGGCGCAGGCCGTAGGCCGTGCCGGAGAGCGTGGCGCCCCCGAGGTCGTGGTCGAGAGTGGCGCCGAGTTGCACCTGCGAGCTTTCCTTGCCCGCGTTCACCGCCACAAAGGCTGGGCGGGCCTGGGCCGGGTCGCGTTCAAACTGCGCGCGGGTAAGGCTGCTGGGGTTCTCCGTGTCCTGCTGATCGGCCGCCAGCGTGAGGCGCAGGTGGGTGTCGGGGCCGAGCGAGCGGCGTGCCGTGCCGCCTGCGCGGAGGCGATAGCCCTGGCTGTGATCGCGGTAGCCGGCCTGGCGCTGGCCAGAGGCGTATCCGTGAAGGGACCAGCCGCCGAGGCGCCCGCCGCCTTCGATCAGTCCCTGCCACCGCCCGTGGCTGCCGCCCTGCACGCGAACACGGGTGGGGGGCGGGCCCGCACCCGTCGACGATGAGAGGAAGAGCACCCCTCCGCTCCCGTTGCCCCAAAACACAGCGGACGGGGACCGAACAAGCTCCACCTGCCGCACCACCGCAGGGTCCACCACGTCCAGAAACGCCTGTCCGTCGGGCAGCGTGAGTGGAATGCCGTCGTAGAGCACCTGCACGCCGCGCACGCCAAAGTTGGAGCGATAGCCCACGCCGCGCACGCTGATGCGTTCGCCAAGGGCAAAGTGATGCCGGTCGTTCACCCAGATGCCGGGCAGGGGGCGCAGCACATCATCGAGGGAGGCGGACGGGGTGAGGGCGAGCGCGGTGGGCGAGCGCGACTGTACGGTGACCGAGAACGGCGCATCGGCCAGCGTCTCTGCAGCACGTGTGGCCTCGATGGTAAGCTCGGGCAGACGGATCCGATCGTCCGAGGCCGTGGTGTCGGGAGCTGTGGTGGTCGGGGTTTGGGCGTGAAGGGGCAGCGTGGGAAGAAGAAGGAGGGTGCACAGAACGCATGCACGCAAACCGGTCATGCTGAGAAGGCGGGATAAGAAGAAAGACAGCGGGCCGGGCGCGTTACCACCCAATGCGAGAAGAGGGAGGAGCCTCGGGAGGCGGGTCTTCGGCGAGGGCGGGAGGCGTGGTCACGCCATCCAGAGAGCGAATTTGGGTTCCCGGGTAGTAAAACGAAAGGATCTCCCGGTAGCTTTTGCCTTGTGTGGCCATTGTATGGGCGCCCCACTGGTTGAGGCCCACTCCGTGGCCGTGGCCGCGGCCCTCGAACACGTATGCGTCGCCCTCGCGTCGCGCGTCGAACCATGTACTCTTGAGGGGGGTGCCGTCCACACGAGCGTTTACGGTGGCCCGAAACGTTCCGGCCTCGATCTCCGGCCGGGTGTCGTCGGCCCGAAGCAGTTCGATGGTGCGCAGGCGGCCGCTTGGGGTGCGCTCGCCGAGCAAGAAGCCATTCACCGAGGCCCCCTGTTGCAGCGAGAGGGCCTGCAGGAGGGCACGCCGGTTCACGCGGGCGGTCCACCGATGCTTAGGCGAGGGTCGGTCGTACGGGTCGTCCTTGCCGCGGAGGTAGGGGAGCGGGTCGCTGCCCGTCCACACATCTTCGTTGTTGGCAGTATGCCCGCCGCTCGACGAGAAATAGACGGCCTGGATGGGGGTGCCGTCGTGGGTGAGAATTTCGCCCCGGGTGGCCTGCGCGGCGTTCCGAGACGCCTCGGTGATGGCGCGCCGCCCCTTGTAGACCTGCGAGGCCGTGCCGTCCACGTGGTCGTAGTTGTTCGCGGAAGGGGTGGAAGAAAAGAGGGCGTAGGTGCGGGCCGCCACTGCCATGGCACGGGCACCCGCTCCGCCGTCGAGTCCGTATTCACTGGCCACCACGCTGGCGACATATTCGGAGAGCGGGACGCGGTTGATAAGTTGCAGGCCGGAAGAATCCCGACGGATATGAAGGCGGCCAGCGTAGGTGCGGGACGTTCCCGGTGGGATCTTGAGGGTCCACGTGGCGTTGCGGGCCGGAGCAAGGTGCAGGGCACCAGCGTAGAGGGTAGCGTTGTCGTGCGCCGCAAACACGTCACGGGGGCGGTGCCCCAGAGTCAGGGTTTCGTTGGGAGAGAGACGCAGGGGCAGCGTTTCGGTATCGGGCAAGAGTACTGCAAGGGTGCCCTGTTGTGCCGTGACCCGGGCGGAGGAGAGATCGGTGGTGTGGTGGAGCCGGACGTCCACCCAGTTGGCGAGGTCGGCAGGGGAGGCGGGCTGGGCCGATGTGTCCGCCACGAATGCCAGGGCACTGCCCAAAAAAACACTTCCTCCGATCGCCACGGCCGAGAGGCGTCTCCAGTGCTGGAAGATGGCAGAAACCGCACGGAGAAAAACACGCCAGCGCATGGTCCGTGTAGAAGGATTCGGAGTATGGGTTTGGGCTCAAGAACGTACCCGTGGAAGAAGGACCGAGTCCTACGCCGTGAAATGGGGCACACGTTCCCGTCCCGGTGCAGCGTCGATCATTGGTTGTTTTCCAGGCGTCTCTTTTTGCATGCTCGTTGACACCCACGCGCACCTCTACCTCGATTCCTTTGACGACGACCGCCAGGCGGCGCTCCAGCGCGCCCACGACGCCGGGGTGGACACCATCGTGATGCCCGCCATCGACACGGCGTCGATCCAGCAGGCGGTGGATCTGTGTGCGCAGCACGACGGCCTCTACGCCATGACGGGCCTGCACCCCTCCGAAACGGAGGGCGCGACGGGGGCCGACTTCGAGACCGTTAAGGACTGGTGCGACCACCCGTCGATTGTGGCGGTGGGGGAGAGTGGGCTCGACTACTACTGGGACCGCTCGTTCGACGACCGACAGCAGGATTTTTTCCGGCGCCACATTCGCCTTGCCATCGCAGCCGACCTGCCGCTCGTCATCCACAACCGGGAGGCGACGGCCGACATCCTCGACATTCTGGCGGAGGAGCGCGAGCGCACCGACCACCCCGAGAAGATGCGGGGCATCCTGCACTGCTACGTCGACCCGCCCGCGGTGGCCGAGCGGGCCTGGGACCTCGGGTTTTACGTGGGCGTCGGCGGCATCATGACCTTCTCCAACAGCGAGGTGGACGAGTACGTCGCCGAGGTGCCGCTGGAGCACATCGTGGTGGAGACGGACAGCCCCTACCTTGCCCCCGAGCCCAACCGCGGCGACCGCAACGAGCCGGCCTACGTGCGCCACGTCGTGGAGCGCCTCGCCGCGGTGAAGGACGTGCCGCTGCAGACGGTGGCGGAAACCACGACCCGCAACGCCCGCGACATCTACGACCTTGAGGAGGGGGAGTAGGCCCATAGCCGAGGGCAAACGGGCGCCGTCGGCCGTGCACGGGCCCGAGACGGCACACACGTGCGAGCACAAGAAGAACAAACAAAAACACCCCGACCGGGAGCGTCCGGTCGGGGCGCGAAAGGCCGTCGGCGTCCGCAGAGCGGGGCCGACGGGGCACTGTAGAAGCGGGCGAGTGCGCTACTCCTCGTCGCCTTCGTCGACGACTTCGTAGTCGGCATCCTGCACGTCCTCGTCCTCAGACGTGCCATTGCCTCCCGGGCTTGCGCCGGCCGCTGCGCCTGCGCCGGCCGCACCGGCACCGGCCGCACCCGCACCGGCGGGCCCGGCGCCTCCGGGGCCGCCAGCGGCAGCGCCCTGCTGAGCCTGCTGCTGCTGCGCGTCGCGGATTTCCTGCCCCGCGGCCGACCACGCCTCGTTCAAGGCGTCGAGCGCATCCTCGAGCGCCGTGATGTTCTCGTCCGCACTGGCCGTCTCGAGCTGGTCGTTCAGCGTCTCCAGCGCATCCTCGAGGTCGGAGCGCTTGTCGTCAGGGAGCTTGTCGCCGTACTCCTCCAGGCCCTGCTCCACGGAGTACGCCATGGAGTTCGCCTCGTTGATCGTCTCGGCGCGCTCCTTGCGCTTCTCATCTTCCTCGGCGTGCTTCTCCGCCTCCTCCTTCATCTTCTCAATCTCCTCGTCGGTCAGGCCGCTGGAGGCTTCCACGCGGATGGACTGCTCCTTGCCGGTGTCCTTGTCGACGGCCGAGACGTTGAGGATGCCGTTCGCATCGATGTCGAACGTCACCTCAATCTGCGGCGTGCCGCGCGGGGCCGGCGGAATGCCGTCCAGGTGGAACTTCCCAAGGGTGCGGTTGTCTTTGGCCATCTCGCGGTCGCCCTGCAGGACATGCACCTCCACCGAGGTCTGGTTGTCGGCGGCCGTGGAGAACACCTCGCTCTCCTTGGTCGGGATGGTCGTGTTTTCCTCGATGAGCGTGGTCATCACGCCGCCGAGGGTTTCGATGCCGAGGTTCAGCGGCGTCACGTCCAGCAGCAGCACGTCGTCCACGTCGCCGCTGAGCACACCGCCCTGCACCGCTGCGCCAAGCGATACCACCTCGTCCGGGTTTACGGACTTGTTGGCCTGCCGGCCGAAGAAGTCCTCGACGGTCTCCTGCACAAGCGGCACGCGCGTGGAGCCGCCCACGAGGATGACCTCGTCCACCTCGTTTTTCGAGTGGCCCGCATCGTTGAGGGCCTTCTCCATCTGCGGCACAGTCTTCTCCACGAGGTCCCCGATCAGGTTCTCGAACGTGGCCCGCGTGATGTCCATGTTCAGGTGCTGCGGCCCCTCGTCCGTCGCCGTAATGAACGGCAGGTTGATCGTCGTGGTCTTGGCGCTGGAGAGCTCAATCTTGGCCTTCTCCGCGGCCTCCTTCAGGCGCTGCAGCGCCATCGGGTCGTTGCGGAGATTCACGCCGCTGTCCTGCTCAAACTGATCCGCGATGTGGTCGATGAGGCGCTTGTCGAAGTTGTCGCCCCCGAGGTGCGTGTCGCCATACGTGGCGTTCACCTCAAAGACCCCGTCGCCGAGCTCCAGGATGGACACATCGAAGGTGCCGCCGCCGAGGTCATACACGGCCACCACTTGGTCGCTCTCGTCATCGAGGCCGTAGGCGAGGGACGCCGCGGTCGGCTCGTTAATGATGCGCTGCACGTTGAGGCCCGCGACCTCGCCCGCCTCCTTCGTGGCCTTGCGCTGCGCGTCGTTGAAGTATGCCGGGACGGTGATCACCGCGTCGGTGACCTCCTGGCCCAGGTACTCCTCGGCGGTCTGCTTCAGCTTCTGCAGCACCACGGCCGAAATCTCCTGCGGGGTGTACTGCCGATCGTCAATCTGGACGCGCGCCGTGTCGTTGTCACCCCGGACGATCTGGTACGGCACTTCTTCAATCTCGTCCTCCACCTCATTGTAAAAGCGGCCCATAAACCGCTTGATCGAGGACACGGTGCGCTCGGGATTGGTGATCGCCTGCCGCTTGGCGGGGGCGCCCACGAGCCGCTCCCCATCGTCTTTGTAGGCTACGACGGACGGCGTGGTGCGCGAGCCTTCTGCGTTTTCGATGACTTGGGGCTCCTCGCCCTCCATCACCGCCACGACGGAGTTCGTCGTGCCAAGGTCAATTCCGATAACTTTACCCATGAGTTCTGTCTCTGCGTTGATTCGAAGCGTCTCGAGATGTCCATAGTACAGGGGGGAGAGAGTGCCGATCAGGTCGGCGGGCTCCGCCAGCTACATTGCCGTGTGGGAGTATCTCTCAAGAACAGTGCCGCGGTCGCATCCTGAAGAAAGCTGCGCCACAATGACAGGTCGGCGCGTGTCAACGCGGACCTCCCCCCCTGGCGCCCCGCCACGAGTGGCGCAGTCTGCGGTCGAGCCTGCAATCTTTGCAGGCGCCCCCCGCGTGTGCAACCCCGCCCCGCGTCGTCCGTGCAAATTTCTGCCAATACCGTTGAGAGCCCGGGACATACCGAGTGCTTGTGGCTACTACAGTATCACCATGTACACCTCCGCGGTCCTCCGCCACATCCCAAACGTGCTGACGGTCGGGCGCATTCTGGTGACGCCGCTGCTGCTTCTGCTGCTGTCGGTGCCGAGCCAGGCCGGCCAGATGAGTGCGGTGTGTCTATTTGTGCTGGCGTCGCTGTCGGACTACTACGACGGGGTGCTGGCCCGTCGGCTCGGCGTCCGGTCGCGCCTGGGGCAGTATCTGGATCCGCTGGCCGACAAGGTGCTGGTCCTTGGCACGTTTATCGCGCTGGCCCTGGAGGCGCCGGACTTGGTGCCCTGGTGGGCGGTGGCGGCGATTGCGCTGCGGGACGTCGCGGTCACGGGCCTCCGCTCCTGGGCCGAAGCCCACGGCCGAACGCTCCACACCTACCGCGTGGCGAAGGCAAAGACCATGATCCAGGTCGTCTTTCTGTTTGGCGTGCTCGTGCTTCGCGCAGCTACGTACCTCTCCCCGCCATTCCGGGACGGGGCGGAGTGGATCCTCTACGACAGCGGCCTCCCCGGGCTGGCCCTCATCGGGGTCGTAGGCTTTACGCTGGCCACCGGGGCGCTCTACCTGGTGGCGCCCGTCGAAGAAAATGTGGATCTGGAGTAGCAGCGATCCGGACGGGGAGCAATCGACCGCCGTCGCGCTGTCTCCGGAGGCGCTGCTGGGGGCGGCGATCCGTCGCACGCTTCCGGGCCGACTTCCTTCTGCATCCTTCGCTGTTCTCATGCCCGTTCCGTCTTCCTCTTCCGCACGCCCGGCCCGGCGGCTGGCCCACGCGCTCCTGGAGATTGGGGCCGTGTCGCTTCGTCCGCACGAGCCGTTTGCGTGGTCCTCGGGCCTGCGGGCGCCGATTTACTGCGACAATCGCCGCACGCTCGCCCACCCGCGGGTGCGCACGCTCATCGCAGATGCGTTCGCGGAGGCCGTGCGGGCACAGGGCGGAGACACGCCCACCGTGGCGGGCACGGCGACGGCCGGAATTCCGCACGCGGCCTGGCTGGCCGAGCGGCTGGACGCGCCCATGGCCTACGTGCGCTCCGCGGCGAAGGCCCACGGGCAGGGGCGGCGCATTGAAGGGGCCCGGCTGTCGTCCGGCAAGGCGGCGGTGGTGGTGGAAGACCTCCTGTCCACGGGCGGATCGGCGCTGGAGGCGGTGTCGGCGGTGCGGGAGACGGGCGCCGCCGTCCAGGGCGTGCTCGCCATTTTCTCGTATGGGCTGGACGCGGCCGACGCGGCCTTTGCGAAGGCCGGCGTAGAGCGCCACGTGCTCACCACGTTCCCCACCCTTTTGGAGGTGGCGCACCGCGACCATGGCCTCTCGGACGAAGCCCGGGCCTTGCTCGAGGACTGGCGCGCCGACCCGGAGGCGTGGTCGCGTGCACACGGGGCGTAAGGGCGGGCGCCCGCAGGCCCGATCAGTGCCTCCATGCAGGCATGCTCGTGCGGAAAATGCGTGCTGCGCACGGCGTGCCGAGGTCCTCCCACGTCCTCCACATCCTCGACGATCAATCCCCACCCAGGACACGGCACCATCATGAAAGCAGAGCTTCTTACCATTGGGGACGAACTCCTCATCGGGCAGACCACCAACACCAACGCGGCGTGGCTGGGGCGGCGCCTGAGCGCGCTCGGCGTGCGCGTGGGCCGCACCGTCACGGTCAGCGACACGCGGGCGGCCATTCAGCAGGCGCTGGACCGGGCGTACGCGGAGGCGCGGCTTGTGGTGTGCACCGGCGGGCTGGGCCCGACGCACGACGACATCACGCGAGAGGTCGTCGGGGCGTACTTCGATGCGCCGCTGGAGACCAACGAGGACCTGCTCGCCCGCGTCCGCCGCTACTACACGCGGCGTGGCCGCGACATGCCGGACACGGCTCCCCGCCTCGCCCAGGTGCCGGACGGCTTTGAGCCCCTCGAAAACCCGGTGGGAGCGGCCGTGGGGCTGTGGCACGAGGCCGACGACGGACGGCTAATTGCGCTTCTGCCGGGCATCCCGGACGAGATGACCTCCATTTTTGACGCGTCGGTGGAGCCCCGCCTGGAGGCGCAGCCCGGCATCGGGGAGGTGCACCACCGGACGCTCGTAACGGCTGGCATCGCGGAGACGCAACTGCAGGAGCGCCTCGGCGACCTGTCCGACGCCCTGGGCCCCGACGTGCACCTGGCCTACCTGCCGTCCACCAGCGGCGTGCGCCTCCGCCTCTCGGCCGACGCGACGGAGACCGACGCCCAGGCCCGCCTCGATGCGGTAGAGGCGGTCCTCCGCGAGCGGGCCGGGCGCTTCATTATTGGGACGGGCGACGTGACGCTCGAAGACGTGCTGGGCGACCTGCTCCGAGCGCACAACGCGACCCTTGCCGCAGCCGAAAGTGCGACGGGGGGCCTCATTGGGCACCGACTCACGAGCGTGTCCGGCTCGTCGGACTACTTTCTGGGAGGCATTGTCGCCTACGCCAATGCGGTGAAGCAGGACGTGCTGGGGGTGGAGGGGGCGGCGCTTCGTGCCCACGGGGCCGTGAGCGAAGCGGTGGCGAAACAGATGGCGGCGGGCGCTCGCGCGGTGGTGGGCGCCACGCACGGCATTTCTACCACCGGCATCGCGGGGCCTACGGGGGGCACGGAGGAGAAGCCCGTGGGCACGGTGTGGGTGGGCTATGCGGACGCGGACGGGGCGCGGGCCCGGCGCTTCCAGTTTGTAGAAGACCGCGCCCTCAATAAAAAGCTTTTTGCCTCGGCAGCCCTGGAGCAGGCCCGTCGCAGCCTGGTGTAGCGCGGACGCGGATGTGATCATGGGTCCGAGGGACGGACGATCCACTCGGGCGGAATGCCGGTGCGGAGCTGCTGGTCGGCAATGTGGAGGAGGCGCTGCTGCTCGGGCCAGGAGAGGCGGGCCGCGGCCTCCTGAGCCGGCAGCCAGGCAAAGGTGTCGTGCTCCTCGTTTAGCACTGGATCGGACGGCAGGGCGGCGGCAAATGCTGGAATGAGGTTGATGCGATCGGCCTGCCATTCGTAGAAGGCGTTCACCGAGGGGAGGGTCCAGAGCCGGAGCGGGGCGTGCCCGGTTTCTTCGGTGACCTCTCGTTGGGCCGCGGCCCAGGCGGCTTCGCCGTCCTCGATCTTTCCCCCTACCATGCGCCACTGCCCTGCGTACTCGGTGCCTGGAGCCCGGCGGAAGAGCAAAAACTCGGGGTTGCCGGAGGTTGTGCGGTAGGGGTAGACGTCGACGACGCGGATGGCTGTGTGTGGCATGGGCCGCGGGGCAGGCGGGGCGAAGTAGATCCGAAGAAATACATGTATTCAAGCGTCATCCTGAGCGACCGACGACCAGGGCGCGGAGGGGGCGGGCCCGCAGGGGCCTCCCCGCCCTTCTTCCGAGAGATTCCCCCCAGGAGCACTTGCTACGCAGCGCCTCGGCTCCGCTTCGTACCCCGGAAGGAGGGCCTCGCTGGCGCTCAGAGCGCTCCGCCCGTCATGACGTTATGGGGGCGCGTTCATACCGGGGAGCGCAGGAACCGTCCGAACGTCCGCCATGATTGCAGTTCTCTGAAAGAGCGGGGGCACGGGCCGGCAATCACACATCTCGTTGATACGAACACTCCGTGCCCCACACCCATGTCCCACAACACGAGTTGATATCGACGGCGACAAGCGCAATGTCGCGACGCCCGAAAGATGAGCGCATGTGCATGTGTGGTCGTGCTCACCCGAGGAACCAGGGGACACGTGCGGCGATTGTTCCCGCGCACTTATGCCAACGTCCCCCTGAGCCATGTCTCAGCGCCGTCCTCTTTTGGCCCGCCTCCTGCTTCTGGCGTTTGTCGTCGGGAGCGTAGTGGGCCCGGTTTTTCACCGGGTGGACCACGCGGAGGCACAAGAGAGGAAGCAAAGCAATGCGGCGTGCCATGCGTCCGAGGTCCACAACGCCGACACGGCCGTCTGGACGGGGGCGACCAAGGACGGCATCGTGCCGGAGTGCGTGCTGTGTACGACGCGCCTTCTGGTGCTGCCGCCGGTGCCGGTGCGCCCCGCTTCGCCTCGCGTCGCAGGGACCGAGGGGCGCCGTCCAGGGCCGGACCGCATCGCGACTCTGGCCGTCTCCCACCAATTCATCCGAGGGCCTCCGGGGGCGTCGGAGGCCCGTCTGGCGTAGCCGCCGTGTTGCCGTCCGCCGCGGACCGCTGCTGAACCGGTCGCCCACGATCCACTGCGTGGGCGCGCAGCCGTAGCCCCGGCGGCCCTCCGTGCGACCGCTGCGCGGACTGGGTCTCTGCCTCTTTTCTCTCCCCGTAGCAAGCCGGGGACCCCGCTCCGCGTCGTTGCACCACACCCCTTCTGTCCCTCATGACTCTTCGTACGGTTCTTTCGAGCCTTCTTCTTCTCATTGCGTTTTCTGTAACGATCGCCTCGGCCCAGCAGTCTGGCCGCGGCGTGGTCGCTGGTACTGTAACGGGCCCGGACGGCGCGCCCCTGCCGGGCGTGCAGGTCGTCGACCCGGCCTTCCAGCGCGGCACTACCACCGGCGCCGACGGCCAGTACCGCCTCGACAACCTGCCTCTCGGCGAGCACACCCTCGAATTTCGCTTCGTCGGCTACCAGACCGCCGTCCGCACCGTGACGCTCGAAGCCGGCGAGACGGCGACCGTCGACGTGTCGCTCCAGACCCGTGTGCTGGAGACGCAGGGCGTCACGATTACCGGCACCGCCCGCGCCCGCAGTACGCTCCGCGCGCCGCAAGACGTGGACGTGATGGATGCGCAGGACCTCCAGGGCACCAGCAGCGCCGCACTCGGCGAATTGCTGCAGGAAAACGTGGACGGCGTGTCGTCCGTCCAGACGGGCTCGCAGGCGGGCAAGCCGGTGCTTCGGGGCCTGAGCGGAAACCGGGTCGTGCTGTTGAAGGACGGCATCGCGCAGGAGTACTACCAGTTCGGCGTCCGTCACTTTCCCACCACCAACGCCAGCGAAGCCGAGCGCGTAGAGGTGGTACGCGGGGCCAGCAGCATCCTCTACGGCTCCGACGCCCTGGGCGGGGCCATCAACGTCATCAGCAAGCCCGCCCCCACCACCGGTGTCGACGAATTCGAGGTCAACGGGTCCGCGTCCACCCAGTACTTTACCAACAACAACGAGCGGGCGGTCTCTCTCGACCTGAGCGCGGCGCAGGGGAACGTGGGCTGGCGCGTAGGGGCCGAGCGCCGCATCGCCGATAACTACCACACGCCCGACGCTTCTCCCTTCTCGGAAACGGGGAAGGGAGGCACCTACGGCGACCCGCGCTACACCGGCGAGGTGCCCTTCACCAATTTCGAGCAGTGGAGCACCTACGGACAGGTGGGCCTGCAGGGCGCGTTCGGGACGCTCCAGCTCTACGGCGACTACTGGTCGAACGCCCACAACTTCCTTCTTCCCGCGGGCGGCACGCCGGGACAGACGCCGTTCCCGGCCGCCGGCCTCGGCCAGAACCTGGCGCACAGCAACGTCGCGTTGAAGGGCAACATCGTCGCCGATGGCTTCGTGTTCAAGCCGCGCCTGAGCTGGCAGCGCTCCATCCGACAGTCGGGCGCGCCGGGCACCAACCTGGGCGATATTCGCGACGACGGCGGGCTGGGGGGCTTCGACTACCCGCTCGACCTCAAGACCGACATCTACACCGGGCGCCTGGAGGTGGCGCATCCCTCGATCGGCAATCTCAGCGGCACGATTGGGGCGGAGGTGCAGCACCAGGACGCCGACACGCGCGGCCCGGCCGAGCTGCAGCCCTCGGCCCGCACGTGGAATACCGGCGTCTTCTTCTTTGAGGACCTGGACCTCGACCCGGTGACGCTCTCGTTCGGGAGCCGGCTGGACGTGCGCACGGTGGAGGCGGTGTCCAACGACCGCACCACTGATTCCGACCAGCTGGACAACACGTACACCACCCTTTCGGGGGCCGTGGGGGCCAGCTACGCGTTCGGCGACGGGATCGCGATCGCGACGAACCTGAGCTCCGGCTTCCGCGCGCCCTCCATCTTCGAGCTCTACGCGAGCGGTGTGCACGGCGGCGTGGCGGCCTTTCAGGTCGGCAACCCGGATCTGGACCCGGAGCGCTCCTACAGCGCCGATCTGTCGCTGCGCGTGCGGCGCGACCGCCTCACCGCCGAGGTGACCGGCTACGTCAATGCCATCCAGAATTACATCTACCTGGAGAATACGGGTGAGAAGGGCCCCAATGGGAATCTTCCGAAATTTGCCGCCGACCAGACCGACGCCCTGATCCCGGGCATCGAGGCGACGGTCGAGACGAGCCCGCTGCCGTGGCTGCAGGTGGGCGGCTCCGCCGCGGTGCTCGACGGCACCGGCGACGGCCTGGGGGCGGACGGGGGCGACGGCGAGCTTCCGCTGCTGCCGTCCAACACCGTCAGTGGCTTTGTGCGCTGGGTTCCCGCCGACACGGGTCCCCTCAGCAACTCGCAGGTGGAGCTCTCGCTGAAGCGGTCGCTTGAGAAGGACGCTGCCGGCCGGTTCGAGCCCTTCTCCCAGTTCGACGAAGGCTTTGGCCCGCCGTTCGGCACGGCCTCGACGCGCGCCTACAGCGTCGTCAACGTGGAGGCCCGCACCACGCTGGCGCTGGGCCTGGGCGCGCCCCTCACCGTCTCGGTCGGCGTGGACAACCTGCTCGACGAGACGTACCGCGACTTCCTGGACACGTACAAGGGGTATGCACTCTCGCCAGGGCGGGACGTGCAGTTCAGCCTGTCGACCTCCTTTTAAAGCGCCTGCGGGCCGGACGAAGAGCAGGGGCGCAGTGGAGGCCGCGCTGCCCCCTGCCCGTCCCGCTCCCACGATGAATCCTCAACGTGGCCTCTCCGGGGCATCGGGGAGCCTCTCATTATTCTCAACGTACTCCTCACTCATTCCACTACGATTGCACTGAACACCGCAATGACTGTACTCTCGCACGTTCCCAAGTCCGTCTGTTCCCTTCTCACAGTCCTCGCGCTCTCCGTCGCGCTGGGCGCCTTCCTCCCAACCCCCTCCCACGCACAGGAGGCCGAAAAGACCGTCGTCGTACACATCGGACAATACTCCAACGACCTCCACTCGGCCACGATGGGCGTGAGCCTGGCCCATAAGATGCAAGAGGCCGGCGCGCAGGTCACCATCTTTGTCGACCGCGAAGCCGTACGGATGGGCGAGCAGGGGCAGCCGCTCCTCACCTACGGCGATTCGGATCTCGATACGCTGCTGTCGAACTACCTCGACGGCGGCGGCTCGGTGCTCGTGTGCCCACACTGCGCGGAGCTCGGCGGCGTCGAGCCTTCCGAGCTGCGGGACGGCTTCGAGATGGGCACGCAAGAGTCCATTACCGAACTGTTCATGAACGCCGACACGGTGGTGGACTACTGAGAGAACTTAAGCAGACCGCCGGCAGCACAACGGACGCCTGAACGCGTCCGCGGTCCTCAATCCGGGATTGAGAGTCGGAGCGGGCGGCCCATCGCCCAGGCTGTTGGCGCGACTATCGTTGTGTAGACCTTCGATCTCTTTTCGACACACACCAGCGAGACCCCATGACTCCTCCAGACCAGAGTATTTCTCGTCCTGCGAGCGACCACGTGACAACGGTGCACCGGACCCCGTACGCGGTTGTGCGTCGGGTCGATCTCCCGGCAGGAGCGGGCCTTCCGGAGCACGAAGGCGGTCCGCGGGTCATCTACTCCCTCCGCCCGTACACGATGCGGTTCGAGGCCGAGGGGCAATCGTCCGAACGGCACTTTGAGGCCGGGGACGTCCACTTCCACGCGGAAGGGCCGCACGCGGTGCAGAACACGGGCGACCAGCCGGCCGCCTTCCTTGCCTTTGTGCGCACCGACGGCTCCCTGCCCGCCGGGGCTCCGGACGAGGACCTTGGCGACGCCGCCGCGTCCCTTCCCGACGGCGCCTCCCACGAGGTTGTGCTCGAAAACGATCGTGTGCTGGTGCGCCGAGTGGCGCTGGAGCCGGGCGCGTCGATCCCGCCGCACGACGCCCCGCCCCCGCGCATCGTCTACGCCCTCACGAACTACACCCTCACGATTGGAGACCCGGAGGACGACACCCGAGAGGAGCGGTCGTTTGCGGAGGGGGACCTGCACGACCAGGGGCCGGGCCGGGAGCGGGTGGAGAACACCGGCGACACCCGGGCGGCGTACCTGGTGGTCGCCTTCAAGCAGTAGATTTCGTGCCCCAAAGGCCCTTCGTCGTTCTTGCTGCCAGTTTCTATTCGTGTTTGTAATGCCCGATAAGCTTCCCGTCACCGTTCTGTCCGGCTACCTCGGCGCTGGCAAGACGACACTCCTCCAGCACATTCTTCACAACGCCGAGGACAAGCGCATTGCCGTCATTGTGAACGACATGGCCGAGGTCAACATCGACGCCTCGCTCGTCGAGGAACAGTCCGACCTCGTCCAGACCGAAGAGAGCCTGGTGGAGATGTCGAACGGCTGTATCTGCTGTACGATGCGGGAGGACCTGCTCACCGAGGTCAAGGAACTGGCCGACGACGGCCGGTTCGACCATCTGGTGATTGAGTCGAGCGGCATCTCGGAGCCAATGCCGGTGGCCGTGACGTTCGACCTGTCCGACGAGTTTGGGCACACCCTCTCCGAGATTGCGAAAATCGACACGATGGTGACGGTCGTGGATGCGCACCGGTTCACCGAGGACTTCAACTCGACCGATCTGCTCGCGGATCGGGGGCAAGAGACCGGGCCGGACGACGAGCGGACCCTGGTCGATCTGCTGGTCGATCAAGTTGAGTTTGCAAACGTCATCCTGATCAACAAGACGGACCTCGTCTCCGACGAGCAGGTCCAGTTTTTAAAGAATGTGCTCCGGACGCTCAATCCGGAGGCAACGCTCATCCCGACCCAGCACTCGGAGGTCGATCTGGGCGCGATCATGGGCACGGGGGCGTTCGATTTTGAGGCCGCTCAGAACATGCCGGGGTGGGTCAAGGAACTGGACGGCGAGCACGTGCCGGAAACCGAGGAGTACGGCATCACAAGCTTTACGTACCAGGCACGGGCGCCCTTTCATCCCCGGCGCTTCTGGGACTTTTTCCAGGGGCCGTGGCCCGGCGTCATTCGGGCGAAGGGATTCTTCTGGCTCGCCACG
This sequence comes from uncultured Bacteroidota bacterium, assembly GCA_913056185.1. Classification (GTDB taxonomy): domain Bacteria; phylum Bacteroidota; class Rhodothermia; order Rhodothermales; family Salinibacteraceae; genus Salinibacter. Next base: position 48,607 of record CAJXLV010000014.1, read on the forward strand.
CGCAGCGCTCTGGTCGGCGAGCTGTCGCAGGCGGGACGGATGCGAGACCAGCGCCCCACCGGCTACTGGTGGGCGGCCCTTCCCGAGCATCGATGGCCGGACGCTTCACGGCAGCAAGAGCGTATCCTCGACCGCTGGGATGACACCTATGGGGATCGGCGGCAGGAACTTGTCTTCATTGGCGTCGACGTCGACGAAGCCGATCTGCGCCGGCGACTTGATGGGTGCCTGATGACAGAGGTGGAGATCGATGCGTATCATGAGGCTCCGTCGTCTCTTTCCGATCCCTTCCCCGACTGGGCGGTGGAGCAGTCCGCCCGGTAGGGGGGCAATCGTCTGTCGTTTTTGGTGTCGCTGGGGGCTCGGCCTCTTTTTTGGATTTCACAAGTGCACGGAACTCAATCACTGCCATGACTTCGCTGCTGTCGCGTTTGAAGAATCGAGAGGACTCCGTAGGGGAAACGATGGCCCTGCTGACGGGAGGGGGCGGGATGGTTGTCCTGACTGCCGTCGGGCTGGCGGCCTCCCTGACCAAGCTGCTTGCCATCGCCTGGGTAGCGTTTGGGGCGATGATGGTGGGAGCCTGGATGGGCGCCCGGTCCGAGGAGGGAGCCTCCGCCGCGACGAAGCAACGGGGCGTGGGGCTGGTCTGGGCCTACGGGCTGTCCAGCGGGGCGATGATCACGAGCGCAACCCTGTTTCTCGTCCCGAATGCAATTTCTCACCACGCGGCCCTCGGCGGACTCGGCATCGCGGTCGGCATCGTCGGCGGGTTTTCGATCCACACGCTGCACGCCGGGTCGGGGCACACGGGCGGTGCGGCGCGCTCCGTGACCTGGGAGTTGACGCTGCACGCGCTTGGGGCCGGCCTGGTCATCGGGGCCGTCTACGCCGCAATGCCGGCGCTGGGGTCCACGCTCGGCCTCGCCATCGTGTCGCACAAGGCACCGGCAGGCTACGCGGCGGCCCGTCGGCTGCGCCGGCACGGCCGGTCGGTGTTGCCGCTGCTGCTTCCGGCCGCGGCCGTGGGCCTCACCGCCCTGCCCGTGGGCCTCGCCGATCCGCCGACGCTGAATGGCCTCCACGCCCTCGTGTTTGGGGGCGCCACCGGCCTTTTCCTGCACGTGGCCCTCGACTTTCTTCCTCGGTGTGAGTGGCGGCACGGGCTGCACCCGGGCGCGGCAGGCGGCTCCGGCGATCGGGGTGGGGCGGCAGGGGGGCACGCCCACCGGCTGCGCTGGCGGGCAATAGGGAGCACGCTCCTGGGGGGCGCGGTGGTCGTCGCAGCGTGGGCCCTGCTGTAGGGGCTGCTGGGGCAGGCGCCCCGGCCGCTCGCCTGCATGCCCGAACGGTTTGCCTCCGCAGGCGTTGGTGGAGTGTCGTCTTTTGGACTGTCCACCTGCGTCTGCCTGTGCCCACCTCCGCCCGCACCGACCTGCCACTGCCTCTGCGAGGCACTGAGCCTGGCTCGTTCACGCACCGCACCATCGCCGAGCGCTGGCCGCGCATTGCGGGGCGGGTGATCGACGAGAACGCGTTCCCGGCGCCGGTCAACGCGCGCCTTCAGGCGCTCCGTGAGGCCCTCCCCGAGGGATCCATCCGACCGCTCACGGACGAGGGCGCCCCCGACGCGGCGCTCTGGGCCGAGTGGGTGGCGCCGCACCAGGGAAAGGGGTGGCTGGAGGCGCCGTGGTTTTTTGGGGAGACCTACTTCTACCGCCGTCTCCTGGAGGCCACTGGCTACTTTCAAGACGGCTCCACTCGGCAGCAGGACCCGTTCACGTACCAGAAGGAGGCAGGCCTCGCGGAGGCGGCCGACGACATTGAGGCGCTGGCGGAGGGGCGCGCTGCCGCCCGGGCGCAGGAGGAGGCCTCACGAACGACGCTCCAAGGGCTCTTCCGGGCGGCGCTCTGGGGCAACCAGGCCGATCTCAGCATGTGGGCGGCGGGCGAAGACGGCCCCAACCACCAGGGCACGGACCGCGCGGAGGAGCACCTGCTTGTGGACGATAGCGCCGCGGCGCTCGACCATCTGCTCGCGCTGGAGCCCCCCACCCGCGTCGATCTCTGGGCCGACAACGCGGGCTTCGAGCTCGTGTCCGACCTCGCGCTCATCGACGGCCTGTTGGATACGGAGGCGGTGACGCAGGTGGTGGTGCACCTGAAAGGCCACCCCACGTTCGTCTCCGATGCGCTCGTCGACGACGTACACGCGACCCTCGACTGCCTCACCACGCCGCACACCGACGCCGTGCGCGCCCTGGCCGAGCGGCTGCAGGCGGCGCTTGCGGACGGGCGCCTTCGCCTCCGCGACGCGTGGGTGTGGACCTCGCCGCTCCGGGCCCGCGAATTGCCCGCCCACACCCGCGCCGAGCTTGCGCGCGCCGATCTGCTCATCAGCAAGGGCGACGCCAACTACCGCCGCCTGCTGGGCGACCGGCAGTGGAACTTTGCGACGCCGTTTGCGGAGGCCCTCGCGCCCCTGCCGGTGCCGGTGCTTGCGCTGCGCACCCTCAAGGCCGAGGTGGCGGCGGGCCTCCCGGCCGCGCAGGTGCGGCGCCTCAACGATGCCGAGCCGGATTGGGCCGTGAATGGGCGCTGGGGGGGCATCCAGTACGCGCCCGCCGTGCCGGACGCCCGCCGGCCCACTGCCGCCCCGTGAGGCCCCACGTTTCCATTTCGTTCGCTCCCTCTTTCGCGACTCCCACGCCCCGATGCCCGACCGACTGACCTCCCGCCAGCGCGCCCACCTCCGCAGCCGTGCGCACGACCAGGATCCCCTCATTCACATCGGCAAGGAGGGGCTCACCGAGGCCGTGCAGGCGGCCATCGCGGAGGCCTTCAACACCCGCGAACTGCTCACTCTCCGTGTGCTGGACAATGCCCCGAACGACGTGCGTCCCGTGGCGGAGGCGGCGGCCGAGGGGCTCGACGACGCCCAGGTCGTGCATACGCTCGGCCACACGGCGCTCCTGTACCGCCCGCACCCCGAGGAGCCGGAGATTACGCTTCCGGACGCTGGGCCGGAGGCGTGAGACGCCCCGCTTCGTTTGGGCATGGCGGTGTATTCTGCGTTTCGTATTGCGTACTTCCAGTACGGGGCCGAGCGCTGGACGACTTGTAGAACCCCCGATCCCGCAGGAATACGGGACGGGCTCCCGGCGGCACTTGAGGCAGGCTTTTCGTCGGCAAGGCGTCGCCGCCCCCGCACGCGCCCCAAAGAGTGTAGACTTCCCACCTCAACGGGCTGATTGCTCGGTGGACGGTCACGAGGATTGGAGATGGGTTTTCCAGTACCGCCGGAGGCCCAGCGCCGCCATCCAGCTGGGGTTGGCCCGTTCGTAGCGCGCCCACGCCGCATCGTCCACCCCGTCGGCAGCCGCCCGGTCGCGCATCCACGCCGTGGCCGCCTCGCGCAGGGCCGTCTCGTCGTCGGCGCGTGGGGGCACCGTGTCGGCGGTCCAGGCCTCAGCGGCGTCGAGGGCCCGCGCCAGCCGGTCGAGGTGGGCAGAGGCGTCGTCGTAGACGCCAAAGTGCGTGGGCGCGAGCCGGGCCTTGTCGCGGCGGTCGACGGCCGTGCGGAGCCGCGCGAGGCTGTCCCGCCAGGCCCCCAGGTCAATTTCGGGCGGGGCGAGGGGAAGCGCCACGTGCGTCTCGCCGGGAATGCGCACCCCGCCCACATCGCCCGTAAAGCACACGTCCCCCACAACGTAGCTCAGGTGGTGGGAGGCGTGGCCCGGCGTGTCGAGCGCGAGGGCCTCGCGGTCGCCCAGCGGAACGGAATCCTCGTCGTCGAGCGCCACCAGCTGGTCACGGGGCACCGGACGCATCTCGCCCCAGAGGCGGTCCATCTCGTCGCCGTAGATGCGCGCAGCGCTCGTCAGGAGCCGTTCGGGATCGGCGAGGTGCGGCACGCCGATGCGGTGGGCGTAGATGGTGGCGCCGTGCTCGGCCAGGTGCCCGGCGGCCCCGGCGTGGTCGAGGTGAATGTGGGTAAGCAGCACCGCCGAGATGTCGGCCGGGGTGAGGCCGTGCTCGGCGAGGCGCGCCTGCAGCATGGGGAACGTTGTGCCGGGCCCCGTCTCGATGAGCGCCGCCCCGTCGTCGTGCCGCAGCAGGTACGCGGCGATGGTGCCCGGCTGGTCCTGAAAGTGGAGATCGAGCGTGTGGAGGCGGTCGCGCATGGGGGAGGGACGCAGTTTGTATTCGGGCGTTTTGACTTTCACCCTTCAGTCCCACAAGAGATTCGGGGCTACTGGGGCTGGAGGCGCGTGCGAATGTCTTTGAGGAGCGCCTCGCTGCCGGCCGTCACGAGGCTGCCGCCGAACACCACGTCGTCGGCGCCGGGGGAGAGGGGCGCAGCCACGCCGCCGGCCTCCCGCACGCAGGGCACGAGCGCCGCCACGTCCCACGGGCGCATGAGGGTATCGATGGCCGCATGGGTGCGGCCCCGCGCCACGAGGGCGTGCTGCAGGCAGTCCGTCACGAACCGGAACTTGCCCGCCTGCCGCACCACGTCCGTAAGGCGGTAGGGCGTCTGGTCGTCCGCGGCGGTCACATCGGAGCTGTGGAGGGCCGTGCTGGTGACGGTGGCGTCGCGCAGCGCGTCGACCGGGTCCACCGCAACAGTCGTCTCCGTATCCGCCGTGCGGAAGTAACAGCCCCCGCCCCGCGCCGCGTACACCGTTTCGCGGATGGCGGGAAAGTGGATCACGCCCACGACCGGCTCGCCGTCGTCCAGCAGCGCCACGAGGGTGCCGAAGAGGGGCACGCCAATCGTGAAGCCCGCCGTGCCGTCCACCGGATCGAGGACCCATCGGTAGCGGGCATCGTCCGGGCCGCTCTCGCCGAACTCCTCTCCGAGCACAGCGTGGTTGGGGCGGGCGTCCGCCAGGCGCTCCCGCATTGCGCGTTCGGCCACGCGGTCGGCCTCAGTCACCTCCGTGCCGTCGGGCTTGCGGGTGACGCTAACGGTGCGAAAGCGGGGCAGGATTTCGGCTTCTGCGGTGCGGGCCAGGTCGAGGGCCAGGTCGAGCTCGGTGGAGAGGGGCGGCATGGAACGCGGAGGGATGAGAACAAAGAGGACTTACGTGTGCGCCGCGCGTCGTTGCTCGAGGGTGCGGCGGGCGGCCTCTTGCTCGGCCGCCTGCTTGTTGCCGGCGGTGCCCTGCCCGTACGATGCATCGCCCACCCGGACCTCCACGGTAAACGTTTTGTCGTGGCTGGGGCCGGTCTCCCGCACCACGTGGTACGTAGGCTGCGGGCGGCCCTCGGCCTGCAGGGCTTCGAGGAGCCGGCTCTTGTAGTTTTCGTCCTGGGTCGCCAGGGTCATCAGGTCGAACGGGGCCACCACCTGATCGTGGATGAACGCCCGCGCCGCTGCGTAGCCCAGGTCGCGGTACACCGCCCCCACGAGCGCCTCAAACGCATCGGCCAGGATGCTGGGATTGTCGCGCCCCTGGTTCTGCGCGGCGTTTGTGCTCATCAGGAGGCGGGCGCCCAGGTCCATCCGGCGGGCGTAGGCGGCCAGGGGCTGCTCGCTCACCAGGCGGGCGCGGAGCCGCGTGAGCGTGCCCTCGTCCTCGTCCGGAAGGCGTTCGTACAGCACCTCGCTGATGAACACATCCAACAGGGCGTCCCCCAAAAACTCCAGTCGCTCGTTGGAGGCAACCGGCCGATCCGGGTACACGCGCAGCAGCGAGCGGTGCGTCAGCGCGCGCCGGTAGATCGATACATCGTCGACCGAGCGACCGAGCAGGGATTCCACCGCGTCGCGAGACACACGGGCCTCGGGCGGAAGCGAAGCGTTGCTCATAGAGACACAGGCGAGCACGAACAAACAAAGGCGCTGCACTGCAACGCACGGGACGGACGCAGGATCTGAGGACTCGACGAAGATCCACTCGACAGAGATTCACTCGACGACGATCCAGTTGTCGAAGCCCCAGGGGCGAGAATGCGAGCGTGAAACCAGGGAGAGGGGGGCGCAGGGCGGTGCGGACAGGATCACCCCTCAGAAGGCATCGTGCAATCAGTGTCCCTCGCGCACATCCCCATCTCTTCCGCGACAGATTTCTTCGTCCTCATGCCCCTGACGTCCACGAACCCCGCCACCGGCGCCGTTCTCAACGAGTACCCGCTCCACACGCCCGACGAGGTGGAGCAGCGCTTGTCCCGGGCCGCCACCGGCTTCGCCGCCAACCGAGCCCGCGCCGTGTCGGGCCGTGCCCAGCGGCTGCGCCGGGCGGCCGACCGGCTCGAACAGGACGCCGAACGGTACGGGGCGCTCATGACGGAGGAAATGGGCAAGCCCCTCGCGCAGGCCACCGCCGAGGCCGAGAAGTGCGCCTGGGTGTGCCGGTACTACGCGGACCACGGGGCTGACTTCCTGGCCGACGAGCCCGTCGACACGGAGGCTGCGACCAGCTACGTGGCGTACGAGCCGCTCGGCCCCATTCTGGCGGTGATGCCGTGGAATTATCCGTTCTGGCAGCTTTTCCGCTTTGGGGCGCCTGCCCTCATGGCCGGGAACGCGATACTGCTCAAACACGCCCCCAACGTCTCCGGCTGTGCCGCGGCGATCGAGGCGCTCCTGCGCGACGCCGGCTTTGTGGACCATGAACTGCAGGTGCTGCGGGTGGCGGAAGACACCGTCGGCGATGTGCTGGCGGACCGGCGCGTGCGGGGGGCCACCCTCACCGGCAGTGTGGCCGCGGGGCAGGCCGTGGCGCAGCAGGCTGCCGCACACGCAAAGCCGACCGTCCTGGAGCTGGGCGGCTCCGATCCGTTCATCGTCTGCGCCGACGCCGCTCTCGACCGCGCCGCCGAGGTGGGCTGCACGGCGCGCATGCAAAACAACGGGCAGAGCTGCATCGCGGCCAAGCGGTTCATTGTGGAGCGGCCGGTGCTGCAGCCCTTTACCGAGCGCCTCATCGACGCGGTGGAGGCGCTCACGGTGGGCGACCCCGCGGATTCGCAGACGGACATCGGCCCCCTGGCGCGGGCAGACCTCCGCGCCGAGGTGCACGACCAGGTGGAGCGCGCCATCGGAGACGGGGCAGTGGCGCTCGCGGGCGGCCACACGCTGGAGCGCGACGGCTTTTTCTACGCCCCCACTGTGCTTTCGGAAGTGACGCCGGGCACCGTCGCCTTCAACGAAGAAATCTTTGGACCCGTGGCCTCCATCGTCGCGGCCGACGACCCGGAGCACGCCGTGGCCCTCGCCAACGACACGCGGTTCGGGCTCGGGGGCAGCATCTTTACCGAGGACCTGGAAAAGGGCGAGCGCATGGCCCGCGCGCTCGACGTGGGCTGCGCGTTCGTCAACGAAATGACGAAGAGCGACCCGCGCCTCCCCTTTGGCGGCATCAAGGACAGCGGCTACGGCCGGGAGCTCTCCCACCACGGCCTCCACGAATTCGTAAACGCCAAGACCGTGTGGGTCAACGCGTAAGCGCCGCCGCGGCGCTACTCCGCACCGTCTGCGGGCTGGGGCAGAGAATCGGCCCGGCGGTACTGGCGAGATGCGCCCTTCTTCGTCGTGACGCTCTCCACGGCGCCCTGGCCCTCTGCTTCTATGCGACGGGCGGGCACGCCCTGGTCCTCGTAGAAGCGGGCCACCGCCGCGGCACGGTCCGCCGACAGGGCCTCCGGGCGCGGCTCTCCGGGCGCGGCAAAGGCCTCCACGCGGACGCGCAGGCCTGGGCACTGGGCAAGCACCTCGGCGTTTTCCTGCAGGCGGGCCTGCGCCTCGTCGGTTAGCATGCTCGTCCCCGGGTCGAAGTAGGCCGCGTTGAACTCGCGGAGGGTGGTGCAGACCGCCGGACGGGCGCGCTCCACCTGAACGGTCACCGTGCGGGCATCCGTCCCGGCATCGTTCGAGGCCTGCAGGCGCGCCGTGTAGGTCCCGGGCTCCTCATACGTGTGCGTGGGGGCGGTGCCGGTGGCGGTGCCTCCGTCGCCGAAGCGCCACTCGCGGGCTACAGGCGTGTCGCCCTGCACGTCGCTCTCGAAGCGCACCGTCGCCCCCGCATCGACGGGGTTCGGCGTCGCCGTAACCGACGCGATCTGGGCCGGCTGGGGCGGCGGGGTGACGTCGATGGAGGCCGAGCGGCGGTCCGTTCCCGCGTCGTTGCGGGCCGTAACGGTGACGGTGTATGTGCCCGGGCGGTTGTACACATGGTCGGCCGTGATGCCCGCCCCCGTGGTGCCGTCCCCAAAATCCCAGCGGAGAGAGAGCGGCGTGTCCGCCTCCTCGTCGTTGAGTGATGCCGCAACGGTGACCGGGCGGCCGGTGCGGGCGGTCGCAGGCACATCGAGCGAGAGCACCTGCGGCGGCACGGGCGTCGTGAGGCTCACCTTGAGGCCAAAGCCGAGCAGCTGATTCACCGAGTCGAAGGGCCCGGTGGAGCTGCCCGCAGGGTCGTTGGTCTTTGTGGTCACGCGGCCCGGCCGGTCGCCGAGGTCCGCCGCGCCGTCGATGGCGTCGTCGGGCAGGGTAAAGTTGAACCGCGACTCCACGTAGAACGCGACAGCATTGGTGAGCGGAATCGTCGCGCCCCCGCCCACCGACGGGCCGTACCCCAGGCGCGTGGGGGGATCGTCGCCCCCAAAGGTCACGTTGGCGCCAAGATCGAGATAGAAAGACACAGCCGACTCGCGGGGCGTGCCGAACGTGTAGCGGCCCGAGAGGCGCGGCGTGTAGCGCCACGAATCCTCGACCGGCCCGGCGTACCCGACGGTCGGGTAGTTGCCGCCCTGAAAGCCAACCGCGAGGCCCCAGTTGGGAGACCACTGGTAGCCCAGCTCACCGTCAAACAAGAAGGGCGCTCCCGAACCCCGGCTGAACTCCTGAAAATCGAGCGGGTGCCCGGTGTTTTGAATCGGAAAGTCGCCGGTGTAATCGGAGAGCCCCACGCCCACTTTTCCATAAAAGCCCTCGTGGACGCTCCCCGTTCCGTTCGTTTGCGCCCAGGCGGGAGGGCCAGCCCCGACGGCAGCCACAAGGAGGAGAAGGCAGAGCGATCGGGCAATCGGGCGAGGCATGGGGAGCAAAAAGCAAAGGAGCAGCACGTCCGGAAGCGCCGTACCGACAAAATCGATGGTGGAATTTCAACCGGGACAGCATGATACGGTGAGTGGCGCCGGTTGCAGGGAAAGAGCCTGCGAAGATCGCGTCCTCTTTCTGTGCGCGGTCTCATCGCCATCGGCACGCAGATCACAGGTGTTGCGAGGGATCGTCGGGGATGAACCCTACCGGTTGACTGCCGTTAGGGGAAGGCTATTAACCCATTTCGACACGGCAGCCCCAGAGGCGACGCATGCTCGATCACGTCCTTGCGCTGATTCAAGACAACGATCACTTTTTCATTACCACGCACCTGGGGGCAGACGGCGATGCCCTTGGGTCGCAGTTGGCCCTGGGACGATTCCTGGAGCAGATGGGCAAGACGGTGGCGATGGTGAACAGCGACGAGCATGATTACACCCTCGACTGGATGCCGGGCGCCGAACACGTAGAGGTGTACGACGGTGATTTGGCGCAGCAGCAGGCCCTGGCCGAGGCCGACGTGGCCTTCGTGCTCGATACCAACGATGAGGAGCGGATCGGAAGGGTGGGAACGCTGGTGAAGGAGGCTACGGCCACCACCGTCCTCATTGATCATCACCTCAACCCTGAACAGTGGTTCGACGTCCTGTTCGTCCGTGATACCGCAGCCGCCACCGGCGAGCTGGTTTACGAGATTATCGACGGCCTCGACCCTGGCCTGTTGGACGAGGCCGTGGCGACGGCGCTCTACACGGCCATTGTAACCGACACCGGTTCCTTTCGGTACAGCAGCGTAACGCCGGGCCTGCACCGCACCATCGCCGAGATTTTGGAACGCGGCGGCATCGAGCCCGCGCCCATCCATGAGACGATCTACGACCGCAAGTCGATGCCGGGGCTGCGCCTGCTCGGCCGCATGCTCAACCGCATTCGCCTGCGCCACAACGACCAGCTCGGGTACTCCGTGGTCACGCAGCGAATGGTGGAGGACACCGGCGCCAGTTGGGACGACAAGCAGGGATTCGTAAACTATGTCCTCTCGATCGAAGGCGTAAAGGCCGCGCTCTTGTTCTCGGAGACGGACGACGGGGCGAAGATCAGTTTCCGCTCGGAGGCGGACGTGCGGGTCGACGAATGGGCGCGTCACTTCGGCGGCGGGGGGCACCGCAACGCTGCCGGGGCGTATGTGAAACGTCCTACCCTCGAAAAGACCATCGAAGATGTGGTGGCCGCAGCCCCAAACTACATCGAATTTGCACCGCGTCACGCTCCGGGTGACGCCCTTTCGCCGGAGGATCAATCGTACCTGGAAACGCTGCTTGATGGGGCATCCGATTCTGAATGACGCGGAGCGGACGGCCCTCCTCGCTGCGTACGACGCCGAGGCGCGGTTGGGGAGAACGGGAACGACCCCGAGCGGTCCGTTTTTCCATGCATGGCACTGCGGTGTTTAGGCCCATGCCCAAAATGCCCGCGAGAGACGCGGGGGAGTCCTGTCCCTCCGTTCCTCGCGACCCTTCCCCGACGACTGTCGGGATCCCCGTGAGGCCCTTACGGGACGAGTTGAGGCAGGGCCTCTTCGCTTCTTTCACATTCTCTGGAACCGGACTGCACTCCTATGCGCATCCAGCGACCCACATTCCAGCGCCCCGAACCGCCTGCCCCGAACGGAGCGCCCACCCGGGTGGCCATCACGTTGGGCGACCCCAACGGCATTGGTCCAGAAGTGGTGCTCAAGAGCCTGCACGACCCCGGCCTGATGCCCTCCATGACGCCGGTCCTCATCGGTTCGGCCCACGTCTTGCGTGTGCACGCCGATGTGCTGGGCTTTTCGGACCTCGACATCCACGTGGTGGACGCGGTGCCGGAGGAGGTGCCCCACGGCGATGTGGCGGTGCTCGATGTGGCCACCTCCCCGGAGCCGCCGGTCATGTTTGGGGCGGCGACGCCGGAGGGCGGGCGTCTGGCCATGCGCGCGGTTGAGCGTGCAGTGGAGGCCTGTCAAGAAGGCGCGGTGGAGGCGATGATGACGGCGCCCATCTCGAAGGAGGCGGTCCGAAAGGGCGGGTACGACGTTCCCGGACACACTGAGTTCATCGCGGAGATGACGGGCAGTGCGCGCCCCACGATGATGATGGTGGCAGGGGGGCTGCGCGTGGGCCTGGTAACGAGCCACATCCCGCTGTCCGAGGTCCCAACGGCCGTCACCCAGGACGCCATTCTCGACAAGCTCCACGTTCTGGAGGCGTCCCTGCGCCACGATTTTGCCATTGACGACCCCAAGATCGCAGTTTTCGGCCTCAATCCGCACGCGGGGGAGGGCGGGGCGTTTGGGGCGGAGGAGGATGAAGTCATTGCCCCGGCGCTCCGGCAGGCACGGCAGGACGGCATCACGGTGGAGGGGCCGGTCGCGGCGGACGGCTTCTTTGGGACACAGCTCGACGCGGATTTCGACGCGGCCCTGGCAATGTACCACGATCAGGGACTGGTCCCCTTCAAGGCGCTTGCCTTTGATCATGGGGTGAACTTTACGGCGGGCCTGCCCATCGTGCGCACGTCGCCCGATCACGGCACGGCCTACGGCATTGCGGGGAAGGGCATGGCGCTCCCCGGCAGCACCCGCAATGCGCTGGAGGTGGCGGTGGCGGTCGCCCGGCACCGCACGCAGCGGGCCGAGCCGACTGGGTAGGAATGCCCGGCCCGTCGTCTGTATCTGCTCTTGCCTTTCCGGCCCTGATTTGTGATTGACTTCGACAATGTCTCGGTCTCGTACGCCTCGGCTCGCGGGGGCGATCGGGAGGTTCTCGAAGAGGTGTCTTTTCACCTGGACCGCTCGGAGAAGGCCTATCTTGTAGGGCCCACGGGCAGTGGCAAGAGTACCATCCTGCGGCTGCTGTACATGGACCTCTTCCCCGATCAAGGACGGGTTCGGATTGGCGACTATGTGTCCCATCGCATCTCGGACGCTGACATCCCGTACCTGCGGCGCTCCATCGGGGTGGTGTTTCAAGACTTTCAGCTGCTCCCGGACCGGAGCGTCTATGAAAATGTGGCCTTTGCGCTCTATGCCACCGGCACCCCGCGAGCTACCATTGAGGAGCGTGTCACGAAGGCGCTGGGCCGCGTGGGGCTGACCCACACCCGCCGCAGCCATCCCCACGAGTTGTCCGGCGGAGAGCAGCAGCGCGTGGTCATTGCCCGTGCCATCGTGAACGATCCGTGGGTGTTGCTCGCAGATGAACCGACCGGCAACCTCGACCCCGCCGTGGCTGACGACATTCACGAGCTCCTTCTCGATCTGCACCGGCAGGGGATGACGCTTCTGGTCGCAACGCACGACCACCGCCTCGTCAAAAAGTATCCGGCCCGTACGCTCGCCCTCATGAACCGCCAAGTGGTGGAGATTGACCCCCAAACGCTCTGAAGAACACGGATTCCCCCTCGGGCCGTGGGGCGGAAGCGGGAGGGCTCCGGGAAGCCCCCGAAACGTAACGATCGCAAAACAAATGTTGCGCTGGAAAAATTCCCGCGGCGCCGGGTGTATCCTCGTCCCATCGTCCCTTCCGGAAGTGCTGCCTTCCCATGCACATCCTTCGTTCCTTCCTGCGCGCCAGCAGCCGGGCCTTCGATGCGTTCGAAGAGTGGTGGGAAGGGGCGACGGCGCGTCGCCTCATCGCCATGGTGCTGGTGGGCGGTTTTGTGGCGTCGCTCCTGGTAATCGAGGCAAACCGGCTGGGGTGGTTTCCAGCGTCGCTCACCGGAAGCCTCTCGACGAACCACTTTAAGGCGATTGATATTGCCTTTACGCTGTTCCTGGTGGTAGAGCTGGTGGGACTGGTGGTGGGGCTTGCGACCAGCGTCGCGGACACGGCGGGAAAGCAGTTCGAGGTGTTTTCGCTGATTCTCATCCGGCGGTCGTTCAAGGAACTGGTGAAGTTTGAGGAAGAGCCCATCCAGTGGAGCTTTGAGGCGGGGCGAGAAGCAGTCCAGTTCCTGGTGGTCGACGCCACGGCGGCCCTGCTTATCTTTCTGACGCTGGGCCTCTTCTACCAGCTGCAACGGCATGAACCCATTACGGAGACGGAGGGAGAGGCGTATTACTTCGTGGCGCAGAAAAAGCTGGTGGCCAATGGGCTGCTCCTGGTTCTCTTTGGCCTCGGCATCTACGCCGTTGTCCAGCCCTTGATGGGAGAAGAGCCCATTCCGTTCTTCAACACCTTTTACACGATCCTGATTTTCAGTGACGTGCTGGTGGTGCTCATCTCGCTGCGCTACAGTGCCACGTACCACGTGGTGTTCCGGAACTCCGGCTTTGCGGCGGCCACGGTGATGATTCGGCTGGCCCTGTCGGGGCCGCGGTACCTGGGGGCGGCCCTCGGGGTGGGCGCGGCACTGTTTAACCTTGGGGTGGCGGCGGCCTACAGCTACGTCGCGCCCGCCGCGCAGTCGTCCACCGAGCGCAACGTAGAGCGAAAGCGCCTGCACGCCGACCGGTCGGCGGTCCCGCACGCGACGGAGGAGGCCCCACCGACGACCGACCCCCCGCCGCCCCCTGCATAAGGGGGCGCAGCGCGGATGCGCCGCGGCATGGGGCGAGGCCTACGACTCTGCGTCTGAAAAGTCGCGGTGCCCAAAGTAGTGCAGCACGTACTTGATCTTTGACGCCTTGGCGGGCCCGAAGCCGGGCAGTTTCTGCAGGCGCTTCTCGAGGGTGTCCAGGTCGGCCCCGTCGTTCCAGAGGTTGGCGGCGTTGCCGTCGTACTCCTCGGCAATCTGTGCGGCCACTTTCTGCGTGTTTTCCGCCATCTTGTTCACAAAGCGGTGCACGGCTGGCGACTCCGCGAAGTGCTCCTGGAAGGCCGCGAAGTCCATCTCGGCGATTTTTGCCATATCGAGGTGCCCGAGGCGGTCCTTGAGGCGGAGGGGACCGGTGAAGGCCGATTCGGCACGAACCCGCTGGTCGTAGAGCAGGCCGAGGAGGGCGGCGTTGGGGTCCTCGCGCAGGCGGTCGTCGTCCTCAATGTCACCCGTGAGGGTGCCTTCTTCCTTAAAGCGGTCCATCATGCGGACGAGACCGCCGGAGAGGTCGCTGTAGTCGATGTGGTGGATGTTGATGGCCATGGGGGACAGGAAGGGCAGAGAGTGTGAAAAGAGACGAAATGAAGGTAACACAGCGCGCGCGGCGCCCCAAATCGCTACCGAAAAGATCGTTAGAGTATTCGGGGAGTGCGGGAGGGCTGTGAACCTCCCGGTTTCACGGAGCGGGCGTTCCTTGGGGAATACACAGATCCTCTCGCTGGGCCTATTCTCTCACCGGGCGTGGCGGAGCAATGTGCGTCTCTTGCGGCTTAGTCCTCCGCGCTTCAGCGGGGGGGAGGTCAATCATGGAGCCAGTGGGCGGCGTCCTCGGCAAAGTAGGTGAGGATGACGTCCGCCCCGGCGCGGCGGATGCCGGTGAGGGCCTCCATCGCGCAGGCCCTGCGGTCCAGCCAGCCGTTTTGGGCGGCGGCGGTGATCATGGCGTACTCGCCGCTTACGTTGTAGGCGGCCACCGGCACGTCGCTGTGCTGTTTGACCCGGTGGATGACGTCGAGGTAGGGGAGGGCGGGCTTCACCATGACCATATCGGCGCCCTCCTCCAGGTCCAGCATCAACTCGCGCACCGCCTCCTCGCCGTTGGCCGGGTCCATCTGGTAGGTGTCCTTGGTCTCGGGAATGTCGTGGTCGGGGGGAGCGTCGTGCTTCGGGGCCGAGTCGAGCGCGTCGCGGAAGGGGCCGTAGTAGGACGAGGAGTACTTGGCGGTGTAGGAGAGGAGGGCCGTGTCCGTGTGCCCGGCGTCGTCGAGCGCCGCGCGAAGCCGGCCCACGCGCCCATCCATCATGTCGGAGGGCGCCACGATGTCGGCGCCGGCCTCGGCGTGCAGCACGGCCATCCGGCGCATCACGTCGATGGTGGCGTCGTTGTCGATGGCTCCGTCGCGCACGATCCCGTCGTGTCCGTCGCTGTTGTAGGGGTCGAGGGCCGTGTCGGTGATCACCATCAACTCCGGCACGGCGTCTTTGAGGGCGCGGACCGCGTTCGGGTAGAGGTGGTCGGGGGCGAGCGCGTGCGCGGCGTCCGGGGTTTTCAGGGAGTCGGGGAGGGCCGGGAAGAGGGCGACGGCCGGGAGGCCCAGGTCGTGCAGCGTCGTGGCCTTGTCCACGAGTCGGTCGATGGTGTGGCGGTGCGTGCCCGGCATGGACGAGACTTCTTCCCGGTCGTTCTCGCCGGCCATCACGAACAGGGGCGCGATCAGGTTGTCCGTCGACAGCCGCGTTTCGCGGGCCATGCGGCGGATGTTCTCGGTCCGGCGGAGGCGGCGGGGACGGAGGGGAAGGTCGTAGCCGGATGCGTCGTCGGGGGCCATGTTCGGGGCAGGGGAGCTGTTATTCGGAGAGAGGGTCGGCGGTGGAGGGGCAAGAGGTGAAGGGCGAAAGGGGCAAGAGTCGAGGGGCGAGGATCGGGGAAAGTGCGATTCTCGATGTAGGGGGCAAAGGGGTGGGAACGCAGTGCCCGAGTGCTCCTGGGAGAGCGCCCGGTCTGTCTTCGTGAGCGTAGCGAGCTACAGTTCCACTTCTCGTCTCCACTCGGGACCCTCGGGGCGGTCCATGACCTCGATGCCCAGTGCTTCGAGTGTGTCGCGGATGGCGTCGGCGCGGGCGTATTCGCCGCTCTCCCGAGCGTCTTCGCGGTCTTGCAGGAGCTCGTCGATGGAGCCCGATAGATGGTCCGTGTCCAGGCCTGGGTCCACGGTCGCTCCCGCGCGCTCTTCGGCCTCGAACTCAGATTCAATGATGCCGAGCAGGTCATTGGTGCGAGCGAGCCAGGCGCGTGCGCTCTCGGCCGCGGCCCCGCTCAGCCGGTCGGTCTGCTCGATGGCGGTTGCCCCCTCCAGGGCCGCGGCAGTGGCGGCCGGGGTGTTCAGGTCGTCGCACATGGCGGCGAGGGTGCGGTCGTAGATGTCGTCGAGGCGGTCGCCGAGCGTGTCCGGGCCGTCGGCGTCCGCGTCCAGGGCCTCGTCCACCCGCTCTGCAACCTCCTGAAAGCGCCGCACGTGACGGGCGGCGGTGTGGAGGGTGTCGAGCGTAAAATTGAAGGGCTTGCGGTACTGGCCCTGCATCAGGGTGTAGCGGAGGGCCAGCGGATCGACGCCGCCCCGGGCCCGGATGGAGGCCGGCACGTGCGCATCGTCCGGCCCGGGCTGGATGAGGTCGCGCACGGTGTAGAAGTTGCCCGCGGACTTGGACATCTTCTCGCCTTCCACCTGCAGGAAGCGGGTGTGGACCCAGTAGTTGACCACCGGGTGGCCGGCGAGGGCCTGGTTCTGCGCAATCTCGCACTCGTGGTGCGGAAAGATCAGATCCTCCCCACCCGTGTGCAGGTCGAAGCGGTCGCCGAGATAGTGCATGCCCATCACCGAGCACTCGATGTGCCACCCGGGATAGCCCCAGCCCCACGGGCTATGCCAGTGCATGAGGTGCTCGGGGTCGTGCTTCCAGAGAGCAAAGTCGCGGGGGTCGCGCTTATCGGGGTCCTCCACGACGTCCCGGTCGGTGGCCTCCAGCTGCTGCGCCTCCGTGTTGCCGCTCAGGTGCCCGTAGTCCGCGACGCTCTCCACAGAAAAGTACACGCCCTGGTCCGTCGCGTAGGCATGGCCCTTTTCCACCAGCTCAACGACCGCGTGCAGCTGGTCGGTGACGTGCTCGGTGGCGCGGGGGCGCACCTCGGGCTCCCGAAGATTGAGGGCGCGCCAGTCCTCCAGAAAGGCCTCGGTGTAGTGGCGCGCCAGGTCGTAGATGTTGGCAAAGCGCTCGCCCTCCCGCTCCAGGGCCTGTTGCATTTTGTCCGCGCCGCCGGGGTCCACAAGGTCATCCTGCGTGAGGTGGCCCACGTCGGTGATGTTGCTCACGTTGGTCACGTCCCACCCGAGCGCCTCCGCAGTGCGCCGGAGGAGATCGGCCGTCAGAAACGACCGAAAGTTGCCGATGTGGGCGTACATGTACACCGTGGGCCCACAGCTGTAGAAGCGAAGATGCTCCTCCTCAATCGGCTCCACCGGCTCGGTCTCGTGCGTCAGCGTGTTGTAGAGGCGGAACGTGGGCGCGGACATGCAGGGGGGAGGGCTGTCGGGGGAAAGCGACGCGGACCGTTCGGCTGTACCTCGTGCTTCCTGGATTGTGCCGTGACTTCTGCGTGGACCGGGCGCCTGGGGGCGATGGCGGTCCGAAGCGCCTGTGTGCACCAGAGCGCCTGCATGCTGCTGTGCGCGTCGCGAAGGCCCGATGGGCGGGCCCAGAGGCGTTGGGCCTGCATCGGCGGGCCCGGCCCTACTCGGAGGAGTGCGCCGCGGTTGACTGTGAGGCGGGGGAGGCCTCCTCCCCAAACCACCGCGGCGGGTCGTAGCCGTGCCCCCCCCATGGATGGCAGCGCCCGAGGCGGTAGATCGTGAGCACCAAGCCCTTCAGCACGCCGTACTCCCGAAACGCTTGGATGGAGTAGCTGGAGCAGGTGGGGTGGAACCGGCACGTCCGCCCGAGATGGGGGGAGAGCAGAAGCTGGTACGCCCGCACGAGCCCGATGAGGAGCAGGCGCGGGAGACGGGCCAGTACAGACAGTACGCGGTGCATGGAAGGAGAACGGGTCCAGTTCGTTGACACCATTCCAACGCGGCCGTGCCCGAACAGATTCGGCGCGGCATCGAACCCGCCGCTGTGTTGTTCCCACCCCCGTACGCCCCCCGTCCCGATGACTGATGCTTCCTCCGCCCCCCTCGATGCCGTTTCGTTCGACGACGACGGCCTCGTCCCCGCCATTGTGCAGGATGCCGACACCGACCAGGTACTCATGATGGCGTACATGACGGCCGAGACCCTCCAGGAGACCCTCGACACCGGCCGGATGGTGTACTGGAGCCGCTCGCGCCAGGAGCGATGGGTGAAGGGCCAGACGAGCGGGCACACTCAGGCGGTGGAGGAGGTGCGCCTCGACTGCGACGGGGACACGCTGCTGTTCAAGGTGCGGCAGACGGGCGGGGCCTGCCACACCGGCTACCGCTCCTGTTTCTACCGCCGCGCGACGGAGGGCACACTCCAGGCGGACGGCGACCGGGTGTTCGACCCAGACGCGGTATACGACGACGCATAGCCGCGTGCGGGGCTGGGCCCGGCTACGGCGTCCCGTCCTCCGCCGCGTCCTCTTGGAGGTCCTCTTGGAGATGCGCCGGCACCTCCTCCGGGATCGTCCAGCGGTACACGAGGTCGCCCTCCAGCTTGGCCGTCTGCTCCGGCTCCCACGCCCCCATATCGAAGTCGTGCGACACCACCGGCGTGCCGGGGGCGAGCTGCTCAAAGAGCTGGGGCCGCAGCTCTTTGTTGACGGAGGGGAGGAGGTACATCGTCACGACCGTGGCGTCACTGAAGTCCGTCTCAAAGAGGTCTGCCTGCCGGAATTGTACCCGGTCGCTCACGCCCGCCGCCTGCGCCTTCGCCCGCGCCTTCTCCACGAGCTCGGGATCGATTTCGATGCCCACGCCGCGGGCGCCGTACCGCTTGGCGGCCTGGATCACGATGCGCCCGTCGCCACTACCGAGGTCGTACACGAGGTCGTCCCCGTCCACGTCGGCCATCTCCAGCATCTTGTTTACGACCGGCGTGGCGGTGGGCACGTAGGGAACGTCGGATTTTTGCGACTGGGGCACCACGTCCAGCCCCGGAATGGGAGAGTCGGACGAGCCGAGGGTGTCGGTGCGCTGGGCATGGCCGGCCCGCGGGGAGCCGAGGGCCAGTAGCAGGCCGAGCAGGAGCGCGAGGGGGACGAGAAGGCGGCGCGGCATGCGGCGAAGAAGAGCGACTGGGAGAAGATGGACACTCGTGAAGAGACGAAATTCCACGCAGGAGTGCAAGGGACGGGGCCGACGCTCCAGCTACGTATGCCCGGCTGGGCCGTAGAGGCGCCGGGGTCGCACAGGCGCCGCGCACTTCAGTCCGCCGAGGCCTCCCAGTACACGTCCGTCACCCGCACCGCCGTGGCCTCCGCCCGGACGAGCGTGCGAAAGCCGCCCAGATCGCGCTGGCCCGAGGCAAGGCTGTCGCCCCCGACTTCCCGGGAAAAGACGCCCTGTCCCGTCTCGATCTCGAAGTACACCTCGTACGCCCGGATGCGCATGTCGCCCACGTTGCGGGCACTGTACTCCACGTCGGCAAAAATGCTATCGGCCCCGGTGCTGTCGCGGTTGATGCGGTCGTTGAACCAGTTGGTCACCTCCACGGCGAGGGAGTCGGACGGCTCCCCAAAGTCGTCGCCCCGCTCCAGGAGGAGGGTTGCGCTGGTGGTCTGGTTCTCCTGCACATTGACCTGCACGGCACGGGCGTCGTAGCCGGTCTTGGTGGCCTCCACGGAGTAATTGCCAGTGGGAATATCGGGCAACGAAAAGGTGCCGTCTTCCTTGGTGAGAACCGACTGGGTGGGCGGGCTGGTGGTGACGTTGGCCTGGGCGATGGGGGCGTTAGTTTCGGCGTCCTGAACCACGCCCTGAACGGACCCGCGGGTCTGCGGGCCGAGCGTTGCCTCGTCGCACCCGGCGACGAACAGAAGCAGGCTGCTGCTCAGCAGGGCGGCGAGGGGGGACAGACGAATGGGCAAGAGGGACATACGACAAAAGAGGACCGTGAAGAGAAGCAGTGAGGTGGCCCCAGCATGCGCTGACTGGCAATTGCCGCCACACGGATATTGCCGTCACACGGATGGAGCATGAAAACAGGGGAACACTGGACGAGCCTTCCGATTTGGATACGCGCCTTCACACTGTGGAGGCAGTCCGCGACGTGGATGGGGTTGCCCGCCTGCTCACATTTTGGTGAGCAGTGCCTCATCGGCGTCGCGTTTTTTGTTGGGGATGTTGGGCGTTGACTTCTCCCCAGGCAGCGCGAAGAGGACCCCTCCGGGGCAAAGCGCGGGGGAGTCTTCCTCACGGAAAAGACATCCGGTTTCACAGGACCGGCTTCGATCATTCGCGTGCTCTGGAGCTGTCGCTCTGAGCAGAGGCGGACCGACGTCTTCCGTGTCCTCCGCAGGCATTAGAGGCAACGCCTCTCCCGTCAGCCCAACGGTACAGATACTCGAAAACTGTATCTCCCTTGGGTATCGGCGTGACGTTGAGCGACATCGTCAACGTGGCACGCTGTTTCGTTGGGGCTGGCAAGAGAGTCCCCGAA
>CAJXLV010000015.1 GCA_913056185.1 uncultured Bacteroidota bacterium
GCAGTCCACCGGGCAGACCTCCACGCAGTCGGTGTACTTGCAGTTGATGCAGGGCTCGGTGACGACGTACGGCATAGAGCAATGGGGCCGGAGCAAGAGAGGGGTAGAGCGTTGCGTGGTCTCATAGTCCAGCCCGCACATGCAGTTCCGGCACCGGTGAGAGGCAGCCGGATGTCACGAGAGCGTGGAGGTATGGAGGCACAGACGCGGCGAAACGAGGAGAATGGGACGAGCAGAATGGGGAGCGGGCCTCCGGGTCGCCCAAGAATTCCCGTCTCTATAGCGGGGAGTGTCACCCTTGGTCAAAGAGGTCCTGGTCGGAGGAGGAGGGGGTGCGATCGAAGTGCTGGTAGGCCCGCGGCAGAGCAATGCGGCCCCGCGGCGTGCGCTCCATAAACCCTTCCTGGATGAGGTACGGCTCATAGACCTCTTCGATGGTGCCCGACTCTTCGCCCACCGAGACGGATAGGTTTTTGAGGCCGGTGGGCCCGCCGTCGAAGTTGTCGATAAGCGTGAGAAGAATGCGCGTGTCCATGTCATCGAGCCCCTCCTCGTCCACGTCGAGGGCATTGAGGGCCTGATCCGCGATGGCCTTCGTGATGGTGCCCTCGCCCTCCACCTCCGCAAAATCGCGCGTGCGGCGCAGAAGCCGGTTCGCGACGCGGGGCGTGCCGCGGCTGCGACGGGCAATTTCGTAGGCGCCCTCCTCCGTGGCGTCCACCCCGAGGATGCGGGCCGAGCGCTGCGTGATGGCCTGGAGCAGGTCCGCCGTGTAGTAGTCGTAGCGGAAGTCGATGCCGAAGCGGGCCCGAAGCGGCGCCGTGAGAAGCCCTTTGCGGGTCGTGGCGCCCACCATCGTGAACGGCGGCAGGTCGATCTGCACCGTGCGGGCGTTGGGCCCCTGGTCGATCACGATGTCGATGCGGTAGTCCTCCATCGCCGAGTACAAGTATTCCTCCACCACCGGGCTCAGGCGGTGAATCTCATCGATGAACAGCAGGTTGCCCTCCTCCAGGTTGGTGAGCACGCCCGCAATGTCGGCCGGCTTTTCGAGCACCGGTCCGCTGGAGGTGCGGATGCGCGCGCCCATCTCGTTGGCGATGATGTGGGCAAGGGTCGTCTTGCCAAGCCCCGGCGGCCCGGAGAGCAGCACGTGGTCGAGCGTTTCGCCCCGTTGCAGCGCGGCCGTCATGAATACGTTCAGGTTTTTCTTGATCTTGGCCTGCCCCACAAACGCGTCGAGCGATTGGGGACGGAGCTGTTTCTCTACATCCGTCTCGGAGCGGCTGGCCGATGGGTCGAGGGCCTCGGACCGGGGGCTGGTCATGGAGCGCGAGGAGATCGGGAGGGGAAACGCGGCGTGTCGTTCAAGCACGCTGGAGGCACAGGGTTTCATGGCAGCGGCGCGGCGGCACGGCGGGGAGAGCCGGCTGCCGTTCCCAAGACGCTGCGGGGCACTGGGTTCGGGCGTCCGCCCGTGTCGGCAAACTTTGGGACCGACTGTCGGTACCAATCATCAACACGGAATAGTCTTTGCGGGAAGCCTCACACAGGCCACAGACGGCCGGTCGGCCCGCCATGTGTGTGGATGTGCCCGATGTGGCCCGTGCGCCTCCGCTCTCCATGCAGGGGTCCCTATGGAGAGATCCCCATGGAGGGGTCCCCACGCAGTGTCTCTCATGCAGTGTCAGCCACGTTCGCAGTCCCATGGCCAACGCCGCGCTTGAACTTACCCAGGAGCAGAAGCTGGAGCAAAAGCTCTCGCCGCAGCAAATCCAGTACATCAAGCTGCTGCAGCTCGATACTTTTGAGCTGGAGCAGCGGATTGAGGAAGAGATGGAGGAAAATCCGCTGTTGGAGGAGGGCCTCGGCGAAGAAGAGCAGCGCGAAGAGGCCGAGATTGAGGCCACGGCCGAGGAGATGGAAAATGAGATGGAGACGGAAGAAGAGGAGGACTTCGACGTGGAGGACCTCCTCAACAACACCGACGACCTCTACGGCTACAATGCCCAACCGGGATACCGCGGTGACGAGGAGGATCGTGACCGCCCCATGCCGTCCGACCCGACCCTCCCTGAGCAGCTCCAGGAGCAACTCTCATTTTTGGATCTCGGCGACACCGATCAGATCATCGCCGACCAGATTATTGGGTCCATCGACGAGGACGGGTACCTGAAGCGCGAGACCGACTCGATCCTCGACGATATTCTCTTCAACCACGGGGTCGAAGTGACCGAAGACGACGTGGAGCGGGTCCTTCGGCAGGTCCAGTCGCTCGACCCGGCAGGCATCGCCGCGCGCGACCTCCGCGAGTGCCTGCTCCTGCAGCTCCACCGCATGCCCAAAGACGTGGACGGCCGCAACACGGCCATCGCCATGCTGGAGGACCACTACGAGGCGTTTACCAAAAAGCACTTCGACACGCTCAAAACACGCCTCGACGTGGACGACCGGGAGTTGAAGAGGGCCTTCGATCTGATTCGGCAGCGCCTCGACCCCAAGCCGGGCGAGGGCGAGTTCTCGGAGGAGACCAACTACATCACGCCCGATTTTACGGTGCGGTACGTGGACGGGGAGTTCGTCATCACCCTCAACGGCCGCAATGCCCCCGACCTCCACATCTCGCGCCATTACCGCCGGATGCTGCAGAAGATCAAAACGCAGAAGGCCTCCGACGACGAGGAGGTCGACGAGGACACCGAAGAGTTTCTGAAAGACAAGTTTAGCTCGGCGCAGTGGTTTATCGATTCCATCAACCAGCGGCGGCACACCATGTATCTGGTGATGGACGCGATCGTGCAGCTGCAGGAGGACTTCTTCCGCTACGGCGAAGGCAACCTGAAGCCGATGATCTTGAAGGACGTGGCCGAGATCATCGACATGGACATCTCCACAGTGAGCCGGGTGGTGAACGGCAAGTATGTGCAGACGGAGTGGGGGGTCTACGAGTTGAAATACTTTTTCTCTGAGGGCCTGGAGACGGTGGACGGGGAGGAGGTCTCCAACAAAGAGGTGAAGGCGGAGCTGCAGCGCATTGTGGACGCGGAGGACAAGACGGATCCCATGTCGGACAGTGCGCTGGCCGATGCCCTGGAGGAGACCGGCTTCAAGATTGCCCGGCGCACCGTCTCGAAGTACCGCAAGCAGCTGGGCATTCCGGTGGCGCGGCTGCGGCGGGAGATTGTGCTGGAGGACGACGCGTGAGGCGGAACGCATGACGTATGAGCGCGACGCCCAGGCGACCGGCCCCGCCGTTGCGCCCCCTGCGCCTTCCCGTTGTTGTGCGTGCCTTCATCGGTCGTACGAGATCGACAGGGTGAGGCCGCCCACGAGGGTCACATCGCCGCCCGTGACGAGGGGATCGAGCCCGATGCCGAGGAGAAGCCCTGGGCGCCAGCGGCGCCGGTCCAACATGAGCGAGAGGGCAGCGTGGTGGGCGCTGTCGGCCGTTTCTGCGGCGTCGGTGAGTGCGGGGCGGCCCACCACGCTGAGGCCGGTGATCAGGCCTGCGCCGGAGCGCCACAGCTGTGCGCCATAGAGGGCCTGCCAGGCATTTGTGTCTCCGGCGGTGCTGTCTGCGTGTAGGGATCCGTACGCTGCGCCGGCGCGCAGGCGGAGGGACGTGGCCCGCCCGAGCGCCACGCGTGTGTTAAGCAGCCCGGAGAGGGCAACGGCCTCGTCCCGAAACGCCGCCGTGCGCCCCAGGTCGGCCCGCTGGCCCGCGCTGGCAGCAGCAGTGGTGGGCGCGGCGGGAAGGCGAACCCCCAGCTCAAGCAGCAGAGGGCGGCGCGTGCTACTGAGGCCCAGTCCCACGTATGGATTTCCGATGGCCGACGAGGCCGTCTCGGTGAGCTGGGCGTGGGCGATGGGGAGCTCTACCGCCAGCTCCACGGAGCTGGAGAGCGAGCGGGTGGCCGTAAGGAAGGCGGCCCCGGTGGGAAACGAGGAGGCGCCGCTCGGGTCTTCGGCGGCGAGGGCCTCAAGGGTGATTTGGTTGGGCTCGTAGGGGCGCGACCAGATGGTTTGGGCCGAGGCGGGCACGCAGAGGCTCCCCAGGAGAAGCCCCAACAACCAGAGACGGTGCATCGGGGGGATGGGCAGAATACGAATGGGGGAAGATGAAAGCCGGGGGCGGCCCGTGGGGCATCGTTTTGGGAGCGGCGGCGAAAGGTCGGTTGCAGACCACACAGTGAACCGGTCCGTGGTGGTCTGCCGTCCGCGGGCCGTGTCCATCGCCGCAGTGTATGTATGCTCTGTTCTTTGTGGTATACATGGAAGCCGTCACATCTCTTGGGCGCAAGTCGCGGCGCGGTGCGGCCTGCATCTTTCTCCGGGCTGTTGTACGTTGTCGCATGAAATTCAACCAACCACTCCTCCCTCACCGGTCCGAAGAGCCATGATCGAACCGGCATCAATGTCGCACATCCTCTCTCTCGGCTCCCGCGCGGAGCGCAAAGACCGCCTGGAGGCCCTCCGCGGGGCGTTCACGGGACTCGATACCGAGTACCCGCTCGCCGATGGCACCCGTGCGCCTCGCACCTATCTCGACAGTGCAGCGTCCACCCTCCGCTGCACGGTGGCCGACGACATTGTGGCGCGGGCGCTCCGGCACTACGCCAATACGCACTCCACGCTCCACGCCGGGGCCCGCATCATGACGCATCTCTACGAGCAGGCGCACGCCATCGTGGAGGCGTTCGTTGGGGCCTCCGACGCCTACACCTCCATCTTTACGGGCAGCGGCGTCACCGGCGGCCTCAACCGCATGGCCCGGACGCTCGCCGAGCGGCGCCCGAACCGCGACGTCGTGATTGCTACGATGATGGAACACCACGCCAACGACCTGCCGCACCGCAAGCACGTGGGCGAGGTGGTGCACGTGCCGCTGGAAAAAGATCCGGACGGAGAAGCGGGGCGCGTCGACCTGGAGGCCCTCCAGGCGGCGATCGATGCGCACGCCGACCGCCTCAATTACGTGGCCATCACTGCGGTCTCCAACGTTACTGGCATCGCCAATCCGGTGCATGAGGTGGCGCGGCGGGCCCACGCGGCCGGCGCCCTCTGCGTGGTCGATGCGGCACAGTCTGCCGCCCACGCCCCCCTGCGGGTGACGGGCACGGGCGATGCGGACGCGATCGACGTGCTCTGCATGAGCGGCCACAAGATCTACGCGCCCGGCAGCCCCGGCGTCATCGTGGCGCGGAAGGCCCTCTTCGAGGGGGTGGAGCCGCAGGAGGTGGGCGGTGGCATTGTGGATCGGGTGGAGACTGGCGCCTACGAGATTACGGACGCGCTGCCGGAGCGGGAGGAGGCGGGCACGCCCAACTTGCCCGGCGCCCTGCGCCTCGCCGCCACACTGCAGCTCCTGGGCCGCATCGGCATGGACCTCGTGGAAGAAGACGAGCGCGCCCTCACGCAGTATGCCCTGGAGCGCTTCGCGGCCGTGGACGGCCTCACCCTCTACGGCTCGCACCGCCTGGAGGTCGCCGAGCGGATCGGGGTGATTGCGTTCAATCTGGACGACCTGCCGCACGGGCTCGTCGCCGCGGCCCTAAACGATTACTTTGGCGTGGCCGTGCGCAACGCGTGCTTCTGCGCGCAGCCGTTTGTGCGCCAGCTCCTGGGGCGGCGGGGCCCGCAGGGGGACGGCGCGCCCTCCGAGACATGCGGCCCCGATGCCTGCGGGCCGAGCACGCAGCCCGGTATGGTGCGGGCCTCCCTGGGGCTCTACAACACCGAGGCCGATGTGGACCGGGCAGTGGAGGCCCTCGCCGACGTGGCCGAGCGGCCCGACTGGTATCGCCAGCGGTACCGGCCCGTGCGCAACGGCAGCGGCGACTGGGTCCACTGCGACTTCGAGCACCCCCCCGAGGCGGAGATGGACCTGCGCGGCGCCGTCGATGCGTGGCTCCGTACGATTTAAGCCGCCGAGGCCTCGCGACGATCATCTGCCCGTGGGGCCGCGCAGGACCGCGTCGTGGATCACGCAGCGGCCTCCGCCGCCGTATCCGCCACGACGTCCTCCTGGACGTTGTTCGGCATGGCTTCGTAGTGACTAAATTTCGTGTGGTGCAGGCCGCGGCCCTGTGTGAGCGAGCGCAGGGTGGTGGAGTACTGGTGGAGCTCCGCTTCTGGCACGTCCGCCGTAATTTTTTGGAGGGGCCCCTGCGTGTCGATGCCCTGCACGCGGCCGCGCCGGGTGTTGAGATCGCTGATGATGTCGCCGGTGTAGTCGTCGGGGGTCGTAATCGTGACCGTATGGATGGGCTCCAGCAGCACCGGATGGGCCTTCTGGAAGGCCCGCCGGAAGCACTCGAACGAGGCGCGCTTGAAAGCGGCTTCGTTGGAGTCAACCGGGTGCATGCCCCCGTCGTAGATCACGACGCGCACGTCGCCCACCGGGAAGCCGGCGACGGGGCCCTCTTCCATGGTGGCGAGCACGCCCTTCTGGATGGACGAGAAGAACTTATTCATGTCGATGACGCCTCCCACAATGGCGTTCACGAAGTGCACCTCGGCGTCCCACTCCGTCGTGACCACCTCCTCGCCCCGGACGTCCACCGAGTCGGGCGGGTGGAAGTCGCCGTCGTGCGGCTCCACCAGCATCGAGAGGTCGGCAAACTCGCCCGCGCCCCCGGACTGCTTCTTGTGGCGGTACTGGGCGGTGGCGCGGGTTTGGATCGCTTCGCGGTAGGAGATGCGAGGCCGCACAAACTCGACGTCGACCCCGGCCTGCCGCTCCAGCCGGCCCTTGGCAATCTGCAGGTGCATCTCTCCGAGCCCGCTCAGGGTGAGTTGGTTGAGCAGCGCGTCGTGATTGAAGACGAGAGACGGGTCCTCGTCGGTAATCTGATGAAGGCCCTGGGCCAGGTTGTCCTCCTGCCCGTCCTGCACCGGACGCACGGCCATGCGATAGCGGGGGCGAGGAAACTGAATGGGAGGAATGGCGCGGCCGGAGCCCTCGGGGCGGAGCGTGTCGTTTGTGTGGGTGTCGTCGAGCTTCACGAGCGCTCCCAGGTCGCCGGCGACAAGGCGGGGGACTTGGTTGCGCTCCTCGCCGTTGAGTTGGTAAATCTGACCGATGCGCTCGGTGGTGCCGGTGGTGGCGTTTTCGAGATCTTGCCCCGACGCAATGGTGCCGTCGAAGGCGCGAACGTAAGAGTACTCGCCGACATGCTCCTGCGCCATGGTGCGGTACACAAACGCCAACGGATCGCCGTCGGGGGCGGCCCGCACCTCACGGCCGCCTTCCGTTTCGACCAGGCGGCTGGCGGGAGAGGGGCACACGCCCGTAATGAAGTCGAGAAGGCACCCCACGCCGACCGTTTCTGTGGCGCTGGTAACAAACACGGGATAGAGGGCCCGGTCAATCATGGCGGCACGGAGTCCGTTTCGCATCTGGCGCTCCGTCAGCTCGCCCTGCTCGAAATACGTTTCCATCAGTCGGTCGTCGCTTGCGGCGATGTCCTCCACCAGCGTTTCGTGGAGCTCCGCCGCCCGGTCCGCGAACGCGTCGTCGATGGGCTGCTCGTCCGGCTCGGCGTGGCCCTCGGGGTAGTAGAGTTGGCGCTGGCGCAGCACGTCCACCACGGTGCGGGTGCCGTCGCCAGCCGGAATTTGCACGACCGTGGCGCCCCGCCCAAAGCGGTCTTCGATCTCGTCGACGAGGGTGGAGAAGTCGGCACTGGCGTGGTCGATGTGGTTGAGCACAAACAGGGACGGGGTGCCCATTTGCTCGCCGTAGCCCCAGGCCATCTCCGTCCCTACCTCCACGCCCGCGCGGGCGTCCATCACGTACACGGCGGTGTCGGCCACGCGCATCGACGCGATCACCTCGCTGGCAAAGTCGGGGTAGCCCGGAGTGTCCAGGATGTTCACCTTCGTGTCGTTCCACTCGGCGTGGAGCAGCGTGGCGAAGATGGACATCTGCCGCTCCTTCTCGCTCGCGTGGTAGTCGCTCTGGGTGGTGCCCTCCGGCACGGAGCCGGCCCGGTCCAGGGCGCCGCTCGCGTAGAGCATGGCCTCGGAGAGGGCCGTTTTGCCGCTTCCCTGGTGGCCCACCAGGGCGATGTTTCGGATCTGATTGGGGGTGGAAACTGTCATCGGTCCGGCGGGATGGATGAGCAGAGACGAAGGGCGTCTCGGTGGGCCGGAACCGCCTGCGCTTGGCCCACCTCGTTACCGTAAATTTACAGACGAGGCGGCGGGAATCAAAGCGCTTGTTCCAGGGAGTGGGGCCCTGGGGAGCCGCGACGAAAACGGCGAGGCGGCGGGGAGGAGAGAAGAGAAACATGGGGCTCTGGGGCGGGTTTTCAGGGTCCACGGTTGCTCCTCACAGTCGCATCATCTGTTCCATGGCGCTCGCTCCGTCCACGTGGTCCTCCCACCTGAAAGCCTTTGGAGGCGGCATCGTACTGGCCCTGCTTGGCCTTGGGGCATACATGCAGTTTGGGGCCGGTCCAGACCTGCCCACCGTCACGGTGTACAACAGTCCCACGTGCAATTGCTGCTCGAAGTGGGCAGATCACATGCGTGCTCAGGGCTTCCCCGTGGAGGTCAAATCGGAGTTCAACCTGCGGCCCGTAAAGCGCAAGCTGGGGGTGCCGGGCCCCCTGGCATCGTGCCACACGGCCGTGGTGAACGACTACGTGCTGGAGGGGCACGTGCCGGCGGAGGATGTGAAAGCTCTTCTGCAAAACACCCCTGCGGTGCGGGGGCTGAGCGTGCCGGGGATGCCGGTGGGGTCGCCGGGCATGGAGCGGGGAACGCGTGTGGAGCCGTACGAGGTGGTGGCCTTCACCGCCGCGGGCGATACCAGCGTCGTCGCAAAATACGGACCCGAGTAATCGCTCCCCGGCACGAAGGGCCTGTGCGTTCGAGTGCTCCTTTCTCCCTGTCCCTCGACGATGAATCCTCTCCGAACGACCGCCTTGCGGGTGCTGGCGCTGAGCCTGTGGATGGGACTGTTGGCGGCCTGTGGGGGCCAGACGGACGGTCCCAGTTCGTACACGCAGTCTGTCATGCAGGACCGCGTGCAGCGCGACATGCGCATGCGGGAGAAAGAAAGCGTCGTTCCGGTGCGGCGCCGCGATGCCTTCCAAGGTCTCGATCACTACCCGGTGGACCGCACCTATCGCTATGTGGTGCCGCTGGAGCGATCCGCATCGTTGGACACCGTGATGATGGCCGAAAGCACAGGCGGGGTGCGGCCGCAGGTACAGATTGGCACGGTCACGGTGCCGCTGCCCGGCGGACCGACGGATCTTCTGGTGTTCCGGGGCGAAGGAGACGACCCCCGTGGCCGTCGATGGATTCCGTTTGCGGACTCCACCAACCAGTTTGCGACCTATAGGGGCGGGCGCTACGTAGACTTGAAGCCAGCAGGACCGGACTCCGTGGTGGTGGATTTCAACCGGGCGTACAATCCCACCTGTGCGTACAACCCCGATTTTGCGTGCCCGCTGCCCCCGCCCGAGAATCGCCTTCGGCAGCCCGTGTCGGCTGGGGAGCGTCGCCCCATCTTCCGGCCGTCCACGGCGCAGTAGCGTCGCCGCTGGGCGCTGGTTGACGGTCTCGGCCCGTAGAGATACATTACTATTCCCTTTTTGTAAAGGCCAGGGGTGCCCCGCCGGATCGGCGCGGGCTGAGAGACACCCTCCGAACCTGATCCGGTTCGCACCGGCGCAGGAAGCGTCTTCGCACGTCGGCATCGGTGTGCAGGGACAAGCTTCGCCCTTGGCTTCGCATCCGTATGTTTCCCGAAGCCACCCCTCCGTCCACCATGCTCGATCTGGACCAGCAACTTGTTGTGATTACCGGGGCCAGCCGCGGCCTCGGCGCCGCCCTCGCCCGTGCGTTTGGACGCGAGGGCGCTCGCGTCGTTGTCAATTACTACCAGAGCCGCGACCGCGCGGAGGCGCTGTCGGCGGAGATTGGCGCACGCGCCCTGGCCGTGCAGGCCGATGTGCGCTCGGCCGAGGCCGTGACGGCGATGGTGCGCACCGCCGCCGACCACTTCGACCGCCCGGTGACAACCGCGGTCCACAATGCCCTCGTCGACTACCGATTCGACGCCGAAGCCCGTGAGACGGTCGACACTATTCACTGGGACGACTACCACGCGCAGCTGGAGGGCTCGGTACAGGGGGCGCTTCACCTGCTGAAGGCCTGCCTGCCGGGCATGCGCACGATGGAAACGGGCCGCTTCATCGGCATTGGGTCCAACCTGGTGCAGGACCCTGCTGTCCCCTATCACGACTACACGACCGGCAAGGCGGCACTCCTGGGCTTTGTGCGAAATGTGGCCCAAGAGCTTGGAGGCGAAGGCATTACTGCAAATTTGGTCTCCGGTGGACTGCTCGACCGCACCGATGCCAGCGCTGCTACGTCGGACGCCGTGTTTGACATCATCAAACAAAACACCCCGCGCGGCACCGTCACCACTCCGCAAGAGGTGGCGGACGCAGTGCTCTTTTTTGCCTCCCCGTGGGCCCGGGCCGTTACGGGCCAGACCCTGATTGTGGACGGCGGGCTCGTTATGCAGTAGCCCCGGTCCCGTCGCTTGTTGCGTCCGTCACGACTTTTCTCACAGTCCCCGGTCCCCGTGTCCCTACTTGCCCTGGAAACGGCCACCTCCACCTGCGGCGTTGCCCTGCTTCAGGGCGACACCGTGCTCGCGGAGATGCACCTGCACCGGCCGCGCGTCCACGCCGAACGCCTGACGCCCCTCGTGGAGGCCCTCCTTGCACAGGCCGAGGTGGAGCTGGGGGCGCTCGACGCGGTCGCCGTATCGAGAGGGCCGGGCTCCTACACTGGGCTTCGAATTGGTGCAAGCACAGCGAAGGGCTGGGCGCTGGCGGCAAAGGTCCCGCTTGTGGGCGTATCCACCCTGGCGGCCTACGCTGCATCGGTGCGCCCCATCGCCGCGCCCGGCGACGTGGTGTGTGCCCTGCTCGATGCGCGCCGGGACGAGGTCTATGCCGG
The DNA here is from genome assembly GCA_913056185.1 of uncultured Bacteroidota bacterium. Classification (GTDB taxonomy): domain Bacteria; phylum Bacteroidota; class Rhodothermia; order Rhodothermales; family Salinibacteraceae; genus Salinibacter. The sequence continues at coordinate 10,984 of CAJXLV010000015.1, forward strand.
TGCCTACCGGCGCACCCCTACGGGAATGCATGAGCATGCGCCGGTGCAGGCGCTGCCGGTTGCAGCCCTGCCCGCGTGGCTGGGGGCGGTCGACGGGCAGCTGTGGGGCGTGGGCGACGGCGGGGAAAAAGCGCGAGAGGTCCTCGCCGCCACGCACGATGCTTTTTCCCTTGTGCCTGCCGATGCACATCCGCCCTCGGCGGCCTGGGTTGCCCGGTGCGCCCAGCAGCGCCTCGCAACCGATACGACCGACGACGTGGCAACCTTCGAACCGTTGTACGTGAAAGACGTGCACGCAACCCCTGCCCCTTCGCCTTTTGCCTGAGAGCTGGGGGGCACGTTGGGCAGTCGCCCGGCATTTGCACTCCTCGTTCGAGCCTCGTTGGTTGAGTTTCTCCGCGTTCTCCCCGTACATCCCCGCGTACCGCATTATGCCTTGGTTTCGGCGTGAGAAGGCCGGCATCCGCACCACCCGCGAAGAGCAAAATGAAATGCCAGAAGGGCAGTGGGTGAAATGCCCGGATACTGGCGAAATTACCAATCGCCGCGAGCTGGAAAACAACCTGCTGGTCTTTCCCAGCTCCGGCTACCACTTCGGCATGAAGACCCACCAGTACTTCGATTTTCTGTTCGACGACGGAGCGTACGACCTCCACGATACAGACCTCCGCTCCGTGGATGCACTCGACTTCGAAGACCGAAAGCCCTACGCCCAGCGGCTGGAGCGTGCCGTGGAGAAGACGGGGCAGAACGAGGCCGCACAGGCGGCAACCGGCACCCTGGGGGGGCATCCGGTCTCAATGGCCGGCATGGACTTTAGCTTTATCGGCGGATCGATGGGGTCCGTGGTGGGGGAGATCGTGGCGCGGGCCATCAAGCGCGCCTATACCGAACAGATGCCGCTTATCACCATCGCGCAGAGCGGCGGCGCCCGCATGATGGAGGGCGCACTCAGCCTCATGCAGATGGCGAAAACGAGCGCCCACCTCACGCGCCTCGATGAGGCCGGGCTGCCGTTTATCTCTATTCTTACCCATCCCACCACCGGCGGGGTCACGGCCTCTTTTGCCATGCTGGGCGATATTCACATTGCTGAACCGGACGCCCTCATCGGCTTTGCCGGGCCGCGTGTCATCCGGGAAACCATTGGTTCGGACCTTCCGGAAGGCTTCCAAAAGTCTGAGTTTTTGCAAGAGCACGGCTTTGTGGACATGATTGTGGACCGTCGGCGCATGCGGCAACGGGTGATTCAGTTGCTTGACCTTATTCTTGAGACGGAGTGAGGGGGCGCCTGGGGGGGCACCCGCTGTTGCGAGTGCCCAGACGTAACGTTGTGTGAAGGAATGATGATGCCGCGCGGCGTCTTGAGGGCGCTTTGAAACCCGACCGGCGCACGTAGTTACCATGGGCTGTCTCTCACCAAAGTTTTCTTCTCCGATTCCTCCGGACTTTACACCCACACGCCTCATGTATCGACTCTTCTCGCTTCTCGCCCTCACGCTTGGCCTGGTCATCGGGAGTGGCCCCGCCATTGCACAAACTGCCGCCACCGGCACCGTGGCCCAAATGAACGGATTTAGCCGGGCGCTGGCGGTGGAGTCCGACCGCGTTTTTGTAGGCGAGCCGCAAAACATCCACACGCCCGGTCGGGTGTACGTCTTCGATCAGGAGGGCGATGCGTGGTCGGAAACGGCGTACTTGGAAGCCAGTGACGGCGACGTGGGCGACGGCTTCGGCTCGTCGCTGGACGCGTCTGGCGAGCACGTCGTTGTGGGCGCGCCGTCGGCCAACGCAGCCTACCTGTTCCGCTCCGGGGCCGAGGGCTGGACCCAAGAGGCACTTCTCACGAGCGCGGACAGCGTATCGAGCTTTGGCCAGAGTGTATTGCTCGATGGCAACCGGCTGTACGTTGGCACCGCCTCCACGGTCGTTGCGACGGAGGACGACACGCTGACCTCGGGTGCGGTGCACGTGTACGAGAAGGCATCCGACGGGGCGTGGGCAGAGACAGCGGTGCTCCGCAGTGAGAAGGCGGGCGCGGAGTCGGGCTTTGGCAGCGCCCTGCTTGCCTGGAACGACCACCTGCTCGTAGCCGCGCCGAAGCATGAAAGCGGCGCTGTGGTGGCGTTCCGTGCCGGGGCCGATGGATGGACAGAGGCGCAGACGGTGACGGCCGATGGCCTTAGCAGCAGCGCGGAGTTTGGCAGCGCCCTGCAGGCCGTGGACGGCCAGGTGCTGGTGGGGGCCCCGCGGGCGAACGACGCGACAGGCGCGGCCTATCGCCTCACGTTTGACGCCGAAGCAGGGGCGTGGACCGTGGACGGACGCCTGCTCCCGTTCGACGGCACGTCGCGACACCTGTTCGGGTATGCGTTTGCGTACGACGGGTCGGACCTGTGGGTGGGGGCGCCGGGGGCGGACAACCGCACTGGGGCGCTGTACCGCTACAGCTACCAGGACGGTGCCTGGAGCGGCGCGACCCGCGTCTCGCACCCGACGGCCGAGGCGGGGAACGGCGTAGGGGCTACGCTCGCGGGCAGTGCCTCCATTGTGGCGACGGGCCTGCCGGGCGATGATCACGGCGCCGGCACGATGGGCCTTTACGCGATGACGGAGGGCGATTGGGTGCAAGACGCCCCCCTGGCCCCATCGATGGGCTCCGTCCTAACGGCCCTTACCGGCGAAGAGCGGAGCTGTGCGGAGGGCACCGCCGCGCAGTTCTCCTGCGAAAAGGTAGACATGAAGTCCTTCCTCCCGATCAAGGCGATCGGCGGCGAGCGCGGCATCAACCTCAACGACATCTGGGGCTGGACCGACCCCAAGACTGGGACTGAGTACGCGCTCGTGGGGCGCACGGACGGCACTTCGTTTGTGGATGTGAGCGACCCGATGAACCCGGTCTACGTTGGCGAGCTGCCGCTTACGGACGGCGCCCGCATCAACTCGTGGCGCGATGTGAAGGTGTACAAGAACCACGCCTTTGTGGTGGCGGACAACGCCAAGGACCACGGCATGCAGGTGTTCGACCTGACGCGCCTCCGCGACGTGGCGAGCGCCGAGATGCCGAAGACCTTCGATCACGACGTTCTGTACGACAAGGTCAACAGCGTCCACAACATCGTCATCAATCAGGAATCGGGCTACGCCTACGCCGTGGGCAGCAGCGGCGGCGGCGAAACGTGCGGCGGTGGGCTCCACATGATCAACATCCAGGACCCCACGAACCCGACCTTCGAGGGGTGCTTTGCGGACCCGTCCACGGGCCGCTCCGGCACGGGCTACAGTCACGACGCGCAGTGCGTGATGTACGAGGGCCCGGATGCAGAATACCAGGGCCGGGAGATTTGCGTCGGCTCTAACGAGACGGCCATCAGCGTGGCGGACGTGACCAACAAAGACAGCACCTATGCCGTCTCGACGGCTTCGTACCCGGATTACGGCTACGTGCACCAGGGCTGGTTCGGTGAAAACCAGCGCTACTTCTACCAGAACGATGAGCTGGACGAGGCGCAGGGCAAGGCGGAGCACACCCGCACCCTCGTGTGGGACATGAAGGATCTCGATAACCCGTCGCTGGTCAACCAGCTGGCCCTGCCCGAGAAGTCGATCGACCACAACCTGTACGTGGAGGGGGGGCTCATGTACCAGTCCAACTACAAAAGCGGCCTTCGCATTCTGGACATGAGCAGTCCCACGGAGCCAAAGGAGGTCGCTCACTTCGACACGCAGCCCTACGATGACAACGGGCCGGGCTTCCAGGGGAGCTGGAGCAACTACCCGTACTTCGACAGCGGAATTGTCGTGGTCTCGAGCATTGGGGAAGGGCTCTTTGTGCTGGAGAAGCCGAAGCAAGAGCTCTAATCGCTCGGGCCCGCCGCTACGTGTGACCAGGGACGGGGGCGAAGAACAGCCCCCGTCCTGTTTTCTTTGCATCCAGGGCCAGGTGGCGGGGCAAGAGAACCGAGGAGGCTTCAGGGAAAAAAGGGGCTTCAGAGAAAAACAGTTCGCCAAACTGCTTTCCAACCGTTCATCATGCTCTCCATGCGACGACTTCTTTCACTGCTTCTCATGTGCGCTGGGCTCGTCCTGTGGCACCCGGCGGCCGGGCAGGCCCCAAGCCCCCGGCTGTACGTGTGTAACCAGGGAGAGGCCACCGTGTCCGTGATCGACATGGACGCCCAGGCGGTCACCGAGACCGTAGATTTGACAGAACGGGGGTTCTCTGAGAATGCGAAGCCGCACCACGTGGTCGCAGAGCCGGACGGCAGCCACTGGTACGTGACCCTCATTGGGGCGAACACCATTTTGAAGTTCAACCAAGAGAATGAGATTGTCGACCGGTTGGACGGGTTCGAGGTGCCGGGGCTCCTCTCCCTTGATCCAGCGAAGGATGTGCTCTACGCCGGCCGCTCGATGAGTGCCGTCAATCCCCCGAAAAGCCTGGGCATGATTGATCGGTCCAGCATGGAAGTCACGACACGGGTGAACACGTTCTTTCCGCGCCCTCATCCGCTGGCGGTCACGCCAAACGGGAAACACGCGTTTATCGCGAGCCTGGCCACGAATCAATTCATGGGCGTCGATACCGAGACGCAGGACACCGAGCTGACTCGACTTGAGGGCGCCGCGCAAACACCTGTGCAGTTTGCCATGACCCCGGACGGCTCGCGCATGATCGTGGGTGGGCAGAAGACCGGTCAGTTGCTCATTTTCGATACATCCCAAGCCCCGTCGCTCTCCGTGGTGGACACCCTGCAGGTCGGGCAGCAGCCCTGGCACCCCGTCATCAGTCGCCAGAGCGGTCTCGCGTACGTCCCGAACAAAATGTCGAACTCCATCAGCGTCGTGGACGTGCGCGGTGCATCGGTGGTCGCCACCATTCGCGGCAACGGCCTCGCTCAGCCGCACGGCGCGGCCCTGTCGCCGGACGGCCGGCACCTCTTCGTGTCCAACAACAACCGGGAGGGCACCTACGCCCCAAGTGGCGAAAAGGGAACGGTAACGGTGATCGACACGCAGACCCGCGAAATTGTGAAGGTCATTGAGGTGGGGGCGTATCCCAGCGGCATTGGCACCTGGGGCGGGCAGCAGCCCCTGGCGATGTGAGTAGAACGCACACCGTCCGCCGTCGTCGTTGACGATCCTCCGCCTTTCATGCTTCGTTCGTTCGCCGTCCTCGCTTGTGCCCTGGGGCTCGTTCTTGCGGGGTGTGCCGGTTCGCCCCGTACCGATCGCGCCCCTGAGACGGCCGCGTCGGCCACCTTCCCGGACGATTATCGCCGAGTGGTCGCTCCCTCGTTCCCTGTGTTCGATGCCAGCGGCACGCCGGTCTCGAATCCGTTCTACGGCGGCTTCAATGCGCCTCGTCCTCAGTTTGTGGACATCGACGGGGACGACGACGCGGACCTGTTTGTGCAGGAGCGGCCGGGCCAGATCTCGTTCTTCGAGCACGTCTCCCAGGGCGACTCCTCCCGCCTCGTCTGGCGCACGGACAACTATCGCGATCTCGACATCGGCGAGTGGTACCGGTTTGCGGATCTCGATCAGGACGGTGCGGTGGACCTCCTCACGGAACAGCCCTACAGCCACATCCGCGCCTACCGGAACGTAGGCACGGCCACCGACGCTGCCTTTGAGCTGTTCGCCGATACCCTGCGCACTCCGTCCGGGGAGCCGATCTTCTCGGATCGGCAGAACATTCCCAACGTGACCGACCTCGGTTGTAACGGGCGGCTGGACCTCTTCCTGGGAAAGCTGGACGGGTCGATTACCCGGTACGAAGCGACGGACAGCACGGGCATGCCGGTCTTTGCCCACATGACTGATGACTTCGAAGGCATCAAGATTGTCGGGGGCACTGGCCAGAAGGGGCCGTCCCTGCATGGGGCCAATACCCTCACATTTGCCGATGTGGACGGGGACGGCGACTCCGACTTGTTCTGGGGGGATTTCTTTGAGCCGGGCCTGCTCTTGATCGAGAACACCGGCTCCTGCCGTAACCCGGTGCTCAGTGGTGCCCCGGAGCGATTCCCGCTGGCAAACCCTCTGCTCACCAGTGGATACAACGCCCCGGCCCTGACCGACTGGACGGGCAACGGGGAGGTTGATTTGTTCGTGGGGGTGCTCGGGGGATCCAATGATGCGAATGCAAGCCTGGCGGACAATTTCTACTTCTTCGAGCGTACGGAGGGCCGCTATACGCTCCGCACCCGGCAGTTTGTGGGCGGGCTGGATGTGGGCAGTGAAAGCACTGTGGCGCTCGGCGACATAAATGCGGACGGACAGGCGGAGGCCCTGCTGGCCAACAAGATCGATCCGAGGAAGGGCCGGACGTCGCTCGTGTATCCGCTCACGCAGTCTGCCTCGGGGGAGGGCCTCCGATTGGGGGCGGCCCTCGACCTTCCTGATGCGTATCATTACGCACCGGCCCTGGCTGACCTCACGGGCGATGGGGCAGCCGACTTGGTGCTTGGCACCTGGCAGGGCGATTTGTCGTATCACCAAAACCAGGGCGCGGGTGCTTTTGAGGCCCAGGACGGGCCGCTGGAGGGCCTGTCCGGGGGCACCAATGTCGTTCCTGCGCTCGGGGATCTTACGGGCGATGGGCGGATCGATCTGGTGCGCGGCACAGCCAGTGGCGTGGTGACCCTGCACCCCAATACGGGCACCCCTGAGGCCCCGCGCTTTGCCCCGGCTACCGATACCCTCGCCACGGTCGGCTCCCGCGCCGCCCCTGCCCTGCACGACGTGAACGGCGACGGGCGACTTGATCTGGTCATCGGGACGGCACAGGAGCTGCGTGTGGCGTACAACCGCGGCTCGGCGTCGGCCCCTGCGTTTGGGACGCCCCAAGCGGCATCGCTCCGGGGCGTGCCGCGCCGCCCCACGCCTGCGCTCGGAGACGTGACCGGCGACGGCCGAATGGAGCTGCTGCTGGGAGGGCAGGGCGGAGGCCTACGACTCTTTCAGCCTCCGTCCGCGCCCTGATCGCAGGCGTCACCAAATCCAAGTCCGGGCCCGCTGAAAGAGCGACGTTGAGGACGACGTTGACGACGGAGCGCGGGGACTGCTGTCTGCGGCCGAGTTGCTGTCGGCCGAGTTGGTGTCGGCTGGGTTGCTGTCGGCTGAGTCGCTGTCGTTGAGGGCCTCGTTGAGAGCCTTCAGGTTCATGTGAAAGCGCTGCACCAGCTGTGCGCGCGTCTCCGTGGAGAGCGACTCGTACGCCCCCCCGCGCAACGCCTCCAGCGCCCGCCGGTGGTGCGTGCGGGCCTGCCGGAGCTCGTCCGGGGGCCGCGCCTCAAGTTCTTCCACGAGTGTCTCGTAGTCGTTGGGGCGATCGCTGAGGGGAAGCGGGGTTGAGGGAAATGGTCGTGTAGCCATCGGGGAAGCGTCGATGTGGCAAGGGACGCGAAAAGAAGGGGCCCGCAGATGTATCGATTGAATCGGGAAACCCCATCTTGGAACCGCTTCCAAAAAATAAAGAGCGTAGGTGTGGGTTGTGTCAGAACCCCGTCAAGATTTTGAGACGAGTCGGGGAAGGGGGACGCGAGTCCACACGGGAGACAGCAGACACGACGGCCTTGAAACGTTTGTTGCTCCCTTCGCAACCCGAGCTCGCACCGAGGATTTGAGCAGCATGACTACCAACATTTCCCGACCTTCCCAACCCGACCGGTGTCCATTCTATGACCGAAGTGCTCGACCACCCGGACGCGTTCCGGCTTGAGTCCGATTTTGAGCCGATGGGCGATCAGCCCCAGGCCATCCGCGAGCTGGTAGAAGGCATCGAGCGTGGGGACGACTACCAGACCCTGCTGGGAGCAACGGGGACCGGCAAGACATTCTCCGTGGCCAACGTCATCGAGGAGGTGAACAAGCCGACGCTCGTCATGAGCCACAACAAGACGTTGGCGGCACAGCTCTACGGGGAGCTGAAGCAGTTTTTCCCCGAGAACGCCGTCGAGTACTTTATCTCCTACTACGACTACTACCAGCCCGAGTCGTACATCGTCCCGTCCGATACATACATCGAAAAGGATGTGGCGATCAACGATCGGATTGAACGGCTGCGACTGCGCGCCACCTCTGAGCTTGTCAGTGGGCGCGATGATGTGATCGTGGTGGCCAGCGTGTCCTGCATCTACGGCCTCGGCTCCCCGGCGGAGTTCCGGAAGGAAATTTTGCCGATCCACCGTGGGCTCGAGGTGGAGCGCAACGACCTGCTCCGCCGCTTCATCGATCTGTTCTACGAACGCAACGACATCGAATTTGAACCGGGCACCTTCCGGGTGCGGGGCGACGTGGTGGACATCTTTCCGGCGTACCGGGAGGCCCGGGCGCTCCGCATTGAGTTTTGGGGGGATGAGATTGACCGGCTGGCGATCATTGAGCCGCAGAGCGGACGCGAGCTTGAGGCCCTCGACCGGTTTACGCTCTATCCCGCCCAGATCTTTGTTACTCCGGAAGATCGCCTGGAGCAGGCCATTGGGGACATCAAAGAAGAGCTGCGCTGGCGCCTGGCGGTGCTACGCGAGGAGGGCAAGATGGTAGAGGCCCAGCGCCTGGAGCAGCGCACCATGTTCGACATTGAGATGATGCAAGAGGTCGGCTACTGCTCCGGCATCGAGAACTACTCGCGCCATCTGACGGGGCGGGAGCCGGGCGAGCGGCCGTACTGCCTGCTCGATTACTTCCCGGAGGATTTTCTGCTGGTGGTGGACGAGAGCCACGTCACCATCCCGCAGGTGCGGGCCATGTACAACGGCGACCGCCAGCGCAAGCTGAAGCTGGTAGAGCACGGCTTCCGCCTGCCGTCGGCCCTCGACAACCGACCGCTCACCTTTGAAGAGTTTGAAGCGCTGACGCCGCAGACCCTTTTCATGAGCGCCACGCCCGCCGACTATGAGCTGCAGCAGAGCGGTGGGGTGTTTGTGGAACAGGTGGTGCGTCCCACCGGCATTCCGGATCCTGAGATCGACGTACGTCCCACGACGACGCAGGTCGATGATCTGATGGAAGAGGTCCGCAAGCGCTCGGAGCGGGGTGAGCGTGTGCTCGTGACTACGCTCACCAAGCGCATGACGGAAGACCTGGCCGACTATCTTGACAGCTACGGCGTGGACGTGCGCTGGATGCACTCCGATATTGATGCGCTCGAACGGGTCGACATCATCCGTGGGCTGCGCCTCGGGGAGTACGACGTGCTGGTGGGGGTGAACCTCTTGCGCGAGGGGCTCGACCTCCCGGAGGTGTCGCTGGTCGCCATCCTCGATGCCGACCAGCAAGGCTTTTTGCGCTCGGAGACATCGCTGATCCAGACGGCGGGGCGCGCGGCTCGCAACATCCGCGGCCAGGTGATCCTTTACGCCGACGAGATTACCGATGCGATGCGGAAGATGATGAATGAGACCGACCGGCGCCGACAGCGACAGCTCGCCTACAACGAGGAGCATGACGTAACGCCTGAGCCGATTAAGAAGTCGCCCGATGAGATTAAGATGGGCACGGCCATTGCTGATGAGAAAAATGACGGGGACGAGAGCGGTGCGCGGCAGCACTATGGCCGCCCGGAGCAGCTCTCTGCCGAGGTGGCGGATCCGGTGGTGGAATACCTCTCGGAGGACCAAAAGCGAGATCTCGTGGCGCAGATGCGCGAAGAGATGGAAGAAGCGGCTGAGAATCTTGACTTTGAGCGAGCGGCGGAGCTCCGCGACAGCATCGAAGAGCTGGAGGCGGAGTTGGGGGAGGGGTAGCTGGTGCGCTGGAGACGGGGACGTGGGGCCCGCCCCCCGGAGAGCGTCGAGGAGCGAGGGAGGCCAGAAGAGGGGACTGCCTGTCGTGTCCGACGCAGACGCAGATGGACGAGAAGCCCTTGCTCCTTCTTCACGCAACGCGCCGCCCCGGCCCGAAACCTCGCGGGGCGCCTGCCGTGTACCCGGATCGACGCTCACACCCCGAATGCACCCCAAAATCAGTCGCATCGCCATGAAAGACGGCCTGCATCCCGAGTACTCGGAGGTAACCATCACGCTTGCGGACGGAAGCGAGATCACGACCCGCTCCACGATGGACCAGGAAGAGTACGAATCGGAGGTAGACTCTTCCAACCATCCGTTCTACACCGGCCGTCGTCAGTTTGTGGACACCGCCGGTCGTGTTGAGAAATTCAACCGCCGGTACGGCCTCAATCAGGACGATGACGAGGAAGAGGACGACGACGCGTAGCCGCTCGTCCACATTCGGACTGATGTTCAGGGGCCACCTGTGCCGAGCGGGTGGCCTTTTTGTTTTGCCTCAGAATGTTGAACGTTCTCTGATGGGATGGGGCGAGGAGAACGCAAACCAACAACGCTCCCCCGTTCAACACGCCCACCTTTCCACAAGACCCATGAGTGAGCTCAATCCTGTTTCACTGATCGCCGCGAAGCGAGACGGCCAGGCGCTGTCCGATGCGGAGCTGAAGGGCCTGATCGACGCGTACACACAGGGCACGGTGCCGGACTACCAGATGAGTGCGTTTCTGATGGCGGCGTACCTCAACGGCCTGTCGGCGACGGAGGCGGCAGCGCTCACCGATGCCATGCTGGCCTCGGGCACGCACATCGACCTGTCGGACGTGCCCGGCACCAAGGTGGGCAAGCATTCGACGGGGGGAGTGGGGGACAAGGTGTCGCCCATTCTGGTGCCGCTTGTAGCGAGCTGTGGCGTGCCCGTGGCCAAGCTGAGCGGGCGCGGGCTGGGCCACACCGGGGGCACGCTCGACAAGCTGGAGGCCATTCCGGGGTTTCGTACCGACTTGAGTGTGGAGCAGTACCGGGAGCAGGTGGCCTCGGTGGGGGGGGTCATCTCGGGGCAGACCGGAGAGGTCGCCCCGGCCGACAAGAAGCTGTACGCGCTGCGCGATGTGACGGCGACGGTGGAGTCGATCCCTCTGATTGCGGCCTCCATCATGAGCAAGAAGCTGGCGGAAGGCAACGATGCCCTTGTGCTGGATGTAAAGTGCGGCCGCGGTGCCTTTATGAAAACCGAGCCTGAGGCCCGTCGCCTCGCCGAAACGCTTGTCGGCATTGCCGCCCGTCACGACACGCCGGGGGTGGCGGTTCTCACGAACATGGACGTCCCCCTGGGGCGGGCCGTGGGCAACGGGCCGGAGATCCGCGAGGTCATCGAGTGCCTTCGTGGGGAGCACGAAGAATCGGCCCTGATGCAGGTGGTCTATCGCCTGGCGGGGGAGATGAGTGCCCTGGGCGGGGTCGCGGAGACGCCGGCCGAGGGCATCGCGGCGGCGCGCGCCGCGGTTGAGCGGGGGGACGCCCTGGAGCGGTTTCGGCGCCTCGTTGCGGCACAGGGCGGCGAGGTCTCTGTGCTCGATGCCTCGGACACGCCCCCCCACGGGGCCCCCGTCGCAGACGTGCCGGTGCCCGCCGGAGCGGAGGGGTACGTGGCTGATCTGGATGCGTACGCCATTGGGGAGGCGGCCATGCGCCTGGGCGCCGGGCGCCAGGCCAAAGAGGAGCCGGTAGACCCTGTGGCGGGCCTATCGGGGCTCAAGAAACCGGGCGATGCGGTGGCCCCCGGCGACGTGCTGGCCCGTCTCCACACCGGCGGCACGCCCAACATAGAAGCCGTGAAGGAACGCGTGCAGCGCGCATACACCTTTTCCGAGAGTGCGCCCCCGTCCGCCCCCGCCGTCTACGCACGTCACACCCAGGCAGGATGGACGTCCCTCTGAAGGGGGCGTGGGGCGTACGCATCGCCATCCGCCCCTCGTGGCCCGCCCTGTCGCAACGAACGCGGGCCGTGTAACAATTCGGCGTCGGGCAAAGTATATGAACTGCACACCAATTGTCTCCCCGATCGTCCCTGCCCGCTATGTCCATTTGGTCCCGCTTTAAGCGTGCAATAAAATCCCTCTTCGGCGGCGCCGTGTCAGCGATGGAGGATCCCCGCACCATCCTGGAGCAGAACATCCGGGAACTGAACGACCAGGTGCCAGAAATGAACGAAAACATCGCCACGGTAAAGGCGAACAAAATCATGCTGGAGAAAGAGGTGGCCAAGACCCAAGACCGTGTGGAAGAGCTGACCAGTCGCATCCGCACGGCCCTACAGTCCGACCGCGAAGACATTGCCCGGAAGTATGCCAAGCGGTTGGAGGACCAGAAAGAGAGCCTGGAGCGTACCCAAGAGCAACTGAAAGGCGCCGAGCGGGCCTACGAGAAGGCCCTGAAGGTCAAAAAAGCTTTCATGCGGGAGAAGGAGAAGAAGATTCAAGAGGCGAAAGACGCCCTCCGCCAACACGAGCGGGCCCAGTGGCAGGCCGAGATTGCCGACACCATGGAGCAGTTTGAGGTGTCGGGCCTCGACCAGACGCACGACGAAATGGTGCGCCAGCTCGACGAAGAGTCGGCCAAGAACCAAGCGCGCATGGAGATGGCGCTCGACTCGGTGGATACGGAAGCGATGCAGATCGAAGAAGACGCCGAAGAGCTTCGCGCCCAGCAGGTGGTCGATGAGTTTAAGGCCGAAATGGGGATGGAGGAGAAGACGCGGGCCGACGACGAGACCGAAGAAACGATTGATCTGCCCGAAGGCGAGGAACGAGAAGAGCCGTCGAAGACCATCGGCCAGCAGCGCAGCACGTCGGAGTAATCAGCATTGGGTTGCGACTGCCTGTCCGAGCCCCCGCTTAGGGGGGAATGTGTGCGCCCTGGTTCGCTCCCTGCATCCTGATCCGCGCCCGCGCCATGACTGACGACGAATTCCAACACATCAAGGAGGAAGAAAAGAACCATCTCCGTGCCCAAAAACGCCTCCAGCGCACGCTCGAGGCGCTGAAGCAGCGCACGGAGGGGGAAGGCGTTGTGCAGCAGATGAAGCGGGGAGCCGCGCGGTTGCTCGACGAGACCGAATCCCTTGTCGACGCGTTGCGCCGAACCGTGGTCCAGGATCAGGCCCGCTTTGAAGTCGCCCTCGACGACGAAAGGCCGGAGGCGGACGCCCTTCGCGAGGCCGAAGAAGCGCTTCGGGAAGAGCGGGCCGAAGCGCTTGTGCGCCGAATGAAGGCCGAAGAAGAGAAGGCGGCTCGGTCTCGTCCGTCCATCTCCGAAGACGACAAGGCGTCCGACGAGCGGCCCGACTCCCCCCCGGCGCAAGAGGGCCCCGACAAGACCATTGGTCGCATGGGGGATCTCCGCTCCGAGGAGTCCTGAGCGGCCCTTCTCGCGTGTCGCATCCAGCCTCTCATGTACCGCGCCCCATTCCATGGACGACATCAACTACACCAAGGAGGCTCTCTTCAACACCTGGAACCTCGTGTTCCTTATTGCCACCGTGGCTGTAGCGGCGGCGCTTGGTGTGGTAGGAGCGCTGCCCACCTGGCTGCCCGAACTGATCCTGGTGGTGGGGGGCGGCGCCGAGCTGGTGTACCTGGGCGTGATGCCCCGCCACAAGCGGTTCCGGCGGTACATCCGTGCCGAGAAGCGGGCGGAACAGCACCAGGCCCCCTCGCAGCGCGAAATCTTCAGCCAGCTTCGGAACCAGAGCCAGCGGCGCTACGCCAAGCTGCGCAAGCTGAAGGACCAGATCCAGGCCAACTACCAAAAGCTCAGCTACGCCTCGCAGGGCATTCTTACCAGCCACGTCGACAAGATCGATGGGCTGCTCGACTCGTACCTCGATCTCCTGCACCAGCGAGAGCGGTACCGGGACTTCATGGAGAGCGCGACAGAAAAGCGCATCCTGGACGACATCGAGGCACTGAAAAAAGACATGGCGGACGACCCCGATCGCGTACGGGCGGTGAAGGAGCGGCGGCTGAAGGTGCTGGAGCGGCGCCTGGCCCGCTTCCGCAAGGCGCATGAGAACCTGGAAATCATTGGGGCACAACTCAGTACCATCGAGGATGTCGTGCGTTACATCCACGAGCAGTCGTGGACCCTGCAAAACCCCGAGGAGGTGACGGCCCAGCTGGATACGCTCATGCGAGAGGTGGAGGAAACACAGAGCTCCATCCGCGAAATTGAAGATGTGTTCGCGGCGCCGTCCGACTATATCGGCGAGGAGGACGAAGACCTGGAGGCGCTCGATGCAGAGCTGGATGCCGCGGCGGAGGGAGCTCTTGGTCCGACGGGGGACGAGGACGCGTCAACCGAGGAGCGCTCCGCCCGCTCCCGCGCACGCGAGTCGCGGCAGAGATCCTGAAAAAGCGCCGGGGTCCCCCGGCCGAAGCACCACAGCAGAAGGACGGGCGCTACGAAGAGTTCGTCGTCGTGCCGTCCCCCGATGCCATCGGCGGCTCGCCGCGGCGTCCGTACGCCAGGACCAGCTTAAGGTGGGCGACGGCCGGGGCGACCAGCTCCAGCGACTCAAGGCGTTCTTGGGGCATTTCGGGGAGGCGCGGTGGGCTCACCCGGCCCATCCACAACTCCATGGCGTCTTGCATGGCGTGCGGCCCCGGAAACTGCCCGCTCGGCAGGTGGGTGGCATAAAACGCGCGCTTGTTCTCCAGGCGCTCGTGCACCTCTTCGGCGACCCCTGCCAGCTCCGGGTGTTCGTCGGCCACCATGGCCTTGCCGATCAGGTAATTGCGGTAGGTGAAAGGCGTATCCAGAAGGGCCTCCACAATGGGCGAGACAAGCGCCTCTTCGTCCGCCAGGCCCACCTCCGCAGCGCGGGCGGTGGCAACCGATACGAGAGAGAGCGTCTCTTCCGCGATCAGTTCAGGGTCGCTCCCCTCCATGTCGCCCACACTCTGCAGCACCGCGTGGGTCAGGTCTTGGGTGAGGCCCAAAACGCCGACGGTAGCAAACGACGTGAACCGAGCCACACGAGCGCTGGGAGGGAAGGCGTCGGGCATGAGGGGAGAGGCATTGGGAAGAGATCGAGCGGATGGAGAGGGCCCCCGCGCATGGGAGCAGGCCCTGGCGCATTGCAGATGCGCGAGAGAACAGGCCCCTCTTCGGATGCATCCGGGGGAGACGTCAGGACACGCTCTCCGATTCACTTTTCCAGTTGCCACTCTGCCCCCCCGTCTTGGCCCGCAGGTGCACGTCGCCGATTTGGATGTCCTTCGTGACCGACTTGCACATGTCGTAAATTGTAAGTGCCGCAATAGAGACCGCCGTCAGCGCCTCCATTTCCACCCCCGTGACGCCGAAGGTTTTTGCAAAGGCGCGGATGTCGATGGCCTGCTCCTCAGCATCGAACGTGAAATCCACCTCGACTCCATTGATTGTCACGTCGTGGCAGAGGGGAATGAGCTTGTCCGTTTGCTTCGCGCCCATAATCCCGGCAATTTGAGCCGTGGTGAGTACATCTCCTTTCTCGATGTCGTGATTGCGAACGCGCCGGAAGGCCTCCTCGCCAAGGTACACGCGCCCGGCGGCCACGGCAGTGCGAGCAGAGTCCGGCTTTCGGGAGGCATCCATCATGTGGACGCCTCCTTGGGCCTCCGGCGGGGTAAGCGTAGAAGAGTCAGCCATCGGTGGAGTGGGGCAGTGTGGGAAAGGAGGCAGTGTGGGGAACGTAGCCGGGGAGAACCCGCCTTCTGGAATCGGGCGGGTGCTTCTTGGTTTCGATGAAAGGCCGTGAATGCGACGGCTCAGGCGGGGGGCCACGACGGATGCGTGTACGTCGGTTCTCCGCCCAGATAGGTGGCCCGGACGGAGAGGGTCGGAATTTGTGCCGCCGGCACTGTCAAGAGATCGTCCGACAGAACGGCAAAGTCGGCCCGTTTTCCCGGGGTGATCGAGCCCACTTCGTCTTCCTGAAACGCTGCGTAGGCGGCGCCCTGCGTGTACGCGTGGAGGGCGGTGCGGCGGTGGAGCGGAGCGGCCAGCGGGGAGGTGTCGGGGGAGGGAAGGGACGGCGGAGCGACGGCGGCGAAAAATCCACGGAGCGGAGAAATGGGGTCCACCGGGGCGTCCGATCCAAAGGCGAGGGGCGCTCCGGCGTTCTGTAGTGCGGCCCACGCGTACGCGCGAGACAGGCGCTCGGGCCCGAGCCGGTCGAGGGCCCACGCCTGGTCGCTACGGGCAAACCCGGGTTGCACGGAGGCCACAATGCCCAGGTCTTCCAGGCGGGCCCGGTCGCGGGGATGCATCACCTGAGCGTGTTCGATGCGTGGGCGACGAAGCGGACGCGTGCCGGTGCGCGCCGCTGCCGCATAGGCATCCAGCACAAAGCGGTTTGCCCGGTCGCCGATGGCGTGTGTATTGACCTGAAAGCCCGCGTCCACCACAGCCGTCACCGCTTCCCGAAAGTCCTCCGCGTCGTGCAGCAGCAGCCCACGGTTGTCGGGGGCGTCGGCGTACGGCTCCAGCAGCGCAGCGCCCCGGCTGCCCAGCGCCCCATCCGCAAAGAACTTTACCGATTCGACCGTGAGGCGCCCGGACGGATGGTGAAGCGGGCCCGCGTCGCAGAAATGAGCGAACGCCTCGGCCCGCCCGTCCATCATCGCGTACATGCGGAGCGGAAACCGGCCATCCTCGATGCGGCGACGGAATCGTCGGATGCCCGCGAGGTCCACCCCCGCGTCGTGAAGGCCCGTGAGGCCGTGGCGGGCCGTATGGTCGAGCGCCGTCGACAACGCCCGGTCCAGCCGCGCGTCGTCCGGCGGCGGGATGTGGTCCTCGACCAGGGCCATGGCCGCATCGATCAGTACGCCCGTGGGGCGCCCGGCCTCGTCCCGACAGATGCGCCCGCCCGCGGGAGCGTCCATCGCCGCGAGCCGATCGAGCCCCACCGTTGCCTCCAGGGCCGCCGTGTTGGCCCAGCCGGCGTGCACGTCCGTGCGGGTGAGCCACACCGGCCGCTGGGGAAAGGCCCCGTCCAGCGCGGCACGAGTGGGAAATTCAGGCGTCTCCCACGCGGTTTGGTCCCAGCCGTGGCCCCGGAGCCACCCTGCATCGCCCGGTCTTTCTTCCTGGACGAACGCGCGCAGCCGACGGATCACATCGGCCGGGGAGGAGGTGCCCGCAAGGTCGGCCCGGCAGAGCGACAGGCCGAGCGCGTGGAGGTGGGCGTGCGCGTCAATGAAGCCGGGGACGATGGTGTGCCCCTCAGCGTCCAGCCGCGGCGCCTCCGGGGCAGCCGACAGAAGCGACTCGGTCGCCCCCACCGCCGCAAAGGTCCCCTCCCGCACGCCAAAGGCGGTGGCCGTGGGGGCCCGTGCGTCCATGGTGTGCACCCGTGCGTTGTGCACGAGCAGATCAAGGGGTGCGGTAGACATAGAATCCATCAGGAGATGAAGGTAGAAAATGTCACTCCCCGCGTGCACGCGGAGGTTGCCAAAAAAACATAGTTGTTAAAAAGTCGTGACTGGAAGCGCTTTGCACTACACAAAAATTTGATGATCACGATGTCTTCATGCATCTATGTCAGTCCCTCTTAACAAAACTTCCGAGAAACCACCCGATGCGTGCTCTCAGCGCGGGGGCAGTCCCCTGCAGGCCGGGCACGTCGGAACCTGCTGTTGATATGGGACATCCCACCTCTTCTCCGTTCCGTCCTCTTCCCGGACGTTCACAACTTGGTCCCGACCGGGAGCGATCCAACTGCGGCGTTGGGGTCCTGATGAATCTGGACGGCACGGCCCGACACGCCATGATTGAGGACGGCCTTCAGGTTCTCAAAAACCTGGATCATCGCGGCGCACGTGGGGCAGAGCCCAATACGGGCGACGGGGCAGGGATGCTCCTCCAAAAGCCCCACGAGTTCTTCCGCCAGGTGGTCTCGGGCCTGCCCGCGGCGGAGCGGTACGGCGTCGGGCAGTTCTTCCTTCCGGCGGACCCCGACGTGCAACCTGCCCTGCGCCGCGTCATCGACCAGGTGGTGCGGGACGAAGGATTCGAGCCGATCGCGTGGCGCGACGTGCCCACCGATGCGAGCGACCTGGGGCCGACGGCCCGGGCCACGGAGCCGGATGTGTGGCAGCTCTTTGTGACGCCTACGTCTCCCGGTGCCCCCCGCACCCTCGACGCCCAACTCTTCGTGCTGCGCCGCCGCATCGAGCGCACCGTGGCCGGCTCCGACCTGCCCGACCACGAAACGTTTTACGTCTGCTCGCTCGACCGCCGCAAAATTGTTTACAAAGGGCTTCTCACCAATGCGCAGGTGGGCACCTACTTCCCCGAACTGCACGACGAGCGGGTGCAATCCAGCCTGGCCCTGGTGCACTCGCGCTTCTCCACAAACACCCTGGGCGCCTGGCGCCTCGCCCACCCGTACCGCAACGTCGTTCACAACGGCGAGGTGAACACCCTGCGCGGCAATCTGAACTGGATGCGCGCCCGCAGCCCGCTTCTCGACACCGACGCCTTTGGCACCGACCTGGACCGCCTCCGTCCGTTCGTCACCGAAGCGCAGAGCGACACCGCGGTGCTCGACAATGTGCTGGAGCTGCTCGTAGAAAGCGGCCGGTCGCTCCCGCACGCCCTCCGCATGCTCATCCCTGAGGCCTGGGACAAGGACGAGCAGATGGCCCCCGCCCGCCGCGCCTGGTACGAGTACCACTCGACCCTCGTCGAGCCCTGGGACGGCCCGCTGCTCGTTGCGTTTACGGACGGGGACAGCGTGGGCGCAGTGCTCGATCGCAACGGCCTGCGCCCGTGTCGCTACTGGGTGACGCACGACGATCGCCTCGTGATGGCCAGCGAGGCAGGAGTGCTTGACCTCCCGCCCGAACAGATCAAGCGCAAGGACCGCCTCCAGCCCGGCCAGCTCTTCCTCGCCGACGCCGAGGAGGGACGCATCGTCCCGGAAGAAGAGGTCTTCGATCGCCTTACGGACGACCGGTACGCCCGCTGGCTCGAAGAACACCGCGTCCGCCTCCGCACCCTCGTCTCCGCAGCGTCCGGCGCCGACGACGCCCCGGCCGCCCCCAACCGCCCCTGGAACGGCGCCCCCAACGCCCTTCCGCGTCGCCAGCGCGCCGTGGGCTACACCCGCGAGCACGTGCGTCGCCTCCTCGCGCCAATGGTGGAAGACGGCAAAGACCCCGTGGGGGCCATGGGCGACGACACCCCACCCGCCGTCTTGTCCGACCAAAACAAGACGCTTTTCACCTACTTCAAGCAGCTGTTTGCGCAGGTCTCCAACCCGCCCCTCGACTACATCCGCGAGGAACGGGTTACGTCGCTGAAGAGCCACATCGGTCGCACCCGCAACCTCCTCACCGAGAGCCCCGCGCACTGCCGCCAGCTCCACCTCGACTCGCCCATCCTCAGCGACGCGGAGCGCGAGGCGCTGCACCACCTCGACTCGAAGGGGCTCCAACCCACCTCCATCGACATCACCTTCGGGCACGAGGGCTCGGTGCAGACGGCCCTCGACCGCGTGCGCCGCGCCGCCCGCGCCGCCGTACACGACGGCCACACCCTTCTCTGCCTGTCCGACCGCGCACTTGGCCCCGAGCGCCTTCCCCTCCCGAGTCTGCTCGCCGTGGGCGCGGTGCACCACGATCTGATCCGCCGCGGCCAGCGGCCCCACGCTGCAATCATCCTCGAAAGCGCCCAGCCCTGCGCCGTCCATCACATCTGCACCCTCCTCGGCTACGGCGCCGACGCCCTGCACCCGTACCTCGCGTACGCCACCGTGCGCGACCTGGCCCCCCGCATCGACGATGGACCCGCCCCCGCGGCTGCCGTAGACCGCTACGTAAACGCGCTGGAGCAGGGCCTGCTGAAGGTGATGGCCAAGATGGGCATCTCCACGCTCGAAAGCTACAAGGGCGCGCAGGTGTTTGAGGCCGTGGGGCTGGATGCGGACCTCGTAGACGAGTTCTTCTTTGGGACGCCCAGCCGCATCGACGGGGCGGGGCTGGACGAGCTTGAGGCCGATGTGCGCGAGCGCCACCGGGCGGCGTTCGACGTGTCGCTGCCCGGCACCGCCCCGCTGGAAACGGGCGGCGACCTCTACTGGCGCCGCGACGGGGAGCACCACCAGTGGAACCCCCAAACCATCGGGCGCCTGCAGCACGCCGTGCGCCAACACGACGCGGCGGCGTACGAGGACTTTGCCGCCCGCATCAACGAGCAAGAAAACAAGCACCAGACGCTTCGGGGCCTGCTCGCGTTTGATCCCGATCCGGATGCGGCCGTTCCCATCGCGGAGGTCGAGCCCGCCTCCTCCATCGTCCAGCGCTTCTACACCTCATCGATGTCCCTGGGCTCCCTCAGCCCCGAGGCCCACGAGACGCTCGCCATTGCCATGAACCGCCTCGGGGCCAAGGCCAGCACCGGCGAAGGGGGCGAGCAGGTGGAGCGGTTCGGCACGGAGCGCGAATGCGCGATCAAGCAGGTGGCCAGTGGGCGCTTTGGGGTAACCAGCACGTACCTCCAAAACGCCGACCACATCGAGATCAAGATGGCGCAGGGGTCCAAGCCCGGCGAGGGCGGCCACCTGCCGGGCGGCAAGGTGAACGAGCTGATCGCGGACACGCGCTACACCACGCCGGGGGTTTCTCTCATCTCGCCCCCGCCGCACCACGACATCTACTCGATCGAGGACCTCGCGCAGCTCATCCACGACCTCAAGAACGCCAACCCGGAGGCCGATGTGCACGTGAAGCTGGTCTCGGCCGCCGGCATCGGCGTCATTGCGGCCGGCGTGGCCAAGGCCAAGGCCGACGCGGTGCTCATCAGCGGGCAATCGGGGGGCACGGGTGCCTCGCCCAAGACGTCGATCAAGTCGGCGGGCCTGCCCTGGGAGCTGGGCGTGTCGGAGGCGCAGCGCGTGCTGCTGGACAACGACCTCCGCTCGCGCATCCGTGTCCGCATCGACGGCGGGCTGAAGACGGGGCGCGACGTGGCGGTGGCGGCACTGATGGGGGGCGAGGAGTTTGGGTTTGGCACCGCCGCGCTGGTGTGCCTGGGCTGCATCATGCTCCGCAAGTGCCACTGCAATACCTGCTCGGTGGGCATTGCCACGCAAGACCCGGAGCTGCGCAAAAAGTTTGTGGGGCAGCCCGAGCACGTTATGCGCTACATGCACTTCGTCGCGGAAGAGCTGCGGCACATCATGGCGCGGATCGGCGTCCGCACGGTGGACGCCATGGTGGGCCGCACCGATCTGCTGCGTCCCCGCGATACCGACCACCCCCGTGCGCGGCGGCTCAACCTCCAGCCGCTCCTGCAGCGCCCCGATAGCGACGACGATTCCCGCAAGACGACGGAGCAAGACCACGGGCTGGCGGAGGCGCTCGACCATGCCCTCATTGCCGAGGCGCAGCCCGCCCTCGACGACCAGGCGCCGGTCCACCTCCGGCACTCCATCACCAATCGCCACCGCTCGGTGGGCGCGCTCCTCAGCGGGGCCGTCACCGACCGCTACGGCCCGGAGGGGCTGCCCGACGCGACGATTCGGGTCGACCTGGACGGGGTGGCGGGGCAGAGCTTCGGGGCGTTTCTGGCGTCCGGCCTCACGCTGCGCCTCACGGGCGAGGCCAACGACTACGTGGGCAAGGGCCTCTCCGGCGGGCGCCTGGTGCTGCGCACGCCCGAGGCGGCAGGCTACGCGGCCGCCGAAAACATTCTGCTGGGCAACGTGGCGCTCTACGGCGCCACCCGCGGCGAGGCGTTCTTCAACGGACAGGCGGGCGAGCGCTTTGCCGTGCGCAACTCCGGCGTAATGGCCGTGGTGGAGGGCGTGGGCGACCACGGCTGCGAATACATGACCGGGGGTGTGGTGGTGGTGCTCGGCAGTACGGGTCGCAACTTTGGCGCGGGCATGAGCGGCGGCGAGGCGTACGTGCTGGATGAAGACGGCACGCTCGACCAGTCGGTAAACCGCGATATGGTGCGCCTGGAGCCCCTCACGGATGCCCGCGACCGGCGGCTTGCCCGCCGCCTCCTCGAGCGGCATCACCACTACACCGGCAGTGCCAAGGCCGAACGCGTACTGGCCGACTGGGAACAGGTCGTCGATCGGTTTCGCAAGGTCATGCCCATTGCCTTTGCCCAACAGGTGGAGGAGCACCTGCAGAAGGGCGAGGACATTCGGCCCTCCGTGCCTCCATCGCCTGGGGAGCCCGCTCCCGTTGCTGCCTGATTCGGGATGCGTCTCGTTACGGGGCGCACATCTCGGATTGCGCATTGTCGTGCCGGGGCGTTGGTGAACGTACGCAATGCGATCCGCTCACGGAGACGTCGGCCGTGGTCGGGTCCCAGCGCTCATTCCGGGCGACACGTTCAAAACCTGTTTGGCGAGACCTCTACGGCCTGCGACGTCGTGGATCTCGTGCAAAATGGCTTCTGCATTCGCCTGGTAGTTCCACGACAAGGCGCATTTGAGCGCCATTGTGCAACGTCGCCCACTGTGTCACGTCGCCCACTGCGTTTCGGCTCCGAATCTGCTCCCCAAGCAGGTTCTCAGCGCCTAACCGTCCCACATTCAGCGCGAGACGCACACCACGCTCGATAAGACCCCATCCTCCGCTCACCGATTCCGCGCCATCATGCCAAGAGAACATCACCCCGACGGCTACCTGCAGCACGCCCGCCAACCCATCGGCAAGCGCAACCCCACGGAGCGCACGGCCGACTCGGACGAAATCTGGAAGCCCGACTGGAGCCCGCAGGCCCTGCAGGACCAGGGCGAGCGCTGCGTGGACTGCGGCGTGCCCACCTGCATGAGCGGCTGTCCCATCGGCAACCGCATCCCCGAATGGAACGACCTGGTGCACCGCAGCGACTGGAAGGAGGCGCTGGAGCAGCTCCACGCCACGAACAACTTCCCGGAGTTTACCGGCTACACGTGCCCCGCGCCCTGCGAGGATGCCTGCGTGCTGGCCGTGAACGATGACGCCGTGGCGATCAAAAGCATCGAGCGCGCCATCGTGGACAAAGGGTGGGAGGAGGGCTGGATTCAGCCAGAGCCGCCCGCCGTGCGCACTGGGCACCGCGTGGCCGTTGTGGGCAGTGGACCCGCCGGACTGGCCGCGGCCCAGCAGCTGAACCGCGCCGGGCACCGCGTCACTGTCTACGAGCGCGACCAAGCCCCGGGGGGCCTCATGACGTACGGCATTCCGGACTTCAAATTTGCCCGGCGCCGCGTGGACCAGCGCGTGGCACAGCTCCGGGAGGAGGGCATCTCGTTTGTGACGGGGACGGAGGTGGGCACGGATGTGCGGGCCGACGCCCTGCAGGAGGCCTACGACGCAACGTGCCTCGCCCTCGGCGCCCAGCGGCACCGCGAGCTGCCGGTGCCGGGCACCGAGCTGGCGGGCGTGCTCCCGGCCATGGACTACCTCACCGAGGAAAACCGCCGCCAGGCCGGGCAGTCGCTGCGCCGGGGCGTGAGTGCGGCGGGCAAGAATGTGGTGGTGCTGGGCGGGGGCGACACGGGGGCCGATTGTGTGGGCACGGCCCACCGCCAGGGCGCCCGGCAGGTGGTGCAGATCGCCATCAACAACAAGCCCTCCAAAGACCGCGCGCCGGACAATCCGTGGCCGGAGGCGGCGCAGGTCTACGAAAAAACCTACGCGCAGAAGGAGGGCGGCGAAGAACAGTTTGCCATCAACACCCAGGCGCTGGTGGACCTGGACGGCGACGGCCACGTCGATGAACTGCGGGCCGAACAGGTGGACTGGACCTACGAAAAGGGGCGCCGGGCGGACAAGACGGTGCTCGACCCGGACCTCCGCATCCCCGCGGACCTGGTGCTCGTGGCGATTGGCTTCACCGGTCCCGATACGCATCCGTTTGCGGACTGCGGGGTGGCGCGCGCGGACGACGGAACGGTTGCGACGGACGAGTGCCTGCGGACGGGCGCGGAGGGCGTGTTTGCGGCCGGAGACTCGCGGCGCGGCGCGTCGCTGGTGGTGTGGGCCATTGGCGAGGGGCGCGATGCGGCCCGCCAGATCGACCGCTACCTTACGGGCCGCTCCGATCTGCCTGCCAGCCTGCAGACCTCGAACCCCCCGTTGGGGTAGACAGGGAGAGAGAGCGGGAGGTCAGGCACCTGCGCCTCCCTCCGTCTCCTCCTCGGCCCGCCGCTCCACCCACAGCGTCACGGGGCCGTCGTTGGTGAGGCGCACGTCCATCAGGGCCCCAAACGTGCCAGTGGGCACCTCCTGCCCGAGGTGATTTTCGAGCGCCTCCACGAACCGAAGGTACAGCCGGTCGGCCTGGTCCGGGGGCGCGGCCTCGGTGAAGGACGGGCGGTGCCCCTGGCTCGTATCGCCGTAGAGCGTGAACTGCGGCACTACCAGCGCCTCGCCCCCCGTATCGAGCAGCGACGTGTCCATCTTGCCGTCCGCGTCGGGAAAGACGCGCAGGTGGGCACACTTGCGGGCGCACCAGTCGGCCTCGGCCTGCGTATCGTCCGTGTGCACGCCGAGCAGAATAAGCAGGCCGTCGTCGATGGCGCCCACGGTGGCACCGTCCACCTCGACGGCCGCGTCCGAGACGCGCTGAACCAAAGCAACCATGAAGCAGGGGGGAGAGTAATCCAGGAATAGGGAGTCGCACGACACGAAGCGTCGCACGCGGCCGGCGCGCTGCGATGCACCGAACCAGAGACTGCGACGTCTACGATGGTCAGAAGTTCGGCTGGGGCCGGAGGGCGAGGCGTGTGCCGCAGGCGTGGGGGTGGCGGCAGGGCCGTGTTGGCATTTCGGACTGCCAATGGGTAGGTTCGCACATGTCCTCATGTACGTCCTCCCCAAATGCCCTTTCCAGAGAGCCTTCGTCAGAGAAAGGTTCGCTCTCCCGGTCCGCACTGCTCACGGCTATGCACAGACGCCTGCTCGGCCTCACGTTGCTTCTGGGACTCCTCGGTGTGGGGGCGTGTAGCAGCCCGCCCACGCTACAAAAAACAACGATGACTCAGCCTCCGTCCGTCGATGGGGCCCTAAACGAATGGGGCGGCGGTCTGTCCGTGGTCGAAGACGGGGTGTCGATGAGCGCGGCGCCCACCGACAGCCTGCTCTACGTGGCGGCCGTCATCTCGGACCCAGCCCTGATCCGCGCTGTGGCCCGGCATGGGCTGCTTCTGTGGGTGGACCCAACAGCGGCCCGTGCCTCCACCTACGGCTTGCAGTACCCCATCGGCCTCTCGGCGCAGCGCCGGGCCCGTAGTCGCCGCGCCGCGTCCGCCCCGCCGGGCCCCCGTTCTTCGAGGTCGCGCCTGGACCAACTGCTGCCCTCGGACCTGGCGGTGATTCGGAACGACACGATCCGTCACCGTAGGCCCAGCCGCCTCGTCTCTGCCCTAAAGGCCCGCGCCACGCTCGACACCGGCGTTCTGATCTACGAAGTGGGCATTCCGCTCCAGGGAGGCCCCCAAGACGCGGAGGCAGCGACGTACGGCCTTCGGACGCCCCTGAATGGTTCCCTTTCGTTGGGTCTCCAAACGCCGAACTCGACAGACATCGACCTGAAAGAGCAGACGGGAACCGGCATTCCATCCGTAACCGGATCCGGGCGGCGCCCCTCCCCACAGGGACGGCAACGACAGCAGGCGTCGGCCCGGCGGACGGCCTCGCTGGATCTCTGGGTAACGGTTCCGGAGACGGGGCCTCACCGGTAATCGCACGCTCCGGAGTCCACACGGGCGCTCCGGTCTTGAACCCCGCCCGCGCTGCCCACCATCCCGATCGCGTTCCTCCCGATCCTTCCGATTCTGCCATGCGCCTACAGCCCTTCCTGTTCACCGTCTTCGCACTCCTGCTGACCACTGGGGGCTGCGGCGGGGCAGGGGACATCGAGCCCAACGAGTCGTCGTCCGATCCGTCCACTGAGGCCGACGCCTATCCGTCGCAGCCGGCCCGCATCTACGTGGACGAGTCGGCGGACGATTGGGACTCTCTGTCGGTCCGAGCAGTGGACCCGGACGGGCAGGCGACAAACATCCAGCGCCTCTGGGTGGCGCACAGCCAGGACCGGTTGTTTCTGCACATGGTCGTGCAGCCGGCGCTCAACCTGCAGGAGGGCAATGACCTGACGCTCTATCTGGATACGGACAACGATCCGTCCACGGGCACGCAGGCGCTGGGGCTGGGCGCAGAGCTGACCTGGACCTTCGGCGAGCGCTCCGGAAAGATGGTTCGGAACGGGGCTGAGCAGGAGGTCTCCCACGCAGACATTGGACTGACCACGCTTCCCACGGTCCGGAGCGATACGTTTGAGGTGGCGCTCGATCGGTCGGCGGCGCCGGGAGGGACGCCGCTTTTTGCGGGAGATAGTCTTCGGATTGCCCTGTCGAGCCCGGGTGATCGTTTGCCGAACGCCAATGGCGGGCTCGGGTACGCGCTGACGGCATCCGAGGTGCCTCTGGCGGCGCCGGGCATTGAGCGCCCACCCGCGTCGGCGCTGCGGCTTCTGTCCTACAACTCCGTCAACAACTTCGACCGCAACCGAAGTGCCATCTTCGACCCGGAGCGCCAGCCCAGCTACCGGCGCATCTTTGCGGCGGTATCGCCCGACGTGATTGCCTTCCAGGAAGTATACAGCGAGAGTGCTGCGGAGACCGAGGCGGTGGCGGAGTCGGAACTGGGGCTATCGGACGCGTGGACGTGGGCGAAGCACGGGGCTGATCTGGTGTTGGGCAGCCGCTTCCCCATTCTCGACTCCGAACCCATCCCGGGCTACGAGTCGAACCGAAGTGCGGCCTTCCTGCTCGACGCAGACGCCGCCCTTGGCAGCCCCCTCCTCGTTATCAACATGCACCCGCCGTGCTGCAATTTCGGCCCCGACGAGGACGACCCGTCCCGCAACGCGCAGCGGCAGCAGGTGGTGGACAATGTGGTCGCGTTCCTCCGGGATCTGAAGCAGGGCGAGGGCCCCTTTGCCCTCCCTGAAAATACCCCGATCGTCGTGATGGGGGACATGAACTTTGTCGGCGAGGCCCAACAGCCGCGCACGCTGCGCACGGGACAGATTGTCAATACGGACCGCTTTGGCCCACCGGCGCCGCCGGACTGGGATGGGTCCTCGCTGCTCGATACAGCCCCGCGCCAGGTCGCGTCGCCCCTGCACACCACGTGGGTGGACATGGACAGCTCGTTCCCGCCCGGGCGCCTCGACTACGCGTTCGTTACGGACAGTGTGCTGGAGGTGGTGCACGAGTTTGTGCTGCATACGCCTGCCATGCCCGCAGACCTGCGCGATACGTACGGGCTGCGTGCTTCCGACACCCCCACCGCCTCCGATCACCTCCCTGTTGTCCTCGATGTGGCGCCGCGGTAGCACCGAACGGAACGCTCCGCCCGTCAAATCTGCAACTGCCTGCCACGACGGCAGACGAGCCGTGTCGGATTTGCGGACGAGGCTGCCTGCAGCACGGCTGGTACGCCTCTTGAGGCATCGGAAAAGTGCATTGTCGGAGCCAGGTCGGGGGAGGAGCCCCGGCTGGCTCCCATTCGTGCTCTTTCTGAACCAACAGGTCCCGAGGTGATTCCCATGACACAGCTCACCCGCCGATCCCCCAACCGAACGCTCCGCGACCTACAGCGAGAGGTGGACAGCCTCTTCGACCAGTTCTTTGGTCGGAGTGACGATGGCGACGCATCCGCTGTGTGGTCGCCCCGCACGGACCTCTCGGAGACGGACGATGCCTACCGCATTCGACTGGATGTGCCGGGAATGCGGACGGACGACATCTCGATCAATCTCCAGAACAACACGCTGACCGTTCGCGGCGACCGGTCCGCTGAACGCACGGAAGACGAGGAGGAGTACGTGCGTGTGGAGCGGGCCTTTGGCACCTTTCACCGCACCTTCTCCCTGCCTGATGCGGTGGACCCGGACAATGTAGAGGCCTCCTACGACGAGGGGGTGCTGACAATTCACATTCCGAAGACAGAAGAAAGTACGCGCCGTACGATCGAGATCGAGTAGTCCGCCGGTAGGTCCGTCTTGTCGGTCTGTTGTGTGGGTCCCGTTCCCGCCCGGCCGGTTTGCTTCCGGTCGGGCGGTTTTTGTTTTGGGGGAGCACGTACAAGGGGCGGCGGCAGGGCGCAGGAACGGACCGGGGCGGCAGGCGTGCGAACGCCGTCGGTTTTTCTCTCCACATCTTCAGTTCTATGGCCTTCCGTGTTGCGTTCCAGGGAGAGCCGGGCGCATACAGCGAGGAAGCGGTGCAGCGGCTCTTCGGAGACGCCGCCCCGCAGGCACATCCCACCTTTGAGGCTGTGTTTGAGGCGGTGGAGACAGGCGCGACACAGCGGGCCGTGGTGCCAATCGAGAACGCGGTGTTCGGCAGCGTGCGCGTCAACTACGACCACTTGCGCACCCATGCGGTCCGGATCGTTGGAGAGTTTCAACTGCGCATCCATCACTGCCTGATGGCTCCGGAGGGGGCCTCGCTGGATGGGCTGGAGGTGGTGCGCTCTCACCAGCAGGCGCTCGGGCAGTGTCGGGGGTGGCTTCGCACGCATCTTCCGCACGTGACCCCCGAGGCTACGCCGGACACCGCGGGCGCGGCACGGGCCGTGGCGGACGCCGGGACTTCTGCCGTCGCAGCGGTGGCCTCCCGCCGCGCCGCCGACCGGTACGGGCTGTCGGTCCTGGCCGACGGTCTTCAAGACGACGCGGAGAACTTTACCCGCTTCCTTGCGCTTGCGGCCGAGGAGGCTGAGGCCTCCATCGTGGGCACAGGGCGGCCCAAAACGTCGCTGACGTTTGTGCTGCAGGAAAATGTGCCCGGGGCCCTCTTCAAGAGCCTTGCGGTCTTTGCGCTGCGCGAACTGGACCTGGCCAAGATTGAGAGCCGTCCGCTGGTGGGGCACCCTGGCCGGTACCGCTTCTTTCTGGACGTGTACGGGAGCGCCTGGGACGAGCCGGTGGCACGCGCCCTGGATCACCTGCGCGAGCTCACACAGGAGGTGCAGGTGCTGGGCTCATACCCCGAAGGCACGACGGCGGACTGAGCGCTTCGGGGCTCGTTCGAGGCGGCCCCAGTGAGGGGGGCTCCAACTCTTCCGCGTTGCTTCCGTCACTGGCCCAGGGCGCATGCGCCGAATCGGCCCCGGTCGGTTTCCCTTTTCGGAGCCGCCTTCGTAAATTAACGGCCCGTTGCTCCTCTCCAGACGTGTGCCACGCCGTGCTTCCGTATTTCGTCCGGGAAGGCCTTGCAAACCTCCGCCGCACAACCTTTTCCGCTGTGGCGTCAACGGGGGCCATTGCCGTGGCGCTGATCCTGGTGGGCACGTTTGGGCTCGTGGGGTACGAGGCCTCGGTCGTGTCCGACAAGCTGCGGGCCCAGGCCGGGCAGATGGAGGTCTTCATTCAGCAGGATGCCCCCGACACGGTGCAGGAGGCGCTCCATGCTCGCGTGCAGACCCTGCCGAGCGTGGCGGCGGCCGAGTTTATTTCCCACGAGGAGGCGGCCCAAATCTTCCGGCGCGAGTTTGGGGAGGGGGCTGCGGCCTTTGAGGACCCCACCTTTCTTCCCGCGTCCATCAAGGTCAAGATGACGCCGCGGCATGCCCACCCGGACAGCATGGCCCACGTGGCGGACCGCGTGACGGAGTGGCGAGGCGTGGAAGAGGTGGTGCTCAATCAGGATCTCCTCGTGCGCATTTCCCAAAACCGACGCGTCGTCCACACGGTGGGCCTTGTGCTGGGCGGCATTGTGGTGCTTACGGCGTTCTTTCTGGTGGTGAACACCATCCGACTCACGATTTACGCCCGGCGCCTGCTCATTCGCACCATGAAGCTCGTCGGGGCGACGGATCGCTTTGTCCGGCGTCCGTTTCTGGTGGAGGGCATCGTACAGGGGGGGCTCGGAGGCGCCGTCGCCGGGGGGGTGGTGTGGGGACTCTATCGCCTGTTCCTTCAGCAGATCGACCCGGCTCCTTTGTCTGCTCAGGCGGAGGTTGGGCTGGTGGGTGGGCTGCTGGGGGCGGGCATTCTGCTTGGGGGGATCGGGGCGTACGTTGCCGCACGGCGATTTATCCAGACCATTGAGCTCCACTGACCGCACGGCTCTTTTCAACTCTCCACAGTAAGTATTGAGTAAATATTGGGTAGGGCGCGAGAAGGGCCTGAACCTGTCGGTTCATAGACTCCCGGCTGTAGCCGGCCTGCTTGGCGATGTGACATCGCCGGTAGACCCTTCTCGTGGTTCCGCATCGCGGAACCCTATCAAGATCCATCTGCTACTGATGGTACCATGACACACGACATCAAGCGCACATCCCGATACCGCCTGTTCCTGAACGAGGCGCAGAAATCAGAACTTGTCCGTACGTTTGGGGCAGTCGGTGGGTGTACAACTGGGCGCTTGAGACGAAGGCAACGGCATACTGCCAGGATGAAGAGTCGGTTTCGTTTGCATTATTGAGTAGAGCGCGAGAAGAGCACCCTACAAGCACCCGCGTCGCAGCGCAGTAAAGGTCCCGCGCTTCAGCCGGGGGCGACGTCAATCTCACAGTCGTGATTGAGGCTCATGAATGGTTCTCGTTTCCTCTTCCTCTCGCTACTCGCCCTTGTCGGCATCGGGGGACTTCTCGTCGCCTGTCAGCGCACTGGGGATTCGGACATCGCGCGGACGAAGGAAGGGGTCATGCGGCTCGGCTCCGTTGAAGTCGTCGACACGGTCGCCCGAGCCGTGGCCCCGACGGATCGCCCTCTCGCCTTCGAAGGATTGCGCGGCTTGGTGCACCTGAGGGGGACCGACCAGACGACTGCGGACCTCGCGTTTGTGCGCCGGGGGCGAGGGGCCTCGCGGGCCGACGGCCAGTCGGTCCTGGATGGCATCTCGATTACCGAAAGTGGCACGGAGGCTGAGTACACGTATACCCTGACGGCCGACGATGACAACTATGCCGTCGTTGATATTCGGGGCGAGGTCCCTCGCTCGGCCGCCCTTCAGATCGACCGGTTGAGCGGGGCGGTCCACATTGAAGACGTGGAAGGGGCCCTGACCGTGGACCACCAGCACGGCGACGTAAATGTGCAGGGCGCCGCAGCGCCGGTCGAAACGACCATCCAAAACGGCGACGTGCAGGTCCTCTTCCAATCCGTCCCGGCCGACGGAGATATACTGCTGAAGACGTCCAACGGGGACCTCCACCTCGCCCTCCCGCCTGACGCCTCGGCCCAAATTGATGCCGAAACCGATGCCGGCACGATCCGGACGCAGGGCCTGACTTTCACCGCCGAGCAATTTGCCCCCATCAACGCTGGCGCGCGCTACGAAGCACAGCTGGGGAAGGGCGGACCCACCATCGAATTGCGCACCCAGAACGGATCGATCACCCTCCGGGCGGTGGCACCAACGCAGACCGATCCCGCTGATACGACCGAGGCGCCGGCCATAGTCCCGAGTACGGATACGACCGTGGCGCCGCAGCCGGACACCGTGGAGAACCCCCCCGACACGCGGAAAGCCCCCGACACAACGACCGTTTCCGATACGACCCGCGGCGACACGACCGCGGCCGATACGATCTTCTAACGTCTGGCCATGTGCGCCAGGCGCCCTGCAAAGCCTCCTTTCAGACGCGGAGTCTGTCGCCGGTCAATGGCCCGCCCAGCCCCGTTGGCTACGGAGCCTGCGGCACGTCCGGCGCCTCGATGGGCTGTAGCGACGTGCCGTACTGCTCGTTGATGGTGCCGATGAGTTGGTTCGTCACAACCCGGTGTGCGGCGGCGCTGGGATGGATGCCGTCGAGGCTGAAGAACGGCCCGAATGGCTCATCCGAGTCACGGTCGGGAAACTTCGGAATGAGGTCGTTCGTGGGGTCCGGGTCGTCATCATCGTTGGTGTAGAGGGCGGCAAAGATGTCGTTGGGGTCAAAGAAGGCGAGGCCCCGCTGCTGCGCCTGTTGCTGGATGATGGCGTTGTACTGCTGCACCGTTCCGGCCAGGGTGGAAACCTCGTTGAGAGTCAGGGCGGGCGTGCCAGCGGCCTGGCAGTCCAACGTGACGGGTTGTCCCGGATTTTGGAGGGCCTGACCGATCAGGCCAAACCCGTAGTCGATGGGAACGAGAGGGGTGAGACCGGTACCGGGATCCTGGGTGTCGCAACTCGACGCCACATCGAAGTTTGGCGGGAACTGCCCCTGCTCCTCTAAAGCAGCGTAGACGGGCCCGGGAGAAAAGAACGGGGTGAAGGCGACGTTCGACACGCCGATCAGTACGCCGCCCTCCAGGCTGCCGCCGGAGGTAAGCTGATCCAGCATGCCCGTGTACTGCTCCCCAAACTCACTGGGAGGGGTTACGTTGGCCGTGCCGTTGAGAGCGGGCCCAAGCACATTGTTGTTGCCAATCCAGACGGTGGCAAACGTGGGGTTGGCCGCCAGGGCGGCCTGGGCCTGCGTCTGCCCGCCAAGAATGAACTGGGTGAGCGGGTTGGCAGAGGGCGTGTCGTTGCTCGTGATGTCAATCACCTCTGCGTTCGGCACCGCCACGTTGTTCACGCGGGGGGGGACCTGTTCGCTCCGGAGGGCACAGGTGGTGCTGTCCGTTTGGGACGGACGCTGAGGGGCGGGGATGCCGCTCTCGTTGAAAAACTGTTCGAACGGCGGCGGGCAGCCGGGCGTGGCCAGCTCCGGCACTCCGAATGGGGTCTGCATCTGCTCGGCAAGCCGCACGGCAAACGAGGCCGACTGGGTCTGGCTGTTGATGCCGCCCGACTGAAACCCGGCGGTGATGCTGTTGCCCAGGGCCACGTAGCTGTTGAAGAGGTCGGCTTGGATCTCCGGGGCCGTGAGCGACTCATCGTCGCACCCGGAGAGCAGAGGCACAGTCAGGGCCAGCAGCAGGGCCGCAGCGGCCGAGAGAGAATGGGGGAGGCGAGGGGCCGTCATTGTGGCTCAGAGGTAGAATGTGAGGGTCGTGCCGAAGAGGTTGGCGCCAAATCCGTAGACGCCCTGGTTGAGGTCGGTCGTCACCGGTTCGTTGGGGAGGGCGCCCCGCACCCGTCCGCGCCGGTCGTTTTGCAGGAGGGCCTGGTAGGAGACGTTGACCTCGGTGCGATCGGAGGGCTGCCAGCCAAACCCAATTGTAATCTGGTTGCGGTCCGACTCCGGCAGCAGCGGGGTGACCACCTCGTCCGGGGCGGCGGCCGTGTTGTAGAGGTAGCCCAGGCGAGCCGTAAAGGTGCGAGAGAGGTCCACCTCCGCCCCAAGCCGCACGGCATGGGTGTTTTCGTAGTTTTCTTCGCGGACCTGCCTGGGAAGGGTTTCGAACTCCAGCGGGATCTCGTCGAAAGCCGACCAGCCCGTGAGCTGGTAGTCGGCCAGAAGAAGCACGCTCTCCGTGGCCTGCACGCTGACGCCGGCGACGAGCTGGAACGGGAAGGTGATTTCGGTCTCAACGTCCTGGCTTACCAGCTGCCCACCGGAGAACTGCCCCTGAAGAAGTCCGTCGATGGGGGTGCCGGCTGGGACGATCGTTTGCCCGCCCAGGGTCAGGTCCGTGGGCACCTGCAGCCCCGTTTGGATCTGCGTGAAATCGGCCTCTCCGTCGTAGGTGACGGTAATGGGAGTCGTGAAGCGAGCGCCGAACGAAATCCGGTCGGTGGCCTGGTAGGAGAGCCCAATGTTTGCTCCAATTCCAAGATCGTTCGAGGATTCCAGCGACGAGCGGGCAAAGGCCGTGTGGAAGGGGATGCCGAGTTGAGAAAAGCGGAGAGGCGTGCTGGGGGCCTCACTCGTGGGGTCGGGGACGGGCTCGCCTGTTTGGGGGTTTCGCACCGCTTGCTGAGACAGGTCCAACAGCTGGTTCAGCTCCACCGACGAGATGGCGAGGACGGGGCCGCCGCCCACCTGCAACG
The DNA here is from genome assembly GCA_913056185.1 of uncultured Bacteroidota bacterium. Taxonomy (GTDB): domain Bacteria; phylum Bacteroidota; class Rhodothermia; order Rhodothermales; family Salinibacteraceae; genus Salinibacter. The sequence continues at coordinate 44,704 of CAJXLV010000015.1, forward strand.
TTGGGGTGACCTGGTAGGCGACCGTGGGCTGCACGTAGATGCTCTGGATGCGGTTTTCGAAGCCTTCGAACGCGCCGTCGAAGTAGCGTCCGTCCGAGAGGCGGGTGGGCCAGTTGGTCTCCAGGCCGAACGGCACGTACGTCCCGAGTCCCAGCCCAATGCGATCGGTGAGGCCGTAAGTGACGTAGGCGTGCGGGACAGGAATCGGGTCGTTTTCGAGGTCGACCTCTGCGCCCCGGTACGGCGGCTGCACGGCGTAGTCGTACGTGAATTCGCCGGTTGCGTCAATCATCGTCGCCCCGAGGGAGGCCGTCACACCGTCGGTGCCGGCAATGTGAGCGGGGTTGAAGTAGATCGAGGAGCCATCCCCACACCCCTGGGCCACGGCAGCTCCGGCCCGCGCCATCACGCAGGTGCCTTGTTCGTAGACCCCGAAGCCCTGGGCGGTGACCGTCCCGGGCAGCGAGAGGCCGAGGGCCAGCACCGCGGCAAAGAGACAAGAGCGCAGCCAGGTGGACAAAGCGGAGGGAGACATGGAGAAAACAGGGCTGGGAAAGGGACGCCGTGAACGAACACATCCCCGCCCGAAGTCCTTCTCAGCGGCGTGTATGGGCGGAAGCGCTCCCAACGACGGCATGGGTCCATCGGAACGGACGAGCCGCTGGGCGGAACGGGGCAAGGATGGAAGCAGGTCGTAGGGTACGCTTAAAAGTGTATTAACAGCGCGGCCAAAATACAACGCCACTGCGAACCTTTCATCCATTTCGAGGGGTATGGGGATTGCCGCTTGCGACGTGGCCGCCGTTACGACCGAGACGAGGGCGGTCCCCATGCCCGTCGGTACAGGGCAACGGAGGTTTCGGGAGTGAGGTAGACGTGTGCCGGGGAGGCCGAGTCGAGGAGTTGCCCGGCCGTTCCGTAGACCGAGGCTGCATCCAGGGTGATGTGGTGGGCACGGACGGGGCAGAGGGCGGCCTTGGAGCGGGTCACTCGGGCCCGCCAGAGGCGCCCGTGCCGGTTGGTCCCAAAGCGCCAGGACGGACGCAGGAAGAGCGACGAGGAGGCCTCTGGAGGGGGAGACGCAGCGGACGTCTCGTCGCCCTCCACGCGCACCCGCTGTTCGCGCCCGTCCGAGTCAAATCGGTACGTTACTTCCCGGCGGTCCGATTGCGTGCGGCAGAGCGGCTGCATCGACGTGACCGCGACCGGCTCGCCGTACAGCCAGCGTGCGCTCCACGCGAGGCGTCGGCGGGAGGCGTGCGTCTGCACCGTCCAGGTTCCGTAGGCGGAGGGGGCCTGAGCCGGGTGGACATGTGCGCGCAGCTCCACCACCGGGGCTCGGCGAAGCCGCAGTACAGAGCGCCCGAGGCCCTGTATGTCCGTAAGCTCCACCCCCACGAGGCTCAGAAACGCGGTTCCGTCGCGCGTGACGGGCACGAGGGCATCGGGCAAGAGAGAGCGGACAGGGGAGGGGGGCACGGCATACACCGCGATTGCCCGGTTACGGGCCGTCGCCCGCAGGAGGCACAACGAGGAGGATGGCATAAGTGCGATCTGGTTCAGGCGGGCGCACGTTCATCACAGACGCAACCCCCGCCGCTGTGGGAGCCCTGTACGCAAACGGGCGCATCTCGACGACCGATCGAGACGCGCCCGAAGCGCTTGACGCAGAATAGAGAAGAAGCGAGGACGTATCAGTCTTAGTCGGTGTGTGGCTGGAGGTCCTGGCGGCTGTGGCGCTGGCGCAGCTTGCGGAGGGCCTTCTCCTTGATCTGACGAACGCGCTCCCGGGTCAGGTCAAACCGCTTGCCAATCTCTTCGAGCGTCAGCGGATGCTCGCGCCCGATGCCAAAGTAGAGGCGCGTGATTTCTGCCTCGCGGTCGTGCAGGGCACTGAGGGCCCGTTCGATGTCGATCTTGACCGACTCGGAGAGCATTTCCTCGTCCGGCGAGTCGCTCTCTTCGTCCGGCAGCACATCGAGAAGGCTGTTGTCGTCCTCCTCGTTGAAGGGGGCGTCCATCGACAGATGGCGACTGGTGTGCTTCATCGCCTCGCGCACCTTTTTCACATCGATCTCCAGCTCCTCCGCCAGCTCTTCGATGTTCGGCTTTCGGTCGAGGTCCTGCTGGAGGCGGGCGCTGGCCTTGCGAATCTTGGAAATGGTGCCGATGCGGTTGAGCGGGAGGCGCACCACGCGGCTCTGCTCGGCGAGGGCCTGCAGGATCGCCTGGCGAATCCACCAGACTGCGTAGGAGATGAACTTAAAGCCGCGCGTTTCATCGAACCGCTTGGCCGCCTTAATGAGGCCGTAGTTGCCTTCGTTGATCAGGTCGGCAAGCGACAGGCCCTGTCCCTGGTATTTCTTCGCTACTGACACGACGAAGCGAAGGTTGGCCCGGCACAAATGATGAAGGGCCTCCTCATCCCCGTCTTTGATGCGGCGGGCCAGCTCCACCTCTTCCTCCGGCTCCAGGAGGTCAATCTTCCCGATTTCCTGGAGGTACTGGTCCAGCATCCGTTGTTCACGAGAAACTTGCATATGGTCCTGTCGGGGTGTCGGTGATGGGCGATAGCGAGAGTGAAGGCGGCAGGCCCCCAACGGCGGCCGGAGGGCCGAGACAAATGGCTTGCGCCGAGGGCCGAAGGACCCTGAAGGCCTCCGGCGGCAAGCCCCGATGTGTGTGAGTTGCGTTGCGTCGAGTCACCACGAGCGATCGAAGGCGTTGTTCCAGATGCAGCGGCTCATGCGGTGTTTGAGGCGGGGCTACGGCGTGGAGGCCCCCGCTGCGTCCCGCACGGCGTCGGCCACCTCCCGCGTTGCGCTCATGCGGGGCACCTTGGTCTGCCCGCTAATCTCGTCGTGAGTCGCCTGCAGCCACGCGTAGAAGGTGCCCTCAGGCAGCGACGAGACCTGTGGGCCGGCCAGGGCGTCCCCTTCGCGCCGGATGTAGTAGTGTCGGTTGACGTCCTGGAGGGAGGCGTCCAGCGCCCGTTCGAATGCGTCGAGGGTGTGGGGGGGGTGCTCAAATTCAATGAGCCACTCGTGCCCGGGCTGTCGGTGAGGGGCGGAGGGCAGCGGCGCCACGTGGTAGTCCGCCACGTGCGCACCGGTGGCCTCACAGGCCTCTCGCAGCGCCGCGCGCACTTCGTCGCCGTAGAGTGCCTCGCCGTACTCGTCGATCATGTCGCTGGTGCGGCCCACCACGGCAATCTTGTGCGGAAACGTTTGCGTAAACCGAATCACGTCGCCCACCTCGTAGCTCCAGAGGCCGCTGCAGGAGGTTACGTGCAGGGAATAGCGCACGCCGGGCTCCACGTCCGCGACGGTATGGCGCGTGGGGGACGTGTGCCCGCGCTCGTCGAGAGGCACAAACTCGTAGAAGAGCCCATTGTCCAGGTGGAGCAGCATGGCGGGGTCGTCCAGCGCATTCTGGAACGAGAAGAACCCTTCGGACGCCCCGTACGTCTCCACAAAATCGATGTCGTGTCCGATTTTGTCTTCGATTAGGTCGCGGTATGAACGCAGGGCCACGCCGCCCGAAATAAACACCTGCAGGTTGGGCCACACCTCGCCCACGGTGGTGGCGGTGTCGTCGTGACGCTCATTGTGGAGGTCAATCAGCAGGTCGAACAGGTTAAGCGCCCAGGTGGGCACCATCACCAGCAGGCGGATGTCGGCGTCCACCGTACGCTCGGCCACCGCGCGCAGCTTCTTCTCCCAACTGGGCAGGAACGTGATGTCGTTGGGGACCGCCTGGAAGAGCGTGCGGAAGAAGCCGGGGGCGTTCTCCGCAAGGATGCCGCTGACCTCCCCCGCTTTGGTCCCGGGATAATTGGGGTCTTCCTCGACGCGCCCGGGCAGGGTGAGGTGGGGGCCTGCGAAGAATTGAGGGTTGAGGGTTTCTTTGAGGTAGTTGAGGCCGGTGCCGACGCTGAAGGCACGGTTTTTGGCGATGGTCGCGTCGCTGACGGGGATCACCTTGCCGTCGGACACGGTGCCGCTGGAGACGGCAAAGTTGGTGACGGTGCCCGGCCAGAGCACATCGGAGGTGCCTTCGCGCATGCGCCGCACATCGTCGGCGATGTCGGCGTACCCGTGGAGGGGAACGCGAGACTGGTAGGCCGAGACCACGTCCGCCGCGTCTGCAATGTCGCCAAACCCGTAGGCACGGCCCCATTCGGTGTCGGCGGCTTGGGTGAGCAGGCGGCGCAGCACGGCCTGCTGCGTGGCAACGGGGCGGGCTTTAAAGGCGCGCACCCGCCGGAGGGGGCCAATCCATTGCAGCGCAGAACGGGCCAGTTCGTTCATGGACGAAGAAGCAGGTGGGAAGCAACGAATCCAACGGGGCAATCAATGCCGGGCGGTGGGCCCCGGCCCAAATTTTCTACAAATACAGCGCGGGGATCTCATTCCAGCACCGCTTTGTGTATACCTTGCCGCATTACATGTTCGCCCTGCGGCGCTGCCGCGTGCTGCTTCGTCCAACGACTCCTCCCGCCTATGCCCGCTCCCGCCAGCATTCGTGCGTCGCTCCCCTTTGCCGACTCCTTCCCACGCACTCCGTTTCAGGTCGGCACGGGGGCACACGCGCTGGACTGCCGCCCGGGGCGGCCCGACGACGACTCCGCTGCGCACGTGATGGGCATTCTCAACGTGACTCCCGATTCATTCTCGGATGGTGGCGAGTACGTTACGGTGGAGACGGCCGTTTCGCGAGCGGCCGAAATGCTCAGTGAAGGGGCCTCCATCATCGACGTGGGCGGGGAGTCCACGCGGCCCGGTGCCGACCCGGTCGGCCCGGCGGAGGAACGCGATCGTGTCGTCCCGGTGGTTGACGCGATTACGGAGGCGTTTCCGGACGCGCTTGTTTCGATTGACACCTACAAGCCGGAGGTGGCGCGGGCGGCGCTCCGTGCGGGCGCTCACATCGTCAATGACGTGACGGGCCTGCGCCGTGGGCCCGACATGGCGCTGGTGGCGGCCGAGCACGACGCGCCCCTGGTGCTGATGCATTCGGCGGGGGCACCGGGCGACTTGACGCGTCCCCGCGACTACGACGATGTGACCGCGGCGGTGCGCGAGGCGCTCGCACAGGCTGTGGACACGGCCCGAGAGGCCGGCGTGCCGCGCGTTATTGTCGATCCGGGGTTTGGCTTTGGCAAGTCGGACGCCGAGAACCTTCGCCTGTTGAACACTGTGGATGCCCTGCTGGCGCTGGAGTGCCCAATTCTGGTGGGGGTCTCTCGCAAAAGCACCATTGGGCGCACCCTGGGCACGCCCGAGGCGCCGGTGCCCGTCGACGAGCGCCTCTACGGCTCGCTGGGGGCCACGGCCGCGGCGGTGCTGCGCGGGGCTGCCCTGGTGCGGGCACACGACGTGGCGCCGACGGTCGATATGCTGACGGTTCTCGGGGCCGCGCTCCAGCGCTCGTAGCGCACGGCACCGCGAGGCGGTCCCCTCGTCCGATTTCTGCATCCGGCCCCTCTTCACCATGAAGATCTTCGAGATCATTGGGTTCGGGGTGGGCGACGCGATTGAGATCCTCGTCGTCGCCTACATCTTGTACCAGCTGTACCGCCTGATGCGGGGCACCATTGCGGTGCAGATTGCGCTCGGGCTGGGGGCGCTGTTCCTGATCCAGTTCGTGGTGCAGCTGGCCGACATGACGGTGCTTACCACCGTCTTCAGCTACTTCAACCAGGTGTTCGTGCTGGCGGTAATCATCATCTTCCAGCCCGAGATTCGTCGCCTGCTGCTGCTACTGGGCAAAAACCCCATTGTGCGCCGCTTCGTGGCCTCCAGCAACCAGGATGAGGTGGTGGACGAGACGGTAGCGGCGGTGGAGGAGATGAGCAAGAGGCACATCGGGGCGCTCATGGCGTTTCAGCGCAGCACGGGCCTCCGCAGCTACGTGGAAACCGGGAAGCTGCTGCAGGCGGAGGTCTCGCGCGACCTGCTCCTGGCCCTCTTCTACGGCCAAAATCCGCTCCACGACGGTGCCGTCATCATCCACAACCGCCGCGTGGAGGCCGCCCGGTGCATCCTGCCGGTGTCCACGAGCATGAAGCTGAGTCCGCAGTTGGGCCTGCGCCACCGCGCCGCCGTGGGCCTGACGGAGCAGACGGATGCCTTCGTGGTGGTTGTGTCCGAAGAGACGGGCGACATCAGCGTCTCGCGCAACGGGGCGCTCATCTCCAACATCACCCCGGAGGAGCTGCGGACGTACCTGACAAGTGCCCTTACCGGCCAGCCCACCTCGCAAACGAGCGCCCGTGCGTCCGTAGCGGCCTGAGCGCCGCCTGTCCATCTGTTCGTGTTCTGTTGTTTGTGCCCCGTATGCCCATGGCTGCTTCCCCCAATTCGGAGTCCTCCACCGCCCCCCGCTACCGCCGGCGCCGCGAGCAACTCGTGGAGGCGCTCCGTGCGCGCGGAATCCATGACGAGCGCGTGCTTGCAGCCATCGGGCGGGTGCATCGCCACGCGTTTGTGGATCCCGCCCTGCGCGACCGCGCCTACGAAGACGAGGCCCTGCCCATCGGGCTCAACCAGACCATCTCTCAGCCCTTCACGGTGGCGTACCAAACGTCGCTCCTGGAGGTGCAGGCCCACGACCGCATTCTGGAAGTGGGCACGGGAAGCGGCTATCAGGCCGCGGTGCTGTGCGAGATGGGCGCCCGCGTCTTCTCGGTGGAGCGGCATGAGGCGCTGCTTGCTCGGGCCCGCCGCGTGTTGGGGACGCTGGGCCATGACGTACGTACCCGCCTCGGCGATGGGCGAGAGGGCTGGCCGGCTTTTGCCCCGTACGACGGAATTGTGGTGACGGCAGGAGCGCCGGACATCCCCGCGCCTCTGCTGCGCCAGCTCCGCGAGCCTGCCGCCGAGGGCAAGGCGGGCGGCACGCTTGTCATTCCGGTGGGGGGGAGCGGCGGGCAGACCATGACGCGCATCACTCGCACCGGCACGGGTCCGCACGACTACGAGCGAGAAGAATTCCACTCGTTTCGGTTTGTGCCGTTGGTGAGTGAGGAGGGAGACGACTCGTCAACGACCCCCGACTAAAGATCGGGGGCTTGTAGCTGCCCTCCCCGCAGGGTTCAGCCACGGACCCTCGGGCGCTACCTTGAAGCGTCATGCGTCGTTAGAGTATTGAGGACGCGCGAAGGAGCAGTACTCCCTCCGGCGTTCGCCGGGGGAGAAGTCAAGGGATCCTGTCTCCGTCCCCGAGGTGAATGGGAACGAAACGTATACCACAGCCTCGTCGAGAGGCCCTGGAGAGCAAGCAGATCCATGCCCGGTGGATCTACGGCGTAGGCAGGCGGTCGAGGAGCCAGTCCACGTGGCGGGTTCGCATGGTCCGTGCCGCGGCCGCCGGGTCGGAGTCGGCACTGAACTCGGCCCAGCGCTCGTTCATGTGGGCGGCGTCCAGCGCTGCCTGCACCGGCGCAGGGTGCGTGCAGGCGTGGAGGGTGAGCACCTGGGCCGCATCGGGCTCGCCGTGGGGCAGCCCCAGCGCTACGGCAAGCATGGCCGTGTCGGAGGTATCGCGGCGGACGCGGGCCCAGGCATCGGCGTCGTCGCGCTGCGCTGCGGCCCAGAGGCGGCCTGTGGCCGTGTGCGGCGGTGCGCTGGCTCCCCCCACCCACCGAGCGCACCTGCGCGCAAACCGGCGGAGCAGAGCTGGCGAGTGCTCCCGGTGAAAGTGCTTCACCAAGGGCGGCCGCGGATCGGTCTCCGGCGGGCATTCGCGGCCTGTTTCACGATCCACCACGAGGGCCCGCTGTGCGCGGCTGTCGAAGATGTAGTAGTATCGATCCACGCTGGCGTCGGAAATCATACCGGGCACGAGGCTGAAGGAGAAGGCATTGTCTGCGAGAATCCGGCGCATCTCTGGTAAGCACCCGCCCCGTAAACGTTCGCAGTGTTCGGAGGGCGTTGCAAAATTCTGCAACAAAGCCGGCGTAGGCAAATATCACCGAAGTGTATACGCACCGTTCACTGTGGTGGCGTGCCCATGCCCATCGCATTCGCGCTGGGGCTCACAATCCACCGTCGCTCGATCCTGCGTTCTCCAACGATCTTATGAAGCGTCTCAGCAAGTATCACATTCTCCCGGCAGTGCTCCTGATTGCCTTCGGCGCTGTACTTGGGGTCCAGCTTGACGCCTACCTCTCCGACGATGATTTGGGAGAGCAACTGAGCAAAATGCGCCGGGCCTTCGTGGTGATCAACCAGAAGTACGTAGACCCCTTGCAGGCCAGTGCCGTCGCTGCAGAGGGGGTGGAGGGGATGATCAAAAGCCTGGACCCGCACTCCACGTACATCCCTGCCGACCGGGCGGAGGACGTGAAGGACCAGTACCAGGGCTCCTTCGGAGGCATCGGCATTGTTTTTGAGGTGCCCAACGACACGGCGCGTGTCATCTCGCCGGTCGCGGGCGGGCCGAGTGAAGAGGTGGGCGTGATGGCGGGCGACCGCATTGTGGGCATTGAGGACTCCAGTGCCCTGGGCCTCTCGTCCAGCGAGATCCAGAACCGCCTTAAGGGCGAGATCGACACGGAGGTGCAGATGACCGTGTACCGCCCCACGATGAATGACCGAATGACGTTCACCATTACGCGGGCCAAAATTGAGACGCAGTCCGTGCGGTCGCCCTACATGGTGGACGATAAGACGGGCTACATCAGCATCAACCGCTTCACCATGAAGACGCACGACGAGTTTCGGCAAGCGGCGAAGAAGCTGCTTGGGCAGGGCATGGAGCGGCTCGTGCTGGACCTGCGCGGCAACCCGGGTGGGGTGATGCGCACCTCCTGGCAGATTGCCAACGAGATGCTGGGCAAGAACATGACGATTGTGGAGACGAAGGGCCGCAGCGACCGGATGAACCGCACGATCAATGCCCAGGCGGGCGGCCTGCTCCGGGATCAGCCCATCATTGTACTCGTGAACCGCGGCTCGGCCTCGGCGAGCGAAATCTTGACGGGGGCGCTGCAGGACCACGACCGCGCGTTCATCGTGGGGCGGCGTACGTTCGGGAAGGGGCTCATTCAGAAGCAGTTTGACCTTGGGGACAAGAGCGTGCTCCAGATGACGGTGGGGCGCTACTACACGCCGGTGGGGCGCCTCATCCAGTCGCCCTACGAGCGTGGAAACAGCAAAGACTACTACAAGCAGAAATTCTCGACCATCAATCAGGCCACCTATCACCTCAACGAGTACCGGGAGAGCATTCCCGATTCGCTGGCCTACGAGACCGATCACGGCCGCACGGTCTTTGGCGGCGGGGGCATTCTGCCCGACTACGTGGTGCAGCCGGACACGACGGCGCTGACGCATCTCGTGCGTAGCGGCCTCGACTATGCCTTTGCGCGCAAGTGGTTTACGACCCACGAAACGGAGCTTCGCAGCCGCTGGCAGGAGCGCCCCGATGCCTTCAAGGCCTCCTACGAGGTCTCCGACAAGATGCTCGATGAGTTCTGGGCCTTTGCCGAGAAGCAGGGGGTACGGGTGACGGAAACCCCGGACTCGGTGGACGTGTCCGACCGCGTCTACTCGATGGCCACGGCGCGCAGTCAGCAGCCGTTTGTCGCGACGCGGGTGAAGGGGTACCTGGCCCGGCTGATGTACGGCCGTGGCGTGGCCCGCCCGATTCTGAACCAGGCCGACCCGGTCTTTCAGGAGGCGCTCTCGCTATGGTCCTCGTCGCGAGAGCTGGCGGCGTACCACATGGGCCCTTCCTCTACGGTGCCGCAGAACTAAGGGCGATATGGCGTTCTGAATGGAGCGGGGGATGATTCAGGCCCTTGCCGACCCGGCCTTTTCTGTCGACGCGACCCGGTGTGGCCCTCCGCGCCGGGTCGTTTGTCGTGAAGGGGCGGACGGGCGAAGAGACGCGCCGAGGGAGGCTGCAAAGCCGCCGCGTGGCACCCCGATCCGCATCCGCGCCGGCAGAGCGCTACGTCGTGGGCGAGCGCCCGTTCGAAGGGACCTGCGGACCGGTGTTGCCAAGGGCCTGCCACAGCAGCTCGGCCGGGTGGTGGGCCGTGCGGGGGGTGGTGTCTTTGATCTGGGAGCGGCAGGAGAAGCCCGGCGCCGCAATCTGCGTGTCCGGTGCCGTCTCGCGGACGGCGGGCGCGAGGCGCAGCTCGGCCATCTGCTTCGAGACGCCGACGTGCTCCGCTTCGTACCCGAAGGCGCCGGCCATGCCGCAGCAGCCTGCGTCGACGGCGTCCACCTCGTAGCCCGCCAGCGCCAGCGCCTTCTCCGTGTCGTCGGTGCCCACGAGGGCCTTCTGGTGGCAGTGGCCGTGCAGCAGTACGCGGCCGGCCTGGGGACGCCACGTCACGTCTTCAAACGCGCCCTCCCCGGAGCGCTCGGCCATGTATTCGGTGAAGGTGTACGCCTGCTCCGCCACCGTCTCGGCCCGCGGGTCGTCTGGCAGGAGGTCGAGAAACTCGTCGCGCAGGGTGAGGATGGAGCTCGGCTCCAGGCCCACGATGGGCACCTCCTGCCGGGCGATGGAGACGAGCGCCTCGACGGTCTGCCGGGCGCGCGCTCGGGCCTGCGGCACGAGGCCCTTTGACAGCAGCGTGCGCGCACTTCCCACGGAGGCCGACGGCAGTTCCACGCGGTGCCCGGTGGCCCACAGCACCTGCGTGGCGGCCTGGAGGGGAGCGGGCGTGTGGTACGCGTTGAAGGCGTCGGGAAAGAGCACGACCCGTGGGCCGGTAGCGGGGCCCTGGTTCTCGTTCGTGGCAAACCACTGCGCAAAAGTCTGCCGGGCGAACGGGGGCAGCGGCCGCTCGGCGCTGATGCCCAGCATGGCCTCGCCCAGCGTGCGGAGGGCCGACTGCCTGCTCGCCCAGTTGACGAGCGACGCCAGCGGCGTGCCGCTGATCCAGCGCGCCGCGTCGGGCTGATGCGCGAAGAGGCGCGTGCGGAGCGGCATCGTGTTGTCGTCCCAGTAGTGGTGCAGCCACTCCGTCTTGATCTTGGCCATGTCCACGTTCGACGGGCACTCCGTCTTGCACGCCTTGCACTGGATGCAAAGGTCCATCACCTCGTGCATGTCATCGCCCGTCATGGCATCCTCCGAGAGGTCGCCCGCCAGGGCGCTGCGGAGGGCGTTGGCGCGGCCGCGGGTGGAGTCCGGCTCCTCGCGGGTGGCCATGAAGCTGGGGCACATGGTGCCCGCCCGTAGCTTGCGGCACGCGCCGTTCCCGTTGCACTTCTCGATGGCGCCCGTAAAGCCACCGTCTTCCGAGAAATCAAGCTCCGTGCGGAACGGAACCGTATCGTACTCCGGCCCCATCCGGAGATTCTCGTCCATGGGCGGGGCGTCCACCACCCGGCCGGGGTTGAGGGTGCGCTCGGGGTCGAAGAGCGCCTTCGTTTCGCGGCAGAGTTCGTAGAGGTCCTCCCCGAGGAGTTCGGGATTGGCCCAGCCGCGGGCGATGCCGTCGCCGTGCTCCGAGGACACAACCCCGCCGTACTTTTTGACGAGGTCGAGGGATTCTTTGGCGATTTGCGTCATCTTTTCCACCTCCGCCTCGTCCTTCGTATTGACGAACGGCCGCACGTGCAGGCAGCCGGCGGAGGCGTGGGCGTAGTACGCGGCGCGGGTATCGGTCGCGTCTACAAACGCGGACAGCTCGTCGATGTAGTCCGCCAGGTTGTCGACCGGCACCGAGGCGTCCTCAATGAAGGCCCACGGCTTGTAGTCGCCCTCTACGCCCATCAGCAGGCCGAGGCCCTCCTTGCGAATGGACCAGACGTTTTTAATGGCGTCGGGCTCAGTGACGCGGACGGTGGTGTAGCCCCGGTTCGCGTCGGCCATCTTTTGCTCGAGCGCGTCGAGGCGGTCGGCAATTTCCGCGTCGGAGTCGCCGAAGTATTCGGTGATGAGGACGCCCCCGGGCGTGCCCTCCAGAAACGTGAGCCGCTCGGCGTAGCCAGGCGTCTGCAGGGTGCGCTCGATGGCCACACCGTCGAACAGCTCTACGGCGGAGGGATCGGTGTCCAGCACCGTCGTGACGGCCCGCAGCGCCTCGTTGCGCGACGCGAAGTGGACCACGCCGAGGCCCGTGGTGGCGGGCTTCTCCACGAGGTCGAACGTCAGTTCGGTGGTGACCGCCAGCGTCCCTTCGCTGCCGCAGAGCAGCTTTGCCAGATTCGGTTCGTCCTCCAGCAGGGTCTCCAGGCGGTAGCCGTTGTTGCGGCGCCAGTGGCTCGGCGTGTCCGTTTCGATGGTCTCGCGCCCGCCGTCGGCCAGGAGCGCCTGCAGGCCGCGGTAAACGGCCCCCTCCAGCCCGTCGTCACGCATCTTTTCCTGCCAGGTGGCGTGGTCGGTGGGGCCGACGGTCGTCCGGGTGCCGTCGGCGAGAAGAATCTCCGCTTCGCGCACGTGCCGGATGAAGTTGCCGTAGGCGATGGAGTGGGTGCCGGTGGAGTTGTTGGCGAGCATGCCGCCGAGGGTGGCGCGGTTGCCGCTTGCGGGGTCGGGGCCCACCATGAGCCCGTGCTCGGCGGCCGCCCGGTTCATCTCAGAGAGCGTGACGCCCGGCTCCACGCGCGCCGTCTGCGCCTCGGGGTCAATCTCGAGGATGCGGTTGAGGTGATTGCTGAAGTCGATCACCAGGGCCTCGTTGACGCCCTGCCCGGCCAGCGAGGACCCGCCGCCGCGGGGCAGCACGGAAAAGCCGCGTGCGTGCGCCACCTCCAGGGCCGCCTGTACGTCCGCTGCGGTCTTGGGGATGAGGACGCCGAGCGGCTCCACGGCGTACATGCTGGCGTCTGTGGCGTAGAGCGCCCGCATCATCTCGCCGGTGTGAAGGTCGCCCGCGATGCGGGGCTCGAGCCGGTCGTGGAGAACGTGCGAGGGGGCGTCGGTCTGTGTCGTTGGCATCGCGTTTTGGGGATCGGGATGGGCGTTGGAGGGCGGAGCGTGCGGGCGAGGAAGAGCCGGTGCGCAACCCCCCGCGACGAAACGCAACACGAAAGATGCAACACGAAAGACGCAGTGCGGACTACACCTCCAGCACACTGCCCCAGTCCGGGCGGTGGACGGCCATCTCGGGGTGGTCCGCCTCGATGTGCTCGGCCATCCAGGCGCGGGCCTCCGGATCGCCGTGGACGAGCAGCACCTGCTCGGGGGCGAGGCGCTCTACGATGGAGAGGAGGTCCTGCCGGTCGCTGTGGCCGGAGAAGCGGAAGCGCTCCACCGTGCAGTGAACCGGCTGCGGGCCGTGCCCGTCGGCCAGCATCACCGGGGCGCCGGGCTCGTCGCTGCGGGCAGCATCGAGCAGGCGACGGGCAGGGGTGCCGTCGGCCGGGTGCCCCACCAGCAGCACGCCGTCCTCTTCGTTTTCCACCATGCGGCGGGCGAGGACGTTGGACAGCGTGGGTTCGAACATCATGCCGCTACTGACCACCATGATGCCGGGGCCGTCCAGGATTTCGCGCTTGGCCTCCGCCTCGTACGGCACCCGGTGTTGCTCCACGCCAAAGACCTGGTCGTCGGGGTTGACGCGGGGCGTGGTGGTGCGGGTGTCGTCGTAGATTTCCGCGATGGCCCGCATGGAGCCGGCGGTGTAAATGGGCACGTCCATCGGGATCGCGCCCTCGCGCTTGAGCTGACCCAGGAGCACGAGGATCTCCTGCGCCCGCCCCATCACAAAGACGGGGATGAGGGCCGTGCCCCCACGCGCAAGCACCTGGGCAAGCGTCTCTCGAAAGCGGGTCCGCTCCTCCGGGCGGCTGGTTTGCTCGGGGGCGGCCTCGGCGCCGTGGGTCGTTTCCAGGATCAGCACGTCGGTGCTGTCCGGGTATTCTCCCCCGCGGATAATCGTTTGGGGGTGCATGTTGGTGTCGCTGGTGTAAAAGACGCGCCGCTCGCGGCCCCACTCCTGGAACGTGAACTCCACCCCTACGGAGCCCAGGATGTGCCCGGCCGTGTAAAAACGACCCGTGACGGAGGAAGCGCCCTTGGGGCCGGTAAGGTCGAAGGGCACCTCCAGGTCGTGCGTGAGGTACAGGTGTTCGAGGGCGTCGAGGTCGTCTTCTGTGAAGAGCGGCGGCTCCGTGGTTTCGCCGCGGTCGAGGCGCTTTTGCTGGAGGCGTGCAGAGGAGGGGAGCAAAAAGCTGAGCAGCCGCTTCGTCGCGTCGGTCATGTGCGCCATCACGTGCGGGAAGTGCTGCACCAGCACCGGCAGGCCGCCCATGTGGTCGTGGTGAGCGTGAGTGATAAGGGCATGGTCAACGTAGCCGTCGGCCCGCTCGTTCACCCAATTGAAGCGCGGCAGCGAGTCGGTGCCGCTGCGCTGCGGGTCGGTGCCGGCGTCCAGGACAAGGCCCGTGCCGTTGAGGTCGAGGTAGTGGCAGCTGGCACCGATGCCGTCGGTGTCGCCGAGGGGCAAAAATTTCATGGAGGGCGTGTGGACAGGTGTCGTCGGAGGGAAGGTGGGTGCTTGCGTGGCGTCGCTGCGGAGAAGGGCGCGAGCCTGGAGGCTTGCCTGCCGGTGGTGCCAGGGCGCTGTTCGGGCGAGGAGGGCCCTGTGGGCAGGGAACAGGAGGGCTCCGGGGACGGCGCACAAAAAAGGTTGTAAATACGGAAGTGTCCCAACGGACGATTCGGGGCGGAGTTTGCGGAGAAGACACCGCGGATGGGGAGAGAACTGTTGTTTTACAGTATTGGGTAGAGCACGAGAAGAGCACTCTGAACGCACTCGGTCGCTTCGCTCCGAGCGCAACAACGGGCTCGTGCTCGTCCTCGCGCGAGTTCGCCCTGCTCATTTGCGGGGCATGAACCTGTGGGCCCGGGAGACTCTTTTCGTTAGAAAAAATGAACACTACTGATTTTGGGAGAGAAACATACGTCTACCGAGTTGTGCGTTTGTGGGTTTTGCGTTGCGCATTCACGCCGATGAGGGCAGACCCCGTCCGCCCCCCACCCTGATCGCGGGTTCCAGAGGGGGCGGTTTGCCGACCTGCTTATTTTTCGTTGAGAGCACAGGTCCATTCCAGGTCCTGTGGCGGAAAGGCGTGATATCAACGGCGCTGGTTGGTAGGTTTTCGATACTACCGTCTCGTCTGTCCGCTTCTTATTGGCCTTTCGCCGCTTATGCATCTCTGTCTTTTCGAGGACGCCCAGGTGCCGGGCCTTCGTCCCCTCGTGGAATCCCGCGCCGCGTACGCCCTTCGGCTGGGCGGCCGCACCCTCTTCCAAACCGCCAACGACGCGTTCGTCCCCATCGGGGTGGCGCTGCATGCCCGTCCGCTGGTGGCCGACGTGACGCGCCAGCGGTACCCGGCGGCGTCCGTCAACGCGCTGCCAGACGGGGCCGACGTGCTGTTTTTGAACGGGCGGTACGTGGCGGCGGGCGGGACGGCGCAGCAGCGGCTGGCGGCGGTGCCGGACCGGGACGACGCCCGGGCCTTCGTGCAGGGCGAGACCCTGGTTGCCGCGTGGGTGCCCGACGCCGCGACCACACTGCCCGACGATGTGCTGGCCCGCCCCGCCCTTACGGCCGAGGCGTTCGGCGACCTGCCGGTGTCGGAGCTCGCGGAGGCTACGCTGGTGCGGCGCCCCTGGGATCTGCTCACCACGCTGCGCCCGGCCCTCGCGCGCGACGTCGAGTCTCGCTTCGGAACCTCCGTTTCGGTCCCGATCGCCGATCGGCCGCACGCCGCGGTCCACGATGGGGTGACGGGAGTGCACCCCGAACGGATTCACTTTGGCAGCGAGGCGACGGTAAAGCCGGGAGCCATTCTGAACGCCGAGGACGGGCCCATTTACATCGGCCCGGAGGCCACGATTCACGAGCAGGCCGTAGTGCGCGGGCCGTGCATCCTCGGCCCGAAGACACAGGTGAAGGGGGGAGCCAACATCGAGGGCACCGCCACCGGTCCCTGGTGCAAACTCGCGGGGGAGGTGCACGACACGATCCTGCAGGGCTACACCAACAAGAGCCATCCCGGCTTCCTGGGACATGCCGTGCTCGGGCGCTGGTGCAACCTGGGGGCCGATACGAACAACTCCAACCTCAAGAACGATTACGGCGAGGTGTCGGCCTACGCGCCGGACGAGGCGCGCTTTGTGGGCACGGGGCGCCAGTTCGCGGGCCTCTTCATGGGCGACCATTCAAAAAGCGGGATCAACACCATGTTCAACACCGGCACGGTGGTGGGGACGAATTGCAACCTGTACGGGGGGGGCTTCCCGCCGCGCTACGTGCCGCCTTTCTCGTGGGGCGGGGCCGAGGGCCTGACTACGTACCGGCTCGACAAGGCCTGCGCGGTGGCGGAGCACGTCATGGCCCGTCGCGATACGGACTTTACCGCCGCGGACCGCTCCCTGCTCCACCGCCTCTTCGACCGCACGGAGGAGGAGCGGGCGGCGCATCACGGCTGACGCAGCAGTGGGGCTCGCGTGGGTCTGGGGCGCCTCCGTCGGAAGCCAGGGGACGATCAGAGCGCCTGCACGAGGAACCACCCGTAGAAGGCTTCGGCAAGCAGCGCCGGGAGCAGGTAGGCAAAGTGGTAGCGCGACACGCCGTCCTGGGTGTCGTACACCCCAAACCTCCGTCCAAAACTGAGCAGGGGCACGAGGCCGACCAGGACGGCGAGGCCGAGGTCCCAGAGCGGCCCCCACGGGTCCGTCTGGTCGGCGGCGGGGTGAGACACTGTGCGGACCTGCCCGAAGAGGGGCGTGCGGATGACCCGAAGCGTGTCGCGTTCGGCGATGTGGCGCCCCAGGCGCGGGCTCACCGTCACCGTGCCGGCACAGCCGAGGCGCGTGGTGAAGAGAAGGCGCCGCCCCGCGTCGCCGCGTGTCTCCAGGCAACCGGGGCGATCCGGCCAGCCCACGGCCACGTCGACGGCCGTTGGTCCCAGCCAGCGGGCGTTGACGGTGCTGCGGTAGGCGAGCCCCACCTCGGAGGAGCCCGGCAGGCCCACGTCCACCGCCAGCAGTAGGCTCAGGAGCACGGTGGGCACGGCGAGAACCTGGATGCCACGGATTGCCCACTGCGCCAGTTCGCGGCGGCCCGCCGCGCCGTCGTAGCGTCGGCCCCGGTGCCGCGGGTCGCGACGGGTCATGACGCAGCAGGGGACGAGGACGGGGACGCGTCGGCATCGAGGTGGATGACCGTTGCCTCCGTGGCCCGGCCGTCCTCCAGGGTGAGGCGGAGGCACGTCTTTTTCTGATGGAGGCCCTGTTGGCCCGCAGCGCCGGGGTTGACGAACAGCATGTTGCCGAGGGCCTCCACACGCTCGACCTGCAGGATGTGGCTGTGCCCACACACGAAAAGATCCGGCGTGTTGGCGCGCAGTTTCTCGCCCATGCCCTGCTGCCACCGGCCGGGCCGCCCGGCGATGTGCGTCATCCACACGTCAAGCCCCTCGACACGGAGCCGCTGGTGCTCCGGGGTGCGCCGACGAACAGACGTATCGTCGACGTTTCCCCATACGGCCGTGACCGGGGCCACCGCCTCCAGTCCATCCAGGATTGCCGGGTCGCCAACGTCGCCGGCGTGCAGAATCCGGTTCACTCCCGCCAGGTCCTCGGCCAGACGAGGGTGAAAATAGCCGTGCGTATCCGACACAATGCCGAGGGTGGTCACAGGTTGAGCGAGGAAAGGTCCGGGATGGAGAAGAGAACGGTCCTGGCGGGCCAGAGCGTGGGCGGTAATGCGCGATTTATGATGCGCGATTCGTGATGCGCGATTTATGACACCAGGAGTGCCTCCGCGCGCCTTGCGTTTCACGCCTCAACGCACGAAGCAGCAGGCGTACCCAAGCCTCCCCGGCCGAAGCAAAGAAGGATCTCGGGGCGAACGACCCGACAGGTTCTGGGTCTGAGTAGCCGGTGTGATGGCACCACCCGCACACCAACCATCCGCATGCCAACTACCCGCATGCCGAGGGTGTTCGCGCATGCGCCCCCCATCGCGGATGTGTAATCCGCCGAGGGATTGATCGCTGCTGGGGCAAAGACTCCCTCAACTCGTCTCGTTGAAGCGTGAGAGGGCGGGCAAACCGCCCTGCGCGACATGACGATGCGCACCGTTGCTTTGCCGACTACTTAAAGCGCAGCTGTCTCGCCCGCCCCGAAGACGCGCGTGCTGTAGCCAGCGTCCGCAAACGCATCCTCAAACGCATCCAGATCCGTCTCGAGCGGCGGGAAGGTATCGTAGTGCAGCGGCACCACGAGGTCGGGGTCGATCATCTCGGCCGTATGGAGCGCGCCGTAGATGCCCATCGTAAACACGTCGCCAATGGGCGCAAGCATCACGTCCACTTCCCAGAGGTCGCTGATCCACTTCATCTCTGCGAAGGGGGCGGTGTCGCCGGTGTTGTAAATGACCGTGTCGTCTACCTGGAGTACAAAGCCACCGGCCATGCCTCCGTACGAGCCGTCCGGAAAGGAGGAGCTGTGGCGCGCATGCGTCGCCTCCACGTAGCCCCACTCAAAGTCCTGGCTTCCTCCTTCATTCAGTGGCTGGATCGCATCGTGACCGAATTCCTGCTGCACATGCTGAGTGATCTCGAAGTTGCTGATCACAAGCGGACTGCTGTGTGCCAGAACCGCCTCCGTGTCCGAAAAGTGATCAAAGTGGGCGTGGGTAATCAACAGTACGTCTGGGTCCAGCGTAGCCGGGTCGGTTTCGGTATGTGGGTTCTCCGCGAAGAAAGGATCGAAGAGAAGCGTGGTGTCTCCGGTCCGGAGCTGAAAGGTGGAATGCCCGAAGTAGGTGAGGTCCATAAGGAGGAAGAGAAGCGTGGTGAGGTCAGCAAAGGCGAAAGGATGTTTGCAGTAGAACGGATCTTGGCACCTGCCCTGTTTCACGCCGGGGGAAGAGGCGGCGGGCGATATAATATTGAGTGAGCGCGAGAGCCGTAAAACTCCCGGATTCACGGAGCGGTTGCTCCTTGGGCGATATGAACTTGTCGGTTCGGGGACTCTCTTGCCAGCCCCAACGAAACAGCGTGCCACGTTGACGATGTCGCTCAACGTCACGCCGATACCCAGGGGGGACACAGGTTTCGAGTAACAGTTTTCGGGCATCTGTACCGTCGGGCTGACGGGAGCGTCCGTGCGCAGACATTTCTGCGCAGGTCAATGCCTACGGAGGGCACGGAAGACGTCGGTCCGCCTCTGCTCAGAGCGGCAGCTCCAGAGCACGCGAATGATCGAAGCCGGTCCTGTGAAACCGGACGTCTTTTCCGTGAGGAAGAATCCGTGAGGAAAACTCCCCCGCGCTTTGCCCCGGAGGGGTCCTCTTCGTGCAGCCGGGGGAGAAGTCAACTCATGGGGTAGCCGCTCCTGTTGCTTGTGCATCTGGACGAACGAACCTGCGGACGTGTAGAGGAGACTTTATTGGCAATTGGGGACGGGGACTCACTGCAACCCCCGCTCCACAAACCGCGCCAGCACCCACCGAATGCCGCGCTGGAGACGGCGGCGCCCATCCAGCCGCTGGGCGAGGCCGGGGCCGTAGCGCTCGTACCACGCGATGAAGGTGCGGCCCCACGCCGCCTGCCGCAGCGTCTCGTCGCGAAACCGACGCAACCGGCGCACGTCCGGGTGGTCGACGTCGCCGTAGACAGCGGTGGCGACGAAGCAGTCGTCGTTGGGCGACGAGCGTGCACCACCGGCGGATAGAGGCTCGTATCCGCGACCGTTTGAATACACACGTCCCGAGCAGTGCGGGCAGTGCATCTCGCCGGAAAGTCCCTTCTCCGCCATCACCGGCTCTCCGCAGTGCGGACAGTCGGCCACGAACAGCTCTGCGTCCGGCACGTCCAGAATGGCCTCAAAGAGCTCCGGGTTGAGGTCGAAGGCTTTCGGATGACGAGAGCGGATGCGGCGAAGGGATTTCTTGATCTCTGTGTGGTCCGGATCCGCCTGCATGAGGTTATCCAGGCCCTGCACAAGATTTTCGGCCGCCGTCTCCGCCTGCCGCTCACTCATCGCCCCCGTAAACTGGTCGTAGTAGATTGCCACCATCTGCTGCACGGCCTCGTGGTAGCGGCCCGAGTCCATGATGGCCTCTACGTCTTCCTCCAAGTTTCGGAACTCCCCAATCTGCTCGACGACTTCAGGGTTCACGGACCGCTCATCCAATTCCCTGGCGGTCTCGCCAAACCGGTGCGCAAGGCCGAACGCTCCTGCGGCCTTAAGTTCATCGGCCAACTGAACCAGCATAAACGCCGCGTACTGGCGGTCGTCCGGCCTCTCCGCCATATCGACCACCGTGTCGAGCGCGCGCTCCAGAGCATCGGTCTCCTGCTGAGCCAGGTAGAGGTGAAGCTTATCGTAGTAGCAGAAAAAGTCCTCGAAGTCGAGCACGTCGTCGGCCCAGATGGCCTCATCGAGCACCTCGTGCGCCGCCCGAAACTGCTCCCGGTCGGCCAGCGCCCCGGCCACGCCCCGCGCCGCCGCGTAGTTGCCCGCGTCGTCCTCCCACACCGTCCGAAACGCCTCTTCGGCTTCGCGGGACCGCCCGAGGTCGCGGAGCGCGTAGCCCCGGTTCAGGTGGTGCGCCTCGTTGTCCGGGTTCAGCTCCACCGCCTCCTCGAACTGCGTCAGCGCCTTCTCCGGCTGCTCGTCCATCAGGTATGCGTTGCCCAGCATGTTGCGGAGCAGACTGATGTCCGGCCCCAGGACCGTCGCCCGCTTGAGTTTCTGAATCGCCTCCTGCGGGGCTGGAGGCTCCTGATTGAGGAGCACCTCAGCC
The DNA here is from genome assembly GCA_913056185.1 of uncultured Bacteroidota bacterium. GTDB lineage: Bacteria > Bacteroidota > Rhodothermia > Rhodothermales > Salinibacteraceae > Salinibacter. The sequence continues at coordinate 65,441 of CAJXLV010000015.1, forward strand.
TCTTCTTGCAGCGATTCGATCTCGTCGCCGTACTGGGCCATCGTGTCGTATTCGCGGCGCGAGACGGGATCAGAGAGCACGTCGTAGGCCTCCCGGAGCTGCTGGTACGCCTCCGGGTCTTGTTCGGGCGGGTGCTCGCGGACGAGCTCGAAGAAGGCGTCCTTGATTGCCTCCTGCGAGGCATCCTCCGCGACGCCGAGTACGTCGTAGTGCGAATCGGAAGCGGTCATGGCAGAGCGGTGAACCAGGAGAGAGAATGTATTCAGTCCTATAGTTGATAGAACCGCCGAGCGACGGATATCGACCAGTCGCCGGTCGCAGCGACCCGTAGCGATGCGCCACTGCGCGTCGGCCGTTGGGGGAGAGGCGAATCGCCAAGAGGCCGTTCATTCCCCAGTACGCCGGGCGCGAACCACCGAGTTGTCATAGATGGTGCCGCCGTATTTGTCAGCGATGAGGCGGGCGTAGCGCTGCGCCACGGTGGGCGGTCCCCGTTCGACCAACAGGTAGGCCGCCTGCGCCTCGTAGTGAGGGTGGCGGGCGTCGATCTGGGGCATGAGCGCCCGGAGCGTCGCCACGGCCAGCGAGTCTCGGCCCGTCTGCGCGGCGGAGACCCCGAGGGCGTACAACTTTTCCTGCGGGGCCCCGACCGAAACGTCCCGGATGGGCCGCAGCATCCGCACCACGCGCTCGTACTCACCAGCGTCCCACGCCCGCCGGCCGGTGCGGTAGAGGGCGCGGTGGGTGGCGGTGCGAAGCGAATCGACGGCTGCTGCCTGCGTCGAGTCGGGATTGAGTTCGCCAAGGGCCCGGTAGGCCCGATCGGGGCGCCCGTTCGCCAGAAGGGCGCTCACCCGAAGGGCCGTCTCGTAGCGCTCCGGCTCCACGAGGCTGTCGGGCGCCGGGGTCGAGGTGGCGGTTTGCGGCGGAGGGGGGGCGTCGGATCCATCCCCCTGACTCAGATACAGCCCGCCCCCGCCGAGGAGTACGCCCAAGAGACACGCCGCGACCAGCGCGGGCCCCGAGCGCCGGACACGCGACGAGGATTCTGCGTTCGACGATGCGACCTGTGTTCGGGGCGGCCCCTCTCCCACGAACCCGCACGCCGACAGATGCTCGCGCTCCGTCTCGGTCGGCGGTCCATCGAGCCGGTCCGCCAGCAGGAGCAGTTCGCGGTACGACGGGGTGACCGTCGGCTGCTGATACGCCTCGCGGAGCGCCGTCGGATCGTCCAGGAACTGATTCCAGCGTTCCACGCGGCGACGGAGCAGCGCCTCGTACGCGTCGGCATCGTCGAGCCCGAGGGTTCGGATGCGTTCCAAAAGGCACCGGGCAAGGTCAAAGTCGCCGTGCTTGGCGGCAACGAGAAACGCGCCCGCCACGACGCGGGGCACGTAGGCGCCGTACTGCACCGCCGCCCGGGCCTGGCGGAGAGCCTCCGGAATCCGCCCGTCGCGCTCGGCGGCCAGCATGCGGTTGTAGTGCGGACCCGCCAGCCGCAGAAGCCACGCGTGGGCGTCTCGGCGGTCTTCGTCGTCGGCATGTTCGGAAGGGACCCGGATGGCGATGTCCTTCGGTCCTTCTACGGACGTGTAGTCCATGACTCGGCCCTCAACAGTGCGTAAGAACGGACGGAAGTCGGGGCCGCTACAGGTCCAGTTCGAAGAGCAGGTCCGTGAGCTCCTCCTCCAGCTGCCGCACCGCCGCTTCGTCCTCGGCGGCGAGGGCATCTTTCATTCGGCGCATGAGAGTCTCCACCTGCTGCTGCTTCTCCGCACTGAGGTCGCCGCTCTCCAGCTCGCGCCGCGCCGCGTCCATGAGCGCCTCCACGTCGTCGAGGTACGTCGACTCCTTCCAGGCATTCTCCACCCTCGCCCGAGAGCGTTCGATCTGTTCCTCGTCTACCTCAGCACGCGTCCGGAACTCTCTTTTCTCACCAGTCCTGGGAAAGTTCAGTTTGATATCAAGGGTGCCATCCAGGGTGTATTTGTATGTCGCTTCTACTTTCTGGCCGGCTGGCCCCTTAGGAACCTCAATTTCTTGCTTTCCGATCAGGGTGAATCCATCGTTGGGCTCCCCTTCTATCTCAGCACGCTTGATATCAACACCCGTATCGCGTTGATATACCCGGAAGTCAATAATTTCCTGATTTTCGGTAATTGTATGGTAGGTTTTTGTATACTCCTTCTGATATTTTCCATTCTCCGGGATAATAATGCTATAGCGCCCTGGCTGTCCGGTCTGTGCGTCTACCACGGCAGTCCCAAAGGACTGCGCACAAAGGTCCATAATGATGCCATCAGCTCTTCCATCGATGATGGCCGCCTGATTAGCGGCTCCCAGCGCAACAGCTTTGTCCGGATCGATGGTGGAGCGAGGCATCTGTCCCATGACGCGTTCCACCAGCTGTTGCACGTATGGGATGCGCGTGCTGCCGCCCACCAGGATCACACGGTCGATGTCGCTCCGATCCAGGCCTGCCTCGTTTAGTGCATGTCGAATCGAAGACTCTGTCTCATCGACAATCGGGGCAATGAGGGTTTCAAATGTGGACCGGGTCACTTCAACCGTGTTCGCCAGTCCCTTATAATCGATGGTCGTCTTCTGCTGGTCGCTCAGGACCTTCTTCGCGTTCTCGCATTTGTGGAGTAGGTCATACCATGCGCCCGTTTTTTCTTCCGGGCTTTCCAGACCGTGGTCTGTCTCTAAGCGTTTTACGACGTGGTTCAGCAGGGCCCGGTCGAAGTCCGCGCCTCCCAATTGCCTATCTCCGGAGGACGCCTTAACGTCGAGGACCGGCCCTACTTGCTCCACGATGGATACGTCGAAGGTCCCTCCGCCCAGATCATAAATCATGATATTCTCGTCCTCGATCGTCTCTTGCTGTCCGTAGGCCAGCGCTGCTGCTGTCGGCTCGTTGATGAGACGCTCGACCTCCATTCCAGCAATCTTCCCAGCCTGAAGAGTCGCCCGTCGCGCCGGATCAGGGAAGTTGGCAGGGATGGTGATCACGCACCGGTCGACCTCCTCATCCAGCCGCTTCTGGGCGGAGATTTTGAGATGCTTGAGGATCATCGACGAAATCTCCGACGGGGGATGCTGCTCTCCCCCTAATTCAACAGTATAGTTTTGTTTGTGCATGCATCGTTTGATCTCCTTCGCGCTGTTCTCTGGATCTCGTTCGAGAAAGTCCCTCACCTTGGTGCCGACTTTGAGATGACGATCATCGGGGTCAATGCCCACCAGTGAATCAGTGACCGAAGTTCCCTCGAGGTCTTTCAAAATGTGGGGAGCGCCATCGCGGTAGACGGCGACTTCCGAGGTGGTGGTGCCGAGGTCGATGCCGATGAATGCCATAATGCTGGG
>CAJXLV010000016.1 GCA_913056185.1 uncultured Bacteroidota bacterium
AAAACCCGCTACGCGGTCTATCCCGAACGCTACCACGCCTGGATGCGCGAGCACGACGTCCCACTCCCACCCTCATACGACGGGGACCGCTCCTACGCGGGTGCCTGCTCCGAATCGAGGAATTCTTGCAGTGACCTTGAAGCCGTTTCCCCGGCCTCGAAGAGTCGGGCGCCCGGACGGAGGCGGAGGCAGAGCGGCCACGATCAATCGTGTCCGAGCCCGAGGACCGGAGGGAGTCGGGCGAGTTTGATTGATTGTAGCGGCGCCGGAGCTGGAGTCAGCCCGAGTCTTCACAGCCGTGATCTTTTTGGTTCGTTTTTGCATCTAGGCAAAAATGAACACCAATTCCAGACAGAGAAGCAGCCAGCGAATATCGTCAAAGAATCCCCTCGCGTCACGGATCGGCTCCGCATCCGCTACCCCGCGGACGAGGCGCTCTTCTACGTCGACCCGGTCCTGCGCGCCCGCTACCAGCGGCTCTCGCTGAAGGGCACGGCGCCGGACGCCTTCCGGGACGTGCACTGGGTCGTGAACGGCACCCGGCACGCCTCGGGCACCGGGCGCGTGATGTGGCGGCTGCGACCGGGGACGCACCGCATCGAGCTGCGGGCGCGGCACGAGGGGCAGGCTATTCGTAGCCCGGCAGTTCACATTCGAGTCGTCTCCGCGTCGAACACGAGCGGTCGGCCCGCCGAACGTTGAGCAATGGGTTGTGAATCGTGATGCGTGAGACAACCCAACCTCACGTTTCACGCCTCACGAGTCACGCAAAGACCAACCCGAAAAGCGTAGCACACGACACAACACAGACTCCTTCTTTCTTCCGGCAGTGCTTTTTGCTTCCATGTCCCCCCGTCTCCTCCAGGCTGCCACGCTTATCGTCCTCGCGATTCTCTTCACCGCCTGCGGCGGCCCCCCCGCCCCGTCCGGCGACGAGGTGGCCGTGGAGCAGGTGGCTCTCGATGCTCCCGAGCAGGCACAGGACTACGTGCCGACGCTGGAGGGACCGCTTCGCATCCTCAGCGCCACGCCCGGCGGCCAGCTCCAGACGCTGCAGGAGCGGCAGCCCATCTCGGTCACCTTCAGCCGCCCGATGGTGCCGCTCGGCGAGGCAACCCCGCCGCCCGAGGACGCCCTCACGATCGAGCCCGCCGTACCGGGGTCGCTGCGGTGGGAGGGGACGCAGACGCTCGTCCACCAGCCGTCCGAGCCGCTGCGGCCCGCCACGGAGTACACCGTCACGCTGGCCCCGACCGTCTCGGACCTCGACGGCACCACGCTGCCGGAGGCGTACACCTGGACCTTCCAGACCCCGCGCCCGCAGCTCGTCACGTCGTCGCCCGCGGATGGGGCCGAGTTCGCCGCGCCCGACGACTCGGTCCGCCTCTCATTCAGTCTACCGGTGGGGGGCCAGGCGGCGCGGGGCTACGTGGAGGCGAGCTTTCCGGTACGCTCCGTCACGAACGACGGAGACAGCACGCTGGTCGTGGCGCCCGCCGGGCCGTTGGAACGGGGAGCATCGTACACGGTCACGCTGAAGGAGGGCTTGCCTAGCAGGGACTACGCGCTCGGCCTTGGCGGGGAGCGGACGGTGCAGTTTCGGGTGCGGCCCGAGCTGGAGTGGACGCGCATCGCCCAATTCCGCCACTATTTTGATGACGGGCCGTACGCGCCGGATCGCGACATCAGTCTGCACTTCAGCACCCCGGTTCGCTTCGGCGATTTGCGGAAGGCGCTCTCCTTCGAACCGACGGTTGAATGGTCGGCAGGGACAGATGCGCGGGATGCGAACGAAGACGTGCAACACACGCTGCCGATCAAGCTGGAGCCGGAGACGGAATACACGCTGACGATTCGGAATCTGACGGACCAGTTCGGGCAGACGCTGTCGTTCGCGCAGCGGTCGTTCCGCACGGGGCCGTACGAGCCCCATTTCCACATGGATCGGGGGATGATGGTGATCGAGGCGGATCAACACCCGGTGGTGCCGTTGCAGGTAACCAACGTGGAGTCGGTGCGGCTTGGGATGGAGCGCCTCTCCGCGGACAAGATCGTGCCTGCACTGACGACCTACGACCAGCGCCGCAGTTACGATCGCCCCGACGACGCGCCCACGCGCTCCCCGGTCGCGGCTCGCCGCACCGTTGAGCTGCCCATCAAGCGCAACACGCTGCAGACCGTCCCCCTCCGCCTCGACTCGATGCTCACGGGCGAGGCGGGCACGGGCATCGTGGGCGTGCGCCTCCTCCGCCCGCCGCTCCACGCGGACGACCGGGAAGACGACCTGCGGGCGCTCGCGCAGGTGACCACGCTCGGCCTCACGGGCAAGTTCAGCCCGCACCAGAACGTGATCGTCGTGAGTGAGCTGGCTACGGGAGAACCGGTCGAGGGCGCGACGGTCACCCTCCGCGGCGACAGCAACGAGGTCCACTGGAGCGGTCAGACCGATGCGCAGGGCCGCGTGCAGACGCCCGGCTGGCACGCCCTCGGGATGGAGAAGCCGAACGAATACGACGCCCCGGCCCAGTACGCGATCGTGGAGCACGAGGGCGACGTCGCCTTCACCAGCAGCCGCTACGACGACGGGACGGAGCCGTACCGGTTCGACGTGAACTACTCGTGGCGGCCGGAGGCGGTGACGGAGACGGGCACCGTCTTCTCCGACCGCGGCCTCTACAAGACCGGCGAGACCGTCCACCTGAAGGGCATCCTGCGCAGCAAGACGGACGACGGCTGGGAATCGATTACGGACAGCGTGCGAGTGGTTGCCCGCAGCCCGCGGGACGAACTCGTTCTGGACCGCCGCCTCCAGGCCAGCGATTTCGGGACGTTCGATCTTGACTGGTCCGTTCCACAGCACGCGTCCCTCGGCGACTACCGCGTGCGGGTCGGATCCGTTGACGATTCGACGCTCACCGCCGAGCGGCGGTACGAGCGCGAAGGCATCGCCACCGGCTCCTTCCAGGTAAACGCCTTCCGCCGCGCCACCTTTGAGGTCACCGCCCGGTCCACGCGGGACGCGTACGTGGCGGGCGACTTCTTCGAGGGACGCGTCTCCGCGCGGTACCTGTTCGGGGCGGGGATGGAAGGGCAGCCCGCGACCGTGGAACTGGAGCGGGAGAACGGGGCGTACTCGCCGCCCGGCTACCGCGGCTACCGCTTCGGCCCCCTCGACACCGACTATCTCGGCGAGACGCTTCTCCGGGAGGAGACCACGCTCGACAGCACGAGCAGCGTGGAGGCCCCGCGGACGCGCCTCCCCGGCAACCCGCAGGGCGCCCCGGCCCAGCTCGTCTGGCGCGGCACGGTTACCGCCCCGTCCGAGCAGCAGATTTCCGACCGCACCACCGCCACGCTCCACCCCGGCCGCTTCTACGTCGGCCTCAAACCCAGCACCTCGTTCATGGACCTCACGCAGGACAGCACGCTGAGCGTGGATGTGGTGACGGTGGACCCGAACGGCGCCCCCGTGGCCGACAAAGACGTGACCGTGGAGCTGGTGCGCATTCAGTGGAACAGCGTGCGCGAGGTGGGGGCCGACGGGCGCCTCCGCTGGCGCAGCGAAAAGACCGAGACGGTCGTTGGGTCGGCGTCGGTCAACACCAAGCCGGGCCAGGCGAGCCGCCTCCGCATGACGGTTCCCGCGGGGGGGCAATATCGCCTCCGCGCCACGAGCCAGGACGTGCGGGGCAACGCGATTCGCACCGAGACCTACCTCTACGCTTCGGGGGAGGGGTATGTGGCGTGGCAGCGCGACAACGACGACCGGATCGACCTCGTCCCCGAACAGACGGACTATGCGCCGGGCGAGACGGCCCGCCTCATGGTGCAGTCGCCCTACGAGGAAGCCACCGCGCTCATCACGGTGGAGCGAGAGGGGATTTTGCAGAGTCGTGTGACGACGCTGGAGGGGAGCACGCCGATGGTGGAGATCCCGATCAAGGACCACTACCTCCCGAATGTCTACGTGAGTGTGATCCTGCTGAAAGGCCGCACCGCGCCGCCGAAAGCAGGGAGTGACCCCGGCGCGCCCAGCTTCAAAATCGGGTACGCGAGCCTGTCGGTCGACCCCGACCAGAAGCGCCTGCGGGTGGACCTGGAGACGGATCAAGACGAGTATCGGCCGGGGGAGGAGGTGACGGTTGATCTCCAACTCACGAACGCCGCGGGCGACGGGGTGCCCGGCGAGATTGCCTTCAGCGCAGCGGACGCGGGCGTGCTCGACCTCATCGGGTACCGGCTCCCCGATCCGTTCGACACCTTCTACGGCCCGCGCCCGCTCGGCGTCACCACCGCCGAAACGCGGGGCGCCCTCGTGGAGCAGCGCAGCTACGGGCAGAAGGCGGAGGACGTGGGCGGGGGCGGCACGACGGAAAAGTCGGAGGTGCGCGAAGACTTCCGCCCGCTGGCGCACTGGGCCCCGGCGGTGCAGACCGACAACGACGGGGAGGCGTCGGTCACGTTTGAGCTGCCGCAGAGCCTCACGACGTTTCGCCTGATGGCGTCGGCCCTGACGGACAACCACACCTTCGGGGCCGCGCAGACCGACATCGTCGTCACCAAGCCGCTCGTGCAGACGCCCGCGCTCCCCCGCTTTGCCCGCATCGGCGACCAGTTTGCGGCGGGCGTGCTCGTCACGAACCGGTCGGACGAAGCAGGCACCGCCACGATTGATGCGGCGGCGGAGGGCCTCACGCTACGAAACGAGTCGACCAAGACCGTTCAGCTGGCAGCGGGCACCACGCAGGAGGTGCGGTTCGACTGGACGGCGCCCACGGCGGACACGGCCCGCGTCACGTTCCGCGCCCGGCTCAACGGCGAGACCGACGCGCTGGCCACCACGCTCCCGGTGAAACGCCCCACCACGAAGCGTGCGAGCGCCACGTTCGCCTCTACAGACGGCACCGCCCGGGAGGCGCTCCAGCTGCCCGAGCAGCGCGTGCCCGGCCTCGGCCAGTTCGACGTGACTCTTGCCAGCACGGCGCTGGTGGGGCTCGACGGCGCCGTGCAGCACCTCTTCACGTACCCGTACGGCTGCCTGGAGCAGACCACCTCGCGCATCCGGCCCCTCGTGGCGGGCGGCGCGCTCCTCGACGCGTTCGACCTGCAGGCGTTTGAGGACAAGAACCGCGATGAGGTGGTGCGGGATTGGATGGGCTCGCTGCAATCGTACTGGACGGGCGGGGGCTTCAGCCTGTGGGAGGGCGGGCGCCACGTCAACCCGTACGTCACCGCCTACACGCTCATGGCGCTGGCCGAGGCGGACGCCGCCGGCTACGACGTGCCGCAGCCCCTCACCCAGAACGCGATCGACGCGGTGGCGGACCTGGTGCGCAATCGCAGCGACCGGCCCGACTACTACGACGAGGACGTGTGGCGCGACACGCGGGCCTTCATGCTGTTTGCGCTGGCCCAGCACGGCACGGTGCTGGAGAGCGAGATCAACTGGCTCGCCAGCCACCCGCCGACGAGCGTGGAGGGGCAGAGCCACCTCCTCCGCACCCTCCTGAGTACCGACCTGCCGAATCTTCCGGACGTGCAGGCGCGGCTCGTGGAGCAGCTGCGGGAGCGGGTTCGGGGGGAGGCCACCACGGCCTACCTGGAGGCGCCGGCGGACGACGACTACGGCTGGATCTTCAGCAGCGACGTGCGATCCACCGCGTTCGGCCTCACGGCGCTCCTGGAAGTCACGCCGTCCGACGAGTTTCGGCCACTCGCCCAGCGCATGATTCGCTACCTGATGGATCGCCGCCAGCAGGGCCACTGGTCGTCTACGCAGGACAACGCCGCCGTGGTGACGGCCTTCCAGCGCTACGTCGACGCCTACGAAGAGGAGACGCCCGACTTCTCCGCGTCCGTCCAGCTGGCCGGCAAGACGATTCTGAACGAGGCCTTTCGTGGCCGCAGCCTGCGCACGAGCGCGACCACGATCGAAGCCGACGCGTTCCCCGCCGGTCGCGAACTGCCGCTCGCCGTGTCGAAAGACGGCACGGGGCGCCTCTACTATTCAGCGCGGCTCACGACCTACACGAGTGCGCCTCAGGACGCCCTCGATCAGGGCCTGCGGGTGGAGCGCACCATGCAGCGCCTCGACCGTCGGGGGAAAGCTGTGGGCGCACCGCTCCCGACCGGCAATGAGACGATTACCGTGGAGTCGGGCCAACTCGTGAAGGTGACTCTGCGCCTCACGTCGCCCACGAGCCGCACCTACGTGGTGGTGGACGACGCGCTGCCCGCGGGCCTGGAGCCGGTGAACGAGGCATTCGTGACCAGCGCGCAGGGAGTTTTAGAAGAGGCCGACACCGGTTCGGACCGGTGGTGGGGCTCCTTCACGCACACCGAGATGCAGGACGACCGCGTGCTCCTCTTCGCCGATTACCTGGAGCCGGGTGAGCACACCTACAGCTACGTCGCCCGCGCCACGACCGCCGGCACGTTCGAGCATCCGCCCGCGGAGGCGGAGATGATGTACCGGCCGGAGACCCGCGGCCACACCGCGACGGGCACAGTGGTGGTGGAACCGTCCGCGGGGACCACGGCCGCCGACTAAGAATCGGAGATCTTCACGGGGCTGTCATTTCACCTGCCGGGGCGGTTTCGTATACTGAAAGCGGTTTTCAAAGGCCTCTTTCGCCGCGCTGCTCTTCTGCACAGCTGCCCCGTCCCCATGCTTTCACGCTTCCGCCCGTCCGTTCTCGTCGCGCTCCTGTGCGTGGGCCTCGTCGCGCCCGGAGTGGCGCAGGACCTGCCGCTGTCCATCGACACGCCCGTGCCCGGCACGGAGGCGTACGACGACGCGATCCCGACCCCCACCGAGGTGATCGGGCACGAGATTGGCACCCGCCACACGCGCCCCGCGCAGGTCGTGCGGTACTTTGAGGCCGTCGCTGAGGTCAGCGATCGGGTGGATCTCCGCGAGCACGGGCGCACCTACGAGGGACGCCGCCTCGTCCACGCCGTCGTCACGAGCCCCGGCAACCACGACAATCTCGAGCAAATCCGCCGCGCCAACCGGCAGGCCACCCTCACGCCGGGCGACGTGTCGGACGCCGACCTGCAGGACCGGCCCGCGGTGGTACTCATGGGCTACAGCATCCACGGCGACGAGGCGAGCGGCACCGAGGCGGCCCTGCTGCTGCTCTACCACCTGGCCGCGGGGAGCGGGCCCGACGTGAGCGCGATGCTTCAGAACACCGTCACGCTTATCGATCCGATGTTTAACCCCGATGGGCGGGACCGCTTCGTCGATTGGGTGAACGGCAACCGGGGCGGCACGCCCACCGCCGACCCCCAGGACCGCGAGCACAACCAGCCCTGGCCCAGCGGCCGCACCAACCACTACTGGTTCGACCTGAACCGCGACTGGCTCCCGGCCCAGCACCCCTCGTCGCAGGGGCGCCTGGAGTACTTTCACCGCTGGAAGCCGCAGTTCCTCACCGACTTTCACGAGATGGGGAAGGAGGCAACCTACTTCTTCCAGCCCGGCGTGCCCAGCCGCACCAACCCCAACACGCCCGCCCGGAACCAGGAGCTTGCGGGCGAGATGGCGGAGTACCACGCCGATTACCTCGAGCGGGTCGGGTCGCTCTTCTACACCCGCGAGACGTTCGACGACTTCTACTACGGAAAGGGCTCCACCTACCCCGACGTGAACGGGACGGTGGGCATTCTCTTCGAGCAGGCCTCCTCCCGCGCCCTGAAGCACGAGACGGAGAAAGGCGTCATGACGTACGCCTTCACCGTCCGCAACCAATTCCTGACGTCGCTCTCCACCCTCCAGGGCGTGGTGGAGATGCGGACGGACCTGCTCACCTACCAGCGCGACTTCTTTGCCAATCGCGACGAGGCGCTCCAGGACACCGAGACGGAGGCCTACCTCGTGGATCGGGCCGCGACGCCCAGCCGCGCCCATGCCCTGGCGCAAACCCTGGCCCGCCACGACGTGCGCATGTTTGACCTGGGCGAGCAGGTGCGGGCCGACGGGCACACCTTTCGCCCCGGCGAGGCCTACATGGTGCCGCTCGACCAGCCGCAGGGCCGCTTCGTGAAGGCGGCCATGGAGCGCACCTCCTCGTACCCCGACTCTATCTTCTACGACGTGTCCACCTGGTCGCTGCCCCTTGCGTTCGGCGTGGACCATGCCGCGGTGACCGACGCGCCGGACCGCGGCGCTCCGCTTCAGGACCCCAGCTACCAGAGCGGCGACGTCGTGGGCGGCCGCTCGGACTACACCTACGTGCTGCCGTGGGGCCACTACTTCTCGCCGCGCGCCCTGCAGCGCCTCCACAACAACGACATCCGTCCGCGCCTTATGACCGATCCGTTCACGGCGCGGGTGGACGGGGCAGCGCAGGAGTTCGGGCGCGGCGCCATTGTCATCCAGGTGCAGCAGCGCGGCGTGCCAGCCGACACGGTGCACCAGGTCGTGCAGCGCATCGCGGCGCAGGACTATGTAGACGTGTACGCCGTGGACCGCGGCCTGACGCCCCAGGGGCCGGACCTCGGCAGTCGCAACTCGCCCCTTCTGAATCCGCCGAGGGTGGCGATTGTCACCGGTACGGGCGGTGGCTCGCGCTACAGCGGCACCAGCGCGTACAACGCCGGGGAGGTGTGGCACCTGCTGAGCGAGCGCATGAACGTGCCGGTTTCGCTCGTGGACCTGGGCGACGTGCAGTCCGCCGACCTGGATCGCTACAACACGATGGTTCTGGCCGGCGGCCGCTTCGAGGATCTGCCGGAGGAGAAGGTAACGGAGTGGGTCGAGGATGGGGGGACGCTCATCGGCATTGAGGACGCCGTGGAGTGGCCCATCGAGCACGGGCTGGTGGACCTGGAGGAGCGTTCCCTCGACGTGGACTCGCTGGTGAAGAATCAACCGTACGCCAACCTCCCCAATGCCTATGGCGCGCAGGGGATTGGCGGCTCCATCTTCGAAACCCACCTCGACACCACACACCCCGTCGCCTACGGCTACGACGAGGCAGTGCCCGTCTTCCGTGTGGGCACCGGCTTCTACGCCCCGAGCGACGAGCCGGGCGCGAGCGTGGGCACCTACGATGCAGAGACCCCGCGCCTTAGCGGCTACGTCTCGGAGGCGCAAGCCGAGAAGGCTCAGGGCGCCGCCTCCATCGAAGCGCACGAGGTGGGCGCCGGGCAGGTGGTCCTGTTTATGGACAATCCCAATTTCCGCGCCTTCTGGTACGGCACCAACGGCCTCTTCCTCAACGCCGTCCACTTTGCCCAGGCCCTGTAGGCGCCGCCCTGTCGCATCCTTCTGCGGACGTACATCCCGCTACGACCCATGCCCAACCGCCTTGCCGACGAGCAGAGCCCCTACCTCCGCCAGCACAAGAACAATCCCGTCGACTGGTATCCGTGGGGAGAGGAGGCCTTCGCAAAGGCCCACGAGGAGGACAACCCCATCTTTTTGTCCATCGGCTATTCCACCTGTCACTGGTGCCACGTGATGGAGCGGGAGTCCTTTGAGGACGAGACCGTGGCCCAGGTCCTCAACGACGGCTTCGTCCCCATCAAGGTCGACCGGGAGGAGCGGCCGGACGTGGACAGCATCTACATGGACGTCTGCCAGATGATGCGGGGACAGGGCGGATGGCCCCTCACGGTGCTTCTCACGCCCGAGCGCAAGCCCTTCTTCGCGGCCACGTACCTGCCGAAAGAAGGGCGCTTCCAGCAAACGGGGCTGATGGACCTGCTGCCCCGCGTGCGGAAGCTCTGGCAGAACGATCGGGAAAAACTACTGGAGGACGCCGAGGAAGTCACGGACCTGCTTCGTCGCTCGACCGAAGAGGAGGGAGGCGGCGACGCTCCGGGGCCGTCGCTTCTTTCGGACGCCGCGCGGCAGCTGTCGCGTCAGTTTGATCGGACGCACGGCGGGTTCGGGTCGGCGCCCAAGTTTCCCGCCCCGCACAACCTGCTCTTCCTGCTTCGCCACTGGCACCGAACCGGCGAGGAGCGCGCGCTCGACATGGTGACGGAGACGCTCGACCAGATGCGCCTCGGCGGCCTGTTCGACCAGGTGGGCTACGGCTTCCACCGCTACTCCACTGACCAACAATGGACGCTGCCGCATTTCGAGAAGATGCTCTACGACCAGGCGATGCACGTCCTGGCGTACACCGAAGCGTACCAGGCGACCGGGGAGGACCGGTACGAGACGACGGCCCGCGAGGTGATCGCCTACGTCCTTCGGGACCTGCAGGCGCCGGCGGGGGGGTTCTACTCCGCGGAAGACGCCGACAGCGAGAACGAAGCGGGCGAGATGGAGGAGGGCGCGTTCTACGTCTGGTCGACCGACGCCGTCCGTGATTTGCTCGATGCGGAGCTTGCAGATCTCGTCATCGACCTCTACAACATGCACCCGGAGGGCAATTATCAGGAGGAGAGCACCGGCAAGCGAACGGGCAAAAACGTGCTTCACCTCGACCGCTCCCTGGCCGAGGAGGCGGAGCGACGCGACATGGACGAAGACGGCCTCCGCGAACGCCTCGACACCGCCCGCGTCGCCCTCTTTGAGGCCCGCGCGGACCGCCCGCGTCCCGGCCTCGACGACAAGGTCCTGACCGACTGGAACGGCCTCATGGTCGCGGCCCTCGCCACGGCGGCCCGTGTCTTTGACGAGCCGGAGTACGAAGCGGCGGCGCGGCGGACGGCCCAGTTTTTACGGGACGAAATGCACGACGCGGAGGGCCGTCTCCTGCACCGCTACCGGGACGGAGACGCGGGCATCCGGGCGACGCTGGACGACTACGCGTTCCTGATCTGGGGCCTGCTGGAGCTCTACGAAACGACCTTCGAGCCGCAGTGGCTGCGGGCGGCCCGCGATCACATGGAGGCTTGTCTCGATCGCTTCTGGGACGCCGAGCGGGGCGGGTTTTACAGGACGCCGGACGACGGCGAAGCGCTGATCGTGCGGCCCAAGGACGCGAACGACGGGGCCATGCCGTCCGGCAACTCGGTACAGCTGATGAATTTGCTGCGCCTGGCGCGCTTCACGGGGCGGACCGAGTTCGAGGACACAGCGGCGGCGCTGAGTCGGTGGGCGGGGCCGAACGCGCGGAGTCGGCCCACGGGGTTCACCGCGCTGCTTATGGGGCTTGACTGGGCCCTGGGATCACCCCGAGAGGTCGTGGTCGCAGGGGACCAGGATGCGGACGACACGCAGGCCCTCCTTCAGGTGCTTCGCGAGACCTACAGCCCAACGACGGTCTCCCTCCACCGCCCGCCCGGCGACGCGCCGGACATTGCCGACCTCGCCCCCTTTACGGCCGCGCAGACGCCCCGCGACGGCCAGGCGGCGGCGTACGTGTGCCAGAACTTTCAGTGCGAGGCCCCGACGACCGATCCCGACCGCCTCCGCGGACAAGTGCGGGAATAGCGGGATGAGAAACGCCTTGGTGCAGAGTCAAGCAAGTTGTTTTAGGCGGAGTCATTTCGAGCGCAGCGGAGCGGAGTCGAGAAGCCTCCCCGAATTCAGCGGAATCGATAGCACAGGGACAGTTTTTACAATCGGCGGCTCGATTCGACAGATCTGGGGAACGTCCGATCACAAAGAGACCGCTTGACGTTTCAGTAGCACACGTTTCACATTCGTTCACCAATCTCTCCTCTCCCATGCGCGACGTCTACGTTGCCGCTGCCGTGCGCACCCCCATCGGCCGCTTTGGCGGCGCCCTCCAAGACCATTCGCCCGTTGATCTTGCCGCGCCCGTGATGCGGGCGGCGCTCGACCGGGCCGATGTGGACGGCGGCGGGCTCGACCTCTACATCTTCGGGAACGTGCTGCGCGCCGGGCAGGGCCAGCTCGTGCCCCGGCAGGCAGCCCTGCAGGCCGGCATCCCCGAAACCGTCGACGGGTACGCCGTGGACATGGTGTGCGCCTCCAGCATGATGTCCATCATGAACGGGGCGACGATGATCAAGGCGGGGGAGGCCGATCTCATCCTGGCCGGCGGCACCGAGTCGATGTCCGGCGCCGGGTACTACCTCGACGCCGGGGCGCGGTGGGGCTACACGCTCTCGCCGGGCGGTGAACAGCTTCAGGACATCATGCAGCGCGACGGCCTCAGCGACCCGAACAGCGGGGAGGCGATGGGGGAGCAGACCGAGCGGCTCTGCGAGGAGCACGGCATCACGCGGACGGAGCTCGATGAAATTGCCGCTCTGTCTCAGCAGCGCGCCGGTGAGGCGACCAAGACGGGGCGCTTCGACGATGAGATCGCTCCGGTGGAGTACCAGACGCGCTCCGGCCCGGAAACGCTGACAACCGACGAAGGCATTCGCCCGGACACGACCGCCGAGGGGCTGTCCGGCCTAAGCCCAGCGTTCACGAAGGGCGGGGTGCTGACGGCGGGAAACAGCAGCCAGATTTCGGACGGGGCCGCGGCGGTGCTTCTCGCCAGTGAAGAGGCGATTGAGGCGCACGGCCTCACGCCCCTTGCGAAGGTGCACCGCGGCGGCTGGTCGGCGCGCGAGTCGTGGCGGTTCCCCGAGGCCCCGATTCCGGCCGTGCACAATGTGCTCGAGTCAACGGAAACGGAGCTCGCGGACTACGACCTCTTCGAAAACAACGAGGCCTTTGCAGTCAACAACATCCTCTTCCACCGCGAGCTGGACGTGCCGTACGACCAGTTGAACGTACACGGCGGCGCCATCGCGCTGGGGCACCCCATCGGGGCGTCGGGCACCCGAATCACCGTCACGCTCCTCCACGCCCTGCGTCAGCACGACGGCGCCATGGGCTTGGCGGCCATCTGTCACGGCACCGGCGGCGGCGTAGCGCTCGCCGTGGAGTGCGTGTGAGGGCTGCTGGCAGAGCTGTTCAGTGGACGGTGCACTCCACCGTGCCCGGAAGCGCCTGCATTGTAAGCGACGGGCCACCATCGGTGCCGAGGGTGGTGTTCACGCGGCGCACCGTCCGCGCATCGTGCCAGTCGTGTTCGGGGTGTGCCTGGGAGGCGAGGCGAACCCTGCTGCCAACCGCCGACACGTCAGCCTGCGTTGTGTGGGGCAACGAGGCCGCCAGCGTTCCGTTCAGGACGCGCAGAAGCGTATCGGAGCGGGGCGCGCCGTGGTAGTGCAGTGTGGTGCTGTGGGCCGTTGCCGTGCACGAGGCCCGAAGGTCCTTCAGTGTGAGGGGGGCTGCGTGGGCGCTCGCATCGACGGCACCCTGTGCCCCCTCTACGGTGGTTGGCGCGGATCGGGTCTGCAGGGTGAGGGCTCTCTCCATCCCGGTGAGGGTCACTGGGCCGTTGGTCCACTCCACATTTACCGGTGCGGTCGCGTCCTCAATTGTGAGCGCCCCGCCGCTGCCGGCTGCCTCCACCGGCCCGCCCAGGCGCCGCGCTGTCACACGTCCACTGTGCGCCGTCACGTCCAGCGCTCCGTTCAGCCCCGCCACCGAGAGATGGCCGCCGGGAAGATGAGCAGACACACGGAGGCGGGGCGGAAGGTCGATCACGAGCCGCACCGCGGACGCCGCGCAATGGTGTTGGCGCCACGTCGCTGCGGAGACGGGTGCAGTGTCGGAGGCCACACGTAGACGATTTCCTGACGCTTCCACGGACAAGGCGTCCTGCTCCAGGGCGGGAGGCAGGGGGGAGGAGGCTTCCGTGGGCATGGCACGAACTCGGACCTCCCGATGCCCGGAGTCCGGACGCAGCCGGACCTCAGCGTTCGCGACCTCAACGATGAGTGCCGTGAGTCTGGCTGCGTCGGTAGAGGCATCCACGGCGACATCGGCGGAGGACAGCGAAGGCATAAGCGAACGGCTTCGGTGAAGTTTTGTACAGTTTGTCTACTCCACTGCCTGCCAACTGTTCAGCATCCATGACCTCACGCCCTGTTTCGTTCTTCGACCGCCCCACGAAGACAGTCGCGCGGGCCCTGCTGGGAGACGTGCTGGTGCATGCGCTGCCGACCGGCCCGCGCCTCATGGGGCGCATTGTGGAGACGGAGGCCTACACGGAGGACGACCCGGCCTCTCACGCCGCGCATCTCCAGAAAGACCCGGAGACCGGCGTCATTGCGGGACGCGGACGGGGGCGCGACCTGTTTGCCCCGCCGGGAGCTGCCTACGTGTATCTCATTTACGGGAGACACTGGCTCCTCAACGTGGTGACCGAGCCAGAGGGCACGGCAGGGGCCGTCCTCATTCGGGCGGTGGAGCCGGTGGCAGGGCGCAGCGCCATGCGGACGCGCCGGGACCGTTCACGAGACGTGGACCTTACGAACGGCCCCGGCAAACTCACCGAAGCATTCGGCATCGACGATACGCAGCACGGCACCTCTCTCACGGACGCCCCGCTGTACCTTGCTGAAGGGGCGGCTGTGGACGCGGCCCAGGTGGCGCAGTCGTCGCGCATCGGCATCTCCAACGGCGTGGAGCGGCCCTGGCGGTGGTACGTGGCGGGGAATCCATACGTATCCCGAGCAACGCCCAGCGACCAGCGGTGACGAGTGCTGGGGCAGCTCCCGACGCTTGCGCTGCGCAGCCCTCCCGACCCCGCGAGCACACGTCTTTCCCGCTACCCCACGCTGCCCTGCGTCCCGGAATCCTTGCCGCGCTGAGCCGTACACGACTATGCTCGTGTCGACCACGGCGCACTCATGCTTCTTGCAATCACCCTCCTTGCTTGTTGATGGAACCGCATCTCCAACCGACCCCCGACGTCCCCCGGACCTCCGAGGAGATCCGCCAGGACTTCCTTCAGTTTTTTGCGGACACGGGACACGAAGAGGTGCCCAGCGCGTCGCTCGTGCCGGAGGGCGACAGCACGCTCCTCTTCACGAATGCGGGCATGAACCAGTTTAAAGATGTGTTTTTGGGCACCGGCCGGCGTCCCTATTCCCGCGCTGTCGACACGCAGAAGTGTCTCCGTGTCTCGGGCAAGCACAACGACCTGGAAGAGGTGGGCCACGACACCTACCACCACACCTTTTTCGAGATGCTGGGCAACTGGAGCTTCGGGGACTACTTCAAGGCCGAGGCGATTCAGTGGGCCTGGGAGCTGCTGGTGGAGCGGTGGGGGCTTGCGCCCGATCGGCTCTACGCCACTGTCCACGCAGGGGATGAGCAGTTTGGCCTCGACGCCGACGAGGAGGCGTACGACCTGTGGCGCTCGCAGACCCCGCTGCCCGATGAGCGTGTGCTCTATGAGCCCTCCAGGGAAAACTTCTGGATGATGGGCGATACCGGCCCGTGTGGGCCCTGCTCCGAGATCCACGTGGACCTTCGTCCGGAGGAGCTGCGGGCCGAGACGCCGGGCCGAGAGCTCGTCAATGCGGACCATCCCCAGGTCATGGAGCTCTGGAACCTGGTGTTTATCCAGTACAACGCGCAGACGGACGGCAGCCTGGAGCCGCTGGCCGACCGGCATGTGGACACGGGGATGGGCTTCGAACGCATGGTGGCTGTCCTGCAGGGCAAGGAGTCTACGTACGACACGGATCTCTTTGCGCCGCTCCTCCAGGCCGTGGCGGATCTCTCTTCCCGCGAGGAGGTGCGCGGCTACGACGACCTCGGAATCGACGACGAGGACGAACAGGAGCGCGTGCGCATCGCCCTCCGCGTGGTCGCCGATCACATCCGGGCCATTGCCTTTGCCATTTCCGATGGGGTGATGCCGAGCAACGAAGGCCGGGGCTACGTCATCCGTCGCATCCTGCGCCGGGCGGTCCGCTACGGGTACCAGACCCTCGCACTGGACGAGCCGTTTCTGTACCGGCTTGTCGATCCGCTCGTCGAGAAGATGGGCGGCCAATTCGACGGCCTCGTGGAGCAACAGAACTACATCGAGCAGGCCATTCAGTCCGAGGAGGAAAGCTTCCTCGAGACCCTGGGCACCGGAATTGAATTTTTCGAGCGCGTGGCGCCCTATGTCACGAGCTTTCAGGAAGAGGATGGGGAGGAGGAAGAGCGTCTCCTCGGGGAGCTTCAGGGAGATTCGCGAGCCATGGATTTGCTGGAGAAGGCGTACGTCGACACCGACGACCCACGCCAGATTTTGCGCTCCTTCGCCCATACGGCTCGCAACGGCACGCTCCCCGGAGAGGTCGCCTTCCTCCTGCACGACACCTACGGGTTCCCAATTGATCTTACGCAGCTCATGGCCCGCGAGCGCGACCTGGCAGTCGACATGGAGGGGTACGACGCCCTCATGGAGCGGCAGCAGCAGCGGGCCCGGGCCGCCTCGGAGTTTGCCGTGGATCAGAGCGAGGTGCACGCCTGGCAACCGCTGACCGAAGGCGACGAGTCATCGGTGTTCGTGGGGTACGACCAGGACGCCGTCGACGATGCTGAGATCCGGGCCGTCCGTGTCGTGGAGACCGAGGAGGGGCGGCAGTACGAGGTGGAGCTGAGCCACACGCCGTTCTATGCCGAGGCCGGGGGACAGGTGGGGGACACCGGTACGCTTCAGATTGGCGACGACACGGTCCCGGTGCTCGACACGCAGTATGAGGGCGAGCGCATTGCCCACACGGTCGATGCCCTTCCCGAGCACCTGGAGGGGCCGGTGCGGGCAAGGGTGGACACCGAGCGGCGGCGAAAGATCCGCGTCCACCACACGGCCACGCACCTCATGCACGCGGTGCTTCGCGAGACCCTGGGCGACCACGTGCAGCAGAAAGGGTCGCTCGTGGCACCAGATCGCCTCCGCTTTGACTTCAGCCACTTCGATGCGGTTGATGAAGATACGCTCCGGGACATGGAGCAACGCATTAACACCGTCATTCAGCACAACATTCCCAAGCAGGAGGCGCGGGACGTGCCCATCGATCAGGCGCTCGACCGGGGCGCGACCGCTCTCTTCGACGAGCAGTACGGCGACCGAGTCCGCGTCATCACGTTCGACCCCGAGTTCGGCCCAGAGACCACGTCCTCCCGTTGGTCGGGGCGCAGCATGGAGCTGTGCGGCGGGACCCACGTCGACGCCACCGGCGAGATTGGGCTCTTCCGCTTTCTGTCCGAGGGGTCTGTGGCGTCGGGCGTGCGCCGCGTGGAGGCCGTCGCGGGCGAAGCCGCGCTGGCCCACGTGGAGTCGCAGCTTGAAGAGTTGCAGCATGCACGTCGGCAGTTCCGGTCCCGTCCCGACTCGCTGCCGGGCGCAATCGCGGAGTTGCAGGCGGAGCGCGAACGCCTGCAAGACGAGGTGGATCAGCTCCGCCGAAATCAGCTTGCAGATCGCCTGGACACCTTTGTCGCCGAGAATGCAACCACGGTGGACGGGGTGACCGTAGTGACGGGCCGCCTCGACCGCGCCAGCATGGACGATCTGCAGGACCTTGGCCAGCAGCTGCGCGATAGGCTGGGCGCGGGGGCTGTGGGGGTGCTGGGCAGCCGGGGGGAAGACGGGGAGAAGGCCTACGTCGTGGCCACCGTTGCCGACGACCTCATTGCGGAGCATGATCTACAGGCCGGTGCGCTCGTCGGGGATCTCGGGGCGCGACTGGGCGGCGGTGGAGGCGGACGTCCCGCCCTGGCCTCGGCGGGCGGACGCGATACGGAGGCGCTTGATGCTGTGCTCGGGGCGGTGCCGTCCATTGTGGCGGCGGCCCTGTAGCTCCCTGGCAGCGTCCCTTCACGCCCTTTTTGACTACACGAGCCGACGCCCGCAGGAACGCACCGTAGGAGGGAGTGTATTGGGGTTGTGGAAATACTACAGAGACACTTCCTCCTTTTCACGGTGGGGTGGCAGAGCCTGGTTGAATGCACCGGTCTCGAAAACCGGAGGGCCCGCATGGGTCCCGGGGGTTCGAATCCCTCCCCCACCGCCAAAAAACACCCCGCAGCGTCTGCTGTGGGGTGTTTTTGTGTTTTGAACGTGGGGCGTCATGTCTTCTTCAGGCGAGCGGATTGTCCGAGTTGAGCACTGGTGGACCCGCTGGCCCACTCTCTCCCAATACTGTGGGAGTAGTGCCCGGTGAATCCGTCTCAATGCCGTTTGGCACCGGGGTGCCGATGAAGCGCCGTGCACGGCGATCGATCTTTGACTTCTCCCACGACGAAAGATCGTGGGGCTCTTCCTCGCGGAAGAGACATCCTGTTTCACGAGGCCTGCCTGAAGTTCCTTCACTTCGGGTCTTGCGTGCCCTCCGCAGGCATTGGCCTACGCAGAAATTTCTGCGCACGAGGCTCCCGTCAGCCCGACGGTACAGATACTCGAAAACTGTGTCCCCCTTGGTTGTCCCCCTTGGTTATCGGTGTGACAACAAACCGTGCCTGGAAGCCGATGCATTGTTCCGTTGAAGCTGACGAGAGAGTCCCCGAACCGACCGGTTCACATCGCCCAAGGAGCGACCGCTCCGTGAATCCGGGCGTTTTACGGCTCTCTCGCGCTCTCAATACTATAACCCGTGTGTATCGTTTGGGGCGGGGCGTGGAGGCACCTGCGCGGGTCTGTACCGTTTTTCACAGCTCTCGTATTCCGCATTATCACTTCCAGGTCCATGCAAAATCCATTGCGCACAGTTGCTTTTCTATTTGTGGTCGGGCTGCTTGGTGTCGGTCTGGGAGCGTGCGACCAGGGAGGATCGGTGGGGCCCCTAACGGCCGAGGAGGCACGCAGCCGGATTGTAGAGGGCACGGCGGGGCTGCAACAGGCTGCCACGGCGCTTTCCAACAGCGCCGTCGGGGCCTTCGCAGCGCTGGGGAGCGGCGCGGACGATGATGCTGCGAGCCGCTCGGCCTGGGGGCAGGCGTTGGTCTCCGGCCTCGGAGCTGTGCTCGATACCACGGGCGGTTCCTTCAACTATGAGGCCAGCACGGGCGTCTATGCCTGGCGGCCTGCCCCGCAGGCCTGGACCCCGGTGCGGCCGGCCGACAGCCTGATCCTTCGCTTCCCGGCGCCGTCGGAGGCCACCGGCGACACGGCCACGTTTGTCCTGGGGGCCTACGAGGCAGAGGCAGTTGGGCCCGGCACGCAGCGCCGCGTGCCAACCCGCCTCGCGGCGCTGCTCTCGGTGGATGGAGAAACGGCGGCGCGGGTGAACCTGCGGGACGTGACCCTCTCGCCCGTCCTCCAGCTGCCGCAGTCGTTGTCGCTGACGGTGGCCCTGCCCCCGCTCGACTACACTGCATCTCTCGAATCCCCGAACGCGACCACGTTTGACGTTCAGGACCGCCTTGAGAACGATGGTCAACAAATCGCCTCTACCGCTGCGACGGTGGATGTAGGGGGCGGCAGCGACGAACCGGCGCTCGGGACGGCAACGGGCACGACGCAGATTGGGACGTCGCTGGCGGTGGAATATACCGTCTCGCTTGATGCGCTTGGGGCCTTCAGCGAGGGGGTCCCCCCGGAGGACGTAAACGAAGCCGTGGACATCCGCGTGCTCTCGGACGGCAGCCTGCTGGCTACGCTGCGGTACGATGCAGCGGCGGAGCAGTGGGTTCTCGAGTATCCCGATGGCGAGACTGAGCCCCTGGCAGACCTGCGAGATTGGATAGAGCGCGAGAAGGGCTTGTAGAGCCCCGTGCTTTAGTGCGGGGGCATGAACGGGCGGGGGGATGCCCCTGTCGGTTCGAGGCCCGTCTCGCACCTCCGCTCTCGGAGCCGCATCAGCCCGTAGAGGGGCTTCGCCGTACAGTCAGCGATGCCCAGGCGGCTGTCTCGTGTATCGGGGGCTCTTTTATCGATAGGGCAGGACATGCCCGAGCCTCCCCCTGAAGCTCCGGTTGGGAAACGCCCCTGGAGGCCTGGAGAAGACCGACGCGGTTGCGGTTGTCGGCTCCGGTCGATGAATGGTCGACTCCCCCGGTCTTTTACGGGCGTGAATGCTTCGCATTTGTCGGGGGAGTGTCAATGTGCGATCTTGGATAGGGGCGTGCGCGATGGGGCGGGGGACGGGCGAAACGTCTCCGCAGCTCCAGGTACGGAGCGGCACACGCACGGTGGGGCGACGTTGGAACGCCACCCCGAGTAGCAGGTCCTGGTGCGCTGGGCCTGTCGCCGCTCTCAGGTTCACGCTTCACATCCGTCCCCCATGCCCGACGATACTTCCGCACCTCGCCCGGACTACGACACGGTGGTTGGCCGTGAGTTTGCCGCCGAACATGTGCAAATCGACGGCACGCACTTCGAGGACTGTACCTTCGACGGCTGCACGTTCGTCTACCGCGGCGGCCCGGCGCCCGACTTCGTTCGCTGCACCTTTGCGGCGCCGCACTTCGTGTTCGAGGGCCCGGCCCAGCGCACCCTGCAGCTCATGAGTGCCATCTACGACGGCATCGATGAGCGCATCATCGAAAAGACCTTCGACCAAATTCGAGGGACAGGGGCGTAGGGGCACACCGACGTTGCAGCTGCGCGCCTACGGAAGCCCAGAGACGATCGCATCGGAGGGGGGGCGGAGGTGAACGGAGGGCTGGTCCCGAAGCCATCGTGCGTAGCCGTAGGAGTCCTCCGTCGAGAGGGCCAGGGGGAGCCGGCGAAAGAGAAGCGGAGCGGCAGTGCGCAGCGTGTCAGAGAGTGCCGGGACGGGGCCCTCCGCTTCCAGGCACAGCGTCCATGCTTGGGCATCGCCTGCGGCAACGGTGGTCAGCTCGGCGTTGAGGGCGGCCGGCGGGACGGTGGGCAGGCCGTGCCCCGAAAGCTGATCGGCCTGGGTGGAGGGCGACATGGACCATTGGTGCCGCGTTTTGTGGACGGGACACCAGAGGCCGGTGGAATCGTTGTCCGCAACACTGGGAGGATCGGCGGTGGTAGAGAGAGACCACTTCCCCCAGTGCTCCGCACAGCCGGCTGCCTCGGGGCCGACGGCGAGGGCAAATGGGCCGGCAAGTCGGCGCTTTATTTGCACCTGCCCGTTGCGGAGCTTCAGGTTGAGTGCTGGATCATCCGCGGGCAGGTACAAGTCGCGCTGCTGAGTGGTCTCCACGGCGCCGAGCGCCTCGAAGGCGTCGCGGACGGCCGGGGGACAGGGGAGCTCGAAAAACCAGCGGAGTTCCAACGTGTGTGTCATGGGGGCGCTTGAGGGGGCAACGAGGAGAATGGTTGCGAGGCAGAAACGAACTGCGACATGCGCAACGGCGGTTCGGGGATATGGTTGCGATGATGGGGGCAGCGCCGGAGCAGTGTGAGGGGGATCCGCCCCGGGCAGTGGGCGTCTCCCCACGAACTTTTCCCGGGGACGGTCGTACACACAAAACGCAATATTTTCACTTTTCCCGTGGCCCTCATGGAAAAGCTCCATTGCAAGACCTGTGGCTGTGAAAGCCTGCAACCAATGCAGGTGACGCTCGACGATGAGGACGCCGTGGACAACCTGATGGGCGGGGAGCAAGAATCCCGGTTCTACAGCTGTCAGGTCTGTGGGGACAATTGGCTGTCCGTAAAAGAAAAGGCCCCCGACGGAGCCTGCACCATCACGTTTGTTCACCAGATGGGCACCTCGCCAGTGCTCAAGCGTGTGGCGCACATGTCGAACCCGGTGGTGATCTCCGACGAAAGCGTCGATGAGTGGGAGTACTACAAGGGCGATACGCCGGTGGAAGAGGCGGAGTGGGAATCGGTGCTGTCCGACCGTCGCGATACGCTCAAGGCCACTTGCATGAACTGAACAGCGTGAACTGAACAGAGTGGATTGAGCAGCGTGTCCGGATTGAGTCGAGGCGTTCAGAATCGCCACTGCACCTGTGCCCGCAGGGCACGCCGGCTGGTGCCGTAGAGCGCATTGAGGCCGGAGCCGATGGTGCGGGGGCGGGCGTACGTGGTGATGCCGTACTTTACCGCCACGGTGAGCGCCGCCCACGGGGCGTACTGCGCCATCACGTAAGAGCGGCGGCCCTTGTCGAAAAAGACCGGCACCGAAAAGCTGTAGCGCAGGTCGCGCTCGTAGGCATAGATGCGCGCCGCAAACCCGTCGGTGTCGAAAAACGAGAGCCCCACATCCACGTGCAGGGCGGAGATGGGGGTCCACCGCAGCCCCTGGGAGAGCAAGATGCCGTGCGCGGTGGCTGCAGGCGTGGTGTGGCGGGACCACTCGACCCGCGTTCGTGTCGTGAGCGCGTCGCTGAAGCGATACTGGGTGTGCCAGCGCAGCGAGGTGCGCCGTTCCTCCTGGACGGCCTCCAGCGGGCGGCCTGCGGGGCCGGGGCGTTCGGTGGCCTCCTCGCGGCCCTGGGCCCGCACCTGCAGGTACGAGGACAGCCACGGCCGCGGGGCGTACTCGAGGACCGCTCGTCCGTCCCACCCAGTGGTGGGGCGCGGCACATTGAAGCGGAGCCACGGGGCGCGAAACTGATCGAAGGACGCCCGTACTGTCCACCGCTCGGCCACCTGCACGCGGGCGCCCAGGTAGACGCCCTGTTCGTTTTGGGGGCGGCTGCCGGCAGAGAAGGCATTTCCGTAAAGCCCTGCGAGGGCGGGAGGATACCAGCGCCCCAGCACCACCGCCGCGGCGCGCGGACGTTCCACGAGGGCGCCTGCCAGTCCGCCGTACGCCCCCGTGGGGGCTCGTGCAACCTCCCCAAAAAGGCTATAGGCGCTCCATGCCGCGGTGGCGTACAGGCTCATCATAGATGTTTGCCGCCCCGATACTCGATGCCGGCGGCTGGGGCGAGTGCCGGGGCGGAGCGGGCGGTTGAACATGGCGTGGTACCCCGCCGCGCCCACATGCACCGGTCCTGGTCGCCACTCCACCGCGCCCCCCATGGTCGTTTCGCCGAAGGTGCCCTTGCGTGCCCGTTCCGTCGCCGTGCGGTGCAGCCCCCCGCTGGAGAGCGTGCGCACCGGCAGTGGGCCCGACGCGGCGGCAGTCCCAGCGGCAGACGAGTCGACCGTCGCATCCCGGCGCCGGCGCGAGACAAACGCCGTCAGCGACAGGTTGGCGGGGAGACCCACCGTGGCCGCGGCACCCCGGAAGAAGTTGCTCTCGGAGGCCGAGCGGTACGGCACCACCCCGCGCCCCGGTTGCAACACAGGCGACACGGGGTTGCGGCCGCCCCCAAACCGGAGGCCCTGCCACAGGGCTACGCCGTGTCCCAGCTGCGCTGCAAAGTCGCCGACAATCGCCGTGCGCACCGGTCCCAGGTCGCGCAGCGTCACGCTTCCCACCACGTGATCGAAGCCGTAGGTGCCTGATGCAGGTGCCCACTGGAGGGCTTCGCCGGGGTCTTTGTCCAGCGTAAGGGCCAGCTCCAGGCGGCGTTCGTGCCGCAGGCGCAGGCGGGTCGTTAACCGCGCGGGCCCGCCCGCGAAGCGCCCTGTGCGGTGGCCGCGGCCCAGGTCCAGGTCGCGGGCGTAGCGCTGCGTCACACGCCCCGAGAGGTTGGTGGTGAGGGTGCGCAGGCTGGGAAACAGCCCCGTGGGCGCAGCGCCGAGGTGCAGCATGGGGCGCACGGCCCGGAGCGTGCTCGGGCTGAGGCCGGGGAGGGCGCGCACCTCCGCCCATTGCTCAAAGGGGCCGTCGGCGCGGCGCCGCTGCACCAGGCGGCGGGCCACCGTGCCCGAGAGGCCCGGCACCTGAGTGAGGGCAGCGGCGGAGGCCCGATTCACATTCACCGGCTGGTCGACCAATTCTGCCACGCGCTCGGCAGCCTGCGCCGTTTGGGGGGCGTCGTCGACCGCCGCAAGCACCTGCTCCACCCGGTCCGTGAGCGTAGTGGTGTCGAGGGCAGTGGCGCGGGGCTGCTGGGCGCGTCCTGCTGCACTCGGCAGAGCCAGCAGCCCCAGCAGCCCCGCGCAGGTTACGATCCAACGGGCACAGCAGTACGGCAGGCGCATTGGGACACGGCAGTCAAGCAGGATTACCAGCGAACAGAGAGGGCACCAGCGGGCGACCACCCGAGCGTGCGGTGTTGTTCGGCGGCGAGGTGCACGCGCAGACGGCGGAGGCGGAGCCCCACTCCGCCCGTAAATCGCACGGGCGAGCTGGTGATGCCCGCCCGGAGGGCGATCGGCGAAAGGGGACGAACCTCCACGCCGCCCCGGAGCGAGGCGGGGAACGATAGATCTTTGAACACATCGGCCACTACCTGCACTCCGGAGCGCACGCGGTAGTGGAGGCCCAGGGCGAGGGTCTGTGGCAGGGGCTCGCCCTTTGTGAGGGCGGGGGCGTTGATGTTGGTAGCGTGCACCCCCAGGCGAAGAGCAGGGAGGAGAGGAAACAGCGCGCCGACGTGAAGGCCTACGGCGCCGGCGGCTCCGTACCCTTCAATGCGCGTGTGGTAGTAGCGCACCAGGAGGCCTGCCGACACCGCGCGCGAGGTGCCAAACGACAGCGTCCGTGCTATGCCCAGGCTGTAGTGCCCCTCACGGTAGCCCTCACCGCCAAAGGTGCTCGCCCCGCCGAGCAGCGTCATCTGCCAGTCCCAAAGCGCCTGGGGCCAGCGCAGGCTCACCGACCCGTACCGGAGCGCCGCAAGGCCGTAGCTCTGCCGCCCAAAAAACGCAACACGCCTCGTTTCCGCCCCGGCGCCCGCGGCCGGATTGGCGTGGACCCCGGTCCCCTCCGCAAGCGCTGCAGTGGTGTGCCCCAGCCCCGCCGCCCGCCCGTTGCCCCACAGGTCGACCCCCGACTGGCCGCACGCCGCTTCCGTCCCTCCAAGCCCAACGGCGATGACACACAGAACCGCCCGAATCAACCCCTGCATCAGTGCCAACGAGGCGAGAGAAGGAGGATGACGAACATTCATAAATAGGATACACGTACGTTTGAAAAAAATCAAACAAAAGAGGAAACCTCTGCTGCCACGTCAGGTTGGGAGCGATGAACTCCAACCTTCAGCCCCCGTGTCCCGTCCGTGAGTCGGCGTCGCCCTTCGTTCTGGCTTTGCACCACGCTGCTCTCCCTTGGGCTTCTCGTGGGAGGAGGGGCATGGTCTGCCGCGGCCCAGGAGCTGAACTGCCGAGTGCAGGTGGACGTCTCGCAGATCAGCGGGGCGGAATCGGAGTTTGCCTTTTTGGGCACCTTGCAGCGCAAAATCCGAGAGTACCTGAACACGCGTTCATGGACCGACGATTCATTCCTCCGGCACGAACGCATCGACTGCTCCCTGCAGGTGGTTGTGCTGGAGGCCCTCAATCTGTCCACCTTCCGTGCCCGCCTGGTGGTGACGGCACGCCGGCCCATCTACGGCACGTCTCAGTCCTCTCTGGTCGCACGCATTAACGATGCGGAGTGGGAATTTGACTACAGCCGCGGGGCGTCGCTCCGCTACGACCTTGATCGCTACGATTCTCTCACGTCTGTGCTGGACTTTTATGCGTACCTGATTCTGGGGTACGACTACGACACCTTCAGCCCCCTGGGCGGCACGCCGCACTTTGAAACGGCCCGTACCGTAGCGGATCAGGCGGAGGGAACGGGCGACTCTGGGTGGTCGTCGGTGGGCACGCAGCAAAGCCGCGCCCAACTGGTGTCTGACCTCCTCAACCAGCGGCACGAGCCGCTCCGCCGGGCCTACTACACCTACCATCGGAAGGCGCTCGATCGGTTTGTGCGCGAAACGGGGGCGGCCCGCTCTGCCATGATGGAGGTCCTCGACCGCCTGCAGACGCTCAGCGGGCGGCTATCGCGCTCCTTTGCCCTGTCTGTATTTTTCCAGACCAAATACCAGGAACTAACGGCGTTTTTTGCGGGCAGCGACCAGGCCGCTGCGGCCCAGGGCATGCTCGTGAAGATGGACCCATCGCACTCCTCGGAGTACGACACGCTCGTGCAGTAGGGTCGTAGCGGCACGTGCGGAACGGGGACGACGACCGCTCGCCCCGGCGCTTGCTCCGGGCATACATGTTCAACGTAGGTCTGCTTTGGCAATGGGCAGGACCAACCTACGGCTGCCCTCGTTGGCTACACGTGCGCATCGTCTGTGTCCTGCCGCCCCCCGGGCGCGCACAGCCCTTTGCAGTTCCACGCCCGCCTCTCTCCATAATCCTCGCTGCCACACCATGTCCGACAAGAACGGAGAAGCAAAAGAAAAAGCCCTCGACCTTGCCGTCGAGCAGATTCATCGAGAGCACGGAGAGGGCTCCATTATGCGCCTGAGCGACGATCCGAACCAGCAGGTGGAGGCCATTCCCACGGGCTCGTTGGCCCTCGACAATGCGCTGGGCGTCGGAGGGGTGCCGCGAGGACGCATCATCGAAATTTACGGACCAGAGTCCTCGGGCAAGACGACGCTTGCGACCCACATTGTGGCGGAGGCACAGAAGATGGGCGGCACCTGTGCCTTCATTGACGCGGAGCACGCCTTCGATCCCACCTACGCGGGCCAGCTGGGCGTAGATACCGATGAGCTGCTCATCTCGCAGCCGGACACGGGCGAGCAGGCGCTCAACATTGCCGATACGCTTGTGCGCAGCGGGGCGCTGGACGTGATTGCCATCGACTCCGTCTCGGCGCTTGTGCCACAGGCGGAGCTTGAGGGCGACATGGGCGATACGCATGTTGGCCTGCAGGCACGGCTCATGAGTCAGGCCCTTCGCAAGCTGGCGGGCACCATTAACCGCACGAAGACGGTCCTGATCTTCATCAATCAGATCCGCATGAAGATTGGGGTCATGTTTGGCAATCCAGAGACGACCTCCGGGGGGCGGGCGCTGAAGTTCTACTCGTCGGTCCGTATGGACATCCGCCGCATCGGGGCGGTAAAAGATGGACAAGACGTCGTGGGAAATCGCACGCGGGTGAAGGTGAAGAAAAACAAGGTGGCGCCTCCGTTCCGAGAAGCCGAGTTTGATTTGATTTACGGAGAGGGCATCTCGTCGATGGGCGAGATCATTGACCTCGGCACGGAATACGACATTCTCGAGAAGCGAGGCTCTTGGTACTCCTACGCGGACGAGACAATTGCTCAGGGCCGTGAAAACACAAAAGAATGGTTGGACGAGCATCCGGAGCAGCTGGAGGAAATCAAGGCGGGCATCCGGGCGGAGATCGGCCTCGCGTCCCCGGAGGAGGGAGCGGAGGACGGAGACGAGACGGAGGAGACCGAGGAGGCTGCAGAGGAGGTGTAGTGGGGGGGCGGTGGACCTGGGCGGTTGTGATGGTGGTGCTCCTGGGGGGGATGCAGCCGGGTGCGGGGCAGGCACAGATGCGCGGTGCGTCGGAGGAATCGGGGGCTGATTTTTGTCGTTCCCGTACCACAGAAGCCCGTACCACAGAAGACCGGTCCCTGGACGTGCGCGGCCTGGCGGCGGTGTACTGTGCATCGTCGTCGCTCGTGCGGGGGGCGCTCGGGGCAGCGCACCGGTCGGCTCGTCCCCTGTTTTATGGCGCCGTGCCTGCAGCCTGGGCCCGGGCGGCGGCGCTGGGGCGCCCCGGCCCCGCCGCAGCGGCATACCGGCTCACTCTCAGTCAGGGAGGGGCGTACGGGGCCATCGTCGCACTAAAACATGCGGTGGGGCGCCCGCGTCCATACGTCACGCATCGGCTGCGGGCACGGGCAGAACGGCACGCCTCAAGGCGGCGTCCGGGCGACGCGTACCTGTCGTTCCCGTCGGGGCATGCGGGGCTAGCGGCGACGCTGGCTACGTCCTGGAGCATGTCGCATCCGCACTGGTTCGTCCTTGCGCCGGGCGCGCTCTGGGCGACGGGGGTCGCGCTGAGTCGCCTCCATCTTGGCGTGCACTACCCAAGTGACATTCTTGCGGGGGCGGTGCTGGGGGTGGGCGTCGCTGTACTGGTGCATCACCTGAGAGCGACACTCACCCCTGCGCGGTGGCAGACGCCGGGCGGCAGCCCGCGCTCTCATGCGCAGAGCTTGCCTGTTACACTCCGTTTTCGCTTCTGACGCGACGGTTCCCCGGATGCGGTCCGGCCGTCCTTGACACCCCCCCGGCTAAAGCGCGGGACCTCTACTGCGCTGCGAAGCGAGTGCGTTTGGAGTGCTCTTCTCGCGCTTTACTCAATACCGTAATTTTTTTTCTCACCACCCCTCGTGTCCTGATGGCAACATTGCTTCCGTTCCGGGCTGTGCGTCCCCTCCCACAGTACGCAGATGAAATCGCCTCCGTGCCCTACGATGTTGTGGACCGCGACGAGGCGCGGCGCGAGGCCGCAGACCGGCCGCGCAGCTTCCTGCATGTGGCCCGCCCGGAGATCGACCTGGCGCCCGACGTGGATCTCTACGACGATGCGGTGTATCGCCAGGGCGCTCGCAACCTGCGCCGATTTGTGGAGGCGGATTACACCACCCGCGAAGAGCGCCCAGCGGTCTACGTGTACCGCCTGGAGGCTCCGGGGATTGGGGTACAGACGGGCATCCTGGGGGGAGTGTCGGTGGGCGAGTATGCCGACGGCACCATCGTGAAGCACGAAGAAACCCGGCCGCAAAAGGAGGACGACCGCACACGGCACATCCTGGAGCAACGAGCCCACGCCGAGCCAGTGATGCTGACCTACCGCGACCATGCGTCCATCCACGCACGCGTGGAACAGATCCAGTCGGAGGCGCCGCTTTACGACTTTGAGGCCGAAGACGGGGTGCGCCACACCGTCTGGACGGCGGAGGCTCCGGCGTCGCTGGTCGAAGCTTTTTGCGAGGTGGAGCATCTTTACATTGCCGACGGGCACCACCGGTGCAAGGCGGCGAGCCGAGCGGCGGCGGTCCTTCGGTCTGTCGAGGACACAGGGCCTGAAAGCGTCCGGGACCCGAAGCGCAAGCCCGGCCGCCCGCCCGGATACGAGCTATTTACGGCGGTGCTGTTTCCGATGAGCCACATGCACATCATGGCGTACAACCGGGTGGTGCGCAGGGTGCCGGGGGCGCCGGTGGAGTTCCTGGATCGCCTCGATGCGGCGTTTGGGGTGGAGCGGAATGTGGAGGAGGCGGTCCCGAGCCAGAAGGGCCACGTGTGCCTGTATCTGGCCGGGGCCTGGCACCGCCTGGCGCTGCCCCCCGCCACAGGCCCCCGCACGGTGGACGCACTCGATGTGTCGCGCCTGAGCGATCACCTGCTGGAGCCGTACCTCGACATCACGGACCAGCGAAGAGACCCCACCATCGACTTTGTGGGGGGCATCCGCGGCCCGGAGGCCCTAGAGGCCCGTGTGGACCGTGGCGACGCCCAGCTTGCCATCAGCATGTATCCCACGAGCATCGAAGAGCTCGTTGCCGTGTCGGACGAGGGGAGCTTGATGCCGCCAAAGTCTACCTGGTTTGCGCCCAAGCTACGGAGCGGCCTGCTGGTGCACGATTTTGCCGCGGAGGTGCCGGCTGATGCGCCGACGACGCCTCTTCAGTAGCACGTGCTCGCATGGGGCGGGGTATAGCCCGGCCCCCACACGGCTACTCGGCAAACAAGAGGTCGATTTCGCGGTCCTCCACACTGGCACTCGCCACCCGTACCGTGACCGCATCGCCCGGGCGGTACGTCTTTCCGTTGCTCTCGCCCCGCAGTGTGTACGTCGACTCGTCGTAGGTGTAGTAGTCGTTCATCTCGCGGACGTGGACGAGGCCCTCCACGAGAAGGTCCGTAATTTCCACAAAGACCCCGAACTTGGTCACGCCACTCACGACGCCCTCAAAGACGTCGCCGACGTGGTTCTTGACGTACTCGACCTGCTTGAGCTTCACGGACTCGCGCTCGGCCTCTTCGGCGGTCCGTTCCTGCTCGGAGCAGTGTTCGCAGCGCGCCGCCAGCTCTTCGACGTCCACCGGACCGTGGCCGCGTCCGTAGCGCTTGAGGAGGCGGTGCACAATGAGGTCGGGGTAGCGGCGGATGGGGCTGGTAAAGTGGGTGTAATGGTCGAACCCGAGGCCGTAGTGCCCAATGTTGCCCACCGCGTACTTGGCCTTCGACATGGCCTGCAGCGCCGCCCGCACAATGACCTGCTCCTCTGGCTCGTCCTTCACCGCTTCAATGAGGGCCGCCAGGTCCGAGGAGCGTGCGTTTCCGTTTGTCAGGGGCAGCTCGTGCCCGAACACCCGTACGTACTCCGCGAGCTGGCGAATCTGCTCACCGTCGGGCGTGTCGTGCACGCGGTAGATGAACGGCAGCGCCTCGTCGTCGCCATTGCGGCGGCCTTGCAGGTCGGGGGGATCGGCAATGTGCTGGGCCACCGTGCGGTTGGCCAGGAGCATCAGTTCCTCCACCAGCCGGTTGGCGCGGAGGCGGCCCTTGCGGATGATGTTCGTGGGGGTGCCGTCTTCGTCGAGGAGCACCTTCACTTCGTCGGATCCGAAGTCGATGGCCCCCTCGCGCATCCGGCGCTTGGTAAGGGTTTTGGTGAGGCGGTTGGCCTGCACCACGTCCGCCGCCATCTTGTCGCTGGGGTAGCCGCCCTCAAGGTAGTCCTGCGCACGGTCGTACGTGAGGCGTTCCTTTGAGTGGATGACTGTTTCGCAGATCTCGTAGTCCACGACCTCTCCCTGGGGGCTGACCTCCATCAGGGTGGAGAAGGCGAGCTTGTCCTCGTGTGGGCGCAGAGAGCAGACCTTGTTGGAGAGCTTCTCCGGGAGCATCGGGATGGTGCGGTCCACCAGGTAGACGCTCGTGGCGCGCTCCAGCGCTTCCGCATCGAGAGCCGTGTCGGGGCGGACGTAGTGGCTGACGTCCGCAATATGGACGCCGACCTCGTAGTGCCCATTGTCGAGCCGCTCGATGTGAATCGCATCATCGAAGTCTTTGGCGTCGACCGGGTCGATCGTGAAGATGGGCTTGTCGCGCAGGTCGCGTCGGCGATCGATTTCGCGGTCGGGAATTTCGACGGGGATCTCCGCTGCCTCGGCCTCCACCTCGTCGGGGAAGTCTGCCTTCACGTTCATGCTCATGGCCAGGGAGAGAACCCGCACCTGTGGGTCGTCCGCTGAGCCGATCACGCGCAGGATGCGTCCCTCCGGAGAGGCCTTGCGGTCGTCGAAGCGGTCGATGGAGACGACCACCTTCTCGCCGTGTGTGGCACCGCCGGTGGCACTGGGCGGCACGTAGACGTCCTGCAAAATGCGCTGATCATCCGGCTCCACAAAGGCTACGTCGGACGGCTGGCGGAACGTGCCGACGACCTGCGTGCAGCGGCGCTCGGCAATGCCGACGACCTCACACTCGCGCTTTTTATCAGCGCCGGCGTCGGTGGGCCGGGCGGCGACCGCCACGCGCACGAGGTCGCCGTGGAGCGCTTCGCCCATGTGGGGCTCGCGGATGAAGAACTCCTCCTCGCTGTCCACGGCTTGGACAAATCCATAGCCCTGGGGGTGGCAACTGAGAACACCGGTGCGGTGGCGCGTTTCGTTCTTGGCCTTGTACTTCCGGCCCTTGCGCTTTACGAGCCGCTGGGCGGTCATGTCCGCCAGGACGTCGCAAAACTGGAGGTAGGTGTCGTTGTCTTCAATGCCCAGGCCCTTGGCAATGTCGTGGGAACGGTGCCCCTGGTCCGGGTGCTCTCGCAGATACGCGAGAATGTCTTGGCGGAGGCTGTCGGGTTGTGTGTTTGCGATGGCGATGCAGGCGGGTCGTGAGGGCAGACGGTGAAGAAGACCTACCCGCGGGAAAGCCGCGGTGGAGACTTATGACAGTGTTGTCCCCAGGACAACGGTGAACCGGGGGGCGGCGTTCAGCACGCACGGAAAAGTCATAGAGGGCCGATGGGCAAGGGCAGACAGGGAAGGGGGAGATGGAAAGCTGCTTCCGTCTCCTTATTCGTTTTGAAGGCCGTCGGGATTGTCGTCGGGCGCCTGATTTTCAGGGCGGTCTTCATCCGGGGGGTCTTCTTCGGGGGCGTTTTCAGACGTCTCTTCCAGGGCCGCCTCCGTGGAGTCGGCTGTGCCGCGTGCAGAATCGCCGCGTGCAGAATCGGCTGTGCCGCGGAGGCCCTGCAGGAGCGAGCGCCAGGACGAGAATCGCGTCTGGTAGGACACCCCCACGCCGCGGCTACGGGTGAGCGAGCGGTTGCGGGTCAGGTCGTCGCCGTCGCGGCGGTAGAACACCTTGGCGCTGACGCTGGGGCTGAGGCGCACTTCGACCACCACTTCGCCCCGCGGCCCTTCCACGGGGCGCGTCTGGGTGTCATCGTTGGTATAGATGCCCTCGCCCCGAATGATAAGGCGCTCATTGAGCAGGCGCAGCGCTACGCCGTAGATGAGATCGAGGTCGTCCGGGGTTTCGCCCTGTAGGCTAAAGTTGAGGTCTACATTGGGCAGTGCCTTGCCCAGGTACCGATTCAGCTGGCTGGAGACGAGCTGCGAGACGCTGTTGAACGCCAGCTGGTTGCCAGCGGTGGCCAGGCGGTTGTCGGAGGCGTCCGGGGAGCTGCCGTTGGGGGCACTGATCGACTCCGTGGTGAGCAAAAAGGTGTTGGTAAGCAGCACGCTGGTGGCGTATTCGGTAGTGCGGGCCGGTTGGTTGAGGATGGCGTCCAGCGATTCGGAGCCCACCAGGTCGCGCTGCTCGCTGCGGGTGAGCGAAAGGCCCAGGTCGACCCGCGGGGTGGCCACGCGCCCAGTAATGTCGAGCAAGACCGTGACGGGAATGCGGCCCTGGGTGTCCTGAAAGCCAGGCAGGCCGGAAGGGGTGGCGCGGGTGCGGTACTCGGCGTCGAGGTCGAGCCGGGCGTTGGTGGGGTCGCCGTCCCACGTAATGGTGCCCGCGGCGATGGAGAAGCGACGCACGAACACCTCGCCGGCCGTGAACAGATAGGTGCCACTGGTGGCGCGGAAGCGGCCGTACACCGAGAAATTGCCCTCGGTGCGCTGCATTTGAATGCGCCCACGGCCCACTACGGTCACCACATCGCCCACGACGGGATCGAAGACAAGGTGCACAGTGGAGGCTTCTGGGGCCGTCACATTGAGGTCCAGGTTCAACCCGTCAACGAACGAGGGCACGCCTTCCGGGCGGTCCGCGAGAATGTTTTGTCGTCGGTTGACGCGCGTCCCCGAGACCGCGGGGGACGTCGAATCGGCAAACACGATGAAGCCGCTTTCTTCCTGCGCCGCTTCCGCGGTGACCGGGATGAACAGCTCGCTATCCGGCGTGGTGCGGGCTGCTGTGGAGCGCAGGGTAGCATCGGAGAGCGGCCCCGTCAAGCGCAGCGGTCCGGAGCCGCGAATGGTGCCGTAGAACGGCAGGTCGCGTGCCTGGGAGACATTGATGACAGTGAGGCCCTCAAGCTGCGCGGCGAGGTCGAAGGAGAAGTATTGATAGTCGTTAAACAGGATGCTGCCTTCGACCGTCCCGCGGCCGTCGTCGTCCTCCACCACGAGCCGATCGATGTGAATGCCGCGGCGATCCACCTGCACGGGG
The DNA here is from genome assembly GCA_913056185.1 of uncultured Bacteroidota bacterium. GTDB lineage: Bacteria > Bacteroidota > Rhodothermia > Rhodothermales > Salinibacteraceae > Salinibacter. The sequence goes on from CAJXLV010000016.1 coordinate 33,201, forward strand.
CCTTCGGCCTGGTACTGGAGCCCGAAGAGGGGAAGTGTCACCCCACCGTCTACGATTTGCAGGTCGGCGTCGAAGACCGGATCGCGGAGGTGCCCGCCGATGTGCAGGCGACCGGCGGTAAAGCCGCGCACTTGCGATACACGTTCCTCAAAGATGTAGCGGAAGAAAAAGAGGTCGGCGCGTTCGATATCGACCGAGAGGTCCAGCGCGTCGGGGCGGGAGGGCGACGGGGCCAGGGCGGTGGGCAGGTGGACGGTGCCGCGGAAGGAGAACTGGTTTGGCTCGATGCTGCGGACGGGCCCGGGCATGAGGGCGGGGCCGGGCAATGGACCGGTGCGCTGCGCTGGTGCCTGCAGGCGTCCACGCACCGCCAGGGTCGACGACTCTGCGGCGTAGGTGCCCTGCAGACGCATGTTGCCCAGCACCCGGCGATCGTACGAGAGGCGGCGTACGGTGAGGGTTGTGGAGAGGCGGGGCTGCTGCAGGGCGCTGCGTAGCTCCACGGTGGCATTCATCGATCCACCGACTACGTTGGGGAGGGACAGGGACTGTGAAAGCGGGGGCAGGTAGACATTCTGGGCGTTGATGGTGAGGGTGTCGGTGGGGGCGGCAGAGAGGGCACCGCTCACGTCCACGCGTTGCAGCGACGGCATTTGCGGATGGGGGCGCTGAATGCGGAGCTTCCCAACGACGAGGCGGTCGGCGTAGGCGTGGAGGGAGGCAGGGGCGGCGGTGGTCCAGGTGGCATCGTCGAGGGCAAAGGAGGCGTGCTGGATGCGAAGCTCATTGCTCTGCGGCGAAATCCGCACCTGACTCGCCAGACGCAGCGAGTCGATGACGCCGATGCGGTCGGCGGTCAGGCGAAGCGTGCCCGTGCGGCGGTGCAGGCGTAGAGAGACGGACGGACGTCTCAGCGCGGTCCCCCTCCGTATGATCTGCTCCGCGGTGCTGCGTACGGTGGCGCGAGTGCCACGAGGCAGGGGCGTTCCGAGATGGCTGGCGACTTCGTACCTGAGGCGCACCGATCTGCCCCGAAAACGTTGCGGAGAGTCGTGCTGCAGCGAATCGGCGGAGATCTTTCCGGAGAGCCGGATGCTATCGGGGGTGAGGGCGAGGCGGGCGCGAGCGGTGAGGGCGCGGGCGCGCTTGGGGAAGGCGCCCCACCAGGCGTGCACAATGTCGGGCCGGTGCAGCTGCAGGGTGGCGGTGGCATGGACGGGGGAAGCAGCGGGGGAGGGCTGGAGGCCTTCGAGGCCGGGGGGCGAGGCGTCTTGGGGGGGTGGGGGTGGCGAGAGCGACGGCACCGGGCTGCCGGGGGCGGGCTTGTGTCGTTCGCGACGGTAGGCCCGGTGCAGGCCTTGCGCCCAGGAGCGCGCGGCCGCCCAGAGGGCCGATTCCGGCTGTGGGGCATCGAGCGTGAGGCGGCCCACGGAGCCGGTGATGGTAAGGCGGCCCCGACGTTCCGCAGACCTTTCGGGGGCGGGGCGGGTGAGGCGAGCAGTAACGGTGTGGGGCGGGAGGGCGACGGTGCTGTCGGCCCGCTGAAGCGTGGAGGAATCGACGTCTACGGCGATGGTGCCGCGAGACGGCACCTGGGCCGCTCCGGGGCCGATGTCGCGCATCACGATTTGGCCGTTGAGGGCTGTCGTGGGTAGCGCCGCAGCCAGTCCAGAAAGATCCAGGTTGGTGCTTGTGGCCCTGGCATTGTAGCGGGGGCGTGCCGTGCCCACCTGTGCAGCGGTGCCCGCCACAACCGCTCGCCCCCCGCCTGGCTGGGTCACCGAGAGGCGCCCCTCAACCCGACGACCATTCACCGCCATCCGCCCGGTGGCGGCTGCCAGCGGGCGCCCCGCCACCACCGAAGAGCGCAGGTCGAGTCGCAGCGTCCCCGTCGCGTCGCCGAGCGCAGTGCCTCGGCCCTCCGCCACCACGCGGCCCGTGAGGGTGCTCGTGAGGGTCGGTGTGTCCAGAAGGGGCGCAAGGGTGAGGCGATCAGGGTAGAGGGCGACGCGGTACTGCAGGGCAGTGTCGCCGCCTGCGTTCCCAGGGTTGCGGGCGACGCGGAGAGAGCCCCGGACGCCACCGTGCGGGCTCTGTACGTCCAGCGTGGCAGTGAGGTCGGTCCCGGCGGATGTGGGGGCCGGACGCACACGGGCGAGGCGTCCCCTCAGGGTCCCGCGCACCTCGGCGGCCTCCCCACGCCCCGAAGGCGACCGGGGCCAGAAGCGGGAGAGGCGCTCGGGTAGGTTGGGCCAGACTGCACGCACATCGCGGAGCCGCACCGAGCTTTGCTGGAGCGTGAGGTCCATGGCAAACGCCTCCGGGGTGCGCTCCAGCCGTCCGGCGAGGGTGGCGGAGGAGGCTGCGTGTTGCACCGTCAGGCCGGAGGTCTCGAGCTGGCGCAGGGTGCCCTCGAGGGGGCCGTCTACCGTTACCACCTTCTGCACCGGCAGCCGGGGCACCAACGCCCGAAGTGCGCCGAGATCGATGCGGCTGGGGGCGAGCCGCATCGAGACCGCAGGGGCCGAAGTGTCCGCCGCAGGGCCTTGCAGGGCGACGCGCCCCTCCACGCGAGTGGTGCCCAGAGAGAGCGCGGTGTTGGAGAGGGCCCACCCGCCGGAGGAGGTTTGTTGGACACGGCCCCGCAGCCGGACCGGATCCGGGGAGAGCCCGGGCAGGGAGAACGAGGCGGTATCGACGACGAGAGTGCCGGCAGCCCCTGTGCGCCGGACGGAGGCGCGGAGCGAGAGTTGCCGCACCTGCATGCGGGTATAATCGAACAGCCACCCGTCCTCCACAATCGGGGGCGCACGGCCGCGGCGGCGAGTCGTCACTGCTCCGCCCTCCACACGCACGTTTGCCACAGCCAGGTTGAAGCGTGGACGAAGTTCGTTGGGGGCAGAGGGGGCGGTGGGCTGGAAGGCGCGCGGAGCCGACCACACCCCGCTCGAGTCGCGCTGCAGCCGTAGGTGGGGGCCATAGAGCGTGAGGCGCCGGGCGGCAACCTCAGCCGTCAGCAGTGGAAACCATTGTGGAACGGCGCGCACCGAGTCGATGGTTGCCACGGACGTGCCACTCGGGCCAGAAATTTCTACGTCATCCGCCACAATCGTCCCAAGGAGGGTACCGCGGAGCGCCCCGATGGAGAGCCGGCCCTGGAAGCGCTGGTTGAATGCTGCCTCCACCTGATCGCGCACCGCTTGGCGCCCCACCTCTGTGCGAGTGAGGGCTGTGATCGCGACCACACTCACAAACACAACCGTGACGGCCACGCGCAAGGACCGCCAGAGGGGCGTGACAGGGAATCGGCGGGGGGATGTGGACTCGGGCACAAAAGGAGCCGTGCGGTGACAAGCAGGCGCTGGGGCGGCAGGCGCCAGAGTCTTCGTTGAGGGCGGTGGACCCATCGGTACAGCTGAGCCGCGCTGCCGTTTCAGGACGCGCAGGCGTAGGCCCAGGCCCGGCGCGCTTCCTCCTCCGACACGTCGTCCGTCACGTACGCCTCCCCCAGCGCCCGCAGCAGCACAAACCGAATCGTATCGCCTCGATTCTTCTTGTCGGACGCCATCGCCGCGTACAGGTCTTCGAACGCAACGTCCTCAGGGCGTCCGGGGATCGGAATCGCATCGACGACGTGGTCCAGGCGGTCGCGGTCTAGGGCCTGCGGGTGGCGGCGGTGCGACAGGTAGAGCCCGGCCCGCATCCCCAGGGCCACCGCCTCGCCGTGGGTAAAGGCGCCGTACCCGGCCGCACGCTCCAGCGCATGGGCAAACGTGTGCCCGAAGTTGAGAATGGCGCGCCGTCCCTCTTCGCGCTCATCGGCACTGACCACGTCGGCCTTCACCTGCACGGCGCGCTCGATCACGTCCGCCACCACCGCGCGGTCCGTACGGGTCATTACGGGCACCAGGTGCGCCTCCAGGTGGGCAAAGAGCGCCGGGGCCTGGATGAGGGCGTGTTTCACGACCTCGGCCATGCCGCTGGTGTACTCCCGCATGGGAAGGGTGTCGAGCGTAGCGGGATCGGCACACACCAGGGCCGGCTGGTAGAACGCCCCGATCAGGTTTTTGCCGGTGGCGTGGTTGATGGCCGTTTTTCCGCCTACTGAGGCGTCGACCTGGGCAAGGAGGGAGGTGGGAAGCTGGACGAGAGGCACGCCGCGCAGGAGCGTGGCCGCGGCAAACCCGGCGAGGTCGCCCACAACGCCGCCCCCCAGGGCCAGCACGGGCGTGTCCCGGTCGATGCCCCACTCCAGCGCCTCGTCGTACAGGGTGTGCAGGTGCGAGGCCGACTTGGTGGATTCGCCCGGCGGCAATACCACGGGGCGCACGGTCCATCCGGCGTCGCGGAGGCCCTGCACGAGCGGCGAGCGGTAGTGGGCCGCCACGTTCTCGTCGCTCACGAGCAGACACCGCCCGGGCGACCGTCCCGACGATGCCCGAGACAGAAGCTCGGGGACCGAGGCCAACGACTGAAAGTGAACCGTGTAGCTGCGCGCGCCGAGGTCGACGTCAACGGCCATGTAGATGGGATGCCTGTGAAGAGACATGTACACTCCACAAACGCCCCACGCGCAGCCTCCTCGTGGGTTCTAAGGGCGAGGAGAATTCGTCGGATTGGGTACGGCCTCCGGCGCCTGCGGTCGTCGGCCCGGGGGCGGACGGATCCATCGTGCCGGGCGGCAGGTACCAGTTCTGCTCTTCACAGCGCACTGGTTTGCCGATTCCGTCATGGCCCTCCCCTCCATTCTGGACGCGGCGCATCGCTGTGCGGCCGAAGGGCTTACGAGGGGCGACCTGGCCATCGACGCGACGGTGGGCAACGGGCACGACACGTTGTTTTTGTTGCGGCAGGTGGGGGCGTCGGGGCGCGTGCTGGGGGTCGACATTCAAGCCGACGCGCTGTCCGCGACCCGCAAGCGAGTGCACGAGGCAGACGCCGCACTCCTGGACCACCTTCGCCTGGTGCACGACGGGCACGAGGCGCTGAGAGAGCACGTCGACCCTGCCGATGCGGGGCGCGTGGGGGCTGTCATGTTCAACCTGGGCTATTTGCCCGGCGGCGACCATCGCATTACGACCCGGCCGGAGACCACTGTCCCGGCGCTCCGTGCGGCCTTCGATCTCCTGCGGCCGGAGGGAGGCGTGCTGACGGTGGTGGTGTATCCCGGACACGAGGGCGGGGCCGAGGAGGCGGCCGCCGTGGCGGAGTGGGCCGCGGGTCTGTCCCAGGCGCACGGCCGCGCCTTCTGGTACCAGTTTGCGAACGCCTCTGGCGCCCCGCCCCGCCTGCTTGCCGTGGAGAAACGAGCGCCGTGACCGTAGCGGCGGCCGCCCCCGTCGCCGCGCCTGTAACGCCCGGGCCCGTCGCACGACTCACTTTATCCCCGCCTTCCCTCATGTGCCTCATTCTGTTTGCGCAAAATACGCACCCGGATTATCCACTGGTCTTTGCCGGCAACCGAGATGAATTCTACGAGCGCCCCACCGCCCCGGCGTCGTTCTGGGACGACGCGCCCCACGTGCTCGGCGGGCGCGACCGCAAAGCAGGTGGTACCTGGCTGGGCATTACCCGCCGCGGCTACTGGGCCACCGTCACCAATGTGCGCGACTCCCGCCCGGCCCGCGATGCGGCGCCGTCGCGGGGCCACCTCGTCGCAACCTTCCTCCGCGAGGAGCCCGATCCGGAAGCATACCTGGCGTCGGTCCGCCCGCGTGCCCACCGCTACAACGGGTTCAACCTGCTCGTGGGCACGCCTCGCACCACCCACTACCTCTCCAACCGCGACGGATCCCCGCGTGCGGTGGAGGACGGGGTGCACGGAATGAGCAATGCCCAGCTCGACGATGCCTGGCCCAAGGTGGAGCGCGGCACCGCCCGCCTCCGCTCGATCCTGGACGATGCCCCGACCCCCGACCAACTGCTGGACGGACTGGACGACCGCCGCCCAGCCCCCGACGATCGGCTGCCGCAGACGGGCGTGGGGCAAGAAACGGAACGGATGCTCTCGCCCCCCTTTATCGAAAGCGACCAGTACGGCACCCGCGCCTCCACCGCCTTCCTTGTCCACCGCTCCGGCTCCGTCACATTTGCCGAGCGCACCTTCGACCGCGGAACGCCCGTCAAGACCCGGCGCTTTTCCTTTGACATGGCGCCCCCCGCGGCGGGGTGAAGCGGTCCTCGCGGCCGCCGTTCCCGTGCCCATTGTTCTGCGCCTGTTCTTTTCGCGATCCCCTCTGTCCCTATGCCGTCCGAGAGACTGACTTTCCAAAACCCCGAAGGCACTGCGCTCGCCGCCCGCCTCGACCGCCCCGACGGCGCGTCCCCCTGCGCATACGCCCTCTTTGCCCACTGCTTTACGTGCTCCAAGGACCTGCGGGCGGCCCGCGCCCTCAGCCGCGCCCTCACCCGGCACGGCATCGCGGTGCTCCGGTTCGACTTCACGGGCCTGGGCGAGAGTGAAGGCGACTTCGCCGACACAAACTTTTCCTCCAACGTGGACGACCTGGTCGTGGCGGCGGACTTCCTGGCGGAGCACTACGAGGCGCCGCGCATCCTTGTGGGGCACTCGCTGGGCGGCGCTGCGGTGCTGCAGGCAGCCTCTCGCCTCGATGCGGTGCAGGCCGTTTCTACCCTCGGGGCGCCATACGACCCGGAGCACGTGACGCACCTGTTGGAGGATGCGACCGAAGACATTCGGGCGACCGGCGAGGCGCGCGTGACCCTGGCGGGCCGCACCTTCACCATCCGCAAGCAGTTTCTGGACGACCTGGCCGCCACGCGCATGGAGGAGACGATTGGGGCGCTCGGCCGGGCACTGCTCGTGTTTCACTCGCCGGTGGACCGCACGGTGGGCATCGACAATGCCAGCCGCATCTTCCAGGCGGCGAAGCACCCCAAGAGCTTTGTCTCGCTCGATGATGCCGACCACCTGCTCACGACCCGGGCCGATGCGGAGTACGCCGGGGTGGTGCTCGGGGCCTGGGCGGAGAAGTACGTCGACCGGTCGCGCTCCGAGCGGCAGGCGCCCGAGGGGCAGGTGGTCACCCGCACGGGCGAGGCCTACCGGACCGACATTCAGGCGGGGCCGCACGCCCTCGTGGCGGACGAGCCGGAGGACGTGGGCGGGGACGACGCGGGCCCTTCGCCCTACGACTACCTGCTGAGCGCGCTGGGCAGCTGTACGGGCATGACGCTCCGCATGTACGCCGACCGCAAGGGGTGGCCCCTGGAGGAGGCGATCGTGCGCCTCTCACACGCGAAGATTCACGCGAAGGACTGCGAGCACTGCGACACGAACACGGGAAAGGTCGATCGGATTGAGCGGGAGATTGAGGTGCGCGGTGCCCTCAGCGACGCCCAGCGCGAGCGCCTCCTCGACATCGCCAACAAATGCCCGGTTCACCGCAGCCTCCACAACGAGATCGCGGTACGCTCGTCGTTGCGGAGGACGATGCCGGAATAGGCTGTGGAGGAGAAAGGCGCGGGGGGCTTCGTCGAGAACTCACAGGATTTCGTGGACAGGAGAGGTGTAGGGTAGAACCCTTGGCGCCCGTCGGCATTACAGAGACTGCAATTTTGGCCTCGGGACGTGGCGCAGTTCGGTAGCGCACATGTATGGGGTACATGAGGTCGCGGGTTCAAATCCCGCCGTCCCGACACTGCAGTATCGAGGATGCGCGAAGGCGCAGGAACGGTCCCTCCTTCGAGCAGCCGAAAGAACACCAATAGTCCCCACTACTGCGCCGTTCCCGCCCTTGTGGGAACGGCGCTTTCTTTTGCAGGTAAGCGTTTCGTACCCGCCCCGGTCGCTTTTGGGATGGGGCGGATGTCTCCACCGATCAGGTCTGTTCTGGACCCCCCGTCCCTATGCCTGATGCTTCGGCGCCCAGTGCTATCAAGCGGTTTGCCCGCGACCTCCGCAAGATTCGCGAGGCTCGCGCCATCTCCTTGGCCGATGTTCACGATCAGATCCAGGTTCCGCTCTCCGACCTGGAGGCGTTTGAGGAGGGCACGCTCTTTCAACGTTCCCGCATGAGTCGGGTCTACCTCCGGGCCTTTGTCCAGTCGTACGCGCAGGCCCTTGAGGTGTCTCCGGAGGCAGTGGTGGAGGCGCTATCGGAGGCGCTTGACGGTGGGTACGAGAACCAACTGGCGGTCCAGTTCTTGGACGCTTCGCCGCAGACGCCGGTTGATGTTTCTTCCGATCCCTCCGACGAGACTTCCGAAGAGACAACCGATGAAATCGAGGAAGAGACGGGGGAAGAACCTGTCTCCGCGGATGCCGATTCCGATGCCGATTCCGATGCCGAGGACGCCCGGGATTCGTCCCGACCGCCGTCGGGGCCTGTGCCCCCGATGCGTGGTTCCGGAAGACAGGGGGGCGCCTCTCGCCCCCGTCCCGGGCGCTCCCGAGAAACCGGGGGAACGGTCGGGGCGCCCTCTATGCCCTCGCCACAGCTGCTGCGAACTCTCTCCCGACCCCGCGTGCTGCTGCTCGGAGCCATTGTGCTTCTGCTGGCCGGGGGCGTAGGGCTGTCCCAGTTGATGGGGGGAGACGACACGTCCCCCGACCGCGTCCAGGGCGCATCTGTCTCGCCCTCGCCGCCCGACCCCGCGCAAGAGACGGATTCAGCGTCCACGGTGTCCTCGTCTCCACCGTCTCCTGTTCTCACGCTCGGCGATACCCTGCACGTGACGGTTCGCGCCAACGCGCCGGTCCGGGGGCTTCGGGTGCAGCAAGACGACGACTTGCGCCGTCCCTATTGGATTGAGGCGGGGGAGGCAATGGTGTTTTCGTTTACGGAGCGCATCACGATCGAGAACGAACTTGACCGTCTTCAGCTGCTGCTGGAGCAGCATCCCTATCCCACCACGCGGCGCGACTCGCTGGGGCGTATCCGTATTGACCGGGCCACGGCCACACGCTTCGCCGACACCCTCCGGTCGACGCCTGTTGCGCTTCCGGAGTCCCCTGTCGATACCGTGTCCGCGGCCCCGCCCGGCGCTTTGCCCCGTCAGTGAGCGCGGTACATCTGCGCGCGCCGATGCCCTTCGCAGCGGGCGTTGCCCGATCGCTCTTGAGCGTCGCACGAGCGCCGCACACCCATCGCGCGAAGGTCCGCTCGCTCTGGTTTTGTAATGGGCGCATGTCCTCCGTGAGAGACCCACGAACCGCGATTGACGCGGCACCCCCCCTCGCAAGGATCCTCTGCGTCTCGGTTCGCATTCAGCCCCTGTTGTGCTTGTGTCGCCGATAGGCACCACGTGCGCCGACTCTGGTTTCGCCCTCACTGCCCCTCCGGTCCATCATGGGACTCTTCGAGATCCTCGGCTGGAAACGACGGACCCCGCCGCCTGTGGGCGAGGATCTGGAGCGAGGCCCCCGCACAGAGGAGGCTGCGCCCTGGCAGCGTGGATTGCTGCGTGGAGGGCTCATCCTGGGGCTCGTCCTGCTCACCGTGGCGGCCTTTCCGCGGGGCGATTTCTACGAGTACACCGTGGAGGTGGGCGATACCTGGCGCCAGTCGACCCTTACTGCGCCGTTCAACTTTCCGGTCTACCTGGACGCAGACCGCGTGCAGGCTCGCCGCGACACGGTGCGCAAGAATACGCCCCCGTACTTTCGGGCGTTGCTGCGGGCGCCCCAAAAGCTGTCGGAGAATCGAGACACGCTGCAGCGCCAACTCACCCGTATCTTGGGCGCGTATGTTCGGTACCGCACCCACCGCTCGGCGGGAGAGCTGGAGGCGGCAGAGCGTGACTCCTTGGAGTACATCCGCCGCCGCCGAAACGCCCTCGTGACGCTCAGCGAACCGCAGTGGGGCTTCCTGGCCAATCAGTTTTTTCAGGATCAGCAAGAAGCTCCGGGGGACCCGTCGGCTCACGGAGGAGGCCCCATGCGCCCGTCCGAACGGCTGCTCGGGGCGGCGTACGAAGTCGGCGGCCAACTCCTGAGCGCGGGCGTCCTGGACCGGCCGCGCGACTCGATTGCCACCGATTACATCATCGTGCGTAACGAACGGGAGCAGACGCAGCGCAGGGTCGAGAAGAGCAGCCTCTACGGCCTCAATGAAGCCTTCGAGTTTGCCGAGCAGCGCCTGGAGCAGCGGATTCGCTCCCGCGAGGAGGCCCGCATCGCGTACGCCTTCTTCCGGGCCCTTTTCGAACCCTCGCTCCGCTACCTGCGCCAAGAGACCATCCGGGAGCGCGATCGGCGGGCGCAAAGTGTAACGTCCATTCAAGGCGGCGTGGAGGCAGGCGAGCTCATCGTGCGGAAAGGAGAGCAGGTGACCGCCGAAATCAAACGCACGCTGACGTCTTTGGAGCGCGCCCGCAAGGATCGCCTCGGGCCCAGTATCGTCTGGAAAAAAGTAGGGGGAGAGGGACTGTACACTCTGCTTGGGTTCGGGTTTTTCTTCTTTTACCTCTACCTGCTCCGTCCCGAAATCTGGACCAAACCCCGAGACCTCGTCCTGATCACCGTCATTCTCGGGATTATCGTCGTCCTGTTTGGGGTTGTGATTCGGTCGCCCTGGTCGCTGTACGCGGTGCCCGTGGCGCTGGCCTCGGTGTTGTTCACCATTATTTTCAACTCGCGCATTGCCCTCATCGGCACGCTTTTGCTGGCCTTTACGGGGGGGCAGATGCTGGGGCTGGACCTGGAGTACAGCCTGGCGACGTTCTTTGCCGGCGCGTTTGGCATCTTCAGTGTGCGCGACATTAAGAACCGGGGGCAGTTCTTCGTGAGTGGGGGGCTCGTGTTTCTGGGCTACTTCCTGGTGCTCACTGCGACTTGGCTGTACATGGACCTTCCGCTGAGCCGCGTGGCGCCGGACCTGGCGTACGCCGCGGTGGCCTCGGCCATCACGGTCACGTCCTCGCTTTTTCTGTGGGGGGTGGAGCGCATCTTCGACATCACCACTGATCTTACGCTGCTGGAGCTATCAGACACGAACCGTCCGCTGCTTAAGAATTTAAGCCTGCGGGCGCCGGGCTCCTTCAACCACTCCCTGCAGGTGGCCAATCTGGCGGAGGCGGCGGCGGATCGTGTGGGGGCCCATACGCTGCTCATCCGTGTGGGGGCGCTGTACCACGACATCGGCAAGATGAAAAACCCAGAGTACTTTGTCGAAAATCAGCGGACGATGGCCAATCCGCACGAGGACCTCAAGCCGCGCATGAGTGCCCTCATCATTGCGAGTCACGTGAAAGAGGGCCTCGAGATGGGGCGAGAGGAGGGGCTTCCGGAGCAGGTGCTGAAGTTTATCCCAATGCACCACGGCACGGCTCGCATCGATTACTTCTACCAAAAGGCCATGCGCCGTGCGGACGGGGCCCTCAAGGACATCTCGGAGTCGGAGTTTCGATATCCCGGCCCCACGCCCGATTCGAAAGAGGCGGGCATCTTGATGCTGGCGGATTCGGTGGAGGCTGCCAGTCGGAGCCTCGATGATCCGTCGCCCCGACAGCTTGAGAACCTGATTGATCAGATCTTTTCAGATCGGATCGATGACGGACAGCTGGACGGCACGGATCTGACGTTTCAAGACCTCCGTCTGGTAAAAGATACGTTCCTGAAGATGCTGCTGGGAATCTACCACGTGCGGGTGAAATATCCTGACCAGAAATACCCCGACCAAGAGAAGGGCCTTGAGGGGATGGGCCTGGCGGGCGTGTCTTTGCACGCGGAGCAGCCGTACGTGCATGTGTCGATTGTGAAGGACCGGGACGCGTGGGCGAAGCGATTTTGGTTGGAGGACAACCGCCTGCAGCCTGCCCGGGACCCGCGGCCGCAGTTGGCCAGCATGTCGCCGCTTTCTCAGATCCACGCGACACTGAGCGAGGAGGAGGCTCCCTCGCAGGAGGCTCCCTCGCAGGAGGCGTCGTCGGCGACGCACGAAGGCAGGTGACCCGAAGAGGGCCATCATGCGGGCACGGCATCGGCAATGGCGTCGATGGAGGCCTGGCTGACGAGGACGCGGACGGAGTGGACGTCGTGAAGGGAGGGGTTTAGGTATGGCCGCAGGCGCCGGTGGCTCGCAGGAGTCGCGAGGACCACATCCGTTTCTTCGACAAACCCCCGGAGGTGGTCGGCTTGCTGATCGATGGAGGCGGCGATGACATGTCCGGCATAGGCGGTGCGTGAGCGAAGGGCCTCGGACAAAGGCGGGATGGTATCTTGGTAGCGCGTGACAAGGCCGAGGGTATCGTGGGACTGGCAGCGGGCGACGGTTTCGAGCACGGTGGGCGGCAGGTGGGTGGCGAACCCGAGGACGTCGGTCTGGGAAAGTGTGTCGAGCACGTCGGAGAGATAAGGGTACGGGCAGAAGGCGTAGTCTGCGTCGTCGTGGCGCCCGATGCGGGAGAGAGGAACGGGAAGGATGGTTTTCTGGAGAGCACTACTGAGCTGCTCCGCGCACATGCGGTTCAACTCATCGTGCGGGCCCACAGTGATCAGCTTGCGTTCGAGCCCGGCGTGGTCGAGCAGGGTGGCCTGTTCTTGAAAGAGGGATTCGATTTCCGCATCGCTGAGGCCGAGGCCGACGAGCTGCTGGAGGGTGTCGTTGACCACCTGTGCACCGCGCTCCATGCGTTCGCTTTTGGCCAGGGGGGTGCGCTCCTCCACCGTGTAGCCACTGCCCACCTGTGAGCGCAGTAGCCCCTCTTCTTGCAACTCTTTGTACGCCTTGCGGACCGTATGGAAAGAAAGGCCAAGCTGGTCGCCCAGAGAGCGGGTCGAGGGAAGGGTTTCGTTGACGTTGAAGTGCCCGCTGGCGATGAGGTAGCGCAGTTGCATCTTGAGCTGCTCGCGTACCGACACGCTGCTGTCTGGGTTGACTTCGAGGGTGGGCATGGAGGATGCGCAGGTCTATTTCTGTTATTGCAATTTGAGACATAGTTTTTTGCATGCCCGAAGGAAGTCTGCAATTCCAGGGGGTGCACACTTGCAGAGGGATGCTCGTGCATTCGGGTGGGGCAGGGCCGTTTGTGAGCGCCTGCTCCCACAGCTCGCGGAAAGCGGTTGCTGAAAGCGGCGGATCTATTCTGTTTTGGGAGCGCGCGTGCGGAGGCGCGCTCAGGAGGGACCAGCGGACGGTTGGTGGCTTGGGTCGAACGCGTTTCTCGTTTTCTCCCGCAGGGCAGCGTACCGGGGCCAGCGGCTTGGCTTCAGCATGTGAGTGGTGCGGCCGATGGAGAGCTCCAGTTCCCACCGTGTGGCGCGCACGCTGGAGATGGGGTGCCAGGTGCGGGGGGTGTCTCGCAGCACCTCCACCACGCTCCGGAGCGCCGCCTGCCCGGGACGCACAGCAAGCTCGGCGGGAGTGCGCGCGAGCGTGAAGTGGGTCCACAGGCTCGACAGGGTGAGCGCAGCGGGGAGGCCCCAGACCAGGTAGCCCCAGACCGTCTCCCCGAGCAACGCCGAGGTCGTGGCACCGACCATGAGCGGCACGGTGCACACCGCCAGGGGACCGGCGAGGGCGCGCGTATACACCACACGTCCCGGCGTATGCCCGGGGTGGTCTGTGCTCTGAAAAATCGTCGGCACGGGGCAGAAGGGGGCACGAGGGGAGGGCAGCGCGTTACGCCACGGCACCGTCGCCGGCTTCGGGGCGAGACTCGGCGTGGGGCTCGGTCGCGTCCGGCTGGTTCCAGGGGTAGCTGTAGTGCGTAGCGGGATTGAAGTTTTCCTTGATGGCCCGCGGGGAGACCCACCGCATCAGGTTGTACGCCGAGCCCGCCTTGTCGTTGGTGCCGGAGCGTCGGGCACCGCCAAAGGGTTGCTGGCCCACCACGGCCCCCGTCGGCTTGTCATTGATGTAGAAATTCCCGGCGGCGTGCTCCAGCACATCCGACGCCGTGCGGATGGCGGCGCGGTCGCGGGCAAAGATGGAACCCGTCAGGCCGTACGGGGAGGTCTCGTTCACTTGCGAGAGGGTGTCCGCAAAAGCATCGTCTGGATAGACATAGACCGTTGTGATGGGTCCAAAGATTTCCTCCCGGAGGGTTTTTTCGTCGTGCGCATGGGCACGGACCAGGGTGGGAGCAATGAAGTAGCCGGTCGAGTCGTCGTATGTCCCGCCGTAAAGGAGTTCAGCGTTGTCGGCCTCACGGACGTGCTCGATGTAGTCCGTGATCTTGTCGAAGGCGCGCTGGTCGATCACCGCGTTCAGGAAGTTGCGGAAGTCTTCCGGCGGCCCCACGCTAATGTCGTCGAGCTGCGCAGTGATCTCATCGCGGATGTCGGGCCAGATGGAGGCGGGCATGTAGAGGCGAGAGGCGGCCGAGCATTTTTGGCCCTGGTACTCGTAGGCCCCGCGTACGACTGCCGTGGCCACCTGCTCGACGTGGGCAGAGGGATGGGCCACGATGAAGTCTTTGCCCCCTGTCTCGCCCACGATGGTGGGGTAGGTGCGGTAGGTGTCGAGGTTGTTTCCGATTTCTGTCCAGAGGTGGTCGAAGGTGGCCTTAGAGCCGGTAAAGTGGAGGCCGGCGAAGTGCTCGGACGCCAGCGCCGGCCCCCCCACCGCTGCGCCGTCGTCGGCGGGCAGCATGTTGATGACGCCGGGCGGCAGCCCCGCTTCCTCCAGAATCTTGTAGGTAAAGTATGCGGAGTAAACGGAGCGCGAGGCGGGTTTCCAGAGGACAGTGTTGCCCATGAGGGCCGGAGCGGTGGGCAGGTTTCCCTGGATCGCGGTAAAGTTGAAGGGGGTCACTGCGAGCACGAAGCCCTCCAGCGGGCGGTACTGCATCTGGTTGCGGATGCCGGGGGCGTCGTTGGGCTGGTTGCGGTAGAGTTGTTCTGCGAAGTGGACGTTGAAGCGCAGAAAGTCGATCAGCTCACACGCGGCATCAATCTCCGCCTGGTGAATGCTTTTGCCCTGGCCCAGCATGGTCGCCGCGTTGAGGGTGTCGCGGTACGGGCCGGCGATCAGTTCGGCGGCGCGAAGAAAAATGGCGGCCCGGTCGGAGAAGTCCATCGCGGCCCATTCGGCCTTGGCGGCTTGGGCGGCCTCGATGGCGGAGGCCACCTCGTCGGCGCCGGACTGATGGACGCGTCCCAGCAGGTGCTGGTGGTCGTGCGGGGGGACGACGTCGGAGGTCTCGTCGGTAAACACGCTTTCGCCCCCGATGAAGGCAGGAATGTCGAGGGTCTGTGCGCGCAGGTCCTGCAGCCGGGCCTGTACGGACTGCCGCTCGGGCGAGCCGGGAGCGTAGGTGTGGGTCGGTTCGTTCTCGGGCGGAGCCGTTTCGGGATAGGCGTTGGTCATGGGGCAGGGGGGTGGGAAAACAGGGACCGATGAGAGGGGACCTGCCGGGGCGTCTCCGGTTGGGGACGGCTACGGACGGGAGCCCTTCGCGGAGCGACCCCTGCAGGCGGCATGTTTTTGATACTCGGTGGGAATACGCGTCGTACTTTTCGGTTGTTCGACGAGAGAGGCGCGAGGGCCCTCGCGTTCCCTGACGCTGGGGCTCTGAAACGATGCTCTCGGTGGGGAGCCCCCTTCAGGCGGAGGGATCTTCTGCGGGGGCGCCGTGGTTTTGGCCTTTCCCACTTTTCTGCGTAGGATGTCGCCTGCCTGCTGCGTGCCTTTTCTGTTCGAGCGTTTTGTGTCGGTCCGGTATCTCCGTGGGGCAGAGGGGCAGCGCGAGGGGCGCAGTTTTCTTCGCTTCATCACCTACGTTGCTGTAGGGGGCGTCACGTTGGGCGTCGCGGCGCTGCTTCTGGCGCTTGCCATCGTGCGGGGCTTTAGCCGAGAAATCGAGAACAAGATCGTGGGCTTTGGGGCGCACATCCAGGTGACAAATTACCTCCAGGGGGAGCCCCTTTCGGACGGCGCGTCACTCAGAGAGCGCCTGCAATCTACGGATGGGGTGGCAGCGGTGACGGCGGTGGTGGAGCAGCCGGTGTTGTTGCGTACGCCGGCGGAGGCCATTGACGGGGTCGTGCTGCTGGGCGTAGACCAAGCGCCGCGGTACGTGCGCTCGCGTGTGACAGAGGGGGCTTTTGATGTGGCGGACGTGTCGGGGGAGGGCGGTGGGCTGGTGGTGGGTGCGGACCTGGCCACGCGCCTGGGCCTGTCGATCGGGGAGACGGTGACGGTGTTTGCGATGCAAGAGGGCAAAGGAGCCATGGGGCTGGAGCCGCCGCGTGTGGCGCAGCTGCGAGTGCGGGGCATTTACGACACGTCCCTGAAGAATATTGATGACGTGTATGTTTTTGGCGCCCTCTCCCAGGCGCGTCGACTGGGGGAGGTGCCGGGGGGGGGCGTGAGTCGGTTGAATGTGACTGTCGACGACCCCGCGCACATCGACCGGCTGGCGTCCGATCTGCAGGCCGACCTTGGCTTTCCCGTCGCTACACGAACGATTTACCAGCAGTACGCGGGGCTGTTTGCGTGGGTAGACCTGCAGCAGAGCATTATTCCGCTGGTCATTGGCGTGATTGTGCTCGTGGCGGCGTTTAACATCATTGGAGCCCTGTTGATGATGGTGTTGGAGAAAACCCGTGAGATTGGGGTGCTGAAGAGCCTGGGGACCTCGGATGCCACTCTTCAGCGCTTGTTTTTGGGCCTGGGGCTCCTGATCGGCGGACTCGGTACGGGTCTGGGGGCCACGTTGGCCCTCACGCTTGCCGCACTCCAGCAACAGTTTGGCCTGATCTCTCTGCCTGCGGACGCGTACTACATGACGACGGCTCCCATTGGGCTTCACCCGCTGGACTACCTGGGGGTGGGAGGCGGCACAATTCTGCTGTGCGGGCTCGCGGCGTATATTCCAGCTCGTGTGGCGGCCCGCGTGGAACCGGTCCGTGCTATTCGGTTCGAGTAGTGCATGTGCATCACCATTTTTTCTTTGTTCTCCCAATAGACGTTATCCGTCCATGGATTCTTCTTCTCAGTCGTCCGCTCCCACAGTGGGGAGCCGGGCGCCGGATTTTGTGCTCTATACCGACGAACAGACGCCGTGGCGCTTGTCCGATCATACGGATGAACCGGTGGTGCTGCTGTTTTTCCCCGGGGCGTTCACGAGCGTGTGTACCTCGGAGATGAACGCGGTCAACCAGGAGCTTGACGCGTACCACGGGGCGCATGTGGTGGGCATCTCCACCGATTCCCCGTTTGTGCTCTCCGAGTTTCGCTCGGTGGAGCAGCTGGACTTTCCGTTACTGAGCGATCATGACGCGGTTGTCTCCGCGCAGTACGGCTCGAAGTACGCAGAAGACTTTACCTCGATGGAGCTGGACCGCATCGCGAAGCGGTCGGCGTTTGTAGTGGACGGGAAAGGGATTGTCCAATACGCTGAGGTGCTGGACAATGCCGGGCAGCAGCCGGACTTTGATGCGGTCAAGGAGACGGTGCAGTCCCTAACAGGGTAGAAAGGCCCAGCAAAAAATTGGACCGTGGAACATGGAGCGGCTCGACCAGAACGGGTGCTCCACTGTTCCAGGTCTCCTTTATGTCTGTTATTGCAAGATCGCGTCTAAAGATGAAAGCAGGCCAAGGTGCAGTAGAGGAAGGTAGCTGTGTCGCCTACTTTGTGGCGGGCGCAAATGCGGAGAGGTTCTCCCGGATACGCTCTTCGGGGTCGGGATGCGTGTCTGGTTTGAAGGGACGCCCCGTGACCGTTTCGTAGAGCTCGACGTAGCGTTCGGTGACGCGGACCCGGAGGGATTCTGGGAGGTCGGGCATGGTGTCGTTGGCCCTTCCCTGAAAGCCGTGATCCATAAGCCATTCGCGCACAAACTCTTTGGAGAGCTGCGGTTGGGGACGGCCCTGGCGCAATCGCTCCTCGTACCCGTCCTGGTAGTAATAGCGCGAGGAGTCGGGGGTGTGCACCTCGTCAATGAGCACCAACTTGCCGTCGGGTGTGCGACCGAATTCGTATTTGGTATCGACCAGGAGGAGGCCCTGCTCTGCGGCCATCTCCGTCCCCCGTCGGAAGAGCGCGTGTGCATGGTCGGCGAGTTGGTCGTAGGTGGACCGGTCGATGCCGGTATGGTCGATGGCGGCCTGCGGGGTGACGTCCTGGTCGTGCCCCTCTGCGGCCTTGGTGGTGGGGGTAAGAATAGGGGCGGGCAGTTTTTCGCCTTCGTGGAGCCCGTCGGGCAGAGAGGCACCGCACAGCGTGCGGACCCCGCGCTTGTATTCGCGCCAGGCATGCCCGGCCAGGTATCCGCGCACCACAAATTCAATGGGAATGGGCGTGCAGCGCTGGGCCACCGTCACGTTGGGATCGGGCACCGACTGTACGTGGTTGGGCACGAGGTCTTCGGTGGCCTCGAAGAAAAACGCGGCTGTCTGGTTGAGGACCTGCCCCTTGAACGGGATGGTCTGGGCCAGCACATGATCGAAGGCAGAGATGCGGTCGCTGGTAACCAGGATCAGCCGGTCGTCGTGCCGATAGGTGTCACGCACCTTTCCGTGAGACCGGGTGCCGAGGGCATCAAGCTCTGTGCGGTGGAGGGTGTGGTTGAGGTGAGTCTTGATTTGGCGGCGGTCCATGGTGGGGCAGGAGAACGCAGAAGAGTCGAAGGGCTCGTGTCGACGCAGCGATTAGGGATTGCGGCTCGACTTCCGGACCTGTAGGCGAGGCTCCACAAGGCGTGAGACATACTCCTCGGGCCCGTCCCGGTCCAGTCGGTCCAGGAGCAGATCGGTGGCCGTATTGCCCACGTTGTGCATGTTCTGCGCCACGCTCGTGAGCCCAATGAAGCGGCTGACCTTAATGTCGTCGTATCCCACAAACGCAAAGTCTTCCGGGACCTTCAGGCCTTCCTCGCGCAGGGCCTGCCAGGCGCCAATGGCTTGCACGTCGCTGCTGGCGAAGGCCGCATCGACGGGCTGGTCGAGCGCGAAAAGGTCCTGCATGGCCTCGTACCCCGACTCTTCGCTGAAGCCGTCATGCTTTCGCGTATGGCCGTGGACCACAAGGTCGGGGTCGAACGCGATGCCGGCCTCTTCCAGCCCCTGGCGGTACCCGGCCACGCGGGCATCGCGGATGCGGTTGTGATGAGGGGTGGTAATCATGCCGATGCGAGAGTATCCCTCCTCGATCAGATGATCCACCGCCATCTTTGCGCCAGGCTCATCGTTCCAGTAGAAGGAGTCGAAGCCCTCCAGGTACGAACCCACCAGGACAACAGGCGCCCCCAGCATGCTGAGCTCTTCGGCGAGCTCGTCGTCCGAGCCGACACCAACGATTAAAAGGCCGTCCATGGCGCCGCCTTCCAGGAAGTTGTGGAGCGTTCGCTGGGGAGCCTCCCACTCCAAGTCGCAAAGCAGAAGGTCGATGTCTTCGTCGTCGAGCCGATCCCGAACCCCCTTCAGTAGTTCGTTGTGGAAGGGCGTGGTAAAGGTGGGGACGGCCACGGAAATCGTTTTGCGCGTGTGCTCCGCGAGGCTTTTGGCGGTGCGGTTGGGGCGAAATTGAAGCTCCCGGATGGCTCGCAGAACGCGTTCCCGGGTGCCGTCGGCCACGTCTTGAGAGTCGTTGAGCACCCGCGAGACAGTGGAGATCGCGACGCCGGCCTGGTCGGCAACGTCATAGATGGTGGGCTTGGATGTACGGCTGTCCTCAGTCATGGGCTTAGCGCCGGATGGTGGAAAAAAATGAGGCCCGTTTGGGATTCAGCGAGGGAGGCTCTATGGCATTGGGGAGAGCAGCAGTGTTGGGGGAGGGTGCGAGAAGGGCCTGTAGGACGTCTGGCTTTCGCCGGGTGGGTTGGCGATGTATCACCGCCAGGGGATCCTTCTCGGGGTCGAAGAGGACGTTAAAGGCACGCTCTTCGGAAATCCATCAAACTGTGATGTTTGGGAATAGCGTTATGAAGCAAGAAGTCGAACGCACATACTGATGCAGCAACGAATCTCCGTAGGGATGAGCAGGCCCGAACTGGTGTAGCGGCTTCGAAAGCATCCGGGCAGCGGGGGAATCCCGACGCGTTCAAAGTCGTCGGCCCTGCTGGGTGAGACACTGCTCTATGAACAGTAGCTCCCCCTGGCTTCAGCCAGGAGAGAAGTCAATCCTCCTTTACCTCCGAGAGTGTGGGGGCGTTCTCTAAGGCATCAAAAAAAGTGGACGATTGGTGCGCCGAGGGTTGCTGATTGGCGGTGCGGAGGGCTTCCGAGACGCGGCCTTTGGCTTTTTGTAGGGCTTCTTCGTAGGCGTCGCCGGCCTGAAGGTTGCGCAGGACAGGGAGGAGCAGCCCGCTGGACGCGCCGTGCAGGGCCTCGATATTGGCGAGGCGCGGTGCTTCAAACAGAGCAAAGTCCTCCCCGTCAAAGAACAGATCGAGGGCGTAGTCCGGGGGGCTGTTGTCCGTTTCGTAGAAGTGGGTGGGCAGCTTGCCGCAGCGGAGGAGCACCTGGGCAGCGCCTTGCTGCGCTACGCGCTGCGCAGCCACCTGGGCATCGTCGAGGCTGGGAATTTCCATGCCCGCCACGAGGGCCGCGTCTTGGCGGCGGAGGGTGACCAGGTCGGGAACCTCAAGGTGCGAGGTCGCAGCCTTGAGGCCGCGCTGCCCCAGCACATCTTCACCACTGGGGCCACTCACCGTCAGGTCGTATACCACGGGGCCATCCATCGTCGACAGGTGCTCGAAGACGTGGTTTGCCGCGGCAGCGTCGCCAATGATTCCAACCTTGGCCGCCGTGGGGAGTTGCGTTTCGAAGACGTGCTCCAGTTGAGCCGCCACGGTGTCAGAGGGCACATTCAGCACGTCGGTCACGATGCCGTGCCCGGCAACGACGTGAGCAGTGCAAATGGGATGTGCCGTGCCGGACAGTGCCTGGGTGGAGAGAAGGTCGGCCTTCAGTCCGCGCTCGATGCCAGGATAGAGCGCACCGATCACGAGCGGATGAAACTGCATGGGGGGTATACCTGCGACCAAAAAGGGAGCAATAAAATGAGCCGAAAGACCATAACCGGTGCGCCTGCCACATCGTTTGGACGACGCTCGCTCGTTCGGCGATTCAGCCGGGACCTCTTCGAAGATTCTGTTATTATTCACATGGTACTTTGCCCCTCCTGTTATGTCTGTTATTGCAGAGGGCGTGTTGTGTTTTCAAGTGGATTCCTTTGGCCAACAAGGGAGGGCAGGGATGGAAAACCAGAGTTCTTTAAAAAGCGTAGCGTCTACCCGCCTACCCCAAATCGTCTTGCGATGACGACGACAGTGCTCTCTGCGGATGGCAGAATGAGCCTTTCTGGGGAGCTTCGCTTCGGGTCCCTCAACCGTAGCGTTGCTGCAACAGGTCTTTTTCAGAGAAACAACAGTCGTCCGCTGGTCATTCCGATTTTTCGCACAGTCGGCGCTTTCTGGCCCTGGTCGTGAGTGTCTTACTGCGCGGTCTGCTTTCGCTCGTTTGCTTCTGCCTTCAGTTGCCGCCTCGGCATGGACATTCCTTCAGTCCGTCGGCTCGCCAGCGCACGGATTCCTACCGTCGATGGGGAATTTGCGCTCTCTCTGTACGAAAACAGCCGCGATGACAAAGAGCATTTGGCATTGGTCTGTGGAGAGGTGGAGGGGGAAGATGACGTGCTGGTGCGCGTGCACTCAGAATGCTTTACGGGAGATGTGCTGGGGTCGCTCCGGTGCGACTGCGGGGAGCAACTGAATACGTCGATGCGAAGGGTAGCGGAGGAAGGGCGCGGCATTATCTTGTACTTGCGACAGGAAGGGCGCGGCATTGGTTTGCTCAGCAAGCTCAAGGCGTACAACCTGCAGGATGAGGGCTACGACACAGTAGAGGCCAATCGCATCTTGGGGCACGGCGCGGACGAGCGCGACTATGCAATCGCTGCGACCATTCTGGAAGACCTTGGCGTGTCTTCGGTGCGTCTGCTCACCAACAATCCGCAGAAGATAGAAAGCCTGGAGGCGCACGGCATCCAGATTACGGAGCGTGAGCCCCTGGAACCACATGTCAATCGCCACAATGTGGACTATCTGCGGACCAAGGTGGACCGTATGCGTCACATTTTGGACCTTGGTCGCCAGAATGGCCATCACTCCAATGCGCACGACAGCTCACTGCAGGCGCTCCGGCAGCGCATGAGCCGCCACTACGATCATCACGAGACTCCGTTCGTCACTCTCACGTATGCCCAGAGCCTCGACGGCTCGATTGCGGCGCCCAGCGGCCGGCCGATGGCAATTAGCGGGGAGGCGTCGCTTCGCTTCACTCATACCCTGCGGGCTGTGCACGATGGCATTCTGGTGGGCATTGGGACGGTGCTCTCTGACGATCCGCGACTGAATGTGCGGCGGGGCGAGGAGGAGTCTCACCCGGTGCCCATTGTCCTGGACTCTTCGCTCCGATTTCCCTCGGATGCGCGCCTCCTCACGTGCGACGGCCCGGATCCGCTTATTCTGACGGGGCCCGAGGCGAATGAGCGGCGGTGTTCGGCGCTGGAGGCCGAGGGGGCAGATGTGGTGGAACTGCCGTGCACCCCCGACCGCGGGATCTGCCTCGATGCGCTTCTTCACACTCTGGGCGATCGTGGCCTGGAAGGGGTGATGGTGGAGGGCGGGCAGCAGGTCCTCACCGCATTCCTGCGTGAGCAACAGGCACACCGGGTGATTGTCACAATATCCCCCATGTTTGTAGGTGGCACGTCGGCCGTTGAGGAGCTCGCCCTGGACGACGCGCACGATTTCCCGCGTCTCACCAACCTCCAGCAGCGCTGGTACGGGGAGGATTTGGTGCTGGAGGGGGATCCCGTCTGGCCAACGGACTAACGACATTCGTTCGCCCTTCTCCTACGTGTACTGTCTCTCCTCTGCCGTGTCGACTCGTCAACGCATACAGTTTGCGGCGCCCGGACGGGTGGAGGTGCGTACGGAGCCACGGCCGGCTCCTGCAGACAGCGAGGTGCGGGTGCGCACGCGGTACTCGGCTGTGAGCCCGGGCACTGAGCGGCTGGTCTACGAGGGCAATGTGCCTCGCGGGCTGAGCGCCGATGCCTCCATCGATGCGCTGGAGGGCGATTTCTCGTACCCTCTCTCGTACGGCTACGCGTGCGTGGGAACGGTGGAGGCGGTAGGGGCGGCGGTGTCGTCCGACTGGAAAGGGGCGTCGGTCTTCGCTTTCCACCCGCATGCTTCTCATTTCGTTGCCGCACCGGACGCCCTGCTGCGCCTCCCCGAAGAGACGCCTCTCCGGGACGCGGTGCTTATTCCGTCGCTGGAAACCGCCGTCACGCTTGTGATGGACGGCCATCCGTTGCCGGGGGCCTCGGTTGTGGTGTTTGGGCAGGGCGTGGTGGGGTTGCTGACCACGGCGCTGCTCACGCGCCGGCCATTGCTTTCGGTAACGGCCGTGGAGCCGGTGGCGGAACGCCGGGCGCTGGCGGCGTCGATGGGGGCTCGTGCTGTGGCTTCGGCCGACGCGCTGAACCGCAATGAGGAAACCGCCAGTGCAGCCCCGGAGCGGGCAGATCTCGTGTACGAGCTTACCGGTACGCCTGCCGTTTTGGACGAGGCGGTGGCCCAGACAGGGTACAGCGGCCGACTGGTGGTGGGGTCTTGGTACGGCACCAAACGGGCACCGCTGGATCTCGGGGGGCATTTTCATCGCTCCCGTATGCAGATCGTCTCCAGCCAGGTCAGTACGATTGCGCCACGGCACCGCGGACGCTGGACCAAAGAGCGCCGCCTGGGAGTGGTGGTCGATGCTCTCTCGGAGGTTCAGCCAGGCCGTCTGATCTCTGATGAATGGGCTCTCCAGGATGCACCGGCCCTCTATGAGAAGTTGGCGGAGGGAACGTCGATGCTCCAACCTATTTTTGCCTACGACTGACGGCTTGCACGCTCCTCCTCCGCTGCGTCCCTGCTCTTTTTCCCCAAACCCTTTGCCCTCCAGATGTACGAGTTGATGGTCCGCCGCGATTTTGTCGCACAGCACTTCCTCACGGTTCCCAATTGCGGCCCGGAGAATGAGTGGCACTCTCATCACTTCGAGGTGGAGGTCCTGCTGGAGGGGCGGGAGCTGACCGAGCACGGATACCTGGTCGACATCACAGAGGTGGAGGCGGCGCTGGACGGCATTGTGGACCGCTATCGAGACGCGACGCTGAACGACCTGCCGGAGTTTGACGGCTTGAATCCCAGCATCGAGCATTTTGCCCGCATCGTGTGCACGTCGCTTCAGGATCGCCTTTTGGCCGGGGCACTGGAGTCGATCACGGTAAAGATCTGGGAGGACGAGGACGCCTGGGCGTCATACTCGCTATAGTCTCGAACGTCTTGTTTCCATCGGTTGCACCCGCTGCCTGCCCCTGTGTCTACTCCTGATACGTACAGCTATCCGCGCTACCTCGCGGCAAAGAAGACGGTCGATGCGCGGGCGCTCAACACATATGTCTGGCGCCGTTTTCTGGACCGGTTGGCCGCGCGCGGGGAGGCGCTTCGTGTGCTGGAGGTGGGAGGGGGCGTCGGTGCTACAGCTGAGCGGCTGATCGCTGCGCTGGAGTCCCGGGCAGTGGCGGAGGTGGCGTACACGCTCGTTGATCTCACCGAGGAAAACCTCCAGGCCGCTGCGTCTGCGCTGCACAGCTGGGCAAACGAGCGTGGGTATGCGGTCACGGGCCGCGGACTGCAGCAGGAATGGCACAGTGAGGCGCTTTCGGTCTCTTTGCGTCTGGTACACGCCGACCTCCACAACGTGACGACCGATGCGCCCTGCGACGCCCTCATTGGCCAGGCCGTGTTTGATTTGCTGGATGTCCCCGCGGCGCTGGAGGCGCTCCGTCCCTCTGTCCACGCCGATGGGCTCTGGTACCTCCCAATTCACTTTGACGGGGTCACGGCGTTTGAGCCCCGGATGGATGGGGCGCTGGATGCGACGATTGCGCGTCTCTATCACGAAAGCATGGGCGACGGTGTGCACAGCGGGCGCCGCCTGCTTACGCAGCTCCCCGCGGCCGGTGCCGACATTGTGGCTGCAGGCGGATCGGACTGGGTGGTGCACCCTACGGCCGACGGATACCCCGGCGCGGAGGACTATTTTCTGCATCACATCCTTCATTTCGTAGAGACAGAGCTGACGGGACATCCAGCCCTCTCCGACGAGGCGCTTGCCGAGTGGTCGGAGATGCGTCATCAGCAGGTGGAGCGTGGTGTGCTCGTTTATGTCGCCCACCAGCTGGATGTGCTTGCTGTGTAGCCTGCGCTGATGCAACGCTGCGGCTATCCGTTAAAGTCAGGGGCCTCATCCACGTAGTACGACGAGGACTTCCCGGGCTGGGCATGGAGGTAGGTCTTCGTGGTCTCGATGTTTTCGTGCCCGAGGGTTTCTCGTACCAGCTCCAGGTCTGCGCCTTTCTGCAGTGCGTGGGAGGCATGGGCGTGGCGAAACCAGTGGGGCGAGACCTTGGAGGTCATGATGGGGGCGCCGTCCTCGTCGCGCTTTACAGCACCGCTTGCATCCGTCTGTTGTGTCTGCTTTACGCTCGCCCGGATGGCTGCTTGTTTGACCACCCGCCAGATTTGCGTGCGGGAGAGCGCGCCTCCTTTTTGCGACCGAAAGACGGGATCCTCTGGGTCTCCGTGGCCGGCTGCCACCTCTTCAGTCTTCAGTCGACGTATCAGGGCCCAGACTTTGCTGTAAAGCGTTACGGCCCGTGTCTTTTTTCCTTTCCCAAAAAACGTAACCTGACCGCCGGGTTGTCCATCGGGGCCCTTCAAATCTGGACGATTCTTGAGGTCCGCCCACCGGAGTCCGACCAGATCCGACACCCGACCGCCGGAAGCGTAAAACATCCGAAGCAGGACATGATTGCGGAGATTTGTTTCGTCACGTAGGATGGCCCACAGGTCGGCCTCTGACAAAATCCGCTGGGCGCGGTCGTTTCGGACTGCTGGAGTGCTGAGGGCCGCGCCGACATTGTGGGCAAAATAGCGCAGTGTAGTGCCGAAGGTAAAGAGGCTCTTGACCGCCGATAATTTGCGCTTCCGAGACGACGGCGCGTAGTCTTGATCGGCAAGGTGGGCGCGATATTCCTGCAGGTGTCCAAGGGTAATGTACCGCAGGGGAAGGTCTACGACATTGAGGAATTGCTCGATGTCGCGTGCGTATGCGCTCTGGGTGTTTGCGCTCTTTTCTGCGAGCCAGCGCTGGATAAGGACGTGATCGGACGCAATGGGACACTCCGCATCGCTGGGGGCATTGTACGGGAGGTGCTGCTGGTCGCGCCGAGTCGCCAGGTAGTCAGGAGGTGCGTCGTCCACGCTCGATTTGGGAGTGGGTTCGGGGGAAGACGTCGATGAAGGGAGAGCATTGGAGGACTCCGAAGAGGAATTGCTCACGAGAAAAGGCAGGAAGACCCGGAAGACAGTACGAGAGACAAAGAAACGGACGTCCTCCAAAAACGCAACATAACGCCGATTATGTTGCGTTTTGCAAAAGGGCGTTTTTGCCGGGGCGGCACGTCAATCGGCCGGCGGATCCAGCTGGATGTAGGACGCAGCACCGTTGCTAAGCGTCCCGGCGGTCTCTGCATTCTGGTGTATGCGGGCAGCCGCCGACGCACTGGAAAACCGACCATGTGCCTGGACCTGTGCAAGGTCCGCGCCGCCGTCCAGCGCAAGCCGCAGCCCTGCCTGGCGGAGTGCATCAATCGTAACGCCCCCAATCCCAGCGTGCCGGGCGACCCGCCGCACGGCCTTATAAACGCCATCTGGCGTGAGTGGCGCGCCAGCGTTCTGTCGGCTGACGGACCGCCACAGGGGCCCTTGAGTAATGTCCTGTTCTTCTTGCAGAGCCTCGATCGTGTCGACGACCGTCTTGGGAATCTGCACGTACTGCCCCGTTGCGTCATCCGGGAGATCCAGCACCCAGGCCCGACCGAGCGGCCGAATGTTCTGTACCCGCAGCGCAGCCACTTCTCGGCGCCGCAACGCCCCAAACACGATCGTGGTGATGAGGGCTCGGTCGCGGAGCCCAGTACGGGGCATTGCCGTGGTCGCTTCCAAGAGCTGCTGGATCTGCTCACGACCGAGGGCGTCCGGGGCATCGTTATCGGAGTCCGGCGACAATGGAGACACCGAGGGGTGGCGTGCCGGATTGTGTGGCAGCGAACCCGACGCCACCAGCCAGTCGAAAAACGCCCGCAGGGCCGAAAGGCGCCGTCGTTGGGTCGACAGCGACTTTCCGCGACGGCGCATCCCTCGGACAAACGCCTGGATGCCCGACGCCTCAGCCAGTTGAACCTCCGCGTGCCCCACCACACTATTTTCGAAAAAGCGCCGGAGATCGGTGCGGTAGGCCCGACGGGTATGGTTCGAGGAAAGGGTTTTTACGAAGCGGTCAATCAGGTCTGGTTCATCCATGACTATTGATAAATTACATTATCGATATGCGGTGGGACGCGGGGCCTGGATGTGCTTGATATATTAATTTATCCGCAGTTAAAGAGAGAAAAGGTTTGTCCTTGGTTCAAAACACAGTTGGCACTGGGCCGCCGCCCCGTCCCCCCCATGCCTCCTTCGGGACCTCCTCCTTCGGGGCGGTGCCCGATCCGGCCTTTCCTATCCCGTCTCCGAAGCCGTCACGTCCGCGGGGTATCGAAACGTCGCGGCCACATCGCGCCCTCCTGGCATGTCCTCCGGCGGAAGCACGTGGACCGTTGCGCCGTTCAGGTACGACTGCAGCGCCGCATAATTCAAGAGATCCCCGTCCCCAGGCTGTTGCGATTCGTGGACGGATACAGTGTTCGTGTCCGCGTCAAACCGTCCCCAACGGTACTGCCCTTGGGGCACGAAGAGCGTCTCAACCCGCCCGTACGCACAGGCCGGGATAATTTCGTGGAAGTCATCCGAGGCCAGCTCCCTGTTTTCAAAGTAAAGGTCTTCAAACCGCTCCAGTTCATCCGCCAGCGTTTTTGCCAGTACCGTGCGCACCACGCCCCACCCCTTCTCGTGCAGCTCCGCACGGTCCAAGTGCTCAGGATTGCCCGACACCAGGTCGTGATCCACGAGGTGCGGATAGCTGTTCACTGATTCGTAAATGGGCAAGTACTCGGAGACCCCCGCGAGCACAAGCGGCACGTCCTCGTCCCCGATGTAGTCGACCACACTCTCATTGATGCGGCGAAAGAAGCGTTTGATTTGATCTTGCGGTTCCCGACTTTGGTCCTCCGACGAGCCGTGTCCGTGTCGCTTTTGATCCGAGCCGCGCCCGCCGGCCGAGGGAGACGCCTGGCGCTGGGTGTGCGACTGCAGGCCCTGCTCCGGCGGCTCCTCGTACTGCTGCACCGCCGAGACAATGTCGGACGGAATTTCGGCCGCTTCCACCTCACTGATGGCCTGGTCGCTGCCCTGGTACAGCCGCACGTCATTCTGGCTCAGCGCCAGGAGGTAATAGCGACGGTTTGCGGCAATCAGCGGGAACAGCGGCTTCAGGTGGAACCGATTCTCCACGATCGCCACATCATCGAAGGACAGGGGCAATCGGTAGGCATGAAACGATTCCGGCGTAGTGAACACCGCAAGCCCTTCGCTCAGGCCGCGCCAAAAGCCAGGACGGTCGAGCAGCCGGCGGCCCTCTTCCAAGAGGGCATCGATCTCGGACGCCGGCACGTCTTGCTCGCGGAGCTGGTCCCGCGCTTCCCGGAGCAAGTTTTTAAAGCGCGTCGGGTTTTGTGACCAGTCGGACCGAAACCGGTGCGTGGGCATGAAGATGGAGATGCAAAGATCGTCCTGCAGCGCTGCGAGGCGTTGGAGTTCTTCGCGGTTGAAGAGGTCCATAACGAAAGGGGAGGTACGGATGAAACAGACAACGGGAGTGCTGCGGAGAAGTCATCACCGCACTACGGCCGTGCACTGCGGCCGCGCTTTCCGTTTACGCCGGAGGCTGAAGCACCGCGCGGACCGGTGCCGCATCCCCCCCAGGAATTTTCAGGGGGAGGGCCAACAGCGTGTACGACCCAGGAGACACCGCACGAAGCAGAAGCCCTTCCAGATTGACAATTCCAGCTTGAATCAGGGCGTGATGGGCCGGAAGTGCAGAGCTGGACAGTGGATCCACGGAGGGGGCATCGGTGCCCACAAGGCAGACCCCGCGGCTGGCACAGCATTCGACGGTAGCAGGGAGAAGCGGGGCAATGCGTTCCGGCCACACGTCGGGGGGCAGGGAGCTGGCACGCGTTCGGAAGAGGAGACGCTCCGCACACGAAGCCGGGACGTGCTCGGGGCGAATTGCAGAGGCATCGCCCAC
>CAJXLV010000017.1 GCA_913056185.1 uncultured Bacteroidota bacterium
CATCAACGACGCGCCTGCGCTGGCCACAGCCGACGTGGGCATCGCCATCGGCACCGGGACGGATGTCGCCATCGAGAGCGGCGACATCGTGCTGATGTCCGGCGACCTGCGCGGCGTGCCCAACGCGGTGCACCTGTCGACGCACACGCTCCGCAACATCAAGCAGAATCTGTTCTGGGCCTTCGCGTACAACATTTTGCTCATTCCGGTGGCGGCGGGCGTGCTCTACCCGGCGTTTGGGCTGCTGCTGTCGCCCGCCCTTGCGGCCCTTGCCATGGTGTTCTCTGACCTCTTCGTGGTGGGCAATGCCCTGCGCCTCCGGCGGCTGGAGGCGGCGACGGCGTGAGCTGGAGGGGGAAGAGTTGAACGTTGGGCCGGCATGGAGACTGTGCCGTTACGACAGGGGCACCATCCCGCATCCAGGCAGACAAAAGGAACCTGCATTTGACGGTCGGGTACCGCCACTCATTATGAATCGACTCGGACGCACATATCGGGGCCTCGCCACGCTGCTGAGCGCGGTGCTTCTGCTGGGCGGCGTGCTGCCGGGCCTGCAGGGACTGTGTGCGGGGATGACAGCGTCGCCGCAACAGGCCGTGGCCATGCACGCGGAGGCCGGGGCCGAGAGTCACGCACCGTCATCGCCCCACGGCTGTGAGGGCGAGTGCGCAGGCGTCACCTGTTGCATGTCCGTCTCGTCGTTTACCGAGACTCTTGATCTTCGGTTGCCGGATCGGGGCGGAATCGCCGATCTCGCGCGCCATCGCACCGTCGAGGACATCTCCGTCCCGGCCCCGGAACGGAGCGAGTCCGGGTGGGTCCGTGATATCGAATCTGGTCTTCTGTCCGCCGTCCGTCTTCACGTCTGGACGGCCACCTTCTTGAGCTGAGAACGGTATCGGCGTCCCCTGTGCCGAGCCCAATCGGCATAATCGGGGCGCATGCACGGAGAATGTCATCTCCGTGTCGTCACGATCCGTCTTTTCCGATGCCGTACTCGATCTATGTCTCGTTGCTCGCTTTGGGCGAGCGCCGTGGGCGCGATGCTGATGCTGGCGGGGCCGTGTGCCGCCGCGCAGCCGCAGCCCGATGCGGTGCGTTCGACCCTGCTTGATTCGACCGCCGCCCCGTCGGCGGCCCCGACCCTTCGTCTGGACTCCCTGCTCGCCGCCGCGGCCCGCGGCAACCCGTCGCTGCAGGCCGCCCGCCTCAAGGCCGAGGCGCGGGCGCAGCGCGGGGCGCAGGCCGGGGCGCTCCCCGACCCCACCGTGGGGGCCACCGCCTTTCCGGTTCCCCTCGTGACGGCCCGCGGCGAGCAGCGCACGCAGTGGCGCGTGCAGCAGGCGATTCCGTTTCCTGGCACGCGGTCCCTGCGTCGTGAAGTGGCCGATCTCGGGGCGGACGTGGCGCGGGCCGACGCCCAGGCTCTCGAACAGACCCTTGCCCTCCGCATCCGCCGGGCCTACTACACCCTCGTGCGCGTGCAGGCCCACGAGCGCGCCATCCGCCGTTTCCAGGCGGACCTGGAGCAGTTCGAGCAGGCGGCGATCGCGCAGTACGAGGTCGGGGAGGAGGGGCAGTCGGCCGTTCTGAAGGCGCAGATCGAGCGGCAGCGCCTGCAAACGCGCCTCGAAGGGCTGGCGGCCGAGCGGCAGTCGGTCCTCCAGACGCTGGCGCGCCTCACGGGGCGGGCGGCCCTCGCGGAGCGCGACACACAGGTAGAGATTCCGTCCCGGTCCGATCTCCCGTCCACCGCCCCCGACGAGGCCCTCGACCGACGTCCGGAGGCCGAGAAGCTCCGCCGCCGCATCGAGCAGTCCGAGCGCGAGGTGGAACTGGCGAAGACGGAGCAGTGGCCCGACTTCACCGTCGGCGCGCAGTATGTCGACATCGCGGCCACCGACCTGACCCCCACGATGACCGGGCGCGACGCGCTGGCGTTGAGCGTGGGCGTAACAGTGCCGCTCTGGCGCAGCAAGCAGGAGGCGAATATTCAGGAGGCCCAGATCGAGCGGCGGCGGGCGGAGACGGAGCTGGCGGACTTTCGTCTGACGGTGCGCACCCGGCTGGCCGACCTTCGGCAACAGATCGAGCGGCAGCAGCGCCAGCTTGCGCTCCTGGACGAGACGCTGCTGCCCAAGGCCGAAACGGCCCTCGAAACGGCCCTCAGCGGGTATCGGACCGGGCAGAACGACTTTTTGGACCTGCTCGACGCGGAGCGGACGCTCTTTCAACTGCGGCTGCAGCGGGCGTCGGTCTTTGCGCGGCTGCTGACGACGCAGGCGGAATGGGAGCGGACGGCGGGGCGGGTGGGACTGACCGGTGCGGTCGAGTAATCCTCAATTGGGGAGAGCAGATTTGAAGATGGGAGATTGGAAGATGGAAGGTTGGAAGATGGAAGGTTGGAAAATTGAAAGTGACAAGTTGAAAAGGGGGGAAGTGACAAGGTGAAAGGGGGGGAAGGGGGAAGGTGAGAAAATGGAAGGTCGGAGGTGGGCAGTGATGGGGGCTTCATTCCAGAAGGGGGTTTCGTGTTTTTCCGAATACAGAGAGTCGCTATGTCGAACGTTCGATCTGTGTTTACCAGCAAGGGCGCCGTTGCCGTCTACGCGTTGCTCCTGGGGCTTGTGCTCGGGGGCGGGGCCGTGGTGTGGGTCGGCGGGCCGTACTTGGTCGAACCGCCGTCGCCCACACACTCGCCGCACGAGCAGAGCGCCGGGGCGGGCGAGAGGGACATGGAGAGTGATTCGGCCGCCGGCATGGACATAAGCAACGACGGGGGCGGGTCGGCGACCGGGCTGGCGACGTACGACACCGACGGCGACGGCTACGTCTACCAGGGGGGCATGCACCCGGACGTAGTGCGCGACGAACCGGGGCCGTGTCCGATCTGCGGGATGGATTTGACGCGGACGCCGGTGGGCGGGCAGGAGGCCGGGACCGTCGAAATCTCGCCGGTGACCATGCAGAACATCGGCGTGCGGACGACGACGGTGTGGGTCGAGCCGTTGGAGCGCACGGTGCGCACGACCGGGCGGTTTCAGGCGAGCGAGCGGCGGATGACGGCGGTGGCGCCGAAGGTGGGCGGCTGGGTGGAGACGTTGCACGTGGACTACGAGGGAGCGCGGGTGCGGAAGGGGGATCCGCTGTTCGAGCTCTACAGCCCGCAGCTGGTGGCGACGCAGGAGGAGTACCTGGCGGCGCTCCGGACCGCCGACAAGATGGAGTCGGACGAGGGGGCACAGCGGCTGGTGGACGCGGCCCGGCGGCGCCTCGACTACTGGGACATCGACGAGGCGCAGATTGAGCGGTTGCGGGAGACGCGCACGCCGATGCGAACGATGACCGTCACCGCCCCCGCGAGCGGGACCGTCACCACGAAGCAGATCACGGAGGGGGAGAAGTTTTCGCCGGGACAGACGCTCCTCCACATCACCGGCCTAAATCCACTGTGGCTGATGGTGGACGTGTACGAGCAGGATTTGTCCTGGATCGACGTGGGGAGCCGCGCGGAGGTGGAGCTGCCCTACGATCCGGGGCGGACGGTGACGGGGCGCGTGGAGTACATCTACGACGAGGTGGACGACGACACCCGGACAGTGCGGGCGCGCATTGCGGTGCCGAACCCGGACCGGACGCTGAAGCCGGGCATGTACGCGACGGTTCGGTTAACGGGGGGCACGACGGAGGCGACGCCGCTCGTGCCGGAATCGGCCGTCGTGAGCAGTGGGACGCGGGAGATTGTGGTCACGGCGCTCGGGAACGGGCGCTTCCGGCCGGTGCCGGTGCAGACGGGCCTCTCGGCGAACGGGCGGACGCAGGTGCTCCGCGGGCTGACGGGGGACGAGCGGGTGGTCACGAGCGCGCAGTTCCTGATCGATTCGGAGGCGCGGCTGAGCGGGGCACTGGCGGCGATGGGAGACAGCACAACGTCCAGCGGGGGCGGCGGGCATCAGCACTAAGTGCCGTTTCATTGGTCATTGGCTCATTGATTCAATTGGTCCATCGTTGTGCTGAAATCAATCATTGAGTGGAGTGCCCGGAATCGGCTGCTGGTGGCGTTGATGACGCTCTTGCTGGCGGCGGCGGGGACGTGGGCAACCATCAACATGCCGGTGGACGCGTTTCCGGACCTCTCGCCGACGCAGGTGATCATCAAGACGGAGTATCCGGGCCAGGGGCCGAAGGTGGTTGAGGAGCAGGTGACGTATCCGCTGACGACCTCCCTTATGTCGGTGCCGTACGCGAAGACCGTGCGCGGCTACTCCATGTTCGGGACCTCGTTCGTGTACGTGATTTTTGAGGACGGGACGGATCTGTACTGGGCGCGGAGCCGGGTCCTGGAGTCGTTGAGCACGGTGGAGGAGGAGCTGCCGGACGCGGCCTCGCCGGCGCTGGGGCCGGACGCGAGCGGGGTGGGCTGGGTCTACCAGTACACCGTGCGCGACACCACCGGGCGGCACGACCTGGCGGAACTGCGGTCCATTCAGGACTTCTTCCTGCGCTACGAGCTGCAGGGCGTGCAGGGGGTGTCCGAGATTGCGTCGGTCGGCGGCTTTGAGAAGCAGTACCAGGTGGTGGTCGATCCGCAGAAGCTGGCGGCCTACGACGTGACGATTAAAGATGTGCGGCGGGCGCTGAAGCGGTCCAATCAGGACGTGGGCGGGCGGATCGTGGAGAGGGGCGAGCGCGAGTTTGTGGTGCGGGGGCAGGGGTATCTGAAGGGCATGGGCGACATTCGGAGCGTGGGCCTGCGGGCGGAGCGGGGGACGCCGCTCACCATCGGCGACGTGGCGCGGGTGCGGACGGGGCCGGAGCTGCGGCGCGGCATCGCGGACGTGAACGGGGAGGGCGAGGTCGTGGGCGGCATCGTGGTGATGCGCTCCGGCGAGAACGCGATGGAGGTGATCGAGCGGGTGGAGGCGCGGATCGCGGAGCTACAGCCGAGTCTGCCGGAGGGCGTCTACATCGAGCCCGAGTACAACCGGCGGCCGCTCATCGAACGGGCCATCAGCACGCTGACGACGCAGCTGGCAGAGGAGATGCTAGTGGTGGCTATTGTCGTGATGTTGTTTCTGCTGCACGTGCGGAGTGCGTTCGTGGCGCTGGTGACGGTGCCGGTGGGGATTGTGGCGTCGCTGCTGGTGATGTATCTGCTCGGGATCAACGCGAACGTGATGAGCCTGGGCGGCATTGCGATCGCGATCGGGGTGATGGTGGATGCGTCGCTGGTGATGGTGGAGAATGCACACAAGCACATTGAGCGGTTGCGCAAAGATGGAGAGGTTGAAAGTGAGCAGATTGACGATGGGCGGGCTGACGAGGACGGTGGGTGGCGGCGTTTTGTGGAGTGGATTCCAGGGATGGGCGGAGGCGCCGAATTCGAAACTCGCAATTCGCAACTTGACAATGCCACGCGGGTGGAGGCGGTGATCCGGGCGGCGAAGGAGGTGGGGCCGAGCCTGTTCTTCTCGCTGTTGATCGTGACGGTGAGTTTCCTGCCGGTCTTTACGCTGCAGCAGGTGGAGGGGCGGCTGTTTCGGCCGCTGGCGTTTACGAAGACGTTTGCCATGGCGGCGGCCTCGCTCCTGGCGGTGACGCTGGTGCCGGCGCTGATGGTGACGTTCGTGAAGGGCCGCATCCGGCGCGAGGACGAGAATCCCATCGCCCGGTTCTTCATTCGCGTCTACCGCCCGGTGATTCGGCGCGTGCTGCGGTGGCCGGGGACGGTGCTGGTGGGGGCGGTCCTCATTCTGGGGATCACGTTTTTGCCGCTGCAGCGAATGACGATTGGCGAGCCGGTGGTGCCGTTTCCGCAGATCGGGTCGGAGTTTATGCCACCGCTGAACGAGGGCGACGTGCTCTACATGCCGACGACGCTCCCGGGCGTGTCGCCGCAGAAGGCGAAGGAGCTGTTGCAGCAGACCGACCGCATCATCGCGAGCTTTCCGGAGGTGACGTCGGTCTTCGGCAAGGCGGGCCGCGCGGAGACGGCCACCGACCCGGCGCCGCTCTCGATGCTGGAGACGACCATCATCCTGGAGCCGAAGCACAAGTGGCGCGAGGGGATGACGAAGGAGAAGTTGATTAGCAGACTGGACCAGGCCCTCCAGATTCCGGGCCTCACGAACGCGTGGACGCAGCCGATTGAGGCGCGGACCGACATGCTGGCGACGGGCATCAAGACGCCGGTGGGCATCAAGATTGCCGGGGCGGACCTGCGGACGCTGGAGCAGATCGGGGAACGGGTGGAGGGGGCGCTCTCGCCGATGGACGGCACGCAGTCGGTCTACGCCGAGCGGGTGATGGGGGGCACGTTTCTGGACATCGACGTGGACCGGGCCGCGGCGGCGCGCTACGGGCTCACGACCGGCGACGTGCAGAACATCATCCAGACGGCGGTGGGGGGCATGCCCGTCACGACGACCGTGGAGGGGCTGGAGCGCTACTCGGTGAACGTGCGCTACCCGCGCGGCCTGCGCGACAACCTGTCGGCGCTGCGCAACGTGCGCGTGCCGTTGCCGAACGGGGGCGAGGTGCCCCTCGGCCAGCTGGCGACGCTAAAGCGGGTGGAAGGACCGCCGATGATCAAAAGCGAGCAGGCCCGGCCCAACGCGTGGGTGTTCGTGGACCTGTCGGAGGGGACGGACATCGGCTCGTTTGTGCAGCGGGCCCGGCAGGTTGTGCGGGAGAACGTGGACCTCCCGGCGGGCTATTCGCTGACGTGGAGCGGGCAGTACCAGTACATGGAGCGGGCCAACGAGCGCCTGCAGCTGCTGGTGCCGGTGACGCTCGCCATCATTTTTCTGCTGCTTCTGCTGCACTTTCGGAGCGCCACGAAGTCGGCGCTCCTGTTGGGGCTGCTGCCGTTCTGCCTCGTGGGGGCGGCGTGGCTCATGTGGGCGCTGGCGTTCAACATGAGCATCGCCGTGGGCGTGGGGGTGATTGCCGTCGCGGGCCTGGCGGCGGAGACGGGCGTGGTGATGCTCGTCTACCTCGACGAGGCGATTGCGCGGTACCGGGAGGAAGGCCGGCTCACGTCGCGCGATGCCCTGCGGTCGGCGCTGGAGGAGGGGGCGGTGATGCGCGTACGCCCGCTCCTGATGACGGTCTTCACGACGTTCTTCGGCCTCCTGCCGCTCATGTTTTCGACCGGGACGGGGGCGCAGGTGATGCAGCGGCTGGCGACGCCGATGGTGGGCGGGCTCTTCAGCGCCGCGCTCCTCACGCTGGTGGTGCTACCGGCGGCGTACGTGTTTGTGAACCGGGCGTGGTTCGGGGACGGGTGGACGAAAACGCCGGAGGAGGCCGACGACATGGCGGGGCCTGTCGGGAGCGAAACGACAGGGTAGAATGCCCCGAATGCGCCCTGTGCGACAACGAGCCTTCGATCCATAGAACCAATCCCGGTGGCCCTCGGCCATGGGCAATCGCACCGGCGACAATGTGCGAAATTCTTCCAAATCAAAATGGAAGCATTCCGTACGCTAAACTCTTTAATGGGTCACGGGTACGATCAAATGACACTTTCCCACGGCCCAACTCCCGCTTTTCCATGCCCATCGTCCACGAGCTGGCCCGCTTCGTCACCGACGCCACGTACGCCGATCTGTCCGACGCCGCCGCCCGCGAGCTAAAAATCCGCGTGCTCGATTCGCTGGGCTGCGCCATCGGGGCGCTCGACGGGCCGCCCCTTCGCGCCCTGCGCGCCCACGTGTCCGATTTTGGGGGCGCCGACCACGCAACTCTCATCGGGGGCGGGCAGACGGCCCCCGACCGCGCGGCCCTCTACAACAGCGCGCTCGTCCGCTACCTCGACTACAACGACAGCTATCTGGCGACGGGGGAGACGGGCCACCCGAGCGACAACCTCGGCTCGGTGATGGCGGCAACGGAATACGCCGGCGGCTCTGGCCGCGACCTGCTCACGGCCCTGGCGGTGGCCTACCAGGTGCAGTGCCGCCTCAGCGACGAGGCGCCGGTCCGTGCCAAGGGGTTCGACCACACCGTGCAGGGCCAATACGCCGCGGCCGCCGGAGCGGCGAAGGCGCTTGGCCTCGCCCCCGAGCCGACGGCCAACGCCATCGCCATCAGCGGCACGGCGCACAACGCCCTTCGGGTCACCCGCACCGGCGAAATCTC
Source organism: uncultured Bacteroidota bacterium (assembly GCA_913056185.1). GTDB lineage: Bacteria > Bacteroidota > Rhodothermia > Rhodothermales > Salinibacteraceae > Salinibacter. Next base: position 8,143 of record CAJXLV010000017.1, read on the forward strand.
CAACTGGAAGGGCCTGGCCTACCCCGAGACCGGATTCACGGGCACCCACTCGGCCTTCCTCGCCAAGCGCGGCATCACCGGCCCGCCCGAGGTCTTTGAGGGCAACAAGGGATTTATGCACTCCATCGCGGGCGACTTTCAGCTCGACTGGGGCGCCGAAGATCTGGAGCGGGTGACCGACACCATCATCAAGAAGTACAACGCTGAAATCCACTCGCAAGTCACCCTGGAGGGAGCGTTGGAACTGAAGCGTGAGCACGGAATCGACCCCGCCACCATCGAGAAGATCGAGGTGGATACATTTGACGTGGCCTTCCACATCATCGGTGGGGGCGAGGAAGGCGACAAGACCATTGTGCGGCGCAAGGAGGAGGCCGACCACAGCCTCCACTACATGACCGCCGCGGCGCTGCTCGACGACCACGTGCTTCCTGCCCAGTACGCCCAGGACCGCATTGCGGCCGACGATGTGCAGTCGCTCCTCCAGAAGGTGCACGTACGGGAGACGCCCGAGTACAGCGACCGCTTCCCCGACCACATGGTCTGCGACGTCCGCATTCATGCCGACGGCGAGGTGTACGAGACGCACAAGGAGGACTACGAAGGCTTTCACACGCGCCCGATGAGCTGGGACACCGTGGGCGAAAAGTTCGCGCGGCTCGCTGAGCCCTACACCGACGCCGCGCTTCGGGCCGACATCCTCGGCGCCGTTCAGGACCTCCAGACGCTCCCTGCCACCGACCTCTTCGACCTCCTGGCCCAGGTGGAGACGCCCGAAGGGTGAGGCGTGATGAGCAAGACGGGGGGAGAAGCCGGGAAAGAGCCTTCACACATCACGATTCACACATCGCGATTCACGCATCACGACTGGCGGCCGACAGCACACAAGAGTCGACCATTTTCTCGTCACTGCTCAACGATCATCGAAGACATCATGCCAAACAACGTCACCGGCGATCCCCGACGCGCCTTTCAGTTTCTCGACCTCAACGACCGCGGCGAAAAGCCCCGCGAGGTCGGCGTCACCGAGATTCGTGGGCCGTACTACAGCCCAATGGGGCCCAACTACCTCGACGACGTGCTCTCCACGATGGGGCACTACGTCGATAGCCTCAAATTCGCGGGGGGCTCGTTCAGCCTCATGCCCGAGGCGGAGGTCCAGACGCTCCTCGATCTCGCCCACGACCACGACGTGATGGTCTCCACAGGCGGCTTCATGGAGCACGTCCTCTCGCAGGGGACCGATGCGGTGTACCAGTACATCGACGAGTGCGCCCGCCTGGGCTTCGACATCATCGAGATTTCTGCGGGCTTCATTACGCTGCCCACCGACGATTGGCTGCGCCTCATCGACGCGGTGCAGGACGCAGGGCTGAAGGCAAAGCCGGAGGTCGGCATCCAGCACGGGGCCGGCGGCGGGGCCACCACGACCGAAGAGCTGGAGCAGATCGGTCAGCAGGACCCGTCGCAGGCCATCGCGCAGGCAAAGCGGTTTTTAGACGCCGGAGCCTCCCAGATTATGATGGAGAGCGAAGGCATTACGGAGAACGTGCCGGAGATGCGCACGGACATCCCCGCCCGCTTCATCGACGAGCTGGGGCTGGAGAACCTTATGTTTGAGGCGGCCGACCCGCACGTTTTCCCCTGGTACGTCCAGAACTACGGCCCAGAGGTGAACCTTTTCGTGGACCACAGCCAGATTGTGCAGCTGGAGTGCTTGCGCAGCGGCATCTGGGGACCGCACGACCTGTTCGGCCGCGTGCACACGTTCAAGGGCGCGCCGGGCGCGGACCCCGCGGAATCTGTGTGAGGTCCTGCGCCGGGCCCGTGAGGCGGCGAACTGGGGGCCGGGGCAGCCGTAGGCGGTTCCTGCATCCCCTGAAGACCTGCCTTTCTGACCTTGCCTTCTTACGTATGACGCGTCGACACTTCTTGGATCGGGTGGGGCGCCTGGGCCTGGCGGGCCTGGGCGGTGCGGCCGTGCTTGCGGGGTGTGGGGGCGAGGCGGCGAGCGATGCTCCCCGCACCGTCCGCGTAACGCCCACGACCGACGGTGCACCGCCGGTTGCGCGCCTCCACCCCAAGGGCAACCGCATGCGATTTCAGGAAACGACCCTGGTGGCCCCGCCCGCCACCGCGGTGACGCTGGTGTTCGAGAACACCGCCTCCCGCCCCTCCATGCAGCACAACGTGGTGCTCCTCCGCGAGCCGCCCACCCAGGCGCTGTTTCAGCGGGTGGGAGAGGCGGCGGCCCGCGCCCCCGATCACGTCCCCGATCTGCCGGTGGTGCTGGCGGCCACTCCGCTCTCGCGCCCCGGCGAAACGGTGTCGGTCACCTTCACCACACCCTCCGCCCCGGGCGACTACGGCTACGTGTGCACCTACCCGGGGCACTGGGTTACGATGCAGGGCACGCTGCGGGTGGAAGCGGCAGGTCAGCGCAAAGAATCGGCGAGCGGGCGCACCACAATGTCGCCGTAGAGCGCCGTGGCCGCCTCGCCGGTGTTGTCCGTGTCCGTCATAACAGCGATGCCGTTGATCGGCGGCGGCGCCTCGCCAAAGGCACGCCGGTAGTCGGCCCGCAGGTTGCGCCGTTCCGTTACCCACTGCCCCACGCGGGTGGAGCCGCTTTCCACCGCCACCATCTGCACCCAGTCGGTAAACGGGTTGGGAAGAACGGTGCCCTTTTCTACCCGGTTGGCCCAGATGTAATTGAGGGCGCGGGTGGGAATTTGGTCGTAGCCGAGCGCCTGTAGCGCGTTGTACTTGACCCGGTCCAAAAAGCCGAGGTTGCTGGGATCGTAGTCGAACGTTACGTAGAGACGCGCGGGGTAGTCGTCGCCGTCCTTGGTCCGGGCATTGCCGCGGTCGAGAACGCGGCTTACCCGCCACCGCCACGTGAGCAGGGGGCGCTGCTGCGGCCGCACGCGCACCTCGCGCGCCAGTCCCGCCGCACTGGCGTCGCTAACAGCCCGCAGGACCGTGACGCTGTCGCCCTGCACGCGTTGCTGCACCAACCGGTATTGCGTCCGGCGCTCCACATCGCCGAAGCGGATGGGCGCCCACGCCTCGGGATGCCCGTTCGAATCGGCCGGCGTGGCGGAGAAGTGGCCCACGTAGCGAGCATCCGGACGGCCCGTGAAGGCCATCGTGAGGACAAGTCCGAGAAGAAGGACCCCGACTTCGGCGTGGCGGCGCGCAGGCATCGGCACGTTGGGAGGTGCATTCGCGGATAAGCTTCCGTGGGCTTCCCGAATGACCGAGTGAGCCCCGTTTCGGTCCTGAAGCGCCAGTATCGGCGGGTCGTTCCCGGGCGCGACCGCTTGTCGCCCCGGGCAAGACGTCCTCCGGCAACATTTTCCCATTCAGGCACCGCTTCACGAGTTGACACCCCCTCGGCCAAGCGGCTGCCCCGACTGCCGCCGGGGCCGGGAGGCTCTTGACCTCCGCACTGCCGCTTGCCTCGTCAGACAGCACAGGCGGCAATCGGCACCGAAACTGTTTCGCTTCGTCCCGAAAGCGTTCGGGAGCGCCCCCGAACCGACAGGTGTATGTCCCGGCAAATGAGCGGAGCGAATTCACGCGAGTAAACGCACGGGCCCTTTGCTGCTCTGCCCGACGGGGGGGCGGCACTCCGTCGGGGGCTCCACTCCATACTGCAAAATCCCGAAGCATCCTCGGCGCACATGGCCGCGGGAGGCGTCACGTGCCCGGCGGAAGGCTGGGCACAAAATCGACCTTCCCGAATGTTTCCACCCCAATCCACACCACAAAGAGCGTGTAGAGTCCCAAAAGCGTCCACGCCTCGCGGCGCGAGACCAACAGGTGCGTCCGCATCATCAAAAAGACGACCAACGTGGCCAGCGTAAGGACGGCCATCATAGGGGCTGCGATGGAGTAATTGATGGCAACCGTGCCCGCCACCAGTACCCCAGCGGGGATGCACACGAGGAGGTCGAAGATATTGCTGCCCAGCACATTGGCGACGCTGGTAATCGCATTTCCGTTGCGGGCAGCCCGGATGCTCACGAAGGCGTCGGGGACGGAGGTGCCAGCGGCAACGACGGTGATGCCCCACAGAAATGAGGGAGTGCCAAAGAAGTCCCCAAATCGGAGGGCCGTTTGCACAAGCCCCTCCACCCCCACCAAAATGGTGCCGAGCGCTCCCATCAACACCGCCCACTCCCGTCCCACTCGAATATCTTCGGGAGCCACCTCTGCCTCGTAGTCCATTGTGTCCTGGTACTGCACGAAGACGTACAGCCCGTACATGCCCAGGGGGAGGAGCACAAGCGGACGCGTGACGTCTCCGGCCAGCGATCCTGCCACGCCCTCTACCGGGTTGTAAATGACAGCGAACGAAAACACAAGCAGGAGCACCGCGACCGAAATGAGGTAGAATTGCGCCTCCTTGTAAACCAGGTCGCGATTGGAGCGCAGCACATTTTTGGCGAACAGGCCGGCCAGGGCGGGAATCACAAGCACATTGAAGAGCGCCGACCCCACAATGGCCGCCACGCCCAACTCAAACTCCCCGTGCAGCAGCGTTGAAAACACGGCCGTCGTCAACTCGGGAAAGCTGGAGCCTACGGCCACCACCACGGCTCCCTGAATGATGGGGGGAAGCTCGTAGTAGACCGACAGGCGCTCGCTGGAGGACTCGAGCCAGCCGCTGCCCACCCAGATGATGGCGGTGGAGACCAGCGCGATCAGAAGGTACAGGAGGAGGAGCATGGTGGGAGAAGGGGATGGGAGAAGAGGGGCCGTGCAAAGAGGCTCCTCCGGAACCGGTTTGGGCCCCGAGAGAGACGCACCGGGGCGTGCCGCATGTGGGCGTGCCGCATGTGGATGAGGGATCGTATTCCCAGAACTCGGCAGGGTTCGCCCGTCGGGCAGCGGAGCAAGCCCGCCGTGCGTGTCGAACCAGACGCCCGTGCCTTCGTAGCTGAGACGCAGTCTTGTCTTCGCCAACCGCTTCCTTGCTTATGGAGCTCCTACGCACGGTCGAGGCCATGCAGGCCCATGCCGACGCAGCCGAGTCCGCGGGCCGGACGCGGGCCCTCGTGCCCACCCTCGGCGCGCTGCACGACGGGCATCTCGCCCTCGTCCGTACGGCCCTGGAAAAAGCCGACCACGTCACCGTTTCGGTCTTTGTGAATCCTACACAGTTTGGGCCGGGGGAGGATTACGACGCTTATCCCCGCGACCTGGAGGGCGACCGTGCGGCGCTGGAGGCCTTGGGGGTGGACGCCCTCTTCGCGCCCACCGTGGACGAGATGTACCCCTTTCTCCAGGAGGAGGGGATGCCAAGCCCGCTGGCCTGGGTCTCCGTCGAGCAGCTCGACGAGCACCTCTGCGGCGCCTACCGCGAGGGCCACTTCCGAGGCGTTGCTACGGTGGTTACCAAGCTGTTTCATGCCTGTACACCGGACGTCGGCGTGTTTGGCAAGAAGGACGCCCAGCAGTACGTCCTTCTCCGGCGGCTGACAGAAGCGCTCCTGCTGGACATCGAAATTGTGGGGGTGCCCACGGTCCGTGAGCCCGATGGGCTTGCCAAGTCCTCTCGCAACGCGTACCTCGATCCCGACGAGCGGGCGCAGGCTCCAGTTCTGTACGAGGCCGTGACCGCGGCAAAGTCCGCCATCGAAGGGGGGGAACAGGAGGCCCAAGCGGTTGTTGGAGCGATGCAAAATTCGCTATCAGCAGCGCCCCTGGCGCGTGTTCAATACGCCGATGTGGTCGACGCGCACACCCTTCAGCCCGTGCAGCGTCTTGCGCCCGGGCAAGAGGTCCTGGCCGCCGTTGCCGTCTTCTTCGGCGACACGCGCCTCATCGACAACGCCTTTGTCTCCGTGCCACGCTGATGGCGGGTCCACTCGTCCTGTGTCCCCAACTGCTGTGCGCCCGTTCATGACCATCACGATGCTCAGAGCGAAGCTCCATCGCCTTCGCGTCACGGATGCCAATCTGTACTACCAGGGCTCCATCACGATCGACGAAGAGCTGCTCGACGCGGCGGGCCTCCTACCGTACGAAAAGGTGCAGGTGGTGAATGTAAACAACGGCTCTCGGCTGGAGACTTACACCATCCCCGGCGAGGCAGGAGAGCGGACCGTGTGCCTGAATGGGGCGGCGGCCCGATTGGCCGAGGTCGGCGATGAGGTGATCGTGATTGCCTACGCAGAGATGACTGCCCAAGAGGCCCAACAGCATCATCCACGAGTGGTGCACGTCGATGCGGATAACGATGTGACTCGCACCCGCACCTTGGACGTAGCGGGCGAAGAGCCGGACCTGGCGCCGGACGGCATGGAGGATGTGCTGATTGCGGAGTCGGAGCCCAAGTGACGTCCCCCTGGCTGAAGCCGGAGGGGGACTGCTCTTTCGTGCATCCTCGATGCTCTAAGGGGACTGCAGGAGCCCTGCGCCAGTGCGGCAGCCTCATGTTCCTGTCCGTCAGTTGTTTCTGTTATTGGAAAAGCCCTTTTGCAATCCGGGCCCGCTCAAAAACCGCAGCGGTTCCCTGGTGGGGGCGTGCGGCGGCAGGGGCCGACGCAATTCCCATCCGCAAGCAATTCCCATCCGAAATTCGAGGATTATCGCTCGATACCCCGCCGGCGTTTCGCTATACTGGTCGGGCAGTTCCAGTCGATCCGACGCGTCTTGCATTCCGTCAACGTCTACATACCACCTTCTGCCATGACCGTACAAACTGTCGCTATTGTGGGGGCGGGCACGATGGGGAACGGCATCGCACATGTGTTTGCGCTGCATGGGTATGAGACCACCCTCATTGATCTCGACGAGCCGCTGCTTGATGAGGCCCGAGGCACCATCGAACAGAATCTCACCCGACAGGTCGAAAAAGACGCAATTGCCCCTGCCGACCGGGCCGATGCGCTCGATCGCCTTTCCTTCACGCCCGACACGGCGTCCGGGGTGGCCGTCGCCGATTTGGTTGTGGAGGCAGTTCCCGAGGAGCGGTCCCTAAAGGCGGAGGTCTTCGGGACGCTCGACGAGCACGCTCCCGACGAGGCCATCCTGGCGTCCAATACGTCCTCAATCTCCATCACCTGGATTGGGAGCCAGACCGACCGCCCCGATCGTGTAGTTGGGATGCACTTTTTCAATCCCGTACCCGTCATGACGCTTGTAGAGGCGGTGCGGGGGCAGCGGACGAGCGATGCGACGTACGACGTGGTGGCCGACGTGGCCGACGACCTCGGCAAACATCCCGTGGAGGTGGACGACTATCCCGGTTTTGTGTCCAACCGGGTGCTGATGCCGATGATCAACGAGGCCATCTTCTGCGTGATGGAGGGCGTCGCCGAGCCCGACGACATTGACACGGTGATGACGCTCGGGATGAACCACCCGATGGGGCCCCTCACGCTGGCCGACTTCATTGGGCTGGATGTGTGCCTGCACATCCTGGAGGTGCTCCACGACGAATTGGGCGACGACAAGTACCGTCCGTGTCCACTCCTGCGCCGCAAGGTGACTGCTGGACAACTCGGCCGAAAGACAGGGGAGGGGTTTTTTGAATACGAGTGAGTGAATACGAGTGAGTCGCGCTCCGGCGTGAGCGTTCCGCGCAAAGCGTGCGAGGATGCGGAGACACACCCAGTCATGAGTCACGCTTCACGTATCACTCGTCGTGCTCCTCGTAGGCGGCGATGATGTCCTGCACGAGGCGGTGGCGGGCCACGTCCTCGCGTTCCAGATAGATAAACTCGATGCCGTCGATGCCCTTCAGGATGTGCTGCACCTGAATGAGCCCACTTGTGCTCCGGTCCTGAAGGTCGGTCTGGGTTACGTCCCCGGTAACGATGGCGCGGCTGTGCGGCCCGAGGCGGGTCAGAAACATCTTCATCTGGCTTGTGGTGGCGTTCTGGGCCTCGTCGAGGATGACAAATGAGGACTTGAGGGTGCGGCCACGCATGTAGGCAAGCGGCACCACCTCCACGCGGTCCTGTTCCAGAGACTCGGCCAGTTCGTCGCGCGGCATCATTTCGCCGAGTGCGTCGTAGAGCGGCCGCAGGTACGGGGCGACCTTCTCGTAGAAGTCGCCGGGCAGGAATCCGAGCTCCTCGCCGGCCTCCACGGCAGGGCGGGACAGCACAATTTTATTGACCTCGTGGTTGTTGAGGGCCGCCACGGCCAGCGCGACCGCGATGTATGTTTTCCCGGTGCCGGCCGGGCCGATGGTGAACAACACGTCGTTGGCCGCGGCGGACTGCACGAGCCGCGCTTGGTTTTCGGAGCGCGGCTTGATGATCTCCCCGTCGGGGGTGGAGAGGATGGGCGTCCGCTGATCCTGAAAGTCCTCCGGGCGGGTGTGGGGCGGGGAGGCCTCGCGGCCCGTGTCGAACAGTGCAAGAACTGTGTCTACGTCGTCTTCAGTGAGATGATTGTTGCGGTCGAGCAGGGTCATCATCTCGTCGAACACGCGCTCTACGGTTTGGAGGGTGTCCGGGTCGCCTTTGAGATGCACCTCGCTGCCGCGCGCCGTGACGCGGGCATCGGGGAACGCGTTTTCGATCTTCCGGAGGTATACATCGTTGAAGCCGAACAGCAGGAGGGGATCGGCACCGTCAATGCTCAGTGTTTTCTCGGGCAAAGGGCTGCGGGGGTCGGTGATGAGCGTGGATGATGGAAGATGCTCCGAAGGGGACGATCGGCGCTTCCGAACGTGCTCCGGGCCTCAGGGAAGAAGGTATACGGCGGGGCAGAGGGATCGTGCCGACGAGAGCGAAGGCATTTGGGGCGGGGCTGCACTCGGGGCCTCCTCTGCGGGCTCTTTTTTCGTGTTTTTTTCCTTGTGATGTGCGGCACCATGGCTTCCGATACGGTCGCGTTTGTGAAGATGCAGGGCGCAGGCAATGATTTTGTCGTCGTGGATAACCGGGACTACGGCTTTTCGGAGGCAGAGCTTTCCGCCGCCGCGGAGGCCTGGTGCTCACGCCGCTACGGCGTGGGGGCCGACGGCCTCTTGGCGCTGGTGTCGCCTCGCTCGTCCGCCGCGGACTGCCGCATGTGCTACTGGAATGCGGATGGCTCGCGCGCAACCATGTGTGGGAACGGCGCCCGGTGCTTCTTCCGCTTCGCCCGTCGCCGCGGGGTTGGAGGAAGCGCCCTTACGTTCGAGACGGACGCGGGCCTGTACCGCGCCGTGCAGCCGGGAAGCGCCCCGGACACGGTGCGCTTGTTTGTCCCGGATGTGACGGACGTGCGCCCCCAGTTCCAGCTGGAGGGCCCTGTGCCCGCTGCCATCCGGGCGCTCACGTTTGTCCACTCGGGCACGGAGCACCTCGTGGCGACGGTGGACGACCTCGCGGCGGCGAAGGTAGCGAAGTGGGGGCGGCAGCTGCGCCACGATGCCGGGGTGCAACCGACGGGTGCCAATGTTAATTTTCTGGAGCTGGGACCCGGACGCGAGCTACGGGTGCGCACCTACGAGAAGGGGGTGGAGGCGGAAACCCCGGCGTGTGGCACGGGGGTTCTCGCGGCGGCGGTGGCCGTGGAACGTACGCGCCCCGAACTGGCCGCACGCGCTGTGCCGGTGCGTACGCGCGGCGGCGACCTGCGGGTGGGGCGTGCGCCCACAGACCAAGGAAAGAAGCGCTACCTGGAAGGCCCAGCCGCCGTGGTGTTTCGAGGGCAGGTGCAGCTCCCCGCAGCGTCTTCGTCCACCGCCGCTTCGCAGCGCGCCGATGCATCTCGACGGGGCTGCGATTAGAGCATTGAGGATGCGCGAAGGAGCTGTAAGCCCTCTGGCTTCGGCCGAGGGAGGCGTCAACGGAGCTGCGACCGGGTGTCTTCGATCGTCGCTTCTTCCTTCAGGGCTGCGAGCCACTCGGACGCCACTTGCTTGCGCCGCTGCTGCAGGAGCTCCTGGCGTAGCGTCTGCCGCTTCGCGTCGGTGAGGGCGGGCGGTGCGCTCTTCTGGGTCACTCGCACGACGAATGCGGCATTCTCGCCCTCAATGACCTGCGAGGTCGCCCCTTCCGCAAGCCCAAACACCACGCCGGCGAAGGCAGGCTCCCGCCCGAGCCCCGGAACGCTGTTGGTCTCGAACGTGACGTCTTCCTGGGTGCGCAGGTCTGTGCCCAGCACCTCCGGCAGCGCCTCAAAGCTGTTCTGGGCCAGGGCGCGCTCCATGCGGCGGCTCTGCACCGCGCGCTTTTTCTGAAGGGCCACCTGCGGCCGGATCTGGGATTGTACCTCGCTGAACGAGCGGTAGCCTTCCGGCGTCACGTCGGTCACGTGGGCCACCACAAACTTATCGGGCAGCTCCGCCACGTCGCTGATGGCCCCGGGGGCGGCCGATTTCAGAAACTGCGACAGGGCCGGGCTTTGCCCGATGCCGGGGATGGCCGTTTGTCCCGTTTCCACCTGCACGGTCTGCACCGACAGGTCGAGGCGCTCGGCCTCATCGGCAAACGCTCCGCTCTCCTCGGCAAAGTATGCCAGGTCGCCCAGGCGGCTCTCCTTGTCGGAAAGCGTCGCCTGGCTGGGGCGTAGCGTGTAGGCCAGGTCGGCCACCTGGACGGCCTGGGAGGCACGCGCCTCTACCCGGATCAGGTGGTAGCCGAACTCTGAGCGGATGGGGCCGACGACGCGGCCCGCCCCCGTCGAGAAGACCGCCTCGCTGAAGGCGTCCACCATGCTGCCCTCAGAAAACCACCCGAGGTCGCCGCCCTGAGACGCTGACTGGTCATCGGAGTACTGGCGTGCGAGGGCAGCAAACGACGCCTGGCCAGACTCCAGGGTGTCGCGCAGCGCCTCCAGGCGCCCCCGCAGTGCGGGGTCGGGCTGGTCCGTCTTGAGGAGGATGTGGCGGGCGTGTGCGTAGTTTGTTTCGGCGGGGCGCGTGTCACGGATCTTCAAAAGGTGGGCCTTCCCGTCGCCAAAGACGGGCCCGACGACGCGACCGGGAGACGGATCGGCGTACACGGAGTCCGCCACGCGCTCATTCAGTTGGTCCGCGGTGCGGTACTCGCTCGAGAACTCTGTGTCCGAGGCGTTATTGACCAGGAAGAGAGAGTCGCTCTCCGTGGTCTGAAATCCGTCGCGCAGGTCGCTCAGATCGCTCGCAATGGCCGCCGAGTCTTCCTCGGTCGCCTGCTTGGAGGTGGTCGCGTACTCGATCGTGACAGTTTTCGCGCGCTTGAAGTCGTCTTTGTTCGCGTCGTAGTACGTACGAAGATCCGCGTCAGACACCGAAATTGAATCGTCCGGCACGCGGGCGTATCGAAGCGAGACGTACTGCGCCGTGGCGGTGGCGGTTTGGCGCTGGTGGTAGTTCTTGATGTCCTGCTCGGAGACCTGGATGGTGGCCTGCACGAGGGAGTTCATCTTTTGCTGCCGCCGCTGCTGGCGGAGAAATTGCTCCAGTTGTAACCACTGCTGCTTGCGCTGCGGATCCTGCGCGAGATTTTGAATCAACTGGTAGTTGATTTGGCCGGTCGAGTCGGCAAACTGCTGACGGATGAGCGGGTGGGGGTTCTCGCCAAAGACCATGTCCTCCACCTCTGCGTCGGTGACGGAGATGCCGAGGTCATCCATTTCCTGCTCACGCAGCTTTTGGTTGACGACCCGAGTGTAGGCCTGTTCGCGCAGGCGCTGCTGCAACTGTGGGGTCAGGTCCCCGCCCAGTTGCTGCTGAAAGCGCTGGCGCAGCTGCTCTAAGGTCTGCTGGTACTCCTGTCGCTCGATCGCGTCGCCATTCACCGTCGCCACATTTCGGCTTTGCTGGTTCATGGCTGAAAAGACGTCGGAATCTTGGAGGGTCCAGATGATTCCGAACGAGAGTACGAGAATCCAGAGAATCACTCCGGTGTTTTGCCGAAGTGTGTTCATCGCGCCCATGGGGCCGAAAAAGTTGATGAAGGAGGTGGTGGGAAGAAGGCACGGCCAGCGGCCGAGGCGAGCATTCGGGAAACAGGCTGCGGCTCAGGGCCCAGAAAGCGCCCGGCGGGCAGACTGCTCCGTAAAAGAAGGACAAATCAGTTTCTCTTTACCTTTTGGTCCAGTGAATTGTTCGCGGGCTGCTGGGGGCACGGTGCTGCTTCTTCCGTGAAGAATCGGGCGGGCCGATGGGCACATGCCTCTTCGTGGGCTGTTTGATAAACTGTAGCAGGACCATTCACCTCTTAAATCGTCTGCTCTCCCGGGCCCACACTCTCCCATGCGCATTGTTCGTCCGCTTTCGCTTGTGCCTACGGTGCTGCTCGCGGTTCTGTTGGGCGGCGGGACGTGGATTGTGGGGGCGGAGCTGGGGGCATTCGGGGTGGGGGCCGGGCTGGGGGCAGTGTCGGCCCTGGTGGTGCTGGGCATGGGCGCCCGGCGGCCCTTCCGGCGGTGGCGGTTGGCGCAGCGCAACTTGCCGGCGTCGCACCGTCGCTGGCTGCGGGTGCACGTGCCGCTCTACCGGCGGTTGGACGCAGAGGGCCGCGCTGCGTTTGAGCGCGACGTGCGCTTTGCACGAGCGGAGTACTCGTTTGAAGGGGTGCGTGGGGTGACGGTGACGGAGACGCTCCGCCTGAGCGTGGCGGCGGGCATCGCGATGCTGCTCCACGGGCGCCCCGAGTGGGAGCTGCCGGGCAGCCGCTCGGTCCTGTTCTACCCGGAGCGCTTCGACGACACGTATCACGACACCCGTACGGCCAGCTACGATGGGATGGCGCATCCGCAGGGCCCCATCCTGCTTACGGTCTCGTCCGTAGAGGCGGCCTGGGCCCGGCCCGATGCGGGCAGCAATGTGGTGCTCCATGAGCTGGCACACCTGTTTGACTTTGATAACGAGGGGCCGGACGGGGTGCCCTCCCTCGTAGATCCGGGGTCGGCTCCGGATTGGCAAGCCCTGGTGCGGGCCGAAATGCGCCGGGTTCGGGCAGGACGGTCGTTGCTGCGGCCGTACGCCGCGGAGGCGCCGTCGGAGTTTTTTGCGGTGGCGGTGGAGCACTTTTTTGAACAGCCCGACGCGATGGCGCGGCGGCATAGGGACCTGTTTCGCGCACTGGCGGCGTTCTTTCGGCTCGATCCCCGGACGGGCACCGTCTTGGGGGAGGGCCCTGTGGCGCTGGACGAGCGGGGCGAGGACGCGTCTGTGCCGCGGCCCGCTGTGGACTGAGCCTGCACGAGGGGCGCGTTCTCACGTGACCGGCCCGTGCGTGTCGACGTGCACGTCGCGGTACGCCCCCGTAGAGATCCCTTCGTCGATGCGCTCGAACGTCCGGTCGATGTCGGCGGCGGTGTTCCACACAAACGGCGCCATGCGCACCACGCGATTCCGTCGGCTGTCGGTGTAGATGTTGTGCTGCTTCAGGTAGGCCACCATCTGTTCTGCGTGGGGCACGTCCAGCAGGACCATGGCACTGCGGGCGTCGGGGCTGCGAGGCGAGCGGAGGGGAAGGTCGAGGGCGTCGGCGTGGTCGAGGGCGCGCTCGGTGAGGGCCAGCGAATGGGCGCGGACTGCTTCAAGGCCCACATCGAGAAGGAGCCGGACGCCCTCCACAGCATGGTACATCGACGCCACGGCGGTCGTCCCTCCAAGAAAGCGCCGGCGCACGTCGGGGTGGGGCTCCGGATCGGGCCGGAACTCGAAGGGCGCGGCGTCCCCGAACCAGCCGGTGAGGCGCGGCGTGAGCGTGAGGCCGTCGCGGAGATACACGAAGGCATTGCCGGAGGAGCCGGATGCTTCTTTCAGCAGGCCGCCCACGTAAAGGTCGCAGCCCAGTGCGTCTACGTCAACGGGCTGAGTGGCGGCGGCGTGATAGCCGTCGAGCAGAAACAGGCCGCCGTGGGCGTGCACGCGGTCGGCCACCGTGCGCAAGAACGATGGGGGCAGGCGGGCGCCAGTGGTGAAGCCGACGTGGCTGAGGGCGACGAGCGCCGTGTCGGGGCCGATGGCCTCGAGCAGGGCCGTGCGGTCGACGCGGTGGGCCTTCGTGGAGGGCACCACGTGGGGCGAGAGGTCGCGCAGGTGACTCCACTGTTTTGCGCTGTGCAGGACCGACGGAAATGCGGTATCCGGCACGAGCACGTCGTGTCCGCGTGCGGCCAGCTCGGGGCTGGAGAGCAGGCACTGGACAGTCCAGTGCACGCTGGGCTGCAGGATGCAGGTGCCAGGAGCGGCCCCCAGAAGGGGAGCGATAAATTCGTCGCCGAGGTATGTGGGCAGCGTCCACCACCCCACAGCGTCGCCGCTTTCCGGCCGCCAGTGGTTGGGCACTTCGTTCCAGGCGTCCACCCCAAAGCGGCGCCAGTCTTCGGTAAAGTGTGCCATCATGTCGGGCACGCGCGTCGGCTGCAGGCCGTGCGTGAAGGCGCGCAGCTCGATACTGGTGGGCGGCTTCGGGGACCGGTAGGCGGAGGAGAGGGGAAGAGGGGGCATCGGTACGTTGAACTAAAAGCAAGTAGCGCCGCGGGAGCGAGTGTGAACTGCCCGGGGCTGCGTCCGTGCGGGCGGCACAGCGAGGTCCCAAACGCAAAAGGCCCCTTTCGCCCTACGGCGAGAGGGGCCCTTTGCAGGCAAAATGCGTCGGCGGCCGAGAGAGGCACAAGGCCTACGCCTCTTCCGGCACCACGTGCACGTACTGCCGATCGCCACCGCTCCGGGCAAACTTCACGACGCCGTGGTCTTTGGCAAAGAGGGTATCGTCGCTGCCGCGTCCCACGTTGTGGCCGGGGTGGAACTTGGTGCCGCGCTGGCGCACGATGATGCTGCCTGCGTGCACGTGTTCGCCTCCGTAGGCCTTCACGCCAAGGTAACTGGGGTTAGAGTCGCGGGTGTTTTCCGTCGACCCCATTGCTTTTTTGTGAGCCATAACAGCCTCGCTGGGATTCGTTCACAGGTTGATGCAGTCGAAAACAAATCACGCCTCGGCCGGCGCGTCCTCGGACGCCTCGGTGGCAGAGGGAGCCGCTTCGGCCTCGTCCGAGCCCCAAAGCGATGGGGCGCCATTCACCTCCAGCGTCTCAATCTGAATCTTCGTATACTGCTGGCGATGCCCCTTCTTAACGCGGTATCGCTTCCGCCGTTTCTTCTTGAACACAATCACCTTATCCCCCTTTACGTGCTCCAACACGCGGGCAGTGACCGAGGCCGCGTCCACCGAGGGGGTGCCGAGTAGGGTGTTGCCGTCCTCGTCGGATACAAGAAGCACGCGATCCAGCACCAATTCTTGGTCGGCGTCCGCGCCTGCATGATACGGCACGTAGAGCGTATCGCCCTCGCGGACCTTGAATTGTTTGTCTTTTACGTCAACAATTGCGTACATAAGGCGTCTCTGCTTTGGGGCGCCGGGTTGGATACCGACGCGAGAGTGACCAGTTTTGTGAGCGTCGACCCCTCTGCACGCAGGCGCTTTCCATCCGTTCCCCACCGCTACAGCCACCCCTTCCGTTTCGCATGAAGATCGAACTTCCCGGGACGTCGTCCCCCGTTTCTGTCGGCAAACTTCTCTGCATTGGGCGCAACTACGCCGATCATGCCGCTGAGATGCAGCGTGCAGTGCCGGAGGAGCCGATGGTGTTTTTGAAGCCCGCATCCGCCCTCGTCCGCACGGATGAGGCGGTCCGGCTGCCGCCGCAGTCCACGAACGTCCACCACGAGATTGAGCTCGTCGCCGTCGTGGGCACGGAGGGCAAAAACATTCCCGAAGACGAAGCGCTCGACCACGTGGCGGCCTACGCGGTGGGGCTCGACATGACGGCCCGGGACCTGCAGCAGGAGGCCAAGGAGCAGCGGCATCCCTGGTCGGTGGCAAAAGGATTCGACACGTTTGCGCCGCTCGGTCCTCTGACGTCGGCCGCGGCGGTGGACGACCCGCAGGCGCTCACGCTCCGCCTTACGGTCAATGGTGAGGTGCGGCAGGAGGCGAGCACCGAGCGCCTGTTTTTTCCGGTCCGCGAGCTGGTGCACTATTGCTCGCAGATTTTCACCCTCTCGCCCGGCGATCTGCTCTACACCGGCACGCCAGCGGGGGTAGGGCCGGTGCACTCGGGCGATGAACTGCGGGCCACCGCCACCGGCCTCGAGCCGCTGCACGTGTCCGTGGATCGCCCCGAGTAGGCCGCTGGTTTTCGAGAGTCCCCCCTTGTCGCTGTCGGTTCACACATCGCTTCGTTGCAATGGCACTGCCTCGCTACGAGACTCTCGACACGGTTCGGGAGTTGGTCTGGGAACGGCTGGAGATGGCCGCTCAAGACCCCGGTCACGCCTTTCGCACCCTCACGTTCGGGACCGTGGAGGCCAATGCCCCGGCGCTGCGGACGGTGGTGCTGCGCGCAGCGTCGGCCGAAGACCGGCAGCTCCAATTTCACACGGACCGTCGCTCGGGCAAGGTCGAGGCGTTGCGGGACAACCCGCAGGTGGCCTGGCACGGCTGGGACCCCGAGTCGGCGCAGCAGATTCGTCTCTCCGGCACCGCCACCGTCCACCTCCACGACGAGGTCGCCACTGCGCTCTGGGAGCACGAGTCCCCCGCGTCGCTGGACCTGTACGTGTGCCCGCCGAGTCCCGGCACGCCCATCGACGAGCCGGACGATCGGCTCCCTCCCGCCGTACAGTCCGATCCCATCACCGACGAGGACGTGGCCGACGGGTGGCCGTACTTTGCCGCAATCCGGACGGTCGTCGACGAAATCGAGTGGCTCCACCTGCACCCAGACGGGCATTACCGGGCCCAGTTTGCCTACCAGCCGAACCAGGAGGCGTTCGAGGGCAGCTGGGTCGTTCCGTAAGCGAGAGTGCCGAGCGCAGGGACGTCCGTGTACCGCCGCCGTCCCTGCCGCCGTCCCGCGCAGTGCGCACTACGACTGCACCGAAGCCGGGGAGCGGTCCACGTAGGCCTCAATGATTTGAAGCGCCTCCTCGACGGCCGCCATCGACACGTCGCGGTGCGTGGTGGCCCGGATGGTGGAGGGGCCGAACGGAGACAGAAGCACGCCGTGGGCCCGCAGGTCCTCGACGATGGAGGCGGCCTGGTCCGGGGGCGTGTCGAAGATGACAATGTTGGTATCGACCGTGTCCGGGTCGAGGTGAAAGGGCGGACAGGCCGCGAGGCCCTCGGCGAGCCGCCGGGCCTTTGCGTGGTCGTGGGACAGATCGTCGCGGTGGTGATCGAGGGCGTAGAGGCCTGCGGCGGCCAGGATGCCGGCCTGTCGCATCCCGCCGCCAAACTGCTTTCGCGCGCGGCGGGCGGCCTCGATGAGGGACGCAGGCCCAGCGACGACGGACCCGACCGGAGCGCCCAGTCCCTTCGAAAGGGCCACCCACACGAGGTGTGCCGGGGCCGCCAGCGTGGCGATGTCTACGTCCAAGGCAGCTGCTGCATTCCAGAGGCGCGCCCCATCCAGGTGCAGCGACAGGTCATGCTGCTGCGCCACGTCGGCGAGGGCCTGCACGCGCTCTACGGTATATACCACCCCGCCCGCCTTGTTGGCAGTATTCTCGATAGAGAGAACCCGCGAGCGGGGCGCCACCACCGCGTCGGGGCGCACGGCTGCCGCCACCGGAGCCGGGGAGAGGCGGCCCCGGTCACCGTCGAGCGGGTGCAGCTGCACGCCCGACAGCAGCCCCGACGCGCCCGACTCGTAGTTGAAGACGTGGCTGCTGCGCGCCAGGATCACCTCGTCGCCCGGGTCGGTGAGCACGTGCAGGCAGAGCTGGTTGGCCATGGTGCCGGACGGGACAAACAGCCCGGCGTCCGTGCCCAGAAGATCCGCCACCCGCGCCTCCAGCCGATTGACAGTGGGGTCCTCGCCGTACACATCGTCCCCAACCTCGGCCTCCGCCATGGCGCGCCGCATGCCCTTTGTAGGACGCGTGAGGGTATCGCTTCGGAGGTCAATGTCGCTCATGCGGGGCAGGGCGTAGAGCGAGGCGGGCAAGAGGCGAGGCGGGCAGGTGCTACCGGGAGATGTCTTTGATTTTAAAGCGGACCGTTCCGGCGGGCACATCAATGGAAATCTCATCGCCCTCTTCCTGGGCCAGGAGGCCCTCGCCGATGGGGCTTTCTACAGAGATCTTGTTTTCCGAGATGTCCGCCTCCTCTTCCGAGACCAGCGTAAAGGTTTGCTCACTACCGTTATCGAGATTCTCCACGGTGACATCCGACAGAATGTACGCCTTGCTGTCATCGACCGTCGACTCGTCGACGATGCGAGCGCGAGCAATGGTGTCCTCGATTTGTGCGATACGTGTTTCCAGCTTTCCTTGCTCTTCCTTGGCCGCGTCGTACTCCGCGTTTTCGGACAAGTCGCCTTTCGCCCGGGCTTCCGCAATCTCGTCCGCGATGCGGGAGCGTTCTTCGGTGCGCAGGCGGTGCAGTTCGTCCTTCAGGTCTTCAAGGCCCTCTTCGGTCATGTAAACGGTCTCGTCGTCAGCCATACTCCTTGGGGATCCATTGTTGCAGAGTCGTGAGCGTGAGAGGTGCCGCACCTTCCAAAAAAGGAACGCCACGGCCGAGACCGGCGGCGGCGTCGAGAGGGTACTTTCTCAAATGCGGAAAGGGTTATTCGGGGGACGAGGCGTGAAAGTTCCGTCCGTGCGAAAGAACGAGGAACTCGTGTAACGGATTGAGGATGGGCGAAGGAGCAGGAAAGGTCCCGCACGTTTACTTGCGTGAATTCGCTTCGCTCATTTGTCGGGACATACACCTGTTGGTTTGGGGACTTTTTTCGTTGAGCGAGGCGTGACACAGTCGGTGCCAATGGCTGTTTGTGCTGTCTGACGAGGCAAGCGGCAGTGCGGAGGCCAAAAACCTCCCGACTCCGGCGGCAGTCGGGACAAGCCGTTAGCCGGGGGAGCGTCAGTCGGTCGCTACCACCGACGCGGCCGAGAGCGAGGCACTGGAGGAGGAGGCGTGGAGACGGCCCGTCACGCCGATGGGCACGGAGCAGCGGGGCAGGCAGTGGCCGTACGGCAGGTTGTGCACGACCGGGTAGTCCCGGTGGCCAAAGTAGTCCTCAACGACTGCGGAGAGCGGTCGGGCGGGCGCGTCCGAAGGGGGAAGAGAGAAGCTGCCGAGCACCACCCCGGCGACGCGATCCAGGACGCCCGCGTGCTCGAGGTGGGCGAGCATGCGATCAATGCGGTAGGGGGCCTCGGCCACGTCCTCCAGCACCAGGAGGGCGCCGTCGAAGGAGGGGGCGAAGGGCGTCCCGATGAGGCGGGTGAGCACCGACAGGTTGCCGCCCAGGAGCGGGCCTGTGGCCGTGCCGGGAACCAGGGTATGCAGCGGTGCTTCGAACGGCTCGGTCAGGGCGTGGGCGGTGCCCATGCTCCAGTTGCGAAACGACTCGAGCGTCGCAGCGTCCGCTGTTGTCCATTCGGTAACCACCGGGCCGGACAGGCCGGACCACCCGGCCCGGGCATAGAGGGCTAGGTGGAGGGCCGTGATGTCGCTGTACCCGACCAGCAGCGTGGGATGGGCACGGGCCTGTGCCCAGTCGATGTGGGGCAAGAGGCGGAGGCAGCCGTAGCCCCCACGTACGCAGAAGACAGCGCGGATCTCGGGATTGAGGATGGCGCGCTGCAGCGCTGCTGCGCGGTCGGCATCGGGCGCGGCCAGGTATCCGCACGTCATGCCGGGTTGCCAGGCGCTGCGCACATCGTAGCGGGTGCGCAAGCGGGCCACCCCCTCTTCATACACGTCGAGATCGCGGGGCGGGCTGGCCGGGGCGACGACAGCTACGGGAGCACCGGGCGAGAGGGGTGGGGGACGAGCGACCACAAGGAGACCAACCTGGAGGAAAAGAGGAAACGAGCGCGGAGAGGCACATTCTCCATTCGCCTTTGTGCAGCATTCGCCTTCGTGCAGTCCGTCGGTTCGCAGACCCCTCCCGATGTGTCAGGCATTGGATGCATCCGCGTCGTCGGGGTCGGGCGTCGGCGCAGTGGCCGAGGCCTCGGACGGCTGCCGGCGCCGCAGGGCCCGCAGCTCACGACGCAGGCGGAACTGGGTAGGGAGTGTGCTCAACAGCCCTACGAGGATGCCGAAGCCAAAGGTGAGGATCAAGATAAGCGCCGTAGATCCGCTGGTTTCCACAAACAGCAGATTTACCTGCATGGGCTGCGGGTTTTGGAGCGCAAAGATGACCGCAATGATGGCGAGCGCCAGCGAGAAGAGGAGTCCGAGGCGCATGGCGGAAGAGGGGAATTGTGAAGAAGGGAGGGGAAGACCGATACCTGTTCCAGTGGAGACACATTAAGGAACAGACCCGCCGGTATCTACCCGTCCGTCTCAGGGGGATGGGGCTGGGTGCCGGGGGCACGCCCAGCGGGCGGCGGAGCAGAGCTGGGAACGCTACGGCCCTTCCAGGTCACGCGATCGGTCCAGTGGTGGAGGGCGGAGTCGAGCTGCAGAGCGAGGCCCAGCACGAAGGAGACCGGGGCGAGTACAGTGATGCGCAGCGGCATGCCGCTGGCACGGTCGGTGACGAACTTGAGGCCGTAGAGCGAGGCGATGAACCACGCCGACACCAGCGGGGCCCCAAGCCAGACCATCACGAAGCCGGTGTACATGGCCGCAAAGCTGAGGGCCGTTCCACCGAGGAGCAGGTAGGCGTTTTTGCGAAACCCCCGCCAGGCGGCCCCGAAGCTGTCGTACATGTGGACCGACACCAGGTCTTGCACGTCCAGCAGCGTGGGGGGGTGGCCATGCGCCTTGAGGTAGCGACCGATGGCAACGTCCTCCAGCACCGCATTCTGCACGGCCGCGTGGGGCTCGTGGGTGTGGTACGTGTCGCCATCGATGAGCCAGCACTGCCCGTTGAGCGCACTGAGGGCGGGCAGGGAGGTACGTGGGACCAGGGGCCAGGGGAGACTTTGCAGAAGAGCGTGCGGCACGAGGCTGACCAGGAGGAGTGCGCCGCCGGTGAGGGTAGGCATGCCGGAGGAGACGGCGGTCTCGGAGCCGGTGTGCCGGGCCACAAGGTGGCGCAGGGCGTCGGGGTCGTGCAGCTCAGTATCGGCGTCCAGGAATACGTAGCAGTCGCCGGAGGCGCGGCGGGTGCACTGGTAGAGGGCGTGCACCTTGCCAATCCAGGAGGCCGGTGGGTCGTTGCCCCGGAGGCGGGTCAACTCGGGAAAGTGGTGTGTGGAGAGGACGTCCCAGGTGCCATCGTCGGAGCCGTCGTCCCACACCAGCACCTCAAAGTCGGGATAGTCTTGGGCCGCGAGGGTGGGGAGGAGTCGGCGCAGGTTTTGGGCCTCGTTGCGGGCAGGGATGCAGACGGAGAGGCGGGGCCAGGAGCGTGGGGCGGTGGGCTGCTGGCGGCGCAGGTAGAGAAGGTTGCTGAGCACAATGCCCCAAAAGGCCCCGTGTGCCAGGGCAAGCGGAGGAATAAGCAGGTGGCGGACGAGTTCGATCGACATTCAGGAGTGAGGGCAAGGACGGCAGGCAAGGGGGCAGGACCGGCACAGGCGCAAGTCTCGACCGTCTTCGAGACTCAGGGACATGCGCCTGTGCCGGCCCACCGTTGTGGGAGGATGCAGAGAGGCTACACGTCGGGGGGGTCTTCGAGAAATTGCCGGTAGAGCGGGGGCAGAGCGCGAGCTCGGAGCTGCGCGTTCAACTCCTGCGCCTCCCCCGCCTGGCCGGCTTCCGAGAGGGCGAGGCAGCGCCATACCTGCGCCTCCGTCCGCGAGATCCCCGTGCTTCCCTGTTGATCCACGCGGTCGGCCAGTCGCGCGAAGCGTCCCGCGGCGGCCGCCGGGTCTTTGCCCGCAATGGAGGGACGAAAGAGGAGCGACTGCCCCTCCACAAGCAGCACAAACGGGGCGTGGGGCGCCCGTGCCTTCGCCTTGTCCAGCAAATCCGTGGAGCGCCGCCCGTACCGAATGGCGGAGAAGAACGAGGCCTCTCCCGCCCGATACGCCCACAGCCCCGAAAGAAGCGCATACTCGCGGGCCGACCCATCCGGCAGCGACGACGGAAGACCGTCCAGCACGGCCGCCTCTTCCGTCAGCGGGTACAGGCGGTACCGCACCAGCAGGCTGTCGGCTCGCGTCGGGGCGGACTGCAGCAGCGCTCGCAACTCGTTGGCATCCTGCTGTGCGTAGGCGCGGTGGGTGGCTTCGGCGAAGGGAGAAGAGGACATCGTGCCAAGCAGGGCCGCAGCGAGGAGCGCGTGAGGGAGAAGCGTGTGGGCGAAGAACGTGTGGGCGAAGAACGCATGCATGGACGGCCTCAGAGGTATCGCTCAAAGAACGAGGACGCGAAGGTGAAGTCCCACCACTCCTCCAGGCTGCCGGTGCCGTCGAGGAGAAGATGGGTTGGGGCCGGGTGTGGGGTGTGGAGGCGGTCCCAGAGGGATTGCAGGCGCGCCCGCTCGCGCCCGTCGGCCGTGTGGGGCACGCCGCCGGTTAGGAGGACGGTAGGGGTGGGGGCTTCTTGCCAGGTCACGTGGACGGCGTAGGGCCACCAAAGCGCATTGGGGTAGAGGCGCGCCAATCGCCGAATTGCGGCCTGGTCGAAGGCCCCGAGGCCTTCGTCGGGGGGGTGGAGCCTGCCCTCGGGAAAGTAGACCAGCACCGTCTGCGGGCACGCCTGGAAGCGACGAGCAGTCCGGCGCAGCGTAGCGGCACGGCGGGTGGGCTCGTCGGGGGGGAACGGCTGTGCGCCAACGGCGGCGAAAAAGGGAAAGCGGTCCCACTCTGCCATCCAGAGGGTGGGCGGGCGCCCGAGGCGGGCCCGAAATAGCAGCCAGGCAAGGTGCCCGTCGTAAAAGTGGTGGTGATTGGCGTAGGCGATGACAGGGCCGTCCGGCAGGTCCGGCGGCCAGGGCCCGACCCAGGTCACCCGGCGAAAAGCCCGGTAGAGGTCGAACCAAAGGAGCGCCTCCACGAGCCGACGCATAAGAGCCATGAGGAGGAACGAATGAGCACAACAGACGGCGGGGGGCGAGGCTCAGGCCGCGGCAGAGAGGCGGTTCTTGCGACGCTGGTACCCATCGTAGACCAGCAGCCAGAGCTTTCGGCGCAGGGGCACGTATGCACGACGCTGGAGATTGTCGTATTCGTTGGCCCGCACTTCATTGAGAATTTCTCGGTACATGCGAGCGGCGGCCCGGATCCCGTAGCGGGAGCGGAGCGGCAGGGCCGAAATGCCGTCGAAGCTTTGTTGGTAGTACCGCTCAGCAGCCTCCATCGCACGCTCCAGAAGGGCAGGGTACTCGGGCGCCACGTGAGCGTTGCGGAGGGCCTCGGGAGAGACCGTGTGGGCGTCGAGCCACTCCTGCGGGAGGTAGACGCGATCGAGCTCCTCGATGTCTTCCCCGACATCGCGCACAATATTTGTAATTTGCATGGCGATGCCAAGGCGGCGGGCCGCAGGCTCAAGGGCCTCGTGGCGGTCGTCCGGGGCGAGGAAGGGCAGCATCATGGCGCCCACACTTCCGCCCACGAGGTTGGAGTAGTCGATGAGGTCTTGCGCCGTAGTGATGGGCCGCGCTTCGAGGTCCCAGGTTGCCCCTTCGATCAGTTCATAAAGGGGACCAGGCGGGAGGGAGGCGTGCGCGTGGACCTCCGCGAGACGGCGCCACAGCACCGACTCGTCGGGCGGATGCCCGTTGAGGGTAGCATCCAGGCGGGTGCGGACGGCGTGCACCTCGTCCAGAGCGTTTTGGCGGCCCACCTCCAGCACGCGCTGATCAGCGATGGAGTCGACGCGGCGGCAGAAGAGGTAGAGGGTGGCGACCGACATTTGCACCGACCGCGGCAGCAGATAAGCCGCGAGGGAAAACGTGCGGGAATGATACCGGAACGACTCCCAGATCCACTGATCTTCGTCGGCGTAGCCGTCGAGCGAGAGGGTGGGCATGGGGCGAGGCGGCGTCCGGGACAGCGATGCGGGGAGGCGGTTACGTACGGAGCAGCGCGATGGAGCGCTTGAGGGCGTCGGGGTTGGCCCACCAGAGAAGCAGGAACGGGACGAGGGTGGTTACGCTCCCAATGAGGGCGGCCAGGTACACGTCCCGAAGAAGGCAGATGGAGAGCGGGAAGATGCAATTGAGGGCGTATACCCAGGGCGCCCACTCGTTCTGGATGGGCCGGTCGCCCGCAATATACTCGTAGCCTACCAGAATCACGAACGTGACCACAGCCCAGCCGCCCCAGTTGCTAAGCGGCATGCCGAAGAAAAAGCCCTCCACGTCGTACGTCCAGAAGGGGAACGCCTCGTTCATCGCCGGGTCCAGGGACACGTCCCACAGCACCATAAAGAGCGTGCCCAGGAAGAGCGCCGGCCAGCGGCGGGCTGTGACGCGCCGCGCCAGGTCGAGCGAGATGATCGCCATTGCGAACCAGGAGGGCGGGATGAAGTAGGGCACGTGCCCGGCGAGTTTCGGCCCGAGCCACTGCGTGTACTCGTAGCCTCCAAACGGCAGCGCAACGCCTCCCAGGGTGAGCCAGCCCGTAGTGCCGATCAGTTCACTGGCGCCGCCGATGAGGCAGCCCCATCCCGCAATGAGAATCATCCGCGTCCGGCCCAGGATGGGGCCGTACATCAAAAGGGGAAGCAGCGCCAGCATGGTCATAAAGGTCCACGTGGGCGTCTTCACGAGCTTCGTGTACATCGGCCCGAAGAAGGACATCGTGGATGGCACCAGCCGGAGCAGCAGCATGCCGGCGATGCTAAATGAGATGGCCCCGACGAACAGCCAGAGGGCGTATTGAAAAAGCAGGGCCTGGTTGCCCTCGACAGTGGGCCGCGGGGGATCTGGACTCGACATGTAAAGCGGGAGGAAGCTCGGGGGGTGGAAAAAGCGGGCCGGGCGGCTGCGGATCTGAAGACGCACTCGGGAGTGGGGGCGGCCGGTGGAGGACGTTCACAAGATCCGAACGGCATGCCGCAAACCGAACCGGGGACAGAAGGTTTGAGAACTGTCGTAAAAGTTCGCGACAGTTCCAGGCCTCCCCACACCACCAACCACACGTAGGGGCATGACTCCTGCTCGCATTGCCGTTGCGCCCCCGGCGTATTTTCCGCGGCTGGTGTACGTAGCGCTCATTCAGCACGTGGACCACTTTATTCTTGCCGACACGTTCCCGTTTCGCCAGCGATCGTTCCAGGACCGTAGCAAGGTCCGCAGTCCGCAGGGGTGGCACTGGATTTCCATTCCGGTCGTGGGCCATCGGGAGGGGGCGCCGCTGCCGGAGGTCGAGATCCGGACGGCGGGCCGCTGGCGCGAGAAGCACTGGCGCTCGTTTCTCTACAACTACCGCACGACTCCGTACTTCGAGTTTTTTGAAGACTCGTTCCGTCCTTTCTTCGAGCGGGCGTGGGGGCGGCTCGCGCCCTGCCTCTGCCGCTCGGTCCAGCTGACCGCGGATTTGTTCGGGGTCCGGACCCGGATCACCCGTGCTTCAGCGCTGAGCGGAACGCCCTGCACCTACGCGGACATTGTGACCGCGGTGTCGCCGGATGCCCTTGTGGTGCTCGATGCGTCTGAGCCCGTAGACCTTCCCGGCAATGTCTCCGTTTACGAATGTACGTACGAGCAGGAGCCCTATCGACAAAATTTTGAGGGATTTGTGCCGGGCATGTCGGCCCTCGATCTTATGTTCAATTACGGACCCGAAGCCCGCCGCGTTCTCACCGATGGGCGCACCGTTGCGTCGCATTCCCGGGAGGCCCCGGGGTCGCACCCGGGGTCGCAGCCCACGGGCTCCTCGCAGGCGTAATTCTTCCCTGCGTGTGTCGGCAGTGACGACTGTACCGTTTCCTTCCTTGACGCCTCTCCCCATGATTCTTCCCGACCGTCAGATTCGCACCCTCGCCCAGGACCACGGCATGATTGCCCCCTTTGTGGACGGCCAAGTTCGTGACGAGGTGGTCAGCTACGGCCTCAGTTCGTTTGGGTACGATATGCGGATCGCGGGTGAGTTCCGGGTCTTTACGCCCAACATTTACAACAGCGTGGTCGACCCCAAGCGCATCGACGAGCGCGCGCTGGTGGAGTACGAGGTGGATGACCACATTCTGATTCCCCCCAATTCCTATGTGCTGGGGCGGTCCATCGAGTACTTTCGCATGCCCGACGATGTGTTGGGCTTGGTGCTCGGAAAGTCGACCTATGCCCGCTCCGGCATCATCGTCAATGTGACACCTCTGGAGCCGGGGTGGGAGGGGCATGTTACGATTGAGGTGGGGAACGGCACATCCTTGCCCGCCAAGGTGTACGCCGAAGAGGGAATCGCGCAGGTTGTCTTCCTGCACGGGGACCCGCCGGAGGTGTCGTACGCGGAGAAGGAAGGGAAATATCAGCATCAGCAAGGCATCACACTGCCCCGCCTGTAGCTCGTTGTGTTCATTTGTCTCTTCCAACCAGACGGCCTGCCATGACTGCCGCCTCCCCCGACCGGTCGCCTCATTCCTGGCGCCGATGGACCCTGGCGATTGCGCTTCTGGCATTCTTCGGGATTGTGCTGTGGACGGTGATCAATCCGTACCGCGGCCAGCGTTTCGAGAAGGTGCCCCACGGCAGCCACGTCCACTACGTTCCCCGCGACCGCAACCCGGATGCGCCCATCAGTCGGTTTCCGACGCAAAAGCCGGCCGCCGACGAACGCATCACGCCGGAGGGACGAGTGGTGCCCATGCGCACCTCGGAAGCAGCGCCCTGACCCCCGCACTGTGCGCGGCGGCTACCCGAGCGCCACGTCCATGATCATCATCACGGTAAAGCCGCCCATCACGCCCAGCGTGGCGAGGTCCGTGTTGCCGTGGCGCTGCGACTCGGGAATGAGCTCTTCCACCACGACGTAGACCATGGCGCCGGCCGCAAACGCGAGGGCGTACGGCAGCAGCGGCTGCACGCTCAGCACCGTCACCGCCCCAATGGCCGCCGAGACGGGCTCTACCGCTCCGGAGAGCTGTCCGTACCAGAAGCTTTTGGGCGCCGATACGCCTTCGCCCCGCAGCGGAAGCGAGACGGCCACGCCCTCGGGGAAATTTTGCAGCCCGATGCCCAGTGCCAGCGTCAGGGCGCCGGCCAAGGTGGCCTCGGCCGCCATGTCGAGTGGGATGGCGGCGGCGCCGAACGACACGCCCACGGCCAGCCCTTCGGGCACGTTGTGCAGCGTGATGGCCAGTACCAGCAACGTGGCGCGGCGCCAGGAGGTGGCCAGCCCTTCTGCCTCCGCCCGGCGCGCCCCGGGGTGCAGGTGGGGGAGCACGGCGTCGGCGCCTCGCAAAAACAGCCCGCCGAGCACGAACCCGACCGCGGGGGGCACCCACACCGTCACGCCCTGGGCCGCGGCCATCTCAATCGACGGAGCAAGCAGCGACCAAAAGCTGGCCGCTGTCATTACTCCTGCCGCAAATCCCATCATGGCGTCCAGCAGCCGCTGATTGACTTGGCGCGTGAGAAACACCACCGCGGCCCCGAGGGCCGTGACCGACCAGGTGAAGCCGCCTGCCAGTATCGATTGGGCAAGGGGAGAGAGATCGCGAAACCAGGGTGCAAGATCGAGGGACATGTGCACGGGGGCGAAAAAAAGATCAACCCATCAAGCCATGGTGCGGTGCCCGTAAGCAGCCCGAGTGTGGGGAATGCGCCGGGGCACGGGGGGCTACTGGACGCAGGCTTCAGGTCGGTGACGTATTGGGACGACACCGGAGAAACGATAGGTCGCCCGCGCGGCTCCGCGGCCTTCTCGTCGGCGGCCTTCTGGATGGAGAAGGCGCAACTTCCGGCCTGCCCCCTCGTACGAACCGCTGTTCTGTACTGGCCAAGCGCATCTCTTTTTTGCTCCCATGAGTCTCTCTCTTCCCGACGGCGAGTATCTTTTGACGGACGTGCAGTGGCGGCGGCTCGACCGCGACAAGTCCGCGCGCCCGCTCCACGGATTCACCACGGGCCACCTGGAGGTGAGTGGGGGGCGCGCCTCCATAGAGGCGCGGTTCAACGACCAGTTTCTGTCCAACCGGCTGAGCGATCTGGACGAGCAGGGCATCCCGATTGCGCTTTCCGTGCAGGTACTGGAAGCGGAGCAGCCCGTCGCGCTTTCGTGCGAGGCGCCCACGCTGGTTCGGGCCGGCGCCTCCTACCGGCTGGAAGGGGAGGGGACGTTCGTTGCGTCGGTGCACCCAGAGTCTGGGTGAGACGCGGTCTTCCTGCGGGCTTCCTACGGGGGCGCTCACTGTGGCGACGGGAGCGGGGCGTCGGTCCCGGCGGCCGCGCCCCAGATGTCTTGCAAGCGGGCATCCCGGCCACATCCCTCCCGGTAATTTTTGTACCGGCGAGGGTTCTTCGTGTAGTAGTTCTGGTGATATTGCTCCGCCGCATAAAACGCATCAAACGGCACCACGTCCACCGCAATTTCCTGGTCGAACTGCCCCGCCACCTGCGCCCGTGACTGCAGGGCCAGTCGGTGCTGGCGGGCGTTGTGGGAGAAAATTGCCGGTCGGTACTGCGAGCCCCGGTCGCAAAACTGCCCGCTGCCGTCGAAGGGGTCGACGTTGTGCCAGTAGATGCGCAGCAGGCGCTCGTACGACACCTGGGTGGAGTCGTAGAGGACCTGAACAACCTCAGTGTGCGAGGTGTTGCCGCGGGCCACCTCGCGGTAAGAGGGATCCACTTCTGTCCCACCGGAAAAGCCGGAGACGGTCGCTGCGACGCCCTCGACCGCATCGTACGGAGGCTCCATGCACCAAAAGCACCCGCCCGCAAACGTGGCGGTATCGCTCACGGCTGCCGGCAGGGCGGGGGGCGATGCCGAGCGAGCGTCGGCAGAGTCGGGGGCGCCTGGGGCGTAGAAGAACAGCCCCCCGATCACGAGACTGAGGAGCATGAGTCCCACGATCCAAGAGGAGCGAAGAGATATGTGCATGTGGGGCGGGGAGGGAGAAGGTTTGGAAGGGCTTGGTACGAACAAACACAGGTGCCTGTACGCCGTAGCGACTCGAACATTCCCTTGTCTGCGTTTGGCTCCGGGATGTCACACGCCCGTTTCCATGCAGGATTCCGGGGCGTGGGCCTGGGGAGGGCTCCGATGCGTACCGAAAGAAGAGAGAAAACGACGAAATGGGCTACAGGGCCCCTCGTTCTGCCTCCAACAGTAGCGTTTCGTCTGCGAAGGCGGCGGCCCGGAAGTAGCTGCATGCCCCTCGCGGCGGGTCGTCGTACTGAGCAGTGTGCAGTACAGCAACGCCACTCAGGGAGGCGCTCGCCTCTTCAATCGCATCGTCGATGTAGAGGGGGATCAGGATCTCGTCCATGGCCGACTGCAAGTCGCCCAGCACGTCGCCGAACTGGGTGCGCGCCCCAGGCGGGCGGCGGTCCTCCACCGTGAGGTCGTTCCCACTTGCCCGGAGGGCACACAGTGCCGTGGCGTCGTCCAGGGTAGGCGGGAGAAGCGTCACCGTGTGGACTGTTTCGGCGTCGCTGCGGGCGGGCGCGGCAGGCATCTCGTGGGCCGTGTCGGGACCTACGAGGCGAAGGGCGGGGCGCTCAGTCGCGACTTCAATGTAGGGGGGCTGTGCGGGAGCAGTGGACGTCTCCGTCCAGGTGTCGTCCTGCGGAGTGTAGTATCCCATTGGAGAAGGGCGGTCCGTTAGGGCATTGAGGATGCGCGAAGGAGCAGTCCCCCCTCCGGCGTTCGCCGGGGGAGAAGTCAACGAGAGCCGTAGGTGTGTTCGGAGCGTTCTTCGACGCGGTCCGTGGCGGGGGGCGGGGTGGGAGCAAGATCGCCGATGGCCTCGTAGAGGTCCGCGGTCATCTCGATCTCGAGCGCGCCGAGTGAGCCCGCCAGCTGGTCGAGGGTGCGGGCGCCGATGATGGGCGCCGTGATGGCGGGGTGGTGGGCCACCCACGCCACGGCCAACGACACCGGGTTGTGTCCGTGCGTCTCGGCGAATGTCGCGAACCGCTCGGCCACCTCGTAGTGGATGTCGGCCCCGTAGCGGGTCTGGTACATCGTGTTGTCGACGAGGCGGCCCTCGTCGGGGCGCCGGTCCCGACCGTACTTGCCGGTGAGGAGGCCGCCGCCGAGGGGGCTATACGAGAGCACGCCCAGGTTTTCACTCTGGGCCATCGGCAGGATCTCCACCTCGGCCTGTCGCTTTGCGAGGTTGTACATCGGTTGCAGGACGTGGAAGGGCGTCCAGCCCTCGCGGCGCTGCCGGCCCAGGGCCTTCATCACCTGCCACGCCGCAAAGTTGGAGGCGCCCAGGTACAGTACCTTGCCCTGCCGCACGAGGTCGTCGAGGGCGCGGAGCGTTTCGTGGAGGGCAGTTTCCTCGTCGAAGCGGTGGACAAAGAGCACGTCGATGCGGTCGGTGCCGAGGCGGCGCAGGCTGTTCTCGACGGCCCGAACGAGGTGGTAGCGCGAGGCGCCCCGGGCGTTTGGGGCGTCGCCCATTGGGAAGTAGGCCTTGGTCGTGAGAACGACCTCGTCACGACAGTCGGCCACCAGATCGCCCAAAATCTCTTCGGAGCGGCCGTCCGCGTACACGTTGGCGCAGTCGAAGGTGTTGATCCCTGCTTCGCGGCAGCGACGAAACAGGGCGGCGGATTCGTCGGGGTCGGCGGCGCCTCCAAACGACATGGTGCCCATACAGAGCGGGGCGATTTTGACGCCGGTGTTGCCGAGGTACCGATAGTTGGTCATAAGGTTGGAAGGTGGGAGGTTAAAGGTTGGGAGAGGGGGCCTCGGACTCTACGGAGAAGTGGTCGCGAAGGAGGGGCGTGAGGGCGGCGAGGGGGGCTGCGGCGAGGCGGTGGTGGGTGCCGGGGAGGACGGCGAGGTGGGCGTTGGCGAGCCGGGCGTGGACGTCCAGCATGTCGTCGAGCGAAAAGAGGGGGTCCTCGTCCAGCGCCACGACGAGGGTTGGGTGGTCGACGGCCGCGAGCGTGCGGTGCATCTCGTCGGTTTTGTCGGGGAGGGTGTCCACGAAGGCCCGAAGGGCGGCGAAGAGGCGGTCGGGGTGCTGGTGCTGTGCCTCGAAGGGGGCGGTGCGCTCCGGGTCGCGGCGGCGGAGGGTATCGAGGTCGAGGCGGGCCTGCATGGCGCGGGCCAGGGGGGCGGTCCAGGCGGCGCTGGCGCCCAGCAGGGCCAGCCGACGGACGCGATCGGGGTGGGTGTGGGCGAGGCGGAGCGCGACGGACGCACCCATGGAAAAGCCGAAGAGGTGGGCTGTGGAGGCGTCCACGGCGTCGAGGGCGGCCCGCGCGTCGTTGGCCAGGCGGTCGATGGTGAACGCATCGTCGGGCGGGAGGGAGGAGCCCCCGTGCCCGCTCAGGTCCACGCCAATGAGGTGAAAATGCGGCTCGAGGCGGCGCATGAGCGGGGCACTTTCGAGGAGGGTGCTGCCCGCGGCGCCGTGGAGGACCAGGAGGGAGGGGCGGTCAGAATCGCCGCGCTCGTAGACGGCCAGCTGGCCGTTCCGGTGCGAAACCGTCGTGGGCGTCCAGTTCGGCGGCGCGGGCTCGCAGAACTCAACGAGGACGCCGTGGGTCTCTTTCGGGTGGACGAAGAAGATGCGCTTGTCGTCGGCTCCCGTCTGGGGGGCGTCGCTGAGCAGCGTAAAGCCGGCGTCGCGCAGGCGGGCCATGGCGGCCTCGGCGTCGTTCACCTCGAAGGCGAGGTGGTGGAGGCCTTCTCCCCGGCGGTCGAGGAAGTTTTGCACCGGAGAGTCGTCGGCCAGAGGCTCCAGAAGCTCGAGTTTGGCGGTGCCGGCATCGATAAAGTGCGTGCGCACCTGCTGCTCGGGGACGGTTTCGGCCTTGTAGGGCACGCTGCCCAGCAGCGTCCGGACGTCGTCGATCACCGTCGCGACATCGTCGACGGCAATGCCGATGTGTTCGAGGGAAGGCATCGTGGGGCAGAGAAGAGGGGGCGTCAAATTGTGATCATATTTGGACGCGAAGGGACCAGGAGCGGACCTGAGGCGGAAGCTTTCTGTACGCAGGGTACAATGGACACTTCAGACTCCCAAACCGACACGCGTCGTGCAGACGCGGAAACGGCCCAGCGGCGGGCGATGGCCCTCAGCCTGGGCGTGTCGTTCTTAATGCTGGCAGGAAAACTGGGAGCGGCGTATCTGACGGGCAGCACGGCGATCTTCTCCGACGCCGCCGAGTCGGTGATTCATCTCTTCGCGACTGGCTTTGCGGGGTTCAGCCTCTGGTACGCCGCGACCCCGCCCGACCCCGATCACCCGTACGGGCACGGCAAGATCGCGTACTTCGCGTCGGCGGTCGAGGGCACCCTAATTTTGCTCGCAGCCGGCACCATTGGCTGGATGGCGGTGCGCGACCTCCTGGTAGGGCCGGACCTGCGGCAGTTGAACCTGGGGCTGTATCTCCTTGGCGCCCTTACGCTCATCAACCTCGCGCTCGGAGGGTACCTGATCCGCACGGGCCGCCGCACCAACAGCCTCGTGCTTGTCTCCAACGGGCAGCACGTGATGACGGACATGTGGACGAGCCTGGGCGTGATCGTGGGCGTGGGGCTCGTGTGGCTCACCGGCCTCCGCTGGCTCGACCCCGCGGTGGGCCTGTTGGTGGCGGCCAATATTCTGTGGACGGCCCTGGGGCTGCTGCGCCGCTCCGCCTACGGCCTGATGGACGAGGCCGACCCGGAGGCCACGCAGGCCCTCCTCGACAAGCTGGCCGCGGCCAAGGAGGCAGGGACCATCGCAGAGTTTCATCAAGTGCGGCACCGCCGCTCCGGCGACCAGGTGTGGGTGGAGTACCATCTGATGTTTCCGGGCGACATGACCATCGAGGACGCCCATGCCCGCTCTCACGACGTTGAGGACCGGGTGGACGCGCTTTTCCCCGACGATGAAGTGCACGTGACCGCCCACCTCGAGCCCCGCCGCCACGACGACAACCACCCGGAGGGCCACCGCGAACCGGCCGATCCGCTCCGCGAGGTCTTTTCTAAGTAAGTATGGAAGGAGGGAGGCGTGGAGGTGTGGACGCACGAGCGCCCATACCTCCCATCCACGCCTCCATACTCCAGACAAGTTAGCCGATCTCGCCGGCGTCGCGCAGGCGCTGCAGGTCGCCGAGGTTGCCGTGGACGTGCTCGGCGGAGGTTTCGAACTGGGCCTGCTCCTCGTCCGTCAGCGCCACCTCGATGATCTCCTCGACGCCATTGGCCCCGAGCTTTACCGGCACGCCAATGAAGAGGTCTTCAACGCCGTACTCGCCGTCGCAGTAGGCCGCCGCGGGCAGGATGCGCTTGTTGTCCTTGAGGATGGCCTCCGTCATCTCGGCCGCCGCCGCGCCGGGGGCGTACCAGGCGGAGGTGCCCATCAGATCGACGATTTCGCCGCCGCCGCCCTTCGTGCGCTCTACAATTTCGTGAATCGTGTCGTCGTCGAGCCACTGTGGGAGCGGGACGCCGCCGATGGTGGTGTAGCGCGGGAGGGGCACCATCGTGTCGCCGTGGCCGCCCATGAGGAGGGCCTGAATGTCGCGGACGGACACGTCCAGTTCTTCGGCGATGAACGAGCGGTAGCGGGCCGTGTCGAGGACGCCGGCCATGCCCATCACGCGGTTGGAGGGGAAGCCGCTGGCCTCGTAGGCGACGTAGGTCATCACGTCGAGCGGGTTGGCCACCACGATAATCGTGCTATCGGGGCTGCCCTCTACGAACTGCTCGGTGACGCCGCCCACAATTTCGGTGTTTTTGGCCAGCAGGTCGTCGCGGCTCATGCCGGGGCTGCGCGGCAGGCCGGCGGTAATGATGCAGACGTCGGAGTCTTCGGTGGGGCCGTAGTCGTTTGTGCCGGTCACGGTGGTGTCGAAGCCGTGGACCGGGCTCGACTCCATCATGTCGAGGCCCTTGCCCTGCGGCATGCCATCTTTGATGTCCACCATCACGACCTCGTGAGCCATGTCTTTCTGCGCCACGCAATCCGCGACGGTCGCGCCGACATTGCCGGCACCGATCACTGTTACTTTCATGAGAGTCTGGGGGGATGTCGGGAAAAGAAAGTGAGGAAATGCGCCTCTTCTAAAGAAAGAAAGCCCAGCCCGTACTGCCAGCAATATTATGCGAAAAAAAGGACGGCGCGTATGGGTCAATCACGTGGCCTTGTCGGCTCGGCGTCGGGCGGGGGCAAATTCGGCGGGGCCGTGGCGGACGGCGGCGGGTCGGCGGTCGCAGAAGGGGAGGAGCGGTTCCAGAAGGCAAGGAGGGGCCGCAGCCCGGCGCCCTGGTACAGGACGGTCGCGCCGCCGGCCAGCGTATAAAAAACGAGCTGGGCCCCGTGGGTCAGCACGGCGTAGGTGAGCGCCTCGGCGGCGGGGACGCCGTAGAGGTGCACCAGGGCCTGCTCGGTGATGTAGTGGTAGGACCCGATGCCGCCCGGCGACGGCACGAGGATGCCCAGGGCCCCGATGGCCATGAGCGCCCACGCATCCAGAATCCCGATGCCGTACGGAGTGGCAAGGTGGAGCATCCGGAACGGGAGATAAGCCATGAGCAGGTAGCCGCCCCACATCCCCACCGTAGACACCAGGATGGCCCCCCGGCGCGGGGAGTGCAGCAGCGTGCCCATGCCTTCCGTGAACGACAAGAGGGCCGGCTTGAGACGTTCCCGCCACACCTGTGCCCCCCACGAATCCTCTTTCTGCAGGAGCTGC
Source organism: uncultured Bacteroidota bacterium (assembly GCA_913056185.1). Classification (GTDB taxonomy): domain Bacteria; phylum Bacteroidota; class Rhodothermia; order Rhodothermales; family Salinibacteraceae; genus Salinibacter. The sequence goes on from CAJXLV010000017.1 coordinate 42,754, forward strand.
CGGGTGCCCCACGCGAGTGCCGCGCCCAGGAGCAACATTCCCGCGGCGACGCCTACGATCCACCCTGCAGGAAGGCCCTGCAGACGCGCCCAGGCCGGCTCCAAAAACTGCTCCCGCAGCACAGCGAGGCGCGGAAAGAGCAGGGCCACAGCGCTGAGCAGGGCAGCGCCGAGAACCGCGGTGTCGAAGATCCGCTCCGAGACCACTGTTCCGAAGAGGCTGCTAAAGCGGTAGTCGGTGCGGGCCGATAGGTTGGCCGTGCGCGCCACTTCGCCCATGCGAGGGGCAGCATAATTGACCATGTAGCCGATCATGACGGACGAGAACGAGGCCTCCAGCATGCGCCCCGACGAGGCGGGGGGGGGCTTCTGCCCTTCCGGGGCCGGAAGGGCCTCCACCAGGATTTGCCAGCGCCAGGCCCGCAGGAGGTTGCTGGCCAGAATGAGGGCGAGAAGTGGAACAAGGTAGCGGTAATCCGCCTCCAGAAAGGCCGTCCAGATGCTGCCGAGGTCGACGCCGTACAGGGCCAGAGCAAGCAGGGCTCCGGCCAGCACGAAGCTTCCGATTTGAAAGAGGCGGCGGCGTGTCAACAGTCTGTGGTGGTGAGGACAGAGGCAGGCGAAGGGGCAGGGGGCGGGCAGTCCGAGGCCGGCGTTACGGCGCAGTGCGAGGCCGCAGGTCCACGCGCCGAATTCCCTCCGGGGCGCGAAAGGTAAACGCGGCGTCTTCGAGGGGGGGATTCAAGACGATGTTGCGGAGGCGCAGGTCGAGGGTTGTGCCGTTGCGGTCGGTGGCCCGGAGGCGTGTGACCACCTGATCTGCGGTGCGGACCCATACCGTGGCATCGCGGAAGCGGGAAGACGACGCAGTGGCACGAAGGGAGAAGCGGCGATGCGGCTCGCCCTGCCACCGAGAGGAGCGGACGGCATCGACGGCGTATCGCTCCGTTGCGGTTGCCAGGAATGACTGGGGCGTAAGAGGGACGGCTGCCGTATCAGCGGCACGAATCACCACCTGGCTGTCGGCGGGGGCGTAGATCCAGGTGGTGGACTCGTTGGCGACAATTGTTTGTGTGGGGGTTTCCACGCGGTACCGGTCGCCGGCCAGCAGCACCTCTCCGCGCAGACGCGTGGAGTCGGTGGCGAGGTCAGACCCCGCGACCTGCGTAAACGTCGCGCGCAGGCTCGTCAGCTGGGCGTAGCGGGCCTGGAGGGCCTCCAGCGGCGATCCGTCTTGCCCCCAGGCAGGTCTTCCGAGGCCCAGGGTGAGAAGGACACAGAGCAGCACGACGCGTCGACGCATCATGGGCAGGAGCGAACAAAAGCGGGTCAGTGTAAGAACGTCAGCACATGAACGTAACGCCCGACCGGGCGAATTATCGCGGCGCTCCGCACGGGTCATCAAAATTTGACGATCGTCCGACGGAGGGCGCCCCGGTGACAGGGCCTATTCGAGCGTATCTACCAGCGGGTACGCCGCCTGCGGGGTGTACAGGGCTCCGTCGGGCGTCGTCGTACTTTTGTAGAGCACCATGCGCTCGCTCCGGACGGCGGGAAGCGAGCGCTGTTGGTGATTGCGGAGGTAGGCGTGCACGGCCTCCGGGGAGGGCGTCTCCAGACGCCCGAGGGTAATGTGGGGGTGGTAGGCCCGCCTGTCGGGGGACAGCCCTTCCGCCTCCAGGGCACTGCTCACGGCCTCGTAGAGAGCCACGAGTGAGGGCGTCCGCTCCAGCCCCACGACCAGCACCCTGAACGCCTGCGGGGTGGGGCCCGACGGCAGCGCATCGAGGCCGTACGGCACGCACCGCGGCACCGGCCCCTCCACGTGGCGCAGGGCCGCGCCGAAGCGGTGGGCCTGTGCAACATCGACCGCTCCAATGAACCGAAGGGTCACGTGAAACTGCGCCGGGGCGGTCCAACGCACCGACAATGCGTCGGCAGACTGCAAGGGGACAAGCGCGTCGCGAAGGGTGTCGGGGGGATCGAGGGCGGTGAACAGGCGCATGGGGGCGCGTCCGGGAACGAAGAGTAGATTTTTGAAAACCGAAGGGGACCGTGGAAAGTTCAATCTCCTGTTGCATATCCATGCACACGGCTCCGCTGCCTCGTGCACACACGACCCCGACCCCATGACGCTCCACAAAATCGTATCCGGCGGACAGACCGGGGGGGACCGGGCTGCGCTGGATGCCGCACAGGCCCACGGCGTGCCGGTCGGCGGCTGGTGCCCGAGGGGGCGGCGGGCCGAAGACGGACGCATCCCAGCCCGGTATCCGCTCGAAGAGACGCCCACGAACGACTACGCCCAGCGCACTGCGTGGAACGTGCGCGACAGCGACGGCACGCTCCTCATTGCTCCGGCCCCGCTCCGTGGTGGCACGGCGCTAACGCTGGAGGAAGCGGAGACGCGAGGGAGACCGGTGCACCACGTTCGCCCCACCGATCTCGCCTCCGTGCGCACAATTCGAGCGTGGGCGGCCGAGAACGAGGTCCGGGTTCTGAATGTGGCGGGGCCGCGGGCCAGCGAGGCCGACGGCATATACGACCAGGCGCGGGCCATCCTCGACGCCTTCCTTTTGGCGCTCCCCCGGGCGGACGCCCCCCGCGAGAACCCCGAGTGAGGGACCGGAGTTGTGGGCGAATCTACGAGCGGTCCGCTTCGTCCGGTGCCTCCGAGGGATGGCGACGGTGACGCTGCGCGAAGAGGTCCTCCCCCGCCTCCACCCGCCCGGCGGCCGACCACAGCAGCCCCACACCCACGACCGTGGCCACCACCACAAACAGGGTGAAGGCCGGCCAGAGGGGCGCTTCAAAGCCAAACTGGCTCGCACGGGCCTGGGGCTGGTGCACCCATTTGTCGAGCCCCCAGGCGGCCATCGATCCCCCGATGGCGGCAAACACCACCGCGCCGCTCTTCAGAAGGCGAGCCGGGGCGCTGGATGATTGATCATTCGGCGACGGCATAGCGATCGGTCCATTCGTCGGAAGGAGGGCGAACGGGCAGGCCGGCGTCGCGAAGGTACGCCTTTGCCTCGCCCACAGTATGCTCGCGGAAGTGAAAGATGGACGCGGCGAGCACGGCACTGGCGCGCCCCTCCACGAGGCCCTCGCGCAGGTGCTCCAGCGTGCCGGCACCGCCGGACGCAATGACCGGAATCTGCACCGCGTCGGTGACGGCCCGGAGCAGGTCTAGGTCGTAGCCCTCCTTCGTCCCGTCCCGGTCCATAGACGTGAGCAGAATCTCACCCGCCCCGCGGGCCTCCGCCTCCGCGGCCCACTCCACCGCGTCGCGGCCCGTGGGTTTGCGGCCGCCGTGGACGACCACCTCCCACGTGAGGTCGCGGTCGTCGCGCCGTTTTGCGTCAATGGCCACCACCATGCACTGATTTCCAAACGCGTCGGCCCCGCGGGCGATCAGGCGTGGGTCCTTCACCGCGGCGGAATTGATGGCCACCTTGTCGGCGCCCGCGTGCAGCATGGCCCGCATGTCTTCGACCGTGCGCAGGCCCCCGCCCACGGTGAGGGGAATAAACACCTGATCCGCCGTACGGCGCACCACGTCGTGCATGATGTCGCGGTCCTCGTGCGTGGCGGTAATGTCCAGAAACACCAGCTCGTCGGCCCCGGCCGCGTCGTAGGTCTGGGCCTGCTCCACTGGGTCGCCCGCGTCGCGGATGTCCACGAAGTTGATGCCTTTCACCACGCGCCCTTCGTCGACGTCGAGACAGGGAATGATGCGTTTGGCAAGCGGCATGGCAAGATGTATGGCGGAAGGGAAGAAAGGAGGGGTTAATCGGCCTCAGGACTGTGCGGAGGCGAGGAGTCTTCGCGGAGCGCCGCGGTGGAGAAGGCGTCCAGGTCCACCTGCTCCGGGTCCTGCCACGCCCAAAACTGCTGGCAGGGAAAGCGGTTCTCGTACAGCGCCGTCCCCACGATGACCGAGTCGACGCCGTACGGCTCGAGGGTCTGGACGTCGAGAAGGTCGCTGTGCTCGCCCACGCCCCCCGAGGCCGTAATCTTGGCGGACGACAACTGCCGTCCAAGCGTGCGGTAGGCCGCGATGTTGGGCCCGTCGAGCGTGCCGTCGCGACTGATGTCGGTATAGATGAACCGGCGCACCCCCTGCTGCTCCATGTCTTTCGCGAACGCCACCGCATCGAGCCCCGAGCCTTCCGTCCAGCCCTGCACCCGCACCTCGCCGTCGCGGGCATCGAGGCCCACCACCACGCGCTGGGGGCCGAAGGCGTCGACGGCGTCGGCCACGAGGGAGGGCGTCCGCACGGCCGCAGTGCCCAGGATCACGCGGTAGACCCCCATGTCGAGTGCGGCCTCGATCTGCTCCATGGATCGGATGCCGCCGCCGAGCTGCACGGGAATGTCGAGGGCCTCGCACACGCTGCCAATCACGGCCCGGTTGTGTGCCCCCTCGCCGCGGGCCGCATCCAGGTCCACCACATGCAGCGTCTGAGCATTCTGCACGCGCCACAGCTTCGCCATTTTCACCGGGTTGTCGAAGTACACCGTCTCCTCATCGTAAGAGCCTTGGTGGAGGCGCACACAGCGGCCGTCGCGAATGTCGATGGCGGGGATGACGAGCATCGGAGGGCGGAGCGGAGAAAAAGAGCACCGACGGCTTTCATATTGCCGAAGGAGGCGGAGGTTCAGGGCGCGCCGGAGACGAGGGAGACGCGGTCTCCGTGAAATTGAAGGGCGAGGCGACCGGTGAAGGAACCGCCCAGGAAGCAGAACGGTCTAACTTCTCACTTCACAACGCTTTGCGTCTCTGTCGTTGCGTCGTTGCGCCGACGATCATCCCTGTCGTGTGCGCTGCATCGGGGGAGCGCACCAATTCAACGAACAGGTAGAACACATTATGCAACGCGGAACGCTTAAGTGGTTTGACAGCGAGAAGGGATTTGGATTCATCGAGCCGGCCGACGGCGGCGAAGACGTGTTCCTTCACGTGAGCAACCTGACCGGAGCCACCCGAGGGGATGACCTGCGGGATGGCCAAGAGATGGCTTTTGAAACTGAGCGAACGGAAAAGGGCCTAAGTGCCCTGAACGCCTCGCCCGTGGGCCAATGAATCCTCGGTCCCGCCGTTTGATCGATCGAGAGTCAAGGCGCCTGTCCCGTCCTGGGGCGGGCGCTTTGCGTTGTGGGCTACGGAGCTGCGGGGGCGGAGAGGGCGGCGAAGTTCTCCAGCAGCCCCAGCCCGGCGGCTTGCGACTTTTCGGGGTGGAATTGCACGCCGCATACGTTCTTGCGCTGCACGACGGCGGGGAAGGGGTGCCCGTACGTGGCGGTGGCGAGCACGTCGCTTGGCGCTTCGGCGACCGGGTGGTAGGAGTGTACGAAGTACACGTGCGGCGCCGCCCCGAGGCCGTCCACCAGCGGATGAGAGCGGGTGGGGTGGATGGCGTTCCAGCCCATGTGGGGCACCGATAGGCCCTCCGGCATCGCGGCGTCCACCTCTCGGAAGTGGGCCACTGCTCCGGGCAGTACGCCGAGGCCCTCGTGCTCCCCTTTCTCGTACCCGGTTTCGAACAGCAGCTGCATGCCCACGCAGACGCCGAGGAAGGGCGTGCCCTGCTCAATCGCATCGTGGATGGGGGCCTCCAGGTCCCGCGCCCGAATCTCGTCGATACAGGCGCGAAAGGCCCCCACGCCAGGCAGCACCAGCCGCTCGGCGTCGGCAATGTCCGGGGGCGCGTCCGTCCGGTGCACCTCAGCACCGACTGCCCCAAACGCCTTTTCGATGGAGCGTAGGTTGCCGATGCCGTAGTCGATAATTGTGACCATTGAGGGAAGGCAAGACCGTAGGAGAGAAAGAGAGAGGGTGCGACTGCGGGGGCCCGAAGCGACTCCGGGCGGGCAGGAGGGAAGCGCGATGCATGAGGAGGGATACGGGATAAAGGGAAAAGTCTCCTTCACGCACCACGATTCCCGTCACGATTCCCGCCACGATTTCCGCAAAAGCCGAAAGGACGGAGGCACCCTGCTTGTGAGGGGCAACTGGAGTTACTCCTCGTTTAATTCTTTTGAGCGCTGGGTGGCCGTGCCCACGGCGTTGATGAGCATCGTGCGCAGGCCGTGCTCTTCCAGTGCCGAGACGGCCGCGATGGCCGTCCCGCCGGGCGTGGTCACCTCGTCGCGCAGGAGGGCCGGGTGCTTGCCGGTGTCGATGGCGAGCTTAGCCGCGCCGTACACCGTCTGGGCCGCCAGGTCCGCCGCGTCGGCCCGAGAGAGGCCCTGCTTCACGCCCGCGTCCGTGAGCGCCTCGATGAACATGTACACGTATGCCGGGCCGCTGCCGGACAGGCCCGTCACCGCGTCCATGTACTCTTCGGAGACGACGACCGCGTCGCCCACCGCCGCGAAGATCGACTGTGCCTTGTCCACGTGCGCCTCCGTGGCGTAGGTGCCGGCCGAGAGCGCCGTGGCCCCAGCATCCACCAGCGCCGGGGTGTTGGGCATGGCCCGGATCACCGGCTGGTCCTGCCCAAAGTCCAGCTGCAGCCGCTCGCTGGTGATGCCGGCCAGCACGCTGATTACGAGCACGTCGCGCTCCACGTGGTCACGAAGATTGGTGATGACCTCCGCCCGGCTCTGCGGCTTGATGGTGAGCAGAATGATGGAGGCGTCCTGCACGGCCTCGATGTTGTCGGTGGTGGTGCGGAGGCCGGGAAACTCGTCCGCCATTGCGTCGAGGGCCGAGGCAGTGCGCCGGGTGGCAATCACGTGCTCGGGAGCAATGAGGTCGCTGCCAATCATGCCGCCAATGAGGGCGCGCCCAATGTTGCCGGCGCCGATCACGGCCACGGTTTCGTCTGAGAGCATTCGCTTTTGCGTTGGACGGTTGGAACGGTAAAACGTTGGACGGTGGGAAAGGGGGGCGCAACGGACTGCATGTACACCTCAATCCAAAATCCACACCCCAAAATCTACGCTCAGGAGAGGGTGCCCTTTGTGGAGGCGACCTCGGCGTGATCGCGGCGGCGGCGGACGGCGGTGCGCAGGGCGCGGGCGGCGGCCTTGAAGAGCGCTTCGATCTTGTGGTGGGCGTTGTGGCCGTGCAGCACAGTCAGGTGCAGGTTGCACCGGGCGTGCTCCGCCACCGAGCGCCAGACGTGGCGTACCATCTCCGTCGACAGGTCGCCCACCCGGTCGCGCTCGAAGGAGGCGTCCAGCCGGGCGTAGCTGCGCCCGGACAGGTCCACGACGGCGCGGGCCAGGGCATCGTCCATCGGCACGTAGGCGTGGCCGTAGCGGGCAATGTGCGCCTTGTCGCCCAGGGCCTGCCGGAGGGCCTGCCCCAGCGCAATCGCGACGTCCTCGACCGTGTGGTGCTCGTCCACCTCCAGGTCGCCGTCGCACCGCAGGTGCAGGTCCAGCCCGCCGTGCTTGGCAAAGAGGTCCAGCATGTGGTCGAAAAACCCAACGCCGGTGTCTACGTCGTACGTACCGTTGCCGTCGAGCGAGAGCTCAACCGCCACGTCCGTCTCGGCGGTGGTGCGCTGGACGGTGGCCGCGCGGGGAGGGAAGGACGAATCGGGCATGGGCGGTGGAGGAAAGCGACTGGAAACACTGCGGCGAACCGGCAGCACGACCGTTTTCACGTGCGGCTCACGACGCCCGAACACGCAGATGTGCTGTGTGGTTTTTATACTCTACCGTACACAAAGTGCCGCAACACTCCGTCTGCACCTGTTCTTGACGAAGGACCCCACCGACCCGTGGCAACGTACAGCGAGGCCGATTTTGAAGACAGCCGCTTTGACTACGGCGAGCGCGTCCGCATCCTTCTGCGCCACCCCAAGCTGGGCGGCGTGTACGACGAGGCCGAGGGCACCTGCGCGGCCCGCGAGGAAAACGTCGAGTTTGAAGCGAAAGACGGCACCATGCGCACCAAAACCCTCGTGTGGCTCAAGGACATTGACGGGTACGAAAAGCCCCACGAGGACCTCCCTGACACCACGCAGGAGGTCGATGAGGCGTGGTTCGCCGAGGAGGCGCTCCGCAAAAAAGAGGGCGACCCCCTCGATGGCGTCAGCTTCAACTAACGGCCCCTTCCCCCGAGGCGGCACGTCCCCACCAGAAAGCACGGGGGGGACCGGCCCGCCCCGCTCCGTCGACTATTTTGCCAAGCACTGTGTTCTCCAATGGCAGACCCCTCTTCGTCCGACCGATTCCTCGTCACGGCTGCGCTCCCCTACGCCAACGGGCCCATTCACATTGGGCACCTGGCTGGGGCGTACCTGCCGGCCGACCTGTACGTGCGCTACCAGCGCCTGACGGGGCGGGATGTGGCGTTCGTTTGTGGCTCGGACGAGATGGGGGTCGCCATTCTCATGCGGGCCCTCCGCGAGGACCGCACGCCGGAGGACATCATCGATACCTACCACCCGCAGATCCGCGACAACTTCGAGCGGTTCGGGATGAGCTTCGACCACTACGGCCGAACGTCGAGCGACACCCACACCGAGACCACGCAGGACTTTTTCCGTGTGCTGGACGGGAAGGACGCCTTCGAGTTGAAAACCGAAGAGCAGCTCTATGACCCCGAGGCGGAGATGTTTTTGGCCGACCGGTTCGTGACGGGCACGTGTCCGGTGTGTGGCTACGAGGAGGCGTACGGCGACCAGTGCGAGCAGTGCGGCTCGACGCTCAGCCCCACGGAGCTGGAAGACCCGCGCAGCACGCTTACCGACGCGACGCCCGAGCTGCGAGAGACGACGCACTGGTACCTGCCGCTGGAAGAGATGCAGCCGCCGCTGGAGGACTGGATCGACACCCATCCCGAGTGGAAGAACAACGTCCTCGGGCAGATCCAGAGCTGGTTCAACGATGGCTTGAAGTCGCGGGCCATCACCCGCGATGTGCCATGGGGGGTGCCCGTTCCGGAAGAGGTTGCGGCGCGGCACGGCCTGGAGGCCGAGGGGAAGGTCATCTACGTCTGGTTCGACGCGCCCATCGGCTACATCTCGGCGACCAAGGAATGGGCCGCGCAGCAGGGCACGCCCAACGCGTGGACCGACTACTGGCAGGACGAAGACACCACCCTGGTGCACTTCATCGGCAAGGACAACATCATTTTCCACTGCCTCATGTTTCCGTCCATGCTGATGGAGCATGGGGACTACGTGCTGCCCGACAATGTGCCCGCCAACGAGTTTTTGACCCTCGAGGGCGAAAAGCTCTCCACCAGCCGCGGGTGGGCGGTGTGGCTGCACGAATACCTCGACGACTTTGCGGACGAGCGCCACACCGCGGACCTGCTCCGCTACGCCCTCGCCGCTACCCTCCCCGAAACGGCCGACGCCGACTTTCGATGGGAGGAGTTCCAGCGCCGGGTCAACGGCGAGCTGGCCAATGTTTTCGGCAACTTCGTGCACCGCACGCTCACCTTTGCCCACCGGTACTTCGACGGAGAGGTGCCGCCCCTCCAGGCCCCCTCCGCGGCCGACCGCGCCATGCTCGATGCGCTGCAAGACGCTCCGGCGGCCGTGGCTGCGGCGTACGACGATTTTCGCACCCGCGATGCGGTGTCCGAGACAATGGGGCTCGCCCGCCGCGGCAACCAGTACTTCAACGAAACAGAGCCCTGGCACACGCACGACACCGACCCACAGGCCTGTGCCAACACCATCCACATCAGCCTGCAGGTGTGCGCGTCTCTCGCGGTCCTGCTTGAGCCGGTGGTGCCCAGTGCCGCGGCTGCGCTGCGCACTCGGCTGGGGCTCACGGACGTGCGCACCAGCACGCCCGGCCCCGATCCGCCCTCGGCGGCCGGCTGGCACGACGCCGGCACGCCTCTCCTGGCGGCGGGGGCCTCGCTTCCCGCCGATCCGGAGGCCGACCCGCTCTTTCAGAAAATCGACGACGACACCATTGAGGCCCAAATCGAGAAGCTCCGCGACCGGGCCGCCCGCCACGAATCTTCTTCACCGGACACGACCGACATGCCCGACGACCTCGACGCCCTGAGCGCGCCCATTTCGTTCGACGACTTCATGGCGCTGGACCTGCGCGCCGGCACCATCACCGCTGCCGAGCCGGTCCCCGACGCCGACACGCTGCTTTGCCTGCAGGTGGACATCGGCCTGGAAGAGCGGCAGATCCTGGCCGGGGTGGCGGAGCAGATGGCCCCCGACGACCTGGTAGGGCTCAACATCGTCGTCGTGGCCAATATGGAGCCGAAGGAGATGTTCGGGCTTGAGAGTCAGGGCATGGTGCTCATGGCGGAAGAGCCGGACGGCACCTTCGTGCCGGTGACCACCGACGCCGAAAACGGATCGGTCGTTCGCTGAACGGGGCGAAAGGGAGAGGCGCCCGCGGCGTCTCGCCACCCCCCGGCGCGCCTTCTCGTCGCGTCTTCTCGTCGCATCCCCCGCCCAACCAGAGTCGGCGCATGTGTCTGGCAATCATCTCCGCGATGGAGGTTGAGATGGAGCTGTATCTCGAGCGGTGCACGGTGCACCGGTCCGTCGAGCGGGCCGGGCTCACGGTGCACGAGGCCACGTGGGGCGCCCACGACCTGGTGCTGGTGCAGGCGGGGGTGGGAAAGGTGAACGCGGCCCTCTGCACGCAGCTTCTCCTTGGGGCCTACGACGTCGCGGCGGTGCTCTGCACCGGGTCCGCGGGCGCGCTGGCTCCGTCGCTCGACATTGGGGACATTGTGGTGGCCACCGATTGTGTGCAGCACGACCTGGTGGTGGAGTTCATGGACCTGCCGCGCGGACAGATTCCCTTTACCGAGCATCGCTTTTTCGAAACCGACCCCGCGCTGCGCCGTCGCGCCCTGGACGTGTCGCTGCCCGGCCACACGCTCACGGAGGGGCGCGTCCTGACGGGCGATCGCTTCGTGGAGGACGAGGCGCATCGCGACCGGCTCCGCGACGCCCTGCAGGGGCACTGCGTGGAGATGGAGGGGGCGGCGGTGGGGCAGGTTTGTACCCTCAACGCGGTGCCCTTTCTGGTGGTGCGGGCCATCTCGGACCGCGCCGACGGCACGTCGGACATCGACTTCTCGGCGTTCCTGCGAGAGGCCGCGCAGTCGTCCGCCCGCATCGTGCTGCACCTGCTCGACGCCCTTCCGGCATCGTTTGCGGCCCCCGCGGCGGGCTGAGTTCCTTGGTCCCCTCCGCCCGCGTCCCCTCCGTTGACGCCTAATTCACCCCCCTGGGGGCGAACAGAACCCTGGGGGCATTGTATCATGTCCGAATTGCATACTCGCGGATTCTCATTGCCTCTATGCGGTTCTTTGCCGTCGGTCTTAATCACGAATGCACCTCGCTGGAGCGCACCGAGAAGTTCGCGCTCAGCCCCGACGACCAAGAGGCGCTGTATGCCAATCTCAGCCTGAGTGCCGACGCGGAGGCGGTGGTCCTCTCGACGTGCAATCGCACGGAGGCCTATCTCTACGGCACAGGGGCGGACGTGCGCCAGATGCAGGCGCTCCTGGGGCAGTCGGCCGGGCAGCAGTGGCCCGCGGAGGCGGCGTTTCAGATCCGCGACGAGGCCGCGGTGCGCCACCTGCTGCAGGTGACCAGCGGCCTGCGCTCGGTGGTGCTGGGGGAGCAGCAGATCTTCGCGCAGGTGAAGGCGGCGTACGAGCGCGCAGTCGACGCGGACGCGCTCCATTCGGTGATGCATCGCCTCTTCCACACGGCCTTCCGGGCGGCGAAGCGCGTATCGTCGGAAACGGGGCTCGACCGCGGCGCTGCCTCCGTCTCCACGGCGGCGGTGGAGATGGCCCGCCAGGACCTGGGGGCCTACACCGACGCGGCCTCGCTTTCTGAAACGGACGTGGTGCTGGTGGGCGCGGGCAAGATGGGACGCCTCGCGCTGGAAGCCCTGGCGGACGACACGCCCCGGTCCGTCACTATCGTCAACCGCTCGGCCACGCGGGCAATCGACCTCGCGGAGGCGCACGACGGCACGTCCTGCGCCTGGGACCAGCGCCACGAGGCGGTGGCCGCGGCTGATCTGGTCCTGGTGGCCACCGGCGCCCCGGATCCCGTCCTCACGTCGGCCTCCCTGCCCGTGCCCGACGCCGGCACCACCCTGGTGGTGGATGTGGCCATGCCCCGCAACGTAGACCCCACGGTGGCCGATCGCCCCGGCTACCGCCTGTACGACCTCGACGACCTGCAGGCGTGGACCCAGGAGGTGCGCGACCGCCGGGCCGCCTCGGTGCCCCGGGCCGAGTCCATCTGCGAAGAGCTCCTGGAGGACTTTGTCACGTGGTTCTTCCACCAGCAGGCCCTGCAGCCTGCCATTCAGGCCATCCGAAATACGTTCGACACCATCCGCGAGCAGGAGGTGGAGCGGCACGCACACCGCACCGACATGGACCGGGCGGAGGTGGACCGCCTCACCGAGTCCATCATGCAAAAGCTGTTGGCGGTGCCCATCGTCCGCCTGAAAAATGTGGACCCGGAGAGCATCGACTTTGTGCAGGGCATTGAGCTGCTGCACGCCCTCTTCGCGCCGTCGGACGCGGAGGATGCGGGCCGCTCCCTGCCCCGTGCCCCGGATGCAGACCGCCCCGACCTCGGCGACGCGCCCTCCCCCTGCCCCTACCTCACCCACGATGCAGGGCCGGACGACGAGGAAACCCGAAACGTGCAGCACGCGCTTCGGATGTCGACCACCGAGCGCACTGGGCCCTCTGCGGACAATGAGTAGCCGCGGAGGCACAGCACGCAGCGTCCCGGAGCCCCTCCTGGGTTCCCCCGCGCGGCCGCTTCGCCCTTGACTGTTCCGGCCTCTTCCTCGAACAATTCCTGCCCTCGATGTCCGCCGTTTCTGAACCGCTCGTCCTCGGCACGCGTGGCAGCGACCTGGCCCTCCGCCAGGCCAATAGCGTGCGCTCCCGGCTGGAAGCGGCCGGCTACCGCGCCACGCTGACCACCATCTCCACCCGCGGCGACGAGTCGACCGACACGCCCATCTCGGAGATTGGGGACGAGGCGGTCTTTACGAAGGAGCTGGACCGGGCCCTCCTGCAGGGAGATGTGGACCTGGCTGTCCATTCGCTGAAAGACATTCCCTCCCGCGTGCCGTCGGGCATTGCCCTCGCCGCCATCGGGGAGCGCGAAGACCCGCGGGACGCGTTTGTCGCTCATCCCTCGTTCGAGGGCCACCTGCACGACCTACCGCAGGGCGCTCCCGTCGCTACGGCGTCGCTCCGCCGCACCGCGCAGCTGCAAGCCTGGCGGCCCGACCTGGAGGTGGTGCCGGTGCGCGGCAACGTCGACTCGCGCCTCGAAAAGCTTCGCCGCAGCGACTGGGCGGGCATGGTGCTCGCGGTGGCGGGCCTCGTGCGGCTCGGCCTCTCCATGCACATCCGAGACCGCATTGACCCGGCCCGCATGATTCCGGCGGTGGGGCAGGGCGCGCTCGGCATCGCGTGCCGCGAGGACAACGACGCCCTGAGACGCCTCCTCGCTGAGACGCTTCATCACGATGCCACCGGCCGTGCGGTAACGGCCGAACGGGCCTTCCTGCGCGAGGTCGGCGGCGGGTGTCAGGTGCCCCTGGGCGCCTGGGCGCACCTGGAGGAGGATGCGCTCGTGCTCGACGCCTGCATCGCTGCCCTCGACGGCGAGGAGTACTACCGCGACCAGCGCCGCTGTGCCCCGGACGACGGCGCCGACACGGGCCGCGATCTGGCGCGCGATCTGCTGGAGCGCGGCGGCGATCACATCCTGGACGAGGTGCTCGGCGACCGGCGCCACGAACCGTCCGGGTCGCCGTTCAACGCGTAGCCCCGGCGCCCGCGCCCGCTGCAAAAAGGCCTTCTCTTCCTCAGCCATCGCGGGGGGCACTCGAACGGAAGGGCGTGCGGCGCATGGACAACGAGGCGCTCACCTCTGACACCGTCGTCGCTCCTGCAACGCCCTCTCTCCCGTGTGCCGATGACCAACGCCCCCGATGTCATTCTCTTGCGTTCGGCGGACCCGCCGCCCGATCGCTACCTCGAGGCGTTTGATCACGCCGGCCTGCGTGCCCGGTGCGAGCCGGTGCTCTCCTTCTCGTTTCCCCGCCAAGAGGCCCTCGCGGCGCAACTGCGGTCCCGCGACGCGTACGCGGCCCTGATTGCCACCAGTCCGCGGGCGGGAACGGCCCTAAAGCGCGTGTTTGAGGACCGGCCCGCGCTGGCGAGGGCGTGGCGGAAGGCCCCGGCCTACGCCGTCGGTCCCAAAACGGCGGCGCGGTTGCGAGACGCAGGGCTGGCCGCGCGCGGGGCAGACGCGGGTTCCGCGGATGCCCTGGCCGAGCACATCATTGAGGCGGATCCCGCGGCTCCGTTGCTGTTTCTTTGCGGCAATCGGCGTCGCGACGTGCTGCCGCAGCGCCTTCGGGCCGCCGCTGTGTCGTTCGACGAGCAGGTGGTGTACCACACCCATACGCGGACGGATTTGGCGCTTCCGGCTCCGGAGGACGCCCCCTGGCTGGTCTTCTTTAGCCCGTCGGGGCTGGAGGCGGTGACGCAGTCGGGCATCGACCCGGGGGCCTACCGCTGCGCCGCGATTGGGCCCACGACCGGAGGTGCCCTGAAAGAAGCGGGGCACCCGCCCGCAGCGGTGGCCGACGCTCCCACGCCCAAGGCGCTCGTGAAAACCCTTCGCGAAGCACACGCCGCCTGATGCGTGCAGAAGGCCGTTTCGAGGCGTCTCATCCGTCGGACTCGCGAAGCACACCGTCGATTGCGGCGCGGAACCGGGCCGTCGCACGCTCCGGATCGGTCGCCGTTGCCACGGCGGAAAGCACCGCCACACCGTGCGCCCCGGCCTCCAGGGCCGCCCGCACGCGGTCGTGGGTGATGCCGCCAATGGCGATGACGGGAATCGGCACGGCCTCACACGCCTGGGCCAGCCCGTCTGGCCCCTTCACGGACTTTGGGTTGCGCTTGGAGGTGGTGGGAAACACCGGGCCAAACCCGATGTAGTCGGCCCCCAATTCATAGGCCTCGGCCGCCTGGCCGGGCTTCGTGGCGGTGGCCCCGATGAGGAACTCGGTGCCCAGAACCGACCGCCCAGCATCCACCGGGAAGTCCTTCTGCCCGAGATGCACGCCATCGGCGCCGATGGCCTGGGCAATGTCGAGACGATCGTCCACGATGAGAGGCGTCGACGCGTCCCTGCATACAGCCGCCACCCGACGGGCCTCCACGAGCTGGTTCTGGACGCCCCCGTGCTTCTGACGAAACTGAATCGTGTCGGCCCCGCCCCGGATGGCCAGCCGGGCGAGGTCGGCGTGGGGGTGGTCCTGCTGAAGGTGAAAGTCGGTGAGCACGTGCAAACGACCGATCGAGAGCTCTTCGGCCGTGGGCTCTCCGTTCGAGGAGGGGGCCTCCATGATGAGGGATGGGCGGGTGGAAAAGAGCTGCGAGAGCTGCACACCTGAGCCGCCTTGCAGTTCCCCCG
Organism: uncultured Bacteroidota bacterium; assembly: GCA_913056185.1. Taxonomy (GTDB): domain Bacteria; phylum Bacteroidota; class Rhodothermia; order Rhodothermales; family Salinibacteraceae; genus Salinibacter. The sequence goes on from CAJXLV010000017.1 coordinate 58,187, forward strand.
CGACGTAGCCTGCAGACAATTTCCACGTCCTGCGAACGAACGGGCAAGGCAGCCGGTTCGGGCTTGCGCCGAGGGGGCACAAAGACACCAACCGTTTCTTCTCCGTCCAATGAGTGCATCTGCCGTTCAGTCGGCCCTTGTGGACGATGCTCAGGCACTGTTTCGGGCCGCCGTGGAGCGCGTTCAGGCCCCGCACTTGCTGTCGCAGCGCGACCCGTCCACGTGGGCGCCGGCCCCGCTGTCGGCCTACGCGTCCCTTCGCGTGGTGGGGATGGGGAAGGCAGCCCTCGCCATGGCCGGAGCGATGGACCGGTTCCTGGGGGCACGCCGCCGCGCAGACGAGGCGCTGGCGGGCTGCGTGGTGGTGCCCGAGGGATACGCCACGACGGGCCCCGACGGCCTCGCCCCGCCGTCTTCCCTGGATGTGATGGAGGGCGGGCATCCGCTGCCGACGCGAAAGAGCACGCGGGCCGCGCGTCGCATGCTCGACCATGCCGAGGCCGCCGGCCCCAACGATCTGCTGCTCGTGTTGATCTCGGGCGGCGGCACGGCCCTAAGCACGCTCCCGGCCGCCGACCTGGACGTGACTGATCTGAGAACCACGTACCACCGATTGCTCACCGCGGGCGTCCCGGTGCAATCGATGAATGCGGTGCGCAAGCACCTGACGCGGGTGGGCGGCGGGCAGTTGGCCCGGGCCGCGGCGCCGGCGACCGTGGCGGCGGGGGTCGTGTCGGACGTGGTGGGGGATGATATGTCTGTTATTGCAAGCGGGCCTACCGTTCCCGATCCCACTACGTACGAGGACGCCGTTCGGGTGCTCTACCGCTACAACCTGTGGCGCGATGTGCCGCGCCCCGTCCGTACGCACCTGGCGGAGGGCGCCCGCGGCAAACGCCCCGACACCCCAGGCCCGGGCGACGCGTGCTTCGAACGTGCTCACACGCATCTGATCGGGACGAACCGGATGGCGCTCGACGCGGCGGCAGACGCAGCGGAGGCGCGCGGGTACGAAGTCCGGCGGGTGACGGTGGGGGTCGAAGGCGAAGCCCGGGCCGTGGGAAGAGACCACGTCGACACCCTGCTCGATGCGGAGCCCTCAACGCCGACCTGTTGGCTCTGGGGCGGCGAACCAACCGTCACTGTGACTGGCGAGGGGAACGGCGGGCGCAATCAGGAGGTGGCACTGGGCGGGGCGCTCGCGCTGGAGGAGACGTCGGCCCCGGCCGTGCTGTTAAGCGGCGGGACGGATGGGATCGACGGCCCGACGGAGGCCGCCGGGGCCTGGGCAACGCCGGACACCGCGGAACGGGCCCGCGCCGCGGGGTGCGACCCGGAGGCGCATCTTGACGACAACAACGCGCATCCGCTCTTTGACGCGACGGGGCAGCTTCTCCAAACGGGCCCAACCCACACGAACGTGATGGACGTGCATGTGGGACTCGTGCATCCCGACGCGCCGACGGACGACAGCCTCTGAATCCGTTCAGGGGGAGGCAGCTCCCCGCGAACGGATCGCTTTTCCAATCCCGCGTGCTGTTTCGTACTTTAACCGTCTCGACACATCGCCTGGCACCCGGAGCCAGCCCATCGTGCCTGTCCTTCGCCGACACCCGATCTGGGGAGCTGCGGTCCTGCTCCTGCTCGCCGGACTTCTGTCTCTGCTCTGGCCACTTCCGAAGACGGCCGCGCCCGGGGCCGGACACACCAGCCTGGACGTCACGGCCCAGAACCAGACCGTGCTTCGGTCGGTGCACCCCGAAGGGGGGCAGCCCATCTCGGTGCGCGAGCTCCCCCAGAGCGTCGTCGAGGCCCTCCTCGCCATTGAAGACCGGCGCTTCTATTCGCACCCCGGCATCGATCCCCTGGCGCTGGGACGGGCGCTCTGGAGCAACCTGCGACAGGGCCGCATCGTGAGCGGCGGCTCGACCGTCACGATGCAGGTCGCGGAGCAGTTGCGCGGCACGCCCCCGCCGACGATTGGGAACAAGCTCGTGGAGATGCACCTCGCGCTGCGGCTGGAATTGCGGCGCTCGAAGCCGGAGATTCTGTCGCTCTGGTTCAACCGGGTCTCCTTCGGCAACCGCCTCCACGGCATCGAGGCCGCCGCGCAGGGCTACTTTGGCAAGTCGGCCCGCGACCTCACGCCCGCCCAGGCCGCGTACCTTGTGGGGCTGCCCCGCGCCCCGAGCCGCTACAACCCGTTTCGTCACCCCGAGCGCGCCGAGCAGCGCCAGCACCGCGTCCTCCGTGCCCTGCAGGACGCAGGCGTTTTGACCCCGGATGAGCGCAAGCAACTCGCCGCGGTGCCAATCGACGTGCGGAGGCCCGATCCCGTCTTCCGCGCCCCGCACCTGACGCGCTGGGTGCTCCGCCACCGCCGCCCCGACTCGCGGTCGCTGACCGAGATCCGGACGACGATCGATCCGGACCTCCAAAGGACGGTCGCCAACCTTGTAGAGGCGCACGTGCAGACGTTCCGACAGGAGACGCTGACCAACGCCGCGGCGGTCGTGCTCGACAACCGCACCGGGGCGATCCGTGCCTACGTGGGCAGCGCCGACTTCTGGAACGAGCGGCACGGGGGGCAGAACGACGGGGTGCGCATGCTGCGGCAGCCGGGGAGCGCGCTGAAGCCGTTCACCTACGCCCACGCCCTCGCCTCCCGCCGCTACACGCCCGCCACGGTGCTCGCCGACATTGAGCTGAATGTGCCGGAGGCGAGCGGGGCCTTCACGCCCGAAAACTACGACGAGACCTACCACGGCCCCACGCCCCTTCGGCAGGCGCTGGCGTCGAGCTTCAACGTGCCCGCCGTGCGGCTGGCGCGGGAGTTTGGGCCCGCGGCGATTCTGGAGACGCTCCACGACGTTGGCTTTTCGTCCCTCGACCGCGCCCCGTCGCACTACGGCGTCGGCCTCACGCTGGGGAACGGGGAGGTGCAGCCCCTCGAACTGGCGCGCGCCTACGCCGGACTGGCGCGCGGCGGCACGCTGCCCCCGGTCCACGCCGTGCGCTGGGCCCGTACCGTCGACGGCGACACCTTGCACACCGACCTCCCAGCGCGGCAGCAAACCGGTCTTTCTCCGGGTGTCGCGCACCTGATCACGGACATTCTCGACGATCCCGCCGCGCGGGCGCCGGGCTTTGGGCGGGGTGGGCCGCTGGAGCTGCCGTTTCCGGTGGCGGTGAAGACGGGGACCTCCAAGGACTACCGCGACAGCTGGACGGTGGGCTACACGCCGCGGCACACGGTGGCCGTGTGGGCGGGCAACTTCGACGGGACGCCGATGGACCGGATGAGCGGGGTGGCGGGCGCCGCGCCCCTCTTCCACAGCATCATGCGAGAACTCGGGAGCGGGGGCAATTTCGAGCGTCCGCCGGGCCTCAAATCCGCACGGGTGTGCCCCGCCAGCGGCAAGCGCCCGGGCACGCACTGTCCTGCACCCCACCGCGAGCTGTTTCTATCTGGGACGGTCCCCACGGACACCTGCACCGTTCACCGCGTCGTTGCCATTGACCAGCGCACGGGGCGCCGCGCCGCTCCCGACACCCCGTCGCGCCACGTACAGGAAACCCGCTACGCGGTCTACCCCGAGCGCTACCACGGCTGGATGCGCGAGCACGACCTCCCACTGCCGCCGAAAACGCCGCGCACCGCGCCTCAGACGCCGACTGCGGCGGCGGGGAGCCTCCGGGTCACGGATCGGCTCCGCATCCGCTACCCCGCGGACGAGGCGCTCTTCTACGTCGACCCGG
>CAJXLV010000018.1 GCA_913056185.1 uncultured Bacteroidota bacterium
GCGGTATCGTCCGCACATGCGGTGCAAACCGCAACGGTGTACCCCGGCGAGTTCGCGTAAGACCCACTTCGGTGGGCAGGGATGCAGACCCGTGGGATAAGGGCAGAGAAGCCCGTGAAGAATCCCCCGCGCTTTGCCGGGGAGAAGTCAATCGGTGCCCGTCGCCTCTTCAATGATGTGGAGCACGTGGCTGGTGTGGGCCCGCGTCTCCGCGTTCACGCCGCGCTTGCCCTCAATCATGCCCGCAATCTGCTGAAGGCTCTGCAGGGCGGCCGATTGGGCGACGTGATTGTACTGCTCGTCGCCCGCGTCGCCCACCACCTGCGCCAGCGCTTCGACGTAGGCGACCTGGAGGTTCTGGCGGAACGTGTTCACGTTGTCCCGGGCGTCCGCCGCGAAGACATCATCGGTAAGGTCCTCCATGTAGGTGGCCAGCGCGTACTCGTTGCCGTAGAGCCGCGTATCGGTCATTCGCTCCAGCACATTCGGGTGCAGGAGGTGGGCCAGCACGCTCTCTTGAATGGCGAGCACGCGGGCGTGAATCTTCGGGTCTTCCGATGCGCCGAAGAAGTTGAAGCCGCGCCGCTGCGGCTGCAGGTGGCGGTACAGCTCGTTCGGGATGATCTCGAACGCGTCCGGGGCGAAGAGGTACTCGCTCAGAAGATTGAGCGCCCGCGTCTGCTTGTCGCGCGGGACGGGCCGGTAGGGTTCCGTGGCGCCGTCCTGCCCAATGAGCGCGCGGTCGACGTACACGCCGCCGACGTAGCGGGAGGCGACGGCGGCCATCTGTGCGTGCTGGCCACTCGCCGCAAAGAAGGCGTTGCGCAGCTCCTCGTACGACTGCCCCGGGTCCTCGTACTTCTCGAGCAGGTCGTCCATCAGGTCGCCAACCAGCCGCATCCGGTTTTCAGCGTAGTCGAGGGCGTCGTTCGACATGTCGCCGACCATGACGCGGGGGTTGATGGCCTTGCCCGGGGCGCGCATGTCGTCGGCGTCGTTGCCAAAGGCGAGCTCCGGCTCGGTGGAGCGCGACAGGATCTCGTCGAGCTCTTCCGCAGACGCATCCGGGGTGTAGCCGTACTCGACGGCCCACACGTCGTAGGGGCCGGGGCGGGTGGTGTAGTACTGGCCCTGCTCGGTGCCCGGCGGGGCCACATTCACGGCGGGGTAGTCCATCACCGAGCCGACGAGGCCCTCGTCGCGGGTTACGGACGCGTCGTGGACCTCCTCGGTCGAGTGCAGTTGGGAGGACTTCATGTTGTGCTGCAGGCCCAGCGTGTGCCCCACCTCGTGGAGCGCCAGGAAGTACAGGCCCTCTTCCATGAGCTGGGTAAGCTCTCCGCCGAGGTCCGACGGGCCGTTCTGCTCGGTGTCGGGCTCCGGGGACTGCGTCTCCAGCGCGGCCCGCCCGAACATCGTGTTCGTGTGGAGGAAGCCGGGGAGCGTGCAGGTGTGCTTCGGCAGGGTTTTCGGCACGTCGGCCGCCGACTGCAGCGGCAGGCCGGCCGTCTCGAACAGCTTGTTCTGGGCGACCTGGTTCGTAAGGAAGGCGTATTCGAGCATCACGTCCGCCCCCAGGATCTGCCCGGTGTGCGGGTTGACGAAGCTCGGCCCGTAGCCGCTGAAGGGCGGGGTGGGGGAGGAGGTCCACCGCAGCACGTTGTAGCGAATGTCGCCCGCGTCCCAGGAGGCCGTGTCCGGCTGCACCTTCACCTCGATGGCATTCTTAAAGCCGGCCTCGCGGAACGCCGTGTTCCACTCCAGCACCGCCTCGCGGATGATGGGCCGGATGCGCTCGGGGGTCGTGTTCTCGATCCACCACGTAATCGGCTCCACCGGCTCAGAGAGCTCGGCGTTCGGGTTTTTCTTCTCCAGGTGCCAGCGGTTGATGAGGTCGTGGTAGGGCGTGGCGCTGGTGGAGGTCAGGTTGTCCTTCTGCTGCGTAAAGAAGCCGATCCGCGGGTCCGCAAAGCGCGGCTCGAAGTCGTTCTCGGGCACCTCGATGAGGCTGTGCCGCAGGGTAATCGTCACGTTGCGGGCGTCGGTGACGGCGTCGGAGCCGGGGTTGATGGGGCGGGGATTCTCGAAGACGTAATCCACCACCACGTCCGTGTTTTTCGGGTAGTTGTGGACGCCTTCCACCTTCGATTTCTCCTTGCTCTGGCGGCCCAGACTAAAGGCCGTGGGCGACTGTCCGGGGAAGGGCGACGGCTTCACCTGCGTGAGCGACTCGGTCAGGAACAGGTCGTCGGCCTCGATGAGGAGGCGACCGGTCGAGTCGTCCTCCGCCACGATCTTTTCGACGTGCAGGACCGACGGGCTGATGTTAGCATCCGAGGCGCGGGTCAGCGCGCTCTCGTCGTTGAAGTGGAAGTTGGTGTTCACCTCTACGAACTCCACCTTGTCGTAGTGGCGGCGCACCTTAAAGACGGCATTGTCGCGATAGGCGCCGCGGAACGTGCCGGCCTCCAGCACGCCGTCGACCGTGTGCGTGAAGTAGATGTACTCCTCGCCAATTTGGCTCGGGTCGAGGGCCATTTTCAGCGAACCGTCGGTGGTGTCGCGGTAGACGGTGAACAGGCCGCCGAGCGAGTCGCTCTTCGCGATGGCTTTTTCGAAGTCGCTTTTTTCTTCGTCGTCTTGTTCGGCCTGCTGCTCGGTCTGCTGCGTGGCCGCCTCCTCGGCCATCTGTGCCGAGCTGCTACAGCCGGTGAGCAGGAGAAGGGCGAGGGGAAGACTCCAGAGAAAAGAACGGGATCGCATATTGGGCACAATTGGTGTAGCAGAAAGTGGGGGAGCCGCTGTCCGAGGCGAACGGTCGTCGTGGATCTCCGGCATGGAGAGAGAAGGCGGCTGTTCCCCAGAAGCAGTATTGAGGGTGCGAGGTTCCCGATCGTCGTACGGGCAGCGGAAACGTCACCTCTAAGGACGCGCCTACGATGCGGAGTGTTACAGGGGGAGGGCATCTTTCCGTAAGCCGTCTTCGGCTTCGTTGCTGGAATGGAGCCCTAAGAAGCTGTTTGGCGGGCTGACTATGACCTACGACTTCGCGGGTCTTGTGCAGCCCTGGGACTACTCGGTCACTGCGTTCCCAGCGCAGAACGGCTTCTGAGCGGCTTACAGGGACACAGGGCTCCCGCCAACACGGAGTCGGCCGCCGAGCGATCAAAAGCCCCTCGTTCCCAACACCTTCAACGTTCCAACCTCCACCCTTCTCCCCCCAGAAGACTACAGCACGTCCCGCAAGAACCGCCCGGTGTGACTGTCGTCGCACGCGGCCACCTCTTCGGGCGTCCCCGCCGCGACCACCTCCCCGCCGTCGTCCCCGCCCTCCGGCCCGAGGTCGATCACGTAGTCCGCGTACTTGATGACGTCGAGGTTGTGCTCGATGATGAGGACCGAATGGCCCGCTTCCACCAGCTGCTCGAAGGCCCCGAGAAGCTGCTTGATGTCGTCGAAGTGCAGCCCGGTGGTCGGCTCGTCGAAAATGTAGAGCGTACGGTCCGAGGAGCGGCTGTTGAGGTGGCTGGCGAGCTTGATGCGCTGCGCCTCCCCACCGCTGAGCGTGGTGGAGGGCTGCCCGAGCGTGAGGTAGCCGAGGCCGATGTCCTGCAGCACCTCCAGCTTGTTGAGGATGGCCCGTTCGCCTGCAAAGAACTCCGCGGCCTCGTCGACGGTCATGTCCAGCACGTCGGCGATGTTTTTGCCCTGGTACGTCACGCTGAGCACCTCCTTCTTGTAGCGCCGGCCGCCACAGGCCTCGCACTCCAGGTACAGGTCGGCGAGGAACTGCATCTCGACCTTCACGACGCCTTGTCCCTCGCACTCCTCGCAGCGGCCGCCGCTCGTGTTGAAGCTGAAGGTGCCTTTGTCGTAGCCGTGGACGTTGGCCTGTCGCGTGCTGCCAAAAAGCCGCCGGATGCCGTCGAAGGCGTTCGTGTAGGTGGCCGGATTGGAGCGGGGCGAGCGCCCGATGGACGACTGGTCGACCATCTCCACGGTGTCGACGTGCTCGTGGCCGCGGATGGTGTCGTGCGCACCCACTTTGCCGTCGCCGCTGCCGCCCTTCAGGCGGTGCAGGCCCTCGTAGAGCGTCTGGTTCGTGAGGGTGGACTTGCCGGAGCCGCTGACGCCCGTCACGCACACAATCTGTCCCAGCGGAATCTCCACGTCGATGTGCTTCAGGTTGTGCTGCCGGGCGTTCTCCACGACGAGCGTGTTGTCTTCGTCGACGGGGCGTCGCTCGTCGGGCACCTCCACCTGTTTGCGCCCGCTGAGGTACTGGCCGGTGAGCGAGTCCTCGTCCTCCAGGATCTCGTCGTGGGAGCCCTGGAAGACGACCTCCCCGCCAAACGCGCCGGAGCCGGGGCCGAGGTCCACGAGCTGATCGGCCGCCTCCATCGTCACCGGGTCGTGCTCCACCACCAGCACCGTGTTGCCGAGGTCGCGCAGGCGCTGCAGGATGTCGATGAGGCGCTCATTGTCGCGGGGGTGGAGGCCGATGGTCGGTTCGTCGAGCACGTAGAGCGAACCAACGAGCGAGGAGCCGAGGGAGGTCGACAGGTTGATCCGCTGCATTTCGCCGCCGGAGAGTGTCTGGGCGAGGCGGTCGAGCGTCAGGTAGTCGAGCCCCACGTCCACGAGATAGCGGCTCCGCTCGCGCAGTTCCTCCATCACGCGCCCGGCCACCTCCTCCTCGTACTCAGTGAGCTCCAGCGCCTCAACGTAATCGCGCGCCTCCCGCGTCGTCATCGCGCAGATTTCGCCGATGTGCTTCTTTTCGACCGCATCGCCGCCCACCTTCACGTACAGGGCGTCGTCGCACAGGCGATGGCCCTCGCAGTCGGGGCACTCGGAGTAGCCGCGGAAGCGGGCGCGGAAGATGCGGTAGTGGCGCTTGTAGGCGTTCTCGTCGAGGAACTGGAAGAAGCCGTTCAGGCCCATGTAATCGCCTTTGCCCTCCCACACGATTTCTTTTTCCCAATCGGCCAGCTCGTGGTAGGGACAGTCGATGTCGAGCCCCACGTCGGCCGCCACGGCGATGAGGTCCTTGAAGTGGGTGCCCCACTTGTCGCCGCGGAAGGGGGCGAGGGCGCCGTCGCGGATGGAGAGCTGCTTGTTGGGAATGATGAGGTCCTCGTCGAGCCCCGACACGCGCCCAAAGCCCTGGCACGTGGGGCAGGCGCCCACCGGACTGTTGAAGCTGAAGAGCTGCGGCGTCGGCTCCTCGAAGAGGATGCCGTCGCGTTCAAAGTGACTGCTAAATTCATACGTCGGGACGACCGGCCGGTCGTCCCTACTACCATCATTGGGGAGATCACGGAGGGCCGGGACGACGGTGCATCGCCCGTCCCCCTCGTCGAAGGCTTGTTCGGTGGACTCCGCGATGCGGGTGCGGTTGTCCTCGTCCCCCGCCTTCGCCTTCAGACGGTCGATGAGGACGAGCAGGCGGTCGCGCCCGTAGCGGTTGACGCGGCTGGGGTCCTCCTGGTTGAGGTCGAGGGTCTTGGGCGTCTCGCCCTTTGCCGCCTGCCGCTCGGTCGGCAGCAGTAGGACGCGGTAGAAGCCCCGCTCGCGCAGGCTTTTCAGCTGGTCGCGCAGGGCCATGTCTGCGCGTTCCGGGATGGGGGCGCAGAGATAGAACCGCGCGCCGTCGTCCAGCTCCGCCTCGACGCGGTCGGCCACGTCCTGCGGCGTGTCCGTACTCACCGGCTCGCCGCTCACCGGCGAGTAGGTGGTGCCGATGCGGGCGAAGAGGAGGCGCAGGTGGTCGTAGATCTCCGTCTGCGTGGCGATGGTGGAGCGGGGGTTGGAGCCCGAGGTTTTTTGCTCGATGGCGATGGCGGGAGCGAGGCCCGTAATCAGGTCCGCCTCCGGCTTGTCCATGCGCTCCAGGAACTGACGCGCGTAGGCGCTCAGGCTCTCCACGTAGCGGCGCTGGCCCTCGGCGTAGATCGTGTCGAAGCAAAGGCTCGACTTGCCGGAGCCGCTGGGGCCGGTAAACACGATCAGCTTGTTGCGCGGCAGCTCGAGGTCCACGTCCTTCAGGTTGTGCTGCCGGGCTCCGCGGATCACGATGTGGTCCTGCGCCGACTCGCGCGCGGTGACCGACGCGTTGGCGATGACGGGGTCCTGCGTGGGGAGGCGTTCGGTGGTGGGCATTTCGTTGGGCGCGGATGGGCAGCTGGGAGTGCGGGCGTTCGGGAGGACGGCGCTCCGTCCAGAAACGCAGGCCTAAAAATGCAGGTCTGGGCGTCGGTGGGACGCAACGGACACGAGCTGTATATGCTGTGCGGTGGGGATTGATGCCTGCTCGTTCCTCTCGAAATGACATCCGCGTAATCCTTGGGGGCCTTTCGTGCGCAAAATGTGTGCGCGAAGGGAACGGCGGAGCGGAGGAGGCGTGAAGGTGTGCACAGTGTAACACATCCCAAGTTGTGAGTTTGTGGGTTTTGCGTTGCGCGTTCACGCCGGTGGGGGTAGGCCCCGTCCGCCCCCGTGATCGCGGCTTCCGGAGGAGTCGGTTTGCCGACGCGCCAGATCACACAACCCTCAACTCGCACAACTCATAACCCACAACACGGGTTGCCACAGTTGTCTGCACTGCGTCCTTCACTCAGCCCTCCGTGCCCATGCGCTCCCTCATCGCGAGTCTTTCGCTCCTGCTCTGTGCCTGCACCCTCGGCAGCGACCCAGGGCCCGATTCCCGCGCGGCCCCAATGGACGAAGAGGTTGTGATGGAGCGGGTGGAATCCGAGCAGGAGACCTTCCGGGTCGTGCGCGCCGTGGGGGATCTGAACCAGCCGTGGGCGGTGGCCTGGCTGCCCGACGGGCGCATGCTCATTACCGAGAAGCCCGGGCGAATGGTGCTGGTGGACGAGGGCGCGAAGACGAGGCTCTCCGGCCTGCCCGCGATCGCACCGCGGGGACAGGGCGGACTGCTCGACGTGCGCCTCTCTCCGACCTATGAGGAGACCGGTTGGATCTACATCTCTTACTCTGTCTCCGGAGAGGGCGGGGTGGGCACCGTGCTGGCCCGCGCACGGCTCGAGGGCACGTCGCTCACCGACGTCGAAGAGCTGTACCGCCAGCAGCCCTTCGTCACCTCGGGCCTTCACTTCGGGTCACGCATTGCCTTCCCGGGCGACGGCACGGTGGTGGTGACGCTGGGGGAGCGGGGGCAACGGCAGGCGGACGGCCCGGGGGCGCAGGACTCCACAAACACGATTGGCACGACCATCCGCCTTACGCTGGACGGCGGCATTCCCCAAGACAACCCCTACGTGGGGCGCGACGATGTGCCCGATGCCGTCTACTCCTACGGCCACCGCAACCAGCAGGGCATGGCCATCCACCCCGAAACCGGCGCCATCTGGCAGCATGAGCACGGGCCACACGGGGGCGATGAGCTCAACCTCGTGAAGCCCGGCAAGAACTACGGCTGGCCCGCCGTCAGCTACGGCGACACCTACCGCACGCCCCACCAGCCCATTGGGGGCACCGAGGCGCCGGGCATTACGTCTCCGGTGCACTACTGGGATCCCTCCCCCGCCTTCTGCGGCATGACGTTCTACACGGGCGACAAATTTCCGAACTGGAAGAACGACCTCTTTATGGGGGCGCTGGCACACCAGTCGGTGCTCCGCGTGCGGCTGGACGGGGAGGCGGTGTCGCACGAAGAAGAGCTGCTGCCCCAAGAGCTGGGCCGCATCCGCGACGTGGCCACCGGCCCGGACGGCTACCTCTACGTGCTCACGGACGGGACGGGGGCGGGGCTCTATCGGCTGGAGCCGACTGGTTGAGCTGTAGCATCGCTACTCTGAATCGGCAGCAGGCATGAGGGTGCGCTTGATCCAGAGCCGCGATTCGGGGGGGATCGCGTTGCGCAGGCGCTCTCGGCCTGTCCGCAGCGCCTCGCGGACGGTGCTGTAAGCGTGGTACTGCCAGGGGTGCCGGTACGGCCAAAATTCGTCGTTGAGGGCCGCACGAAGCCCCGGGTCGTCGAGGCCGCAGGTGTCGAAATACGCGCTGAGCCAGTCGAGATATCGTTTTTTGGCAGGGTGGGGCTCGTCGGGGATGTATTCGCCCTCTTCCATGGCGATGGCACAGCACGAGTTGGGGTGCTGGCGGTAGAGGTCCAGGCATTCGTCGGTGACCGCGACGCGGTGGTGGGCCGTGATTTTCGCCAGGAAGACCTGGTCTTCGTAGCTGCCCCGAAACTCTTCCTCAAACCCGCCCACCGCCTCTACCGCAGAGCGCCGGACCAGGAGGCTGCAGGTGCCGGGAAGAACGTGCCCGCTGGTTTCCAGGAACGTGCGCAGGACCGTGGGCGGCTCGATGGGCTGCCGGTGGGGAAGGCCGAGGGGATAGGTGCAGTCCCGGTCCTGGTCGGCAGGGGCACCCGTCCAGCTGTACCAGTAGCGCGTGGGGCCGTAGACCATATCGACCGTTGGGAAGGCTTCGATCAGCTCGACCTGTGCCTCAAGGCGGCGCGGGAGCCAGATGTCATCGGCGTCCAGAAAGGCAATGAGAGGAGCGCTGGAGGCGCGAATGCCTCGGTTTCGGGAGGCGCTCATGCCCCGATTCTCGTGGCCGGGGTGGGTGCAGTACTGAATGCGGTCGGGATGACGGGCGGCATAGTCCTGCGCGAGCGCGCTGCTTCCATCGGTGGAGCCGTCATCGACCAGCACGAGCTCCCAGTGGTCGTAGGTTTGCGCCAAAATGCTTTCGATGGCTTCTTCGAGGAAGCGCTCGGCGTCCAGAAAGATGGTGATGACGGAGACCGGAGGAGCGGACATTGGGAACTGAAAGAAATGGAAAAGGCGGTGCAAGGTGCGAGGGATGTGCAGGGGACAATCAGCCTTCCAGTCTCGACGAGGTCGGAAGACTGTGCCGAAAGGATTCGGGGCAAGCGTTGCGCTGGAGGGAAGGTCAAGGAAGGAGGCGAGAAAGCTGCTCGTCGAGGACGGAGGCACAGATGTTGCGAACGTGGAGGCGAGGCAGGGTCAGGGGATTGGTGTTCCAGGTCGCTGCGCCGCCGACAGTGGTGCAGGCGTGCTTGAATCCACACTCATCGGCAATTTTGAGGGTCGCGGTGTTGTATGCGCCGTTGGGGTACGACAGCCCCGGCACGGCCGTCCCCGTGAGGGCCTGCAAGCAGCGTGTTGCCTGCTGGAGCTCATCGCGCTGGGCGGGAGGCGAGAGGGTGCGGAGCGGGGTGTGGCTGGCAGCGTGGGCACCGAGGTCCATGCCGGGCTTCTGGTACAGTGTCGCGACCTCAGAGGCCGTCATGATACGCCGAGAGGGCGGGGCTGTGCGTGCGGTGCCGGTGGCGTCGCAGAGCTGGTCGAGCAGCTCTGCGCGGTGGGACGGCGTGCGCTGGGAGAGCAGGGTCCAGAGGCGTTTGTACAAGCGCTTGCGCCCGTCGCGGTCGTGTGGGGGTGGGGGGGAGAGCCGGAGCGGCGCCTCCGTGGGGGCGCCGGGGTCGTGAAGCGAGAGGGGGGCGGGAAGGGAGCGTCGGTGCAGAATGCAGTCGGCCAGGGCGTCCCACCAAAACGAGGTGTCGTGTCCGAGCAGCCCAGTCGGCACGAAAAAGGTTGCGGGCAGGCCTTCGGCTTCGAGAATCGGGGCCGCCGTAGTCAGGTTGTCGATGTAGCCATCATCGAACGTAAGGACAACGGCCCGGTGCGGAGGCCGCCCCGCCCGGAGCCGATCGGCGTAGGCCGTGAGCGGCCAGACTTCGTACGTTTCTCGAAGCAGTGCCATGTGCTCGGCGAAGTGAGTGGGCGACACTGCCAGGTCCCAGGGGTCTACGCGCACGTCGGCCACGCGGTGGTACATCAGGAGGACGGCCTGTGGCAGCAGGCGCCGGGCTTGTTGCCGGAAGCGGCGCCACCCGCGGCGGCCCGCAGCGCCGAGGCGACGCAGGGGAGCGGCAACAAGGGAGCCGACCGGGAATCCCATGGCAGAGGGCAGGATGTGCAAGACAGAAAACGGGGCGAACGGAGATGGGGCGAGAAGAGCCCTGCGTCAGCGTGCACAGTGGACGTCGAACCAATCTTCGTAGGCCGGATCCGTCGCCCCCGTGTGCCCGAGATCAAACGAGAGCCAGGTCAAGGCGACGGCCTCCATCGAGCGCCAGGGCCCGTCGGTGTCCTCTCCGAAGGGGCCGGACGAGCCGTACGCATAGTCGCCCAGGGGAGCCGCAGGGAGGTCCACGTCCGCTCCGGGCGGTGGGGCTCCCACGAAGGCGCGCCGGAGGCGCCCGAGCCTGCGCGCGAGGCGCTGCCACAGCGTCTTGGGGGCAGCACGCGGTTCCGGCGGGTAGATGAGTTGCCGAAAGGTTTCTTGATCGATGAGCTTAAACCGGGAGTAGCCCAGGTCGCGGGCAAGCAACAGGTCGTGGAGGCGATCTTTCTCAAATGAGAGAAACGCTGGCAGATCTGAAGGCGGCAAGGCCTCCAGGCAGTAGTGGTCTGCGTGCTCGATATCGACCTTGAGGTAGTACGGAATGCCGTACTCCTCGAGTACGTCCTCGAACCGGCGTGTGCGAACCTCGATGGGGTGGCACGTAGTGCCCCATTTGGACGCGTTCTGGCGGCTGAAAGAGCTGTACTCTGAGTTGGAACTGATCCAGAACGGACGGCGGTCGTTCTCGGGACCGATGGCACAGTCGAGGAGGGTAAGGCGCCCCTCGGCGAGGGGCTCGGCGAACCGGTCGCGGGCCGCCGCGACGAGCGTCGGGTCGGCCTCGATGGCCACCACCCGGTAGCCAGCCTCCAGGTACGCGGCGGTATCGTCGCCCTGGTGCATCCCAACGTCGTAGATCAGGTCGGCGTCCATGGGGGCCATGGAAACTTGTGCGCGGCGACGACGGGCAGTGGCGTGCGGCGAAGAGGGGAGGGCACGGAGTGGAGCGCACGGAGTAGAGCGCGAAGAGAGCCACCTCCCCCGTGGGCTCCAGGAGGAGGCGTCAGGCAGGCACGGAGGACGCCCGTTTTTCCGCCCGCAGCCCCACAATCATCTCGTAGTCGGGGTCGAATGCATCGAGTTGTGTGGCGCCGATCTCCTGCACCGCCATGCCCTGCAGAAAAGACGTTGCGGCGAGCACATTGCCATAGCTGTGCACCTCTACCTGCTCGGTCCCGAAAGGCGCGGCGGCAAGCCGCGACAGCGAGTGGCGGGTGAAGGACCAGTACCACGCTTCGCCCTCAATATCGGCCGGGATGGGCGTGATGCCGGGCACCGTGGCCAAGAGAACGCCGCCCGGCTGCAAGATGCGGTGAAGGGTCTCCATGGCGGCCTCCACGTCGTAGATCAGCTGCAGGGTTTGCGTGAGCACAATGCAGTCGAAGGTGTCGCTGGGGATGTGGTTGGCCGCGGTCAGGTCGCCTGTGAGGGTGGCGGCGGGATGGTCGGGAGAGATGTGCAAGACGTCGTTCTGGGAGACGTGCGCCCCGCCGTACCGGCGCGTGTACGTGTCCTCAGCCACCTCCAGCACGTGGCCCTGTACATCCCCGCGGTGCGCCTCCAGAAACGACTCGATGTAGTACCGGTCGATGGGGGTGCCGCGGTCGAACCCAAACTGGCGGCTGAGGGGCGTGGTGCGGCGGAGGTCGCCCATCCGAATGTCGCCGGGGCGGAGGGGGCGTCCCAGGGCGCGGCGCAGGGCGCGGCGGGCCGGGCGCGGGAGGGAGCGCTCGAGGTCGTGCCCGAGGCGGCGGAGGGTGCGGGCGACGCTGCGAAGGGGCGGGAGGATGGACGCGGCTACGTTGTGCAAGCCCCGGTTGGTCGAGGGAGCGTTTTCCATGAGGCCTGCGGGGGCACCGGAGCGGGACGGGAAAAGCATGAGCCGGGCGTTGAGAGCGGGAGGAAGTGAGGAGTGGCGTCTCCAAGAGGACGATTCATCAAAATGGGCGTCTCAAAATGGGCGTCCATAATGTGCAGGCCTCACGGACGGCAGAGGTGATCCAGTGGCGGACAGGCCTACGGCTTTTGGCGCAAAGTGAGACCAACGGAAACGCAACGCGGCGGGGGGCGTGACCGATGAGACGCTCCGAGGGCTGCGGCCTGCGGCCCCCCGCTGCCCTGGAGGATCCGGCGGCGCCAGCGCTCGGGGTCACCTGCCGACCCAAGAAGACATCAAGGTGAGAAGACAGCCAGGTGGTGCTTCTGAATGCGGGCACGGACGCGGTCCACTTTTCTCTTCCGGAGCGTTCTCTTCCCGGGCGTTCTGCGGGCAGGCCGCTGGTCCCAAAGGGCAGGTACAGCTCGTCCCTCGCTGTTGGACATCCATCCCCTGGGACACGTCCCGCTTTTCGAGGAGCAGGCCGAGTACGTGGCGCCGCCGCGCTCCGGTGCGGTTTTCGCTGCTCTGTGACGGAGAAGGTCCTTCGAATCTACAGGGGGATCACGAAGTTAAAACTACGCATTTCTTTCCCCCAAACCCCGCCCGTCCCCATGGATGCGCTGGACCCCGATGACATCGTCCATCTCGACCCGAAGGAGCCGTTCTGGGAACGGTTCTACATGGTCGCGCCGCTCATTGTCGTGGGCACCAAGAACGAGGATGACACCCACAACTTGGCACCTAAGCACATGGCGGCCCCCATGGGGTGGGACGACTACTTTGGATTCGTCTGCACGCCGCGTCACAAGACGTACCGCAACGCCGTGCGCACCGGCGTGTACACGGTCAGCTACCCCAAGCCATCGCAAGTGGTGCTGGCCAGCCTGGCGGCCTCGCCCCGGGACACCGCCGCCGACGGTCCCCGGTCCAAGCCGGCGCTCGACCAGTTGCCCCTGCGGGCGGCGGAGACCGTCGACGGGGCGTTCCTCGACGATGCGTACTTGTTCCTCGAATGTGCGCTGGAGAGGCACGTGGACGACCTCGGAGAAAACAGCCTGCTGATTGGGACGGTGGAGGCGGTGCACGTCGACAAGACGGCGCTCCGCGTCTCGGACGAAGACGAGGCGGACGCGATTCGCGACGCCCCGCTGCTGGCCTACCTCCCGCCCGACCGGTACGCGACCATCACGCAGACGAACGCATTCCCGTTTCCAGTCGGATTTGAGAAGTGAATGTCGGGCAATGCTCCCGTGCCTGTTTCATTGATGTGAGCGATCTCATGACGGGCGTTTCGGACGGCAACGGTGTTGCGGCCATTCAGGAGTACTTGGCGGGCCACCGCGCCCAAATGCTGGCGCTGTTGGAGGCGCTGGTGCGGGCCGAGTCGCCTACGGACGTGCCGACGGCACAGGCGGAGGTGCAGTCCATTCTGGGTCGCCTCCTGCGCAGCCTCGGGTATGCGGTGCAGCGTGTGGATGAAGGGGAGGGAAATGCCGATCACCTGTATGCTCGTCCTTCGCAGCGAGACCGGGCGCGGCCGGTGCAACTCCTTGTGGGCCACTGCGATACGGTGTGGCCGCGTGGCACGATTCGCGAGATGCCCTTTGTGGTGGAGGGAGAGAAAGTCCGCGGGCCCGGCGTGTTCGACATGAAAGGCGGCCTGGTGCAGATGCTCTTTGCCCTTGCGGCGCTGCGGGGCGCGTCTATAGAGCCTCCGGTGGTACCGGTCGTGTTTATCAATTCCGACGAGGAGCGAGGCAGCCCCACGTCGCAGCGCCACCTGGTGCGGCTGGCCCGCTGCGCCCACCGCGCCTTTGTGCTGGAGCCGGCGCTGGGGCTGGATGGCAAGATCAAGACGGCCCGGAAGGGCGCCGGGCGGTTTACCGTCCGCATCGAAGGCAAAAGCGCGCACGCCGGCCTCGATCCCGAGAGCGGGTCGAGTGCGATTCTGGAGCTGTCGCACGTGGTGCAGGCCCTCCACGCCCTCAACGATCGGGAGGCCGGAATATCGGTAAACGTGGGCACCATCGACGGCGGTACGCGCCCCAACGTGGTGGCGGATGCCGGCATGGCCGAGGTGGACGTGCGCATCGAAACCCACGAGCAGGCCCGCCGAGTGGAGGACGCCATCCGGGGCCTGGAGGCGTCCACCGCGGGCACGTCGCTCCACATCGAGGGCGGCATCGGGCGCCCGCCCATGACGCCCGGCCCCACCGCCCGCCGCCTCTGGGCGCAGGCGCAGCAGGCCGCAGCGCAGTTGGACCTGCACCTGGACGCAGGCCGTTCGGGCGGCGTCTCCGACGGCAACCTCATCAGCCAGCACACGCCCACGCTCGATGGCCTGGGGCCGGTGGGCGACGGCGCACATGCGCGCCACGAGTTCTGCTACGTGGATCGGATGGTGGAGCGAAGTGCCCTGCTTGCCCTCCTGCTTGCCCAGCCCCCGCTTTCCCCGGACGCTGAGGCGCCCGCTCGCACAAAAACGCCCTCTGCACTTCCGCCGTCGGACCCCAGTTCCTAATCCGGCCGGCTTGCCCAATGCTCTTCAATCTGGCTCCCCGTGCCATGGCTTCCGCGTCTCCCATGCTCGACCGCTGCACCTTCGGCTCGCTCACCCGCATCGCGGATCTTGACACCCGCGCCTTTCGCGTGGCGCCTCGTTCCCGCTCCCGGTGGGCGCGCGGCGACTACGTGGTGGGCCGCGTTACCGACACGTCCGGCTACCGCACGATCGAGCTTCCCAGCGGGCGCGACATGGAGGTGGCCGAGGGGGACGCCGTGGTGGGCGCCCTGGGCACTCGGCAGGCCACCTTGGAGATGACCGGCTCCTGGCGCGAGATTGAAGACAATGGCGTCATGCACGCCCTCACGCGGGCCGGGCTCTTTGGGCGCGTCGAGTCGCGCTCGACCCTGGTGCAGCGCCCGCTCGAGCTTCGGTACGATGGGCACGTGCAGCGAGACGGCACGGCCGTGACAATGCAAGGGGTCGTCGAGCCTGTGGACGAGCAGCCTTTTGCCACCCCCACCGTTCTTTTTGCCGGCACCTCCATGTCGGCCGGCAAAACCACCGCCGCGCGCATCGTGACCCGGCGGCTGAAGCGGATGGGGCTGTCTGTGGTGGGCGCGAAGGTGAGCGGGGCCGGGCGCTACCGCGACGTGCTCTCGATCCAGGACGCCGGGGCCGACTGGGGGCTCGACTTTGTGGACGTGGGCCTGCCGTCCACCGTCGTGCCGAAAGAGGACTATCGGGCCGCCATCCGGCAACTGTTGTCGCGCATGGCTCAGCCCGCGGCCGACGTGGCCGTGGTCGAGATTGGCGCCTCGCCCCTGGAGCCCTACAACGGGGCCCTCGCCATCAAGGAGTTGCAGAACGCCCTCGCCATGACGGTCCTCTGCGCGTCGGACCCCTACGCGGTACTGGGCCTGGAAACGGCCTTCGAGATGCTGGCGCCCGACCTCGTGACCGGCATCGCCACCAACACCGCCGCCGGCACGGCCCTGCTCGAACAGCTGACCGATCTCCCCGCGTTCAACATTCGGGACAACGACACCCACGAACGCCTCGACGCCCTGCTGCGCGACCGCCTTCAGATTGTTGAGGAGATGCCGGCCGACTGAGGCGACCTCTTCGCTCCGGACGCGCCGCGGTGCTGCCCGGCCGCTCCCGGCAGATCCACACGGCCAACCACCTCCGCGGGTTGATGACGCGGGACCCGCACGAAAACGAACACGCGCCCCCGCCGCGGCGTTGAGTCTCGCTGTTGATGTCTCACTCTCGCATTCGACCCGGATCCCGATGGCGCAGTTCGATACGCCCGATCAGCTCTCGCTCCCCGACCTCGAAGAGGACGTCCTCGACTGGTGGGACGACCACGACATCTTCGAGCGCAGCATTGCGGAGCGCGAGGGCCGGCCCACGTATACCTTCTACGAGGGGCCGCCTACGGCCAATGGCACGCCGGGCATCCACCACGTCCTCGCCCGGGCCATCAAGGACATCTTCTGCCGCTACAAGACGATGCAGGGCTATCAGGTGGCCCGCAAGGCGGGGTGGGACACGCACGGCCTGCCCGTCGAGATTGAGGTGGAGGAGGAACTGGGCCTGGAGACGCGGGCGGAGGTCGAGGAGTACGGCATCGAGAAGTACAACGCCGCCTGCCGCGAGAGCGTGCTGGAGTACAAAGACCTCTGGGACACGCTCACGCAACGGATGGGGTACTGGGTCGACCTCGACGACCCGTACGTGACCTTCGAGACCGATTACATCGAGTCCGTCTGGTGGCTCCTCAAGCAGATCGAGGAAGAAGACCTTCTGTACAAGGGGCACAAGATTCAGTGGTACAGCCCCGGCTCGCACACCGTGCTGTCGTCCCACGAGGTGAGCCTCGGCTACGAGGAGACGCAGGACCCGAGCGTCTACATCCGCTTTCCCGTTGCAGGGGAGCCGGACACCTATTTCCTGGCGTGGACCACGACGCCGTGGACGCTCATCTCCAACACGGCGCTCGCCGTGGGGCCGGACCTCACCTATGTCAAGATCCACCACGAGGACCCGCACCAGGGCACCGAGAAGCTGATTCTGGCCGAGGCTCTGCTCGAGGACGTCATCGACGAAGACTACACGGTCGAGGACACGTTCTCCGGCGAGGAGCTGATCGGACAGCGCTACGAACCGGTCTACGACTACTTTACCGACCGCGCCGAGCCGGGGGAAGACGCGTGGCGCGTTCTCGGGGCCGACATTGTCTCGACCGAGGAGGGGACCGGCGTGGTCCACATGGCCCCGGCCTTTGGGGAAGAGGACTACGCCGTGGCGCAGGAGGAGGGCCTGCCCCTTTTCAACCCCATCGACAAGGACGGCGCGTTCACCGAGGAAGCGCCGCTGGTCGAAGGCATGTGGTTCAAGGACGCGGACAAGACGATCACCGACGACCTCAAGCGCCGCGGCCGCCTCTACAAGCACAAGACCTACCTCCACAACTACCCGCACGACTGGCGCAAGGGCACGCCCCTGATGAGCTACCCGGTCGAGAGCTGGTTCATCGAGACCACGAAGCTCAAGGCCCGGATGGTGGAGCTCAACGACACCATCAACTGGCAGCCCGAGGCCATCGGCGAGGGGCGCTTCGGCGAGTGGCTGGAGAACAACGTGGACTGGGCGCTCAGCCGCCGCCGCTACTGGGGCACGCCGCTCCCGGTGTGGGAGAGCGACAAGGAGGATTCCGACTACTACGAGGTCATCGGCTCGGTCGAGGAACTGCGCGAGAAGTGCGGAGACCAGCTGCCGGACGATGATGACGAGATCGACCTGCACCGCCCGTTCGTCGACGAGCTGACGTGGGAGGGCCCCGACGGCGGCACCATGCGCCGCGTGCCCGACCTCATCGACGTGTGGTTCGACTCCGGCGCCATGCCGTACGCGCAGTGGCACTACCCCTTCGAGAACGAGGAGGACTTCGAGGCCAACTTCCCGGCCGACTTCATCGCCGAGGGCGTGGACCAGACGCGCGGCTGGTTCTACTCGCTGCACGCCATCGCCACCCTTGTCTTCGACGATGTGGCCTACGAGAACGTGGTCGTCAACGGCCTGGTGCTCGACGAGGACGGCAACAAGATGTCGAAGTCGGTGGGCAACACCATCGAGCCGTTCGAGGTGATCGACGAGTACGGGGCCGACGTGGTGCGCTGGTTCATGATGAGCAACGCGCCGCCCTGGGAGAACCTGCGCTTCAGCGAGCGCGGCCTGCGGGACCTGCGCCGCACCTTCTTCGGGACCCTCGAAAACGTCTACAGCTTCTTCTCGACCTACGCCAACATCGACGGCTTCCAGTACCAGAAGGAGCGGATGCCGTTTGAGGAGCGCCCGGAGCTCGACCAGTGGATTATTAGTCGTCTGCACACGACCACGCAGACGGTGGGGGCGGCGCTGGAGGAGTACGACCCCACGACCGCGGCCCGGGCGGTGGAGGCCTTCGTGGAGGAGCTCTCGAACTGGCACCTGCGGCGCTCGCGCAGCCGCTTCTGGGCCTCGAAAAAGGGCGAGCAGAACGGACAGGCGGGGCAGGGCGGCACCGTCTCTGCCGAGAAGAAGGAGGCCGCCTATCAGACGATTTACGAGTGCCTGGAGGCGACGGCGAGGCTCATGAGCCCGATTGCCCCGTTCTTTGGCGAGTGGCTCTACCGCACGCTCACAGAGGTCACCGGTGGGGAAGCCGAGTCGGTCCATCTCGCCTCCTTCCCGGAGGGTCGAGAGGCCGAGCGCGACGAGGCCCTGGAGCGCCGGATGGGCCTGGCCCGCTCCATTGCCTCCAGCACCCTCTCGCTGCGCAACCAGGCCGAGATCAACGTCCGCCAGCCGCTGCCGCGGATCCTGGTGGTGACCGGCACTGGCGTGCCCGAGGCGGAGGTGGAGCAGGTAAAGGACATCATCCTCGACGAGGTCAACGTCAAAGACATCGAGTACGTGGAGCACACCAGCGACGTGGTGCGCCGCTCGGCCAAGCCCGACTTTAGCCGGCTGGGACCGCGTCTGGGCGACCTCGTGAAGGCCGTGAACCACAAGGTGCGCGGGCTCGACGACAGTGCCATCGATGATTACGTGCGCACTGGTGAACTTACGCTCACCATCGATGGCGAGGACGTAGAGCTGGGCCCCGACGACCTCATCATCCAGAGCGAGGGCATCGAGGGGTGGCTCGTGGAGCAGGAGGGGGACGTGACCGTGGCGCTCGACACCGAGATCACGCCCGCTCTGCGCGCCGAAGGGCTGGCCCGCGAGGCCGTGAAGCGCATTCAGAACCTGCGCAAGGAGGCCGGTTTTGAGGTGACCGATCGCATCACGGTGGACTATGGCGGTTCGGCAAGAATGACCGAGGCCATCGCCGCCCACGAGGAGTGGATCCGGAACGAGACCCTGGCCCTGGAGTTGCAGCCGTCCGACCATGCGCGGCCCGACGGCGACGCCGTGGACACGTTCCAAATCGATGATGAGCGGCTTGTCGTGGGGGTGCGGCGGGTGGGCCCCGGCACATCGGTCGATGCTTGAGTCGGTCGATTTCTGGCGGGGCCCACCCGCTCTCCGGCTTACGGTCGTCCCCTTCACATCCCTCCCGGACCCGCCTTTCGCAGCCGATGCCAACCGATCCCTCCGATGCCTCTGGCACGTCCCCCCCGCGTTCGGAGGCGGATGCGCCCTCCGAGCGCAAGACTCCATTCTCAGACGACGAGCTGGAGCATTTTCGTGACCTGCTCTTGCAACGCCGCCGTGAGGCCAAAGCGGAAATCGAGCAGATGCGCACGCAAATCGAAAATGCAAAAGAGCAGTCCGACGACAACACAGCCTATGGCATTCACATGGCCGATGCGGGCACCGATGCGATGGAGCGCGAGAAGCTTCATCTCATGATCTCCCGACAGCAGAAGTACATCGGTTACCTTGACCGGGCGCTGGAGCGCATCGACAACAAAACCTATGGCGTCTGCCGCGTCACGGGCAACCCCATCGCGAAGGAACGGCTGGAGGCTGTGCCGCACACGGAAATCTCCATTGAGGCAAAGCGGCAAGAAAAGTCCTCGTCGTAGCCTGCTCCCCCCAGCGCCAGCGCCCTCGCCCTCTGTGCCCTCTATGATCGATTACGTTTCCGGTACGCTTGTTGAGAAGACCCCGGACGCGGTTCTGGTAGACGTCCACGGCATTGGCTACCGGGTCCACGTACCTACGTCTACCTACGAGCGCCTGCCCGAGCCCGATGAGGAGGTGACGCTCCACACCTACCACTACCTGCGGGAGGACGACGAGTCGTTGTACGGGTTTGCGACCCAGGCCGAGCGCAGCATCTTTACCACCATGACGGGCGTCTCGCGAGTGGGGCCTGCGCTGGCCCTCTCGGCTCTTTCGTCCATGAGCCCCACCGAGCTGCGGGATCATGTAATGGAAGAAGACAAGAGCCGCCTGACGCAGATTTCGGGCGTGGGCAAGAAGACGGCCGACCGCCTCATTGTGGAGCTCCGCGACCCCCTGGCAGAACTCGATGTGTTTGAGGATGCCGCTCCCCTCAGTGGCGGCTCCGAGGCGCGGGCCGAGGCACGCGCCGACGCCCTGAAGGCACTCACGGAGCTGGGCCTCAGCAAGGCCGACGCTGAGCGTGCCATCCGACAGGTGCTCCGCGATGATGCTGCCATCCAGTCCGCCAACGAGCTCACCCAGCGGGCGCTGAAGAAGAGTCAGGAGTAACAGCTGCCCCGACGGCGTGGCGACGGCGCCCGCTACGGTGGGGGCGTGCCGGGCACGACAAGGCTCGTGAGCTGTCACGCCTCATTCCACCGCCCCGCATTCCACCGCTCCGCATTCCGCCTTCGCGTTTCGTCTCTCCCGGAGCGTGTACCGGCCGCCCCCGACTTCTCGACTGACGAAGCTGCCGCCCATGTCTCACGACCTCCGCCTCTTTGCCCTGTCCGAGAGCCAAGGATTTGGGGAGGCCGTCGCCTCGGCGCTCGACACCCCCCTGCAGCCGCACCACGAACAGACGTTTACGGATGGGGAGCATGAGGTGCGCCCAGAGGTGAACGTGCGCGGCCGCGACGCCTTTGTGGTGCAGTCCCTGTACGCGGACGAGGAGTGGAGCGTCAACGACAAGTTGTGCCGCTTGCTGTTTATGCTCGGGGCGCTGAACGACGCCTCCGCCCGGCGCGTGACGGCGGTCGTTCCGTACCTGTGCTACCAGCGCAAGGACCGCAAGACGCGCCCCCGTGGCCCCGTCACGACCCGGTACGTGGCGGGCCTCTTCGAGGCAGTGGGCGTCGACCGGGTGCTCACGATGGACGTTCACAACCTCGCGGTGCTGCAAAATGCCTTCCGGGCCCGCACGGAGCACCTGGAGGCCCATCCGCTGTTTGTGCACGAGCTTGAGGACGAGATTGGGGACGCGGATGTGGTCGTGGTGTCTCCCGACGAGGGCGGGGTGAAGCGAGCCAGCAAGTTTGCGGAGGGCCTCGGCGCGGTGCTGGGGCACAAGGTGCCCACTGCCTTCGTCGAAAAAACGCGCAAGGAGGACGGGGTGCGGGGCGGCACCCTGGTCGGGGAGGTGAGCGGTCGCGTGGCCATCGTCGTAGACGACCTGATTAGCACTGCGGGCACCATCACGCAGGCCATTTCCGCAGCGGCGGCAGGCGGGGCGGAGGCGGTGTACGCAACCGCCACCCACGGCCTGTTCGTCGGTCCGGCCAACGACCGCATCTCCGACGCCCCTGTCGACGCGCTGTTTGTGACCAACACGGTCGCGCCTCGTCTGGATGGGGAGGCGGGGCGCCGGCTTCACATTTGCAACGCGGCCCCCCGGTTTGCTGCCGCCATCCAGGCTGTCCATACGGAAACCTCGGTGAGCGCCCTCAACGAAGTGTGACCGCCGGGCAGGCGCGTCAATGCGCGCGCGTCGATGCGGCGGACAGCGCCGGTGCCTCGGACACGGGCGCTCGCTGCTGCTTTTGGTCTCCCGCAAGAACGGGCTACAAGGGGCGGAGATGAATGGCAACGACGCCCTCGGGCTCGTCCAGCCGGTTGTGCGCAACGGCGCGGTACCAGCGCCATCGCCCATTGCCGGTGCGCAGGCGCAGCAGCCAGCGCGCCCGCTGCTTGCGGTGGCGTACCATGTGGGCCAGGTCTCGCATGACCCGCCGCAGGTTGTGCCCGTGCACATGCGAAAAGAGGCAGGCACCAATGGATTCATCGGGCGGATGTTCAAGCACGCGCCGGGCCGCTGCGTTCACGTGCTGAATGGTGCCGTCCTCATCCACGGCCAGGGTCGGGACGTGCATCGGCTCCTTTGTTTTGGAAGCCCTTCCAGCTCGGGGGCGGGACAGGGAGGAGCGGGGCGAGTCTGGGGCCATAGCAGTGGACATGCGGTTGTGGACGAAAGAAGACGAGGGCACCCGTGGGACCGGTGCACTCCGGACCGATTCAGAAATGAGGTCTTGAGAGGAGAACCGACCCGTGGTGAACAGAGGGCCGGCTTGGGGGGACGCTGAAGGAGAAGCTGCACGCTTTTTCCATCGGTGAATATACTGGAACGGTGCAGAAAGAATCAACTTGTTTTTTAGGGACTGCGGTCGGCATTGTCCCGAGTTTTGGCCCGAAACATTCCCGACGCGACTTTCTGGATCTCGTGTAGGCCTTCCACAACGGACGCTCCTGTCCACCGTTCACGCTTCGCCGCCCGAACCTGTAGGAGGGCGCCGTGGTTGAAATTTTGCTCTTTGTTCTCCACTCCTGCTGTGCTGCTCGTCATGCGCTCTGCCGATGCGATTGCCGCGCACGTGCGCGGTCTTGTTCACCTCGATACCCAGCGCGCCCCGAAGGGCCTTGACCTGACGGTCGACGCGGTCTTTCGCACCACCGGCCACGGCCAGCTCGACTTCGGTGGCAGCGAGTATCAGGCCGCGCCCCGTGAGCCGATTGCGCCGACGTGCGACGACCCGGAGGACGACTACGGGTGGTGGACGCTGGAGACGGGGGCGTACATCATCCGGTACAACGAGTCGCTGGTCCTGGAGGGGGATCAGCAGGCGGTCGTCTCGCCTCTCGAGCGGACGCTTCACGCCGGGGCGCACCACGGCTCGTTCGTTCTCGACGACGACCGCGCCCCCCTCGAAACGCTGCTCGTGGTGAGCCGCATGGGCTGTCGCCTGAAAGAGAACTGCCGCGTCTCGCGCCTCGTGGTCCTCGACTGATTGCCTGGAGCCCCTCCGTTCCCTCGTCCCCGCGCTCTCCACTCCACGCTCTCTGCCCCCACGTACGGATGCCCGAACTTCCCGATGCCGTCGTCTACGAACGCCGCGTTGCCGAGGGGGCGCTCGGCCGCACCATTGCCGGCACCACGGTCGTCGACCCGCTCATTCTCGGCGACGATCTAGACCCGCACCGATTCGACGAGGTGCTCCGCGGCCGCACGCTGACGGAGACCCACCGCCACGGCAAGCACGTCTTTGCGCGCTACGGCGACGAGACCGGGTGGCTGGCTCTCCACTTCGGCATGACTGGGTCCGTGCAGGCCCTCCCGGACGGGGAGATGCCGGAGTACGCGTACGTTCAGTTTCACTTCGAGGAGGGCGGGGGCCTGGCGTTCGAGTGCCCGCGCAAGTTTGCCCGCGTTCGCCTCATCGATACGCCGGACGCTTTTGTAGAGGCGAAGGACCTCGGCCCGGATGCCCGCCGCGCCGATGTAGAGACGTTTCTGGAGCCGTTTGCCGCGCGCCGCGGCACCATCAAGGGGCGGCTGTTGGACCAGAGCGTCGTGGCGGGCCTCGGCAACATCTACGCCGACGAGGCGCTCTACCAGGAGGGAATTCATCCGCGGACGCCGGTGCCGGCCCTTTCGGAGAAGGACCTGCGCGGCCTCTACGAGGCCGTTCAGGCAGTCGTCGATGCCGCCATTGCCGTGGACGCCGATCCGGAAGCCCTCGACCCCGACCGCTTCATGCTGCCCCACCGGTACGGCGACGAGCACTGCCCCAACACCGGGGTTCCCCTCGAAACGGAGACTGTTTCCGGGCGCACTGCCTACTACTCCCCCGCCCGCCAGGTGCCGCCGTCGTAGATTCAGGCGCCCCCCCTCCCGACCTCTGCACGTCCGTACCTTCATCCGTCCACACGCCCATGCCCGACGTCCGCATCGGCACCTCCGGCTGGCAGCACGACACTTTTGCCGGTCGCTTCTACCCCGACGACATTGCCCAGGACGACTGGCTTGGGTACTACGCCGACACGTTCGACACCGTCGAGGTCAACAACACCTTTTACCAGAGCCCTGAGGCGGACACGCTCCGCACCTGGCGACAGCGAACGCCGCCGGGGTTCCCGTTTGCGGTGAAGGCGAATCAGTACATCACCCACTTCAAGAAGCTCAAGGACCCGACGGACCCCGTCCGAAATCTGTACGAGAACGTGGCGCCGCTGGAGGACGATCTCGGCCCGATTCTTTTCCAGTGCCCGCCAAACTGGCACCAGAACCTGGAGCGGCTCCACCACTTCCTGGAGACGCTCGACGACACCCACCGGCACGTCTTCGAGTTTCGGGACCCCACATGGCTCAACGAGAAGACGTACGACGCCCTCGCGGCCCACGACGCGGCGTTCTGCATCTACGACTTTGGCGACCGCTCCACCCACCGCGTCGTGACGACGGACTGGGTCTACCTGCGCCTGCACGGGACGGGAGAGGCGTACCACGGGCGCTACACGGACGCCGAGCTTGACGACTGGGCCGATGCCATTGCCGACTGGCAAGACGAGGGCCTCGACGTATACGTCTACTTCAACAACACCGCGGGCGAGGGCCACGCCCCCCACGACGCGCAGCGGCTCCAGGCGCGGGTCCGCAAACGCTCGCAATAGCCGGACTGTCCGTCCCCCCGCCACCTGCGCACGCGAGCCGAGAACGGTGCCTGCATCAGTTTTCGCCAGCATGACGCTTCCCGAGCGCTTTCGCGACGCCACGTTCGAGAGCTACGAGCCCCGGACGCCGAGCCAGGCGGAGGCGCTTCAGGGCGCGCAGCGGTTTGCGGCGGAGCAGCGCCGAGATCCCTCTTGGCCCGAACGGGTGCGGCAGTTTATAGGAATGGGGCGCGACGGTCGTCCGCAGGGGCTCTACCTGGTGGGGCCGGCCGGAACGGGCAAGACGCATCTGCTGGCCGCGACCTACAACGCCCTCGCGCCCGAGGTGCCCTGTGCCTTTCTGCACTCCAGCACGCTCTTCCGCCAGACCGACCCGCCGCAGGACTTCGCGAATCGCCTGGCCGACGAGTACGCTCTCTGCTGTCTCGACGAGGTGGAAATCGACGACCCTGCCAACGAGATGCGCCTGGCCGGGGTGATGAAAACCCTGGCGGATCGGAATGTCCCCGTGGTTGCGACAAGCAACGTGGAGCCGGAACAGTACCTCTCCACCCAGCTCGGCGACGGCCGCATGCAGCGGTTTTTGCGGAGGGAGGTGCGGGAGGAATACCGCGTGGTGGGGGTTCGGGGCGACGATTTCCGGCGCACGCGGGAGGTACAGCGGTCGGGGCGGGGGTGGATTGGGCCGTCGGCCGCCACCCAACGGGCGATGCGGCAGGTCTGGGCAGACGTGTCGGGGAACGCGCGGTGGGGATCCTTCGCCGATCTGCGACGGGCCACCACGGAGACCGCCCACACCGATCTCATCAGCGACCTGGGGGCGCTCGATCATCTCTTCGTGGAAAACGTGGCCATCGCCGACACCGACGACGCCTTCCGCCTCCTCCGCGTCGTCGATGCGCTGTACCTGCACGACAAGGCTCCCACCCTCCACTTCACCGCCGAGCAGCCGCCGAAGGACTGGTTTGCGCCGGAGCAGCACGCGGGCATCGCACGGGCCGTCGCCAAGAAATTTGACCGCACCGTCTCCCGCCTCCATGCCCTGTGCCAGATTCGCACCGTCGAGCCGGACGGGGCGTCGCAGCCTTGATTCCAGTCCTTCCCAAAAATGTCTGCAAAATGTCTGCAGGCACCGACGGGCAATGATCGGTTCGGTCTGAGCAGGGGGAACTGCGCAGGGGGAACTGCGCCGGACAAGAGGAAAGATCGGTGGCCCTGTTCGGGCCGCCCGAGAAGAGCGCTTGACTTTTCGGTGGCGGACGTCGATTATTTATATCGAGTCTAAATAAACGAAGAGACCGGTAATCCTCTGCTCACGACAAGGAGGGGGCGCAATGGAGCGCGGCACGGTCACAGAAAAAACGTGGCCGAGCAGCCCCAATTCCACGGTCGCCCCACCTGCACACGGTCCGCGCCCTCGCAGGCGACCGTCCCCCAGACGTCCCCTCATTGCATTGACGCGCGCATCATCTCCCAAGACGATACACAGTGCCATGCATCGCTCCCTCTCCCTGGACAGCAGCCTTCATGGGTCCAACCTGTACGACACTCGGGACGGCCGTGTCTTCCGGTGTGAGTGTTGCGGGCGGATTCAGATCGAGTTTCGGGGCCTCTCGCTTCTCATCGACGCGCAGGAGTTTGAGGGGCTCTTCGGAACCCTTGTTCGGGGACTGGAGGAAAGAAGCGGCGACGAGGGAAACACCTGGCAACTGACGGCGCCCACCGACGCTGGGGAGGTGTCGGTATCGCTCACCCTGGATGAACTGCAGGCCCTGTACGAGCTGTGTGCCGGCGCGCAGGCGATGCGCACCCTCGGCGAGCGCCTCGGTGCCCTCGCGAATGGGCATCGGCGAGAGCGGCCCCCCTCCTCGTGGCGGCGGTGAAAAACGGCGAGGGGAAAAGGGCCGCGCACGAACGAGGCGGCGTGGCCCCGGAGTCCCCCGACGAAATCTGCTCCAATTTTGTCTTGAAACGGGCCTGCGGTGTGCACCGAATGAACGGACGACGTTCTGGAAAGTATGCATATTCTATCCAGCTTTCAGAATGCGCCAAGGCTGCCCCGCCCCTTTCGCCCAATTCCCGGCCCCGTCATGAAGCAGACCGACCTCCGAGACATCGCCATCGTGGCCCACGTGGACCACGGCAAAACCACGCTCGTCGACGCCATGCTGTGGCAGAGCGGCATCTTCCGCGACAATGAGGAGGTGAAAGAGCGCGTGATGGACTCGATGGACCTGGAGCGGGAGAAGGGCATCACCATCATGGCCAACAACACGGCCATCCGATACAAGAACACGAAGGTCAACATCGTGGATACGCCCGGCCACGCCGACTTTGGCGGCGAGGTGGAGCGGACGCTCCGCATGGTGGACGGCATCATGCTGCTGGTAGACGCGGCGGAGGGGCCCCTGCCGCAGACCCGCTTCGTGGTGCAGAAGGCGCTGGACCTGGGCCTGCCTGCCATCGTGGTGCTCAACAAAATCGACCGCGACGACGCCCGCCCCGACGAGTCGCTCGACGCCATTTACGACCTGTTCATCGACCTGGGGGCGGACATGGAGCAGCTCGACTTTCCCGTGCTCTACACCATCGCGACCGAGGGGCAGTGCAAGCGCGACCTGGACGAGCCGGAGTGGTCCAACCTGCGCCCGCTGCTCGACACCATTCTCGACGAGATTCCGCCCCCGTCCGGCGACCCCGACGGGACGCTGCAGACGCTCATCACCAGCGTGCAGCGCGACGAGTACCTTGGCCCGGTGGCTGTGGGCCGGGTGGAGCAGGGCACCCTCCAGAACCGCCAGCCCGTCACGCTCTGCCACCGCGACGGCAGCACCGAATCGACCCGCGTGAGCGAGCTTTTTACCTATCAGGACCTCCAGCGCGTGGAGAGCGACGAGGCCGGCCCGGGCGAGATTGTGGCCCTTGCGGGTGTGGAGGGCATTGGGCTGGGCGAGAGCATCTGCGCCGCCGAGGAGCCCGAGCCCCTGGAGCCGATCGACATCGACGAGCCGACGATGTCGATGGAGTTTCGGATCAACGACGGGCCGCTTAGCGGGCAGGAGGGCGAGTACGTGACCTCTCGCCAGCTGCGCAACCGCCTCTTCGACGAGGCGCGCAACAACCTGGCCATCCGGGTGGAAGAGACCGACACGGCCAACGCCCTGCGCGTCTACGGCCGCGGAGAGCTGCAGATGGCCATTCTCATTGAGCAGATGCGCCGCGAGGGCTACGAGTTTTGCGTAGGGATGCCGCAGGTGATCACGAAGGAGGTGGACGGCGAGATGCATGAGCCGTACGAGACGGCCGAGATCGACATTCCGGAGGAGCACATGGGCGTGGTGATGGAGCGCCTGGGCGAGCGCAAAGGGCAGATGGAGCACATGACACACCAGGACAGCGGGCGCGTCCGCCTTACGTTTGAGGTGCCGAGCCGCGGCCTCATCGGGTACCGCTCCAAGTTTCTTACCGACACGAAGGGGACCGGCCTGCTCACGCACCGCTTCGAGGCGTTTGGGCCGTGGGCGGGCGACATTCCGCACCGCACCAGTGGCGCCCTCGTGGCCGACCGAGAGGGCGAGACGACAGCCTACGCGCTGCTCGAACTGCAGGACCGCGGCGACTTTTTCGTGGAGCCGGGCGACCGCGTGTACAAGGGCATGATTGTGGGCGAGAACAACAAGCCCCAGGACCTCGACCTCAACGTGACGAAGGAGAAGCACTTGACCAACATGCGGGCCGCGGCGGGGGACGAGCTGGAGCACGTGCCGCCTCCGCGAAAAATGTCGCTGGAGGACACGATTGAGTTTATCCGTGAGGACGAGCTTGTGGAGGTCACACCTGAGGCGTACCGCCTCCGCAAGCGCCACCGCGAGCCCAAGGCACGGCGCCGGGCCCAGCAAGAGCGCATCGCGGGATAGGGAGGAAAGAGGGAGGGAACGCGTGGGCGTAATCCCCCGCTCGCTCATGTCCCCGACACTTAGGCCTCCGCCGGGGTCTCTTCCGCCGGGGCTTCCTCCATTGTGGCATCCTCTTCCGGCAGGCCGTTCCCGTCCGGGCCCTCCTCGTACTGCTCCTTGACGTTGGGAAAGGCCGTCTGGAACATATCGTTCACCGCCTCAGCCTCCCCGTTGTGTTCGGCGCGGGCCTCGTGAAGCCGCACACAGGCCTTCCAGACGGCGCGGCGCAGGTTCCACTTGCGCACCGAATAGGCCGCACTCCGGCGCGTCTCATCGTCCTGCAGCCAGCTCAGCTGTACGTACGGCTTGGGCGTGCCGCTGCCGTCGTCCTTCCAGCAAAAGTTGAGCCCGATCACGCCCGTCTTGGAGCGTGCCTCGGCCGAGCGCCGGACCGGGTCCATGGGGTCGGGCAGTTCCTCAAGAAGCTTGTCGCGGTAGGCAATTGCTTTGTCCAGCGCCGCCTCGCGCCCGCCGTGGCGTTTGTCAGAAAAGTACTTGGTGTGCTGCTCTTTTTGTCGTTTGATGCGCACCTGCCAGCCGTGGGTGGGGTGACGGTCCGGATTTTCGTCCGACGGCTCAATGTCGATGCGGAAAACGTTCTTCGGTTTGTCGCTCATGGGGAGAAGGATCAGGCAAAGAAGGCGTGGTGGGAAGGCAGAGAAGCAGGGGGCTTCTGGCCCGTGCTGGTGGAAGCGCTGCGAAAGCCGGGTCCGGTGGGCGGTGGCAAGGAGGCACCGGTCCGACCTGAAATGATCGGGGTGAAATATCAGAAACAAAGTTGGAAAAGTGCAACCCCCCTTCGTCCGCGGGGCACTCGTGTGTTGAATGTTCGGCTGAGGGGGGCGCCGCCCCGGAGCGGAACAAAGACTGGAACGTGCGCGCGGTCTACTGCCCCATCCCTTCCGCCCTCCGGGCAGGGCGGCCCTACAAAAGATTCGCCTGCTGAGCCGCCTTCCGCAGCACCTGCTCCTGCTGCTCCGAAAGATCGGTGGGAATATCCACGTCGATTTCCACGTACAGGTCTCCCGTTCCGTCGTCCGTCCGCACGCCCTGGCCCGTGAGGCGCATCTTTTCCCCGGGCTGGGTGCCGGGCGGCACGGTCAGCTTCAGGCGCTGGCCGTACGGGGTAGGAACGCGGATCTCGGTGCCGAAGACCGCATCGAACACGCCAATGGACGTCGTAAGGAAGAGATCATCGCCGGTGCGCTCGAACCGCGGATGGTCCCCCACAGAAAATGTCACGTAAAGATCGCCCCGTGCCCCGCCCGGCTGCCGGGAGCGCTGCCCGCGTCCCTGAAGGCGAATCTTGAACCCGTCGCGCACGCCCTTCGGAATGTTGAGGCGGATGGACTCGCCGCTCGGCAGCTCCACCCGTTTGCGGCCGCCCTCCAGTGCCTCGCGGAACGAAAGCTGCAGGGTCGTTTCGAGGTCCTGCCCCGTCGGCGCCTGGGGCCGTTGCTGCTGGCGGCGCTGCTGCTGTTGGCGGCCGAATGGGCCGCGTCCTGGGGAGCGGCGGCCGCGGCCTTCCCCGAAGAAGCTCTCGAAGAGATCCCCAAAGCCGCCCCGCCCCCCAAACGCGTCCTCGAACCCCTGCGCCCCGCCCACGTTAGGACCGCCCTGCGCTCCTGCCCCAACGCCGCTCCTCCCGAAGCGCCGCTGGGCATCGTACTGCTTGCGCTGCTCCTCGTCCGAAAGCACCGAGTACGCCTTTTGAATTTCTTTGAACCGCTCCTCCGCGGTGGGGTCATCAGGGTTGCGGTCGGGGTGATGCTTGCGCGCAAGCTCCCGGTAGGCGGCTTTGATCTCCTCCGGGCGTGCATCCTCGTCGACGCCAAGAACGTCGTACAGGTCTTTGGTCTGCGGCATAACGGCGAGCAGGAGAGCTGATGAGCCAGTGCGGCGAACCGCGCCCCGCGGCCATCGGCCCACAGGGCAAAGGGAGCGTTCATTCCACAACAGAATTCATGCCAGTCCGTTCGCTCAGACGAAATGACGGATCCCAACGTGCCATCCCGTCCGATACAGAAAGTCCTCGTCGCCAACCGCGGGGAGATCGCCGTCCGGGTCCTGCGCACCTGTCACGAGCGCGGCCTCAAGACGGTCGCCGTCTACAGCACGCCGGACCGCTCGGCCCCCCACGTGCGCCGGGCGGATGAGGCGTACCCCATTGGCCCGGCGGAGGCCGCACAGTCGTACCTCGACCAAGACAAAATCCTGGAGGTGGCCCAGCGCTGCGGCGCCGACGCCATCCACCCCGGCTACGGGTTCCTTTCAGAAAACGCCGACTTTGCGGAGGCCTGCGCCGAGGCAGGCGTGCACTTCGTGGGCCCGCCGCCGGAGGCCATCCGGGCCATGGGCGACAAGACCGCCGCCCGCCAGCTCATGAAGGACGCGGGCGTGCCGATGGCCCCGGGCACCACCGACGCGGTGGCGAGCACGGAGGAGGGAGAGGCGATCGCCGAGGACATTGGCTATCCGGTGCTGATTAAGGCCGCGGCGGGGGGCGGCGGGAAGGGGATGCGGATTGTACACGACCCCGACAACTTTGCGGGCGCGATGGATCGGGCGCGGGGCGAAGCCGGATCTGCCTTCGGGGACGACCGCGTGTTTATTGAGAAGTATATTGAGGAGCCGCGCCACATCGAGTTTCAGATCCTGGCCGACCACCACGGGAATACGGTCCACCTCTTCGAGCGGGAGTGCTCCATCCAGCGGCGGCACCAGAAGGTGATCGAGGAGGCGCCCTCGGCGATCCTCACGCCCGAGGTGCGCCGCGAGATGGGCGAGGCGGCCGTCGCCGCGGCCGAGGCGTGTGGCTACCGGAATGCCGGGACGGTGGAGTTTTTGGTGGACGCGGACCTGAACTACTACTTCATGGAGATGAACACGCGCCTGCAGGTGGAGCACCCGGTCACGGAATGGATCACGGGCGTGGACCTCGTGGCCGAGCAGCTGCGGGTGGCGCAGGGGGAGGCGCTGGGCTACACCACCGACGACCTGTCGATCAATGGGCATGCCATCGAGAGCCGCGTCTACGCCGAGGACCCGGCCTCGGGGTTTCTCCCGGACCCGGGTCCGCTCAAGCGCCACTCGGCCCCGTCAGGCTTTGGCGTGCGGGTGGACGCGGGGGTGGAGGAGGGCGGCGAGGTGCTGATCCACTACGACCCCATGATCTCGAAGCTCACCACCTGGGGCCGGGATCGCCCCGCGGCCATCGACCGCATGGCCCGCGCGCTCGACGAGTACGAGGTCGCCAGCATGGCCACCACGATCCCGTTCTGCCGCTTCGCGATGCAGCACGAGGGCTTCCGCAACGGCGACTTCACGACGCATTTTGTGGACGAGGAATTCGACCCGGCGGCCCTGCAGCTCGAGGATGCGGAGCACGACGCACTTGCCGCCCTGGCCGCCACGCTGTACTACGCGCACACGCAGGAGGACGACGCCCCCCCCGTCGCCACCCTCTCGGACGGCGCGAACGACCGCAGTCCCTGGCGGCACCGTCGGCGGCACGCGTCGTGACGCTTCGCAACGGACCCGCTCCTTATAGTATTGAGTGAGCGCGAGAGAGTCGTAAAACTCCCGGATTTATCCGGGGAAGAAGTCAACGGGATGCCTCCGCCTCGTATACCCCGAGGTGGGTGGAGGGCTCCTCGTAGCCGAGGAGGCGCGTCTGCACCCAGCCCAGCGCGCGGTCCTGCAGCATGGCCAGCGACGGCACGATCAGCATCAGCACGCCGGTGCCAAAGATGATCCCGACGCCCAGGCTCACGGCCATGGGAATGAGGAACTGGGCCTGCACGCTTTGCTCGATGATGATGGGGAAGAGCCCCAAGAACGTGGTGAGCGACGTGAGCAGGATGGGGCGGAAGCGCATCTGCCCGGCCCGCACCAGGGCCTCGGGCCAGTCGCGGCCCTTGGCCCGCTCCTCATTGGCAAAGTCGAGCATCACGAGCGCGTCGTTCACGATGACGCCGCTGAGGCCCACGATGCCGAAAATGCTGAGCAGCCCCAGCGAGATGTCGAGCAGCAGGTGCCCAATGATGGCGCCGATCCAGCCGAAGGGGATGGTGCTCATGATCACGAGCGGCTGCAGGTAGGAGCGAAAGGGGATGGCCAGCAGCGCGTAGATGGCAAAGAGGGCCAGCAGGAAGCCGATGACGAGCGAGCTCTGCGCCTTGCTCTGCTGCCGCTGCTGCCCCCCAAACTGGTACGTCATGCCCGGAATGGCGCGCTGGACATTGGGCAGCACACGGTCGTTAAGGGTGCTGCTGACCTCGTTGCCGGTGGTGACGGACGGGTCCACATCCGCCGTGAGGGTAACGACGCGGCGTCCGTCCTGACGGTTGATTTGGGAGGGGGCGTAGCTGATGGAGGCCGTGGCGACCTCCTCGAGGGGCACGGCCGCGCCGCCCAGGGTGCGAATGCGGTATTCGTTCAGGTCCTCAATTGCGTTCCGCTCGTCGTTGGGGAGGCGGGTGTAGACGCGCACCTCGTTTTGGCCGCGCTGCAGGCGGTACGATTCGGAGCCGAAGAAGGCGGCCCGCACCTGCCCCGCCAGGTCGTTGAGCGTGAGCCCGAGCGAGCGGGCGGCGGGCTTCAGCCCCAGCTCCACCTCACGCTTGCCCTGCTCCTGGTCCGATTTGATGTCGAACACGCCGGCGAAGCGACGCAGCGAATCGCGCACGGCGTCGACGGACCGGTTCAGTTTGGCCTCGGTGGGGGCCGACACCTCCACCGACACCGGCTCCCCGACCGATACCACGCTGGCGGTGAAGGACAGGGACCGGGCGCTTGGGATGGAGCCGGTGGCGTCTCGCCACTGCTCCTCGAACTGCGTAGAGGTGACGTCGCGCTCCTCCGGATCAATCATCTCGAAGCTCACCTCGGCCACATTGGCACTGGTGGCGGTAAAGCCAGCCTGGTTGGGCCCGCTGTTGGCGCGCGGCTGCTGGCCGACGGTCACGTACACGTTCTCGACCAGGTCCTGCCCGGCCCGCTCCTCCAAGGCGGCGATGGCCTGATACCCCGTCTCCTGCAGCCGAGCCGTCACCTCCTCGGTGCGCTCCGGCGTGGTGCCGGCGGGCATTTCCAACTGGGCCGTCACCAGCTTGCCCTGCACGCTCGGGAAGAAGGAGAAGCTGATGTAGCCGTTGCCCACGAAGCTGAAGGAAATGAGGAGCAGGGCCACGCTGCCGGCAATGGTGACGCCGTAGTGACGCGTGGCGAAGCGCAGGGCCGTGGTGAGGGGCCCGCGGACGAACGTCCACAGCTGCGCCGCCACCCACCGCCGCACGCGGTTGAGCGTCCGAATGAACAGGGTCGGCGTCTCCTCCTGGGCGGGCCGCTCGGAGAGGTGGTAGGGCAGGATGAGCAGCACCTCCACCAGCGAGAGCAGCAGCACAATGATGACGATGGTGGGGATGTCGCCCAGGAACTTGCCGATGGTGCCGCCCACGAAGAGAAGCGGCGTGAAGGCGGCCACGGTGGTGAGCACCGCAAAGATGACGGGAATGCCTACGCGCTGCGTGCCGCGAATGGAGGCCTGTAGCGGGTCGCCCTTTTTCTCCTGTTCGGCGTACACATTTTCGCCCACCACGATGGCATCGTCCACCACGATCCCGATCGACAGGATGAAGCCGAAGAGGCTGAGCAGATTGATGGACACGCCCAGGTACTGCATCACGATGAACGTGCCGGTAAACGACAGGAAGATGCCGACCGAGGTCCAGAACGCCAGCCGCGGGGCCAGGAAGAGCGTGAGCGTGAGAACAACGAGAAGGAGGCCGAGGATGCCGTTCTCGATCAACAGGTTGAGGCGGTTGCGCAGGTCCTCGGCGTTGTTTTGCCAGAGGGCAGCGTTGAGGCCGGCTGGGAGGGAGGGGCGCAGCTCGTCGTCGAGATAGGCCTTAACGGTTTCCTCCACCGCCAGCACCTGTTCGTCGCCGGTGCGAAAGACGTTGAGAATGGCGGCGGGCTTGCCGTTGAAGCGCGTAATGAGGTCGGAGTTTTCGGCGAAGCCGTCCTCCACCTGCGCCACGTCCCCGAGCCGCACGTTCGTCCCATCGTCGCGGCTCAGGAGCACAATGTCCTCAAACTCGCGCTGGGTATAGTTTTGCCCCTCCGTGCGCACCGTAATCTCCTCGTCCGCCGTTTCAATGTTGCCGCCGGGAAGATCGAGGCTGCTCTGTTGCACAAGCCCGGACACTTCGCCCAGGGACAGGCCGTACCGGCGCAGGTCCATGCGGGACACCTCCACCGAAATCTCGTAGTCGCGCACGCCGCCAATCTGGATAAACGAGATCTGCGGGTCCTGCGTGAGGTTGTCCTTTGTGCGCTGGGCGAGTTCTTTGAGGGCCCGCTCGCTGGCGTCGCCGTAGAGGGCAATCTGCAGGGCCTGCTGCCGGTTGGACACCTCCGTGACCACCGGCTCCTCGGCCCCCTCGGGGAAGGCCGTGATGCGGTCCACCTCCGACTTGATGTCGGTGCGGGCGCGGCTCAGGTCGGTGCCGCGCTTCAACTCGGCCGTCACCACGCCGATGTTCTCGGTAGCCGTGCCGAGGATGCGATCGATGCCCTCCACACCCTCAATCCGGTCTTCGATGCGGCGCACGATGGACTGCTCCACCTCTTCGGGCGAGCCGCCGGGGTAGGTGACCTCAATCTGCACCTGGTCGAGGCTGAATTCGGGGAAGACCTCCTGCACGGTCGTAACCGCTGCGGCCCCACCCCCCAGAAGCAGCAGTAACATCAGCAAGTTGGCCGCCACCCCGTTGCGGGCAAACCAGGAAATCACTTTGTTCATCGGTAGAGCGTTGTCGCGTTAGGGATTAGCACGCTGGAAGTGCAGCCGTTCGTCTCACTCTCGTGTTGAGAGTTGAGGGTTCAGGGTTAGCTGGACTCGACGTCGATTTCGTAGCGGATCTGTCCTTCCTGGACACGAGAGGCGTTTGTCCGAGACTTGAGATAGCGGATGAGGCCGTGGATCTGTCGGGAAGCTGTATCGGCGAGGTCGTACGCCTGATCGAATTCTTCCTGGCTGATGTAGTCCCGGTCGCGGGCCAAGTACAGCTGAGATTGAACTTCAGCGGCGGATCCGCGGGCTCGGCCCAGCAGATCGATGAAAACATTCTGGGTGCGGCTGTTAAAGCCTTCGGCGATATTGCTCATAACGGACACCGCGGCCCGTCGAATCTGATCACGTAGCCCGAAGTCGCTGGCAAAAGGATCCTCGTCGGAGAGATCGTACACGAGATTGCTCAGATCGCGCCCCGTCTGCCAAGCATTCAGCTCCTCAAATCGTGTAATCGTGGCCATCGTCCCTGCAGTTTACTATTCGCATCGAAAGGCGAACTCCCAACCCTCAACTCCCAACCAACTATTGTGCAACGCGGACCTTCATGCTGTCCGTCTGCACCCGAAGGTCGGTCGTGATTACCCGGGTGTTGGGGGCGAGTGTGGGGGCGAGGTAGGTCTGCTCCTCCACGGTCTGGATGGGCTCGACCCGGCGCTCCACGAGCATCGAGTCGCCGACTGCGGTCCACACCACCGGCGGCCGATTGGGCGCGCGGGTGTGCACGGCACGGCGGGGCACGACGTGGTACGAGCCGTCCTGCTGCCCTTCGATGTCGACCTCCGCGTAGGTGCCCACGGCCAGCGGCGGCCGCTCCGGGCCTGCCGGTGCGGAGCCCTGCTCCGGCATCCGCGACTGCACTGTCAGAGAGCGGTTGTAGGGCTCGGGCACGCGCACCACCACGTCGACGGTGCGAGTGCGCTCACTGATGGCGCCCTCCACGCGGTGCACGCGCCCCCGCCACGCAAACTCATTGCCGCCGTACTGGGTGGTGATCGTCGCCGGCAGGTCGGTGCCGGCCTCCATGGTGTCCCACAGATTGCGGATGAGGGCCGCTTTGCGGGAGGGGAGCGAGACCACAATTTCCACCGCTTCGGTCCCGTAGACGGTGGCCACCGAGGTGCCGGGCGAGACGTACGCCCCGAGGTCGGCCTGCTTCTGGCGCACCATGCCGTCGAACGGCACCCGCAGCCGCGTGCGCTCCAGGTTGACCTGGGCCGTTTCCAGCGAGGCCTTTGCGCTCTGCAGGTTGGCCTCAGCCTGGGCCACCTGCGGTTCGTTGAAAACGAGCCGTCCCAGTTCCGTGCTGTCCGGCTCAGGGGCCTCGCCGGTCCGGTCTCGGATTCGCTCGTAGTCCTGCCGCGCAGCCCCGGCCTCCTCTCGGGTCCGGATGAGCTGAAACCGCGCCTGGGTCACTTGCGCCTCAGCCTGCCGCACCGCATT
This sequence comes from uncultured Bacteroidota bacterium, assembly GCA_913056185.1. Taxonomy (GTDB): domain Bacteria; phylum Bacteroidota; class Rhodothermia; order Rhodothermales; family Salinibacteraceae; genus Salinibacter. Next base: position 36,489 of record CAJXLV010000018.1, read on the forward strand.
TCGGTAGTCGGACGGGTCGATGCGGGCCAGCGTCTCCCCCGCCTCGAACCGCCCCCCGCTCACAAGCGCGTCGGACACGTCCACGAGCCGCCCGCCCACCTGTGCGGTCAGCTCAATCTCGCGCACCGGGCGCACCGTGCCGGTGCCGTGCACCAGCAGGCTTCCCGCCCGCACCTCCACGGGCGTCGTCGACACGAGGGGCGACTGGGGCGGGGGCTCGCTCGTCTCGGGCTGCGGCGCAAACACGCCGAGCAGCCACACAATGAGGGCGGCCCCTGCAAGGAGGCCGCCGCCAATGAAGTACCACTTGTAGTCCGTATCAGCCATGGCGAGAAACAGTTGCGATCGAAAAGGGCATCCCGAACGCTTTCGGGAAAGGGGGCGCAGTGGAGAGGGCTGTGCGTCGCGTGGGGCCGGGTTCGCCGTCCGCGCACGGAGCATCTACTTGAGTAGGCGAGGGTCCTCCGGAGACGGCGCGTTGGTCCAAGAGCCTCCCAGGGCGCGGTGGAGGGCAAGGCGGGCATTGAGCACGGCCTGGCGCACTCCAGACAGGCGCGTGCGGGCTTGGACGAGGGTGCGCTCCGCGTCGAGCAGGGACAGCACATCGCCGATGCCGCGCTCGTAGCGATCCCGCTGCGTCTGGAACGCGTCCTCGGCCGTCTCCACCTGTTGCTGCACTTCTTGCAGGCGGCGACGCTGCTCGTTGTACGCGACCAGGGCCGCCTTCACCTCCTGGAAGGCGGTCAGGACCGTTTGTTCGTACGAGGCAGTCTGCTGCCGGTAGCGCGCCTCTGCTGCGTCCAGGTTGGCCCGCAGCTCTCCTCCACGAAAGAGCGGGGCCGTAAGTTGTCCTACAAAGTTGGTGAAGACCTGGCCGGGGTCCACCAGGTCCGCCAGCTCGCTGCTCTGGGTGCCCCCCGTGCCGGTGAGCGACACACTGGGGAGCAGGTTGGCTCGGGCGGCACCGATCTGTTGCCGGGCCGCCTCCAGCCGCCGCGCTGCCGCGCGCACGTCGGGGCGCTGCATAAGCAAATCCGAAGGGAGGCCCGCCGGCACCGACGTTGGGGCGAGGGGGACGGTCACAGAATCGGGGAGCAGGGCGCGCTGGGCGCCGGCGAAGCGACCGAGGAGCGTAGCCAGGCGCGTCCGTGCCTCATAGAGCCGGCGCTCCAGGTCCGGCTGCTCTGCACGGGCGGACTGCAGGCTCTGGCGAACAGTGTACAGCTGGAACGACGGGAGCAGGCCCCGCGAGTAGCGGTCTTCCGTGATGGCCACGCGCTGCTCCAGGAGGTCGATGGTGCGCTGGCCCAGGCGCACCTGTCGCTGCAGCGAGGCGATTTGCGCGTAGGTGGAGATCGTCTGGCTGATGACCGAGAGGCGGGCCGTCTGCAGGTCCGCGGCCGTGGCAAAATATTGGTTGAGCGCAGCCTTGCGCTGGCTGCGGACGCGTCCCCAAAAGTCGAGCTCGTACGAAACGCCGAGCGTGGCCTGGTAGTCGGTAAACTCGAAGCGGTCGGGCCCCTGCCCGCCCCCGATGGCGCCCCCGATGCCGGTGTTGGCAGGCTGGTTCTGGTAGCTGCCCTGGGCGTTGGCCGTGACGCTGGGGAAGAGGGGCGCCCGGGCAATGCGGAACTGCGCCGCCAGCTCGTCGAGCCGGGCGCGGGCCACGCTCAGGTCCAGGTTGGCCGCGAGGGCCGTGTCCACGAGGGCCGTAAGGGCTGGGTCGTCGTACGCCGTCCACCAGCGGGCAGGGTTGTAGCGCGCCGTGTCGGTGGCCGTGGCCGGCAGGGTGGTGTCGCCGGGCGCGGCCTCGAACCGATCGGGCATCTCCTGCTCCGCCTCCGGCGCGGGCATCGATGGCGTGAGCGAGCACCCGGACAGGGCGAGCCCCCCGATCAGGAGGCTGAGAAGCAAGAAGCGAGAGAGTGTCATCGAAAAAACGTCTGAGCGTTGAACGTTGGGCCGTTAGCCGCTACTCACGGGGGGCAAGGCCGTGGTAGATCAAATCGAACAGATGATCTTTGCGGGCCTCCACGAAGGCCTCCCAGTCTTCCTCCGCTGGGGGGTGCATAATCTGAACCGTGGGCTGGGCCACAAAAAAGTAGAGGCAGGTGGAGATGACCGAGAGCACAGTGTGGTCGGGGTCCACCGGGCGAATTTCGCCCGCCTGTACGGCATCCGCGATGGTGTCCACGAGAATCGTCGGCGGCGCGTCGCCCGAGTCCGTGGCTTTCCGCATCTGCTGGCCGAGCAGCGTGCCCCCGGCCAGATTCTCCTGCACCATCAGCCGCATGCACGCTTCGTTGGAGCGCACGAAGTCGACGTATCCGTCAATGAACACACGGAGCGTCTCGGCAAAGGTGGGGGCTTCCTTCAGCGAGGCATCGAACGACGCCATGAACTGGCAGGCAGTGTACGTGAACACCTCTTCGTAGAGCGTTGCCTTGTCGCGGAAGTAATAGTGCAACATCGCCTTGTTGATGTCGGCGGCATCGGCGATGGCCTGCATCCGGGCCCCACGGCGCCCCTCCCGGGCGAACACGTCCAGTGCCGCATCGAAAATTTGGCGCTCGGTCTCGGAGTAATCAGAACGGGAGTCGGGCGGTGGCATAGGTGGAGAGCCTCCTGCAAAAGCACACATCCCAACTGCAGGGGCAACCGCCTGGTTCAACCAAACGGTTAAAGACCTGTAATCTTGGGGACTGCCTCGGCCCAGATCCGTCTGGGGGGCGTGGTCCTGGGGCCGAGCGGCTGGAAGGCCGATTCGCTTTCCGAAAAGATGCGCCCGTGCCCGAAACACCACTTGTGTCCTGCCGTCGGACAGGCGGAATGCTAATTCGCTCTTCTTCCCGACCCGATTCGAGCCGCCATGGCCGACCATCCGCAGTGGGACGCGCCCCCAGAGCTCCAGATTGCTCCGGAGGCCGTCTACGAGGCAACCCTGGAGACGACGAAGGGGACCATCGAGATTGAGCTTTCTCCCGAGCATGCTCCTCATACGGTCAACAACTTCGTATTTCTTGCCCGAGAGGGCTTTTACGACGGCACGCCTTTTCACCGCGTCATCGAGGGGTTTATGGTGCAGGGCGGAGATCCCACGGGCACCGGCCGCGGCGGGCCCGGCTACCAGTTCGACGATGAGATTGAGGGCAACCCGCTCACGCACGAGACGGGCGTCCTGTCGATGGCCAATGCCGGGCCGAACACCAACGGGAGCCAGTTTTTCATCACGCGCGGCCCACAGTCCCACCTCGATGGCAAGCACACCGTCTTCGGGACGGTGACCCGTGGCCAGGATGTGGTCGATTCCATCGACGAGGGGGACACGCTGCGGCAGGTCAGCATCGAGCAGAACATGTAGCGTCACAAGATATTTTCACTTTCCGTATTGACACCCGTGGGGGCAGCTTTTACCGTTAGAGGTACATCATTTTAGACGCACCACATTCATCCAGAAGGGTGGAGGGAGCAGGCCCTCTGAAGCCCTGGCAACCGCTACTGGCTCCCGCCAGTAGAAAGGTGCCCCATCCTGCCCCGGCAAGCTGTCGGGGAAAGATGAGATGGGAGCCATGCGCCCTCGGCAAATGATCCCCATCCGCTTTCCTCGCGGTTGGGGGTTTTTGTTTGGCCCCCAGTCGCGTGTTGGTCCGGCCACGCACCGTTTCGTGTGCTCGCTCGGCTCTTCTGGATGCTTGCTCCTCCTCATCCAGAGCGCCGACCGTCCCATGAGCCCCGAGAACGGACACCACGTCCCCGAGTCGCCCCGTTACGAGACGCTCCAGCTCCACGCAGGGCAGGAACCGGACCCGGCCACCAACGCCCGGGCGGTTCCCATCTACGCCTCTACCTCTTACACCTTCGACGATGCGGAGCACGGGGCCGACCTCTTTGCCCTCGAAGAGTTCGGCAACATCTACTCCCGCATCATGAACCCCACGAACGATGTCTTCGAGAAGCGGGTGGCCGCGCTCGAAGGCGGCGTCGCGGCGGTGTCGACCGCCAGCGGACAGTCGGCTCAGTTCCTGGCCCTCAACACGCTCTGCGAGCACGGCGACAACATCGTCTCCACGAGCTACCTCTACGGCGGGACCTACAACCAGTTTAAAAACTCTTTCCCCCGCCGCGGCCTCGACGTTCACATTGCCGATGGCGATGACCCGGACTCCATCAAAAGCCTGATCGACGAGAACACGAAGGCGGTCTACCTGGAGACCCTCGGCAATCCTCGTTTCAACATCCCCGACCTGGCGCGCATCGCCGACATTGCCCACGCCCACGGCGTTCCCCTCGTTGTGGACAATACGTTCGGCGCGTGCGGCTACCTGGGGCGGCCCATCGACTACGGGGCCGACATTGTCACTGCCAGCGCCACGAAGTGGATCGGCGGGCACGGCACCACCATCGGCGGCGTCATTGTGGACGCGGGCTCTTTCCCGTGGGACAACGGCCGCTTCCCAGAATTTACCGAGCCGAACCCCAACTACCACGGCCTCAAGTTCTGGGAGGCCTTTGGGCCGGACGGCGTGCTCGACACCAACGTCGCTTTCGCCATGCGTGCCCGGGTGGAGGGACTCCGCGACTTCGGGCCCTCGCAGAATCCCTTCGGCTCATTTCTGCTGCTACAGGGCCTCGAAACGCTCTCCCTGCGCGTGCAGCGGAGCTGCGACAACGCGATGGAACTGGCGCAGTGGCTGCAGGCCCAGGACGCCGTAAAGTGGGTCAGCTACCCGGGGCTGGAGGACCACCCCTACCACGAGCGCGCCAACAAGTACCTCGACAACGGCTACGGCGCGGTGCTCACGTTTGGCGTGGAAGGGGGCGTCGAAGGCGGCAAGCGCTTCGTGGAGAACGTGGAGCTGGCCAGTCACCTCGCCAACGTGGGCGATGCGAAAACGCTCGTCATTCACCCCGCTTCTACCACCCACCAGCAGCTCACCAAAGAGGAACAGAAGTCGTCCGGTGTCCACCCCGACATGGTGCGCGTCTCTGTGGGCATTGAGCACGTCGACGACATCAAGGCGGACTTTGAGCAAGCCTTTGCGGCGCTTCCGTCACCAGCCGCTGCGTGAATTGAGGCGTGACACGTGACGCGTGATGCGTGATGCGTGACGCGTGATACGGGAGGGGCAGTTCCGATCCACGTATCACGTTTCACGCATCCCCCCCCGCTCCTTCTGCTCGTGCCGGCGCAACCATTTCTCTTCTGTGATGCCGCAAACCCTCACGATTCCAACGTTCACCCTCGAAAATGGCACCACGCTCCGAGAAGTGCCCGTCACCTACCAGGCCTGGGGCACGCTCAACGCGGCCGGCACCAACGCTGTTGTTGTGTGCCACGCCCTGACCGGGGATACGGACGTGGCCGACTGGTGGGGAGCACTCCTCGGCGCTGACTGTGCCCTCGACCCCACGGAAGACTTCGTGGTGTGCCTCAACGTGCCGGGCTCGCCCTACGGCTCCATCTCTCCAACGACGACGAATCCGGTCACTGGAATGCGCTACGGGGCCGACTTCCCCGCCTTCACCGTCCGCGACACGGTGCGCCTGCACCGCTGCGCACTGACGCAGCTGGGGGTGCGGCGGGTGCGTTGTGCGGTCGGGGGCTCGATGGGCGGCATGCAGGTTCTCGAGTGGGCCTTCGAGACAACCGACGATGGGGCACCGTTTGTTCAGGCCCTGGCCCCGATTGCGGTCGGCGGGCGCCACACGGCCTGGCAAATTGGGTGGAGTGAGGCGCAGCGGCAGGCCATCTACGCCGATGCAAAGTGGCAAGGAGGCGCCTACGCGCCCGACGACCCGCCGCGGGAGGGCCTGGCAGCGGCCCGCATGATGGCGATGGTGTCCTACCGGTCTCAGCCGTCGTTCGACGCGCGCTTCGGCCGCGACGTGATGACGGACCAGGACGATACGCCCTACGCCGCGGAAAGCTACCTGCGCTACCAGGGCGACAAGCTCACCGGCCGCTTCGATGCCCATTGCTACGTGGCCCTCACGAAGCAGATGGACACCCACGACGTGGCCCGCGGCCGTGGTGCATACGAGGCGGTGCTGCGCTCCATCGAACAGCCCGCGCTCGTCGTTGGCATCGACTCGGACGTGCTCTACCCGCTTTCTGAGCAGCGCGAGCTGGCCGTGCACCTGCCCCGCGCCACCTTGGAGGTGCTGGAGGTGCCGCACGGCCACGATGCGTTTCTGATCGAGCGTGCAGCCCTCAACCGGCGCATCGCGACGTGGCGCCGCACGGCCCTGTCGGTGCCTGCTTGACCTCTTCCCCGGCTAACGCCGCAGGGGGGACTGCTCCTTACGAAATGTCGCTCCGCGAGCGACCTGCACTCAGGGGAGCAGTCAATGGCCCTCATGGCAGCCACAAGCCTCCGGCTTTCGTCGGGGCGTCGTTGACAAAGCCCCCGACAATGCGCTACCCACAAAGAGAATACAAAGAAAGACGCCCGGCCCGCGACACGCAGGCCGGGCGGCGAAGAGAAGGAGCGCTGCCTGCCCTCAGGCCTTTGTGGTGGCCTGGGACGTCGCGGCCTTGCGCTTCAGGGCCGAGAGCCAGCGCGTAATGTCGATGTCCTTGGGGCACGCCTCGTTACAGTTGAAAATGGTGTAGCACTTCCAGAGGCCGTCCGGCGAGTCCACCACATCGAGCCGCTCCTCCGCCCCGTCATCGCGGCTGTCGAACGTATAGCGGTACGCCTTCAGCATCGCCGCGGGGCCGAGGTAGTCGGGGTCGGCCCAGGTGGAGGGGCAGGCATGCGTACACGCCCCGCACATGATGCACTTCGTCGCATCCTCGATCATGGCGTGCTCCTCGGGGCTTTGCTCCCGCTCCCGCTCCGGCGCCGGTCCATCCGTGATGAGCCACGGCTTCACATCGCGGTACTTCTCGAAGAAGCGACTCTGGTCAATGATGAGGTCCTTGATGACCGGTGCGGAGGGAAGAGGCGCAAACGTGACCGTGTCGCCGTCCTCCTCTACAAGGTCTTGCACGAGCACCGAACAGGCGAGCTTGTTCTCGCCGTTAATTTGCATCGCGTCCGACCCGCAGATGCCGTGTGCACAGCTCTTGCGCAGCGACAGGGTGCCGTCGATGTGCCACTTTACGTGCAACAGGAGCGAGAGCGCACTGTCGAGCGGCTCGGCCGGGACCTCGTACGATTCCCAATGCGGCTCGTCGTCCTCATCAGGGTTGTAGCGCTTAATCTCGATGGTCAACTGCATACGCGTTGGGGAAGGTGGATGGACGTGTGTGGATATGGACGCATGGACGCACGGGCCCGTTCGTACCCCCAATCCCCATACCTTCACACTCAGTATTTGCGTTCCTTGGGCTCAAAGCGGGTGATGACGACATCCTTTTCGTCAAACTCGTAGGTGCCGTTGCAGTCGCTCCGAAAGAGCGTGTGCCGGAGCCACGAATCATCGTCGCGATCCTCGTAGTCTTCGCGCGAGTGGGCGCCGCGGCTCTCCGTGCGGTGGCGGGCACACGCCGCGATGGCCTCCGCGTAATCGACCATAAAACCGGCCTCCACCGCATCCATAAGGTCAGTGTTGAAGCGTTTGCCTTTGTCTTCCACCACCACATTCTCAGCACGCGCGCGGAGCCCTTCAATGTCGTTGAGGGCGTGGGAGAGCGTGTCTTCATTCCGAAACACGGACACGTTTTCCATCATGGTCTCCTGCAGTTCCGTGCGCACCTTCACCGTGGGCTCGCCCTCGTCGCGGGTATTGGAGAGAAGGTCATCGAGCAGGGCGCGGGTGTCCTCTTCCGGGTTTTCGGGCAGCGGAGCATAGTCCTTGCCCTGCTTCACCTGTTTGGCCATCTCGATGCCCGTGCGGCGGCCCATCACCACAAGCTCCAGCAGCGCGTTGGTGCCCAGACGGTTGGCCCCGTGAATGCTGACGCAGGCACACTCGCCCACGGCGTACAACCCCGGCACGTACTCTCCGCGATCCCCCGTTTCGACGTGGCCGTCCTCGTTGGCCGGAATGCCGCCCATGGCGTAGTGGCAGGTAGGCACCACCGGAATGGGCTCCTCCTTCGGGTCCACCCCCATGTACGTGCGCGAGAACTCCGTCACCTCCGGCAGCTTCGTATCGAGAACCGCATTGTCGAGGTGGGTCAGGTCGAGGTGCACGTAGCTCTCGCCCTGGATGCCGCGGCCCTGTCGGATCTCTTTGTAAATGCACTGGCTCACCAGGTCGCGCGGGGCAAGGTCTTTCACCGTCGGCGCGTAGCGCTCCATGAAGCGCTCCCCTTCGCTGTTGCGCAGGATGCCGCCCTCCCCGCGAGCGCCCTCGGTAATGAGAATGCCGAGGCGGTAGAGGCCGGTGGGATGGAACTGTACGAACTCCATGTCTTCCAGCGGGATGCCGTTGCGCAGCATGATGCCCATGCCGTCGCCGGTGCCCGCGTGGGCGTTGGAGGTGGTCTCGAACGCGCGGCCGTACCCGCCGGTGGCGAAGCAGACCTGCTTGGCGTGGAACGTGTGGATTTCGCCGGTGAGGATCTCGTACGCCACGACACCGGCGCACTCATCGTCCTCCGTCATGATGAGGTCGAGCACCTGGAACTCGTCGTAAAACCGCACGCCCTGCTTCGTGCACTGGTCGTAAAGCGTGTGCAGGATTGTGTGGCCGGTGCGGTCGGCGGCGTGACAGGAGCGCTTCACGGGTGCTTCGCCGAAGTTGCGGGTGTGCCCCCCAAAGCGCCGCTGGGAGATCTTGCCCGCTTCGTTGCGGCTGAAGGGGACGCCGTAGTGCTCCAGTTCTACGATGGTACGGGGCGCATCCTTGCAGAGCGCTTCAATGGCGTCCTGGTCGCCCACATAGTCGCTGCCCTTCACCGTATCGAAGGCGTGCCAGAGCCAGTGGTCTTCTTCCTCGTTGCCGAGGGCCGCCGCGATGCCGCCCTGCGCCGCGCCAGTGTGGGAGCGGAGCGGGTGCAGCTTCGAAACGACCCCTACGTCGGCCCCGCCTTCCCGTGCGTACAGCGCAGCCATAAGGCCCGCCCCGCCCGCTCCAACGACAACAACATCGTGCTCGAAAGTCATGGCGAATGATGCGTGATGAATGATGCGTGATGAGTACAACGTGAGGCGTGGTGGGGGAGGCGTGAGGGCGGAAGCCCTGTTGGGGCCGGGCCCGCGATCTCACGCATCACGATTCATGTTTCACGCTTTGCGAATGAGGCGCAGAATCGACCCATGGCCCTGCTTTGCACGGCCCCGCCATTTGTCACCACCCGGCCGTAATTACCGAGTACATCCCGATGATGAGCAGGCCGAGGGCCAGCGTCCACGAGAGCGCACGTGCGATGAGGCGGCCCATGGGGTCGCGGATGTAGTCCGTCATGACATTATTCAGGCCGTAGAAGCCATGGTGGAGGGCCACAACGAGGAACAAGATGTTGAATCCCTTCCAGAGCACCGCGTACACGGGATCGTCCAGGCGCTGCATGACGACCTGGTAGGGGGTCACCTCAGCGTCTTCGCCGTAGCGGGCCCTCACCCCCGCCTTCGCCTCCTCGGGGTAGTCCGGCATTTCCCCCTTTTCCGTCACCACCTCGTGGGTAACCGAGGCCGCCTGATGGTCGTAGTGCTGCACCCAGAAGTGGGTGATCAGCATAAAAATCAGGAAGGTGCCAGTGATGCGGTGCAGGAACCAGTTGAGCGCGTTGGTCTGAGCCATGGCAAGAAGAGGGGGCGTGGTGAGCCGAAGGCGCGGGAAACGGAGCTACAGGAAGAAGGTGGGCATGGAGCCGGGGCCAAAGAGCCACTCACCGAGAGCGTACAGCGAAGGCCAGCCGCCCACGAGGATGATGACGGCCGTGACCGCCCCGAGCGTCCAGAACAGCTTCTTTTGCTTTGGGCTCCATCCCAAAAAGTCGATCAGCACAATGCGCAGCCCGTTCATTGCATGGTAGGCCACAGCCACCAGCAGGGCAAACTCCCCGACCTTGAACAGAGGGCTGTGGTACTTGGCAATGAGGGCGTTGAAGGTCTCCGGATCGGTGAGGGCCGTGAGGCCCCAGATGTGGATGACGAGGTACACAACGAGGCCCACGCCGGTGAGGCGGTGCATCATCCAGGCAAACATGCCCGTCCGGATGCGGTAGCGCTGGACCCGGCCTTCTTGTTGGGCGGGGGCGTCCGTGGAGGCGGATGCCGAGGGGCGTTCTTGGGTGTCGACGGCCATGGCAGGGAGAAGCTTGGAAAGAGGCAGCGCTCCAGAACGCAGCAGCCGGGTACGGCAAAGGACCCACCACAGGCTCCGAGGAGCACCCGGCACTCGAAGAAGAAAAATGGTTCAAGAGCGGTAGAGGTTTCGTGGCGCCCCCATCCGAGGCGTCCACGGCGGTCCAGCATCTCTCGCGCTGGGACCGGCCGGTTGGTAGGACCTATCGTTCGTCGATGGGCGAGACGGTGCGACCGCGGGCCCCCACATATTGTGCGCGGGGCCGGATGAGGCGGTTGTCGGACCACTGCTCCAGCAGGTGGGCCGTCCACCCCGCTGTGCGGCTGAGGGCGAAGATCGTAGTGAAGAGGTCGGGGGCGAGCCCGAGCTGGTAGTAGATGGAGCCACTGAAGAAGTCGACGTTGGGGGCGATGCCCGTTTCGGCCTCCATGGCGTCGTGGATCGCCGCCGTATACTCGTACCACTTCATTTCGCCGGCCTCTTCGCTCAGCTCGCGCATCATGTCGCGCAGGATGGCCGCGCGGGGGTCCATGGTGTTGTAGACGCGGTGCCCAAAGCCCATGATGCGGTCTCCGTCGGCCAGGCGTTCGCGGACGTAGGCTGCAGGGTCGGCGTCCTGCTCGTCGATATCGAGCAGCATGCGCATCACCTCCTGGTTGGCCCCGCCGTGCAGCGGCCCCTTGAGGGCGCCCACCGCCCCGGAGATCGCCGAGTACATGTCCGAGAGGGTAGAGCCAATGACCCGGCTGGTGAACGTAGAGGCATTCAGGCCGTGGTCGGCGTGCAGTACGAGACAGACGTCAAAGGTCTTCTCGGCAGCGGCGTGGGGCTCCTCCCCGTTCAGCATGTACAGGAAATTGTGCGCCATGGACCCGTGGTCGAGGGGAGGCACAGGATCACGGCCCTTCCGCAGCCGGTCGAAGGCCGCAATGATCGTTGGAATCTGAGCGAGGATGCGATCGGCCTTGCGGCAGTTGGCCGCGCGTTCCAGCACCTCTGCCTCCTCATCGTACATCCCCAGGGCCGAAACCGCCGTGCGGAGAACGGCCATGGGGGGAGAGTCGTCGGGCGCATTGCGCAGAAGGTCCAGCACCGGGCCGGGAAGCGAGCGCTCGCTCCGCAGGTGGGCCGTAAACTCGTCGAGCTCAGAACGCGTCGGCAGGGCGCCGTGCCGCAGTAGGTAGATGACCTCTTCGTACGTGGCGTGCGCCGTGAGGTCGCGAATGTCATACCCCCGGTAAATGAGGGTGCCTGTATCGCCGTCGATCGAAGAGAGCGAAGATTCGAGCGCGATGACGCCCTCCAAGCCCCGCGCTTTGATGGGGGCATCTTCCTGTGTCAATTCCGTTACGGTGTCATCGTCAGCCATATCAGTCAGGGTCTGTGTGAAGAGGCTGTGTGAGGTGCCGAGGCGCGATGTGAGGGCTGGACGGGGAACGACCCGGGGCGGGGAGGCGGCGGCAGGGACGTACGGACCGCAGGAGCCATGCCGCAGCATCAGGGGCGCCTTCAGGAGCGCCTTCAGGAGCATGGAAGGACTGCCTGCATCTCCGAGAGTCGTCCCGTTGGGCTACCAAAGGACTTCCGTTCGTGCGGGTTTCACACCGGGCGTGAGTTCTTCTTTGAGCTGGCATGCGCCTCCTTTACACGATACAAAATCGACGAGTGAAGACTCGCGAATTTTGATTTAAGGGTGACCGTTTGGGCGGCCGTCGGATTTGAGCGCGTACGCCGGGATCATTTCAAGCGGGCAGTCGATACTTCTACGTGACATTTACGATCCACCCCCGTCATTTCAGTGGATGCCGCCGGGTCTACGTGGCCTCCGCACGTCCACGTGTGGAGGCGGGCGGGCCGAGGGCTGCAACGCATTCGTTTGCAGTCCCCACGTGCGGCCACCGACGTCTTGCGTCCTACCCAGGGGCTTCGGCCCGCCGCAAGAGCTGTCCGGCGGTCCCTGAGCGGCGGAGTATTTCCCCCATTTGTTCGAACTGTTCTCCCCGAGCCAATTCGTGTCTCCTCTCGAGGTCGGCACGGGACGTGCGATGGAGCCGTACCGCGGCCCCTCGCGGCACAGCCGCTGCACTGCAGCCCTGCCGGTGGTCCCGATGGTCCCCTCACTCGGTCGTTCTGCCACTCGTTGCCGTCGATCTATGCACGTTGTCTACCGTCGGGCCGACTGGTGCCAGCTGACGTGGAGGGGGACACGTCCTATTCCTACGTATGTCTAAAGAAATTGTCTTTAACGTCGGTTCCCAACAGACGCGCATTGCCATCGTCGAGGATGGCAAGCTCGCTGAGCTTTATATCGAAAATGCGGAGCACAAGCGCACAATCGGAAATCTGTACCTCGGCCGCATCCGCAAGGTGATGCCGAGCATTCAGGCGGCCTTCGTGGACGTGGGGCAGGAGCAAGATGCCTTTCTGCATTTCTCGGATCTCTCCGACAACCTCCCGTATCTGCTCGACTTTTTGGGGTTGAAGGAGCCGAGTGTGGAGGCAATCGATGTGCCCAAGGGAAAAAAAGACTGGGACCGCCGGCCCTCCGACATTTTGAATCGGGGCCAGGCGATCCTCGTCCAGATTACCAAAGAGCCCATCTCCAACAAGGGCAGCCGCATCTCTACGGACATTTCCCTGGCCGGGCGCTTCCTGGTGCTGGTGCCGCTGCAAAACTACGTCGCTGTCTCGCGCAAAATTACCGACGACGACGAGCGGCGCCGCCTCGAATCGCTGGCCAGCAGTCTCGTGCCCGATGGCGTAGGCGTAATTGTACGCACCGTGGCGGAGGACCGCGACGCCAAGTCGCTGGATAAGGACATGAAACTGCTCATGGAGCGCTGGCGGCGCGTAGAGCGGCGCCTCAAGGAAAAGCCCAGCCCGCCCGCCCTCGTGCACGAGGACGTGGACATGGCCTCCTCCATCGTCCGCGATGAGTTTTCGGAGGCGTACGACCGCATTGTGGTGGACCACAAGGGGCTCTACCACAGCATCCAGAGCTACGTGCAGGCCGTGGCCCCACAGCTGGTAGACCGCGTGGAGCTGCACGACGGCAGCCAGCCGGTCTTTGAGGCAGCGGGCATCCAGCACGGGGCCGACCGCGCCTTCAAGGACCGCGTGGAGCTGCCCTCCGGCGGCTACCTCTTCATCGAGAAAACCGAGGCGATGCACGTGGTGGACGTCAACTCGGGCCGCTCCGGCAAGGGCAAGTCCCAGGCCGAAAACTCGCTCAATGTGAACCTGGAGGCGGCCCGCGTGATTGCGCGCCAGATCCGCCTTCGCGACCTGGGCGGCATCATTGTCGTTGATTTCATCGACCTGTACGACGACAAGGACAAGAAAAAGGTGTACGATGCGCTAAAGGCGGGCTTTGAGGAAGACCGAGCGGTGACGAAGGTGCTGCCCATGAGCGATTTTGGCCTGGTCGAAATTACGCGCCAGCGCCTGCGGCCCAGCATTACGACGACGTTCTCCTCGGCCAACGGGACGTCCTCGGGCACGGAGGAGGCAGAGACCGACCCTGAGGAACTGCGGGAGGCGGAACGAAAAATCCGACGGCTGGAGGACGAGGTCGAACAGCGCGAGCAGGAGGTGCAGCGCCTGAAAGAAGAGGGCGACACGTCCGACGCCGAGATCGAGTCGCTCCGCGAAACCATCCAGTCGCTGGAGGCGGACCTGGAGGCCGCCCGCGCTTCCCAAAAGCCTTCCCGCGAGGCGGCGGAGCCGACCGGGGAAGGACCGGCGCCCGAGGCGCTCGTGAATGAGATGGAGCAGTGGATCCGCGACCATGCCCCTAAGCACCGGGCCATCACTCTGCGGGTTCACCCCTTCGTGGCTGCGTTCCTGCGGCGGCCTGTGCCCACGCATCCCACGCAGTGGTTTATGGACCATCTCGTGCGCGTGCACCTGGAGGTCGACGCGGAGGTGCCGCCTCACACCTTTCGGGTGGTGGATGCTCGGTCGGGGGCCGCCTTGTCGGAATCGCCGTAAGGGGGGCGGTCACGCGGAACGAATACGGCGAGTCTCCCCAATCATCTCGCGGGGGCACCGACCAAAAGGACAACAACTGCGTTTTGCCGGAAGTTTTTTGCGTTGTATGGACACCGCTTCCATTCTTGGCGAACTCGAAGACGTGGCGCGCCGGCTCGGAATTGAGGTGCGTTCGGCGGCTGGGAACTTTCGGGGCGGGCGCTGTACCGTAGAGGACGATGAGATCATCATGCTCAATGACAACCACCTTCCCGAAACCCGGCTCCGCGTCTTGGCTACAGCGCTCCACGACGCGCCCCTCGACACCATCTACCTGAAGCCGGCTGTGCGGCGGGCCTTGGAAGAGGCCTGGGCCGACACGGCGGAGGTCCCCCATGAAAGCAACTGATATCCACGCGCCTGCCCATTCTTCCATCACCGACCGACACGCCCAGACGCCGGCCCTCACGGCCACGCTGCTGGGGACTGGCACCTCCACCGGCGTGCCTGTCATCGGGTGCGACTGCGACGTGTGCACCTCGTCCGACCCGCGCGACGCGCGCACCCGATGCGCCTGCTACATCGAGGTTGGCGACATGGGACTCCTCATCGACACGGGGCCCGATTTTCGGCAGCAGGCGCTGCGAGAAGACATTTCGCGCATCGATGCTGTCTGTTACACCCACCACCACTTCGATCATGTGGTGGGCATCGACGATCTGCGGCCCTTTTTCCGTCGCAACCGTCGCGTGATGCCGTGCTACGCCCACGCCGATACGGCTGCAGTGCTCCGCAGCAATTACGACTACATCTTTGGGGCTGACCCCTACCCCGGCGCCGCCAACGTGGAGCTTCACGTGGTGGACCGCCCCTTTCGCGTCCCCAGCCGTACCGGCGAGGAAGCCTCCGTGCCCGTCGATCCCGTGCTGCTCCGTCACGGGGACCTGCCGGTGTATGGGTACCGCCTTGGCCGCTTTGCGTACCTGACCGACGCCAGCAGCATTCCCGAGGCCAGTTACGAGCAGTTGCAGGGCATCGACACGCTCGTGCTCGATGCCCTCCGCGCCCGGCCCCACCCCACTCACTTCTCGTTCGAAGAAGCGGTGGCCGCAGCCCGGCGTATCGGCGCACGAAACACGTACTTTGTGCACATGACTCACAACGCCCGTCACGCGGAGGCCGATGCCCGGTTGCCTGACGACATCCACCTCGCCTACGATGGGCTCACGGTGGACGTCCCGGCCTACGATGCGGCGGCCTGATGCCGATGTGGCGCCCGGCCGGGCTGCTCCCGCCTGCGTGCTCCTGCCCTCTGTCCCTCGCCTGCCCCATGCGTGCTGTCGTGACCCACATCGAGGTGTGCGCGGTGCCGTTCTCCACCCCGCACGAAGGCCGCCCCTGGGACCTGTTCTCGGGGCCGGATCTCTGCTGCGAGGTGTACGGGCCGGACGGCGGGCGCCTGCACCGCAGTGGTACGGCCTGCGACGTCTGCCCGCCCGACCTCCCGGTGACGCTGGACGCGGGCGTTCGCCTCGCGGCCTCGGGGCCGCACCTCCTGCGGCTGCTGGAGGTGGATCTGACTGGGGACGAGGGGGTGGCACGCTTCCCGCTTGTGCCAGCCCGGCTCTTGGACGCGGGCGGGGGCACCACGCCCCCGGTGCGCGTCGAGCTCACCGAACAAGAGACTGTCCTTCAGGTCCACCTGTCGTGGACGTCGGAAGGATGACGGCAGCGGTCGGGCCTCGACTCCTGGGGCGCCTCGGGATTGGCGCCCTCGACGCGAACGTCCCGACACGAAACGCATCCCGGGGAAATGCATCCTGCATGCGGGCTCCGGGGAGTGGTTAATTGCCAGTGGGACGGCTGCTGAAAACGCGGAGCGTTAGCCCCACCTGCGGCTGCAGAAGGGTCGTCTGCGACCGCCGCACGTCCAGCTCCTCGCGGTCGAGCTGGCCATCGCCATCCGTATCCTCCAGTTCTCCCTCGGCCAGGTACTCCGCCTCCTGGCCCAGCAGGTACTGCACGCCCAGGTGCAAGTCCAGCCCCTGTACCCAGCTCGTGGCAGAGCTGGGCTGATACACGAGCACATCCACCCCCGCGCCCAGCCCTCCGCTGAAGGCAAAGTCGTCGAAATTGGTGCTGCTGGCAATCTCGTCGTCCCCTACCTCATTGTCGATCTCATCGTCCAGCTGAGTGCGGGTGTACAGGTACTTAAACCCCAGAAGCCCCTCCACAAACGGCCGCGCCGCGCCACGCCGGGGCTGAAGCCGGAGACTGAGGTGTGTTTCCAGGACGTTGTTGGTCGTGGTGACGTCGACCGGAATCCGGGGGCCGACGGTTTGGCTGAAAGGCACCGTATCGGTGGTGCGGCCGTAGTTCAGAATGCCCAGGTCCAGGCCCAGGAGGGCCGGGGACGCGCCGAGCCAGCCGCCCAGGTATAGGTGCACGCCCCCGCCGACGCCGTCGATGTTGTCCCGCAGGCTGCCTCGGGGGATGCCCACGGTGCCCCGGAGGTTGGCCTGCCAGCCGACCCGGCGTGTGTCGGAGGAGGCGGAAGAGAGGGACGACTGGGCCCGTGCGGAGAGGGGAGGGGCCAGGGCGATGCCCAAAAGTGACAGGGCGAGCAGGGGCCCGGGCCAGAGACGCTGAAACACGTGTGTGAGATTGGAGCGCATGAACAGAAATGAGAACCAGTGGAGCATGAGCGCACGCGTCGGCACGTGCGAAGACGGCACGCGTTCGGGGGCGATCGGTGAGCGGGAGACAAGGGACGACCGGTCGACAGGGAGAGCACGCCGTGCCGCCGGGAGGTGCGGCACAGGGGACGAATCTTTCCGGCCCGTGGGCAATTGGTGGAAAGAGTCGATTCCGTTGCACTGGTGTGTTGGGCATTGTGATCCTCCTTGTTCTGAACGGACCCAATTTAAATTTGCTCGGCACTCGCGAGCCGGAAACCTACGGCACCACCACGCTCGCCGACGTCGAGGCCGATCTTGACGCGGCGGTTCCCACGGTCACGCTTCGGTTCGCGCAGGAGAACAGTGAGGGCGCGCTCATTGACCACCTGCACGCCGCGCACGAAGATGAGGTCGACGGCGTCATCTTCAATCCGGGCGGGTATACGCACACGTCCGTCGCCTTGCGCGACGCCGTGGCTGCCATCGATCCGCCGGTGGTGGAGGTGCACCTGTCCAACGTCCACGCCCGCGAGGACTTCCGGCGCACGTCGCGGATCGCCCCGGCCTGCGTGGGGCAGATCAGCGGGTTCGGGGCAGACGGGTATCGGCTGGCGGTGGAGTCCTTCGTGAGGCGGGATGCGGGAACCGTGACGAGTGAAGGGTGAGGAGTATCACGCATTTCGTGTCGCGGCTGGGGGGTTGGGGCGGGAAGAGCGGCTGCCGTGTCGGTTGAGGATTGGGGATGAGAAGACAGGCATCGCCATCGACGCCTCGGCCGCTCGTCTCTCCATTCGACCCTCAACCTTCGAAAATATCGACCTTCACCAAGAACCTCGATGGCGGGCTACAAGGGGCACATTGCGGGCGCGACGGTGTTTGGGGGCGCGTACCTGGCGGCGCTCGGGTACGCGTTCTCCATCGACGCGGCCTACCGGCAATTTACGGTGCTGGAGCAGGTGGGCTACCCGCTGATGCTCCTCGCGCTGTCGCTTTTGTTTGGCCTGTGGCCGGACGTGGACACCGACTCGAAGGGACAGAGGCTCTTCTACTCGATCTTCTTCGCGGTGGATCTGTTTCTGGTCGTGACGGAGCAGTTTCAAGAAGCGGCCTATCTGGGACTGGTGGCGGTGCTGCTGGTGCTAAGCAAACATCGCGGCTGGACGCACACCTGGTGGGCCATGCTGCTGGTGCCCTCGCCGCTGCTGATTTTGCCATACCTGCACGTCCCGGGGCGGCCGCTCGTGGGGCTGCCGTTCTACGGGGCGGCGGTGGTGGGGTATTTGAGCCACCTCGTCGTGGATCGGCTGTGGTAGGGAGCGTGCGGGAAGAGGGAAGGGGAAGAGGGAAGAAGGCGCGGGAGGTCGTCAGTGCTTGGTTTGTTGAGGTGTGTGATGGGTGACGAAGCGGAAACCGTATCGGCGGAGGCAGCGTCCGCGTCGGGCGCGGAGGGGGAGAGTGCGGCGGGGTCGGTGGCGGGCGGCATCTTTCTGAGTCGGATCTTCGGGCTGCTGCGGGAGCGGGCGGTGGCTTATTTCTTTGGGGTGGGGGCCCACGCGGACGTGCTGCAGGTGGCGTTTAAGTCGCCCAATCTGCTGCAGAACCTGCTGGGGGAGGGCACGATCTCGGCGGCCTTTATCCCCATCTACAGCCGCCTGATCGAGGAGGAGCGGCCCGAGGCCGCGGGGCGGTTTGCCGGGGCGGTTTTCGGACTCCTGCTCGCCGCGGCGGGGGGCGTGGCGCTGCTCGGGGTCGTCTTCGCGGAGCCCATCGTGACGGTGCTGGCACCCGGGTTTTTGGACGACGCGGCGCGAGTGGCCGCCGGAGAGCTGCCGTTCAATCGGTTCGACCTGGCGGTGCGGGCCGTGCGCATCATCTTCCCCATGGCCGGGGTGCTGGTTCTCTCTGCCTGGGCGTTAGGCGTGCTTAACAGCCACCGGCAGTTCTTCGTCCCTTATGTGGCGCCGGTGCTGTGGAACGCGGCCATCATTGCGACCCTCTTCGGGGGCGGGTACGTGCTGGCGGGCACGCCGGGGGCACCCGAAGCCCTGTCGAGCGACGGGCTCACGCAGCTGCTCCTGGTTGCCTGTGTGGGCGCCTTCGGGGGCGGGCTGCTGCAGTTTGGGGTGCAGGTGCCGTTCGTGGTGCGGCAGATGGAGAGGTTTCAGTTCTCGCTGTCGACGCGCGTGGAGGGGGTGCGCGAGGCGCTGAGTGCGTTCGGGCCGGTAGTGGCGAGCCGGGGGGTGGCGCAGCTGTCGGCGTACCTCGATCTGTTTCTGGCGTCGTGGCTGGCGGTGGGGGCGCTCAGCGCGCTTCGCTATGCCCAGCTGCTCTACATGCTGCCCATCAGCCTCTTCGGCATGTCGGTGGCGGCGTCGGAGTTGCCGGAGCTGTCGCGATTGACGGAGGAGAAGGTGGCGTCGTTCACGGCGCGGCTCCGTCGCTCGCTGCGGCAGATTGCGTTTCTTACGGTGCCGACCGTCGTGGGCTACCTCGCGTTCGGCGTGTTGCTGGTGGGGGCGCTCTTCCGGACGGGCCAGTTCCAGGCGGCGAGCACGTGGCTCGTCACAATCGTACTCGGCGGCTACAGCCTCGGCATCCTGGCGACCACGATGTCGCGCCTCCTCCAGAATGCGTTTTACGCGATTGGGGACACGAAGACGCCCGCCTGGGTCGCCGTCCTGCGCGTCACGGTGTCGACCATTGTGGCCGTGCCGGCCATGTTTTGGCTCGACACGGTTGTGCTCGAACGGGTTGTGGGGCCGCTGCCGGGCGACGCGCTCTTCCTCGGCGCGCTTGGCCTCAGCCTGGGGGCGACGGTGGGGGCGTGGGTGGAGGTGGCGGCGCTGCGGTCTGGGCTCCAGGGGCCGCTCCCCGGCGCTCGGATTCCGTGGACACGAGTGGTTTCGATGACAGGGTTAGCACTCGTTGCCCTCGTCCCGGCGGCGGGCGTGTGGTGGATCCTGCCGGAGTGGCCCCTGCTTCTCCGCGCGCCGGTGGTCGTCGGGGCCTACGCGGCCGTCTATCTGGGGGCGGCGTGGGGGCTCGGGTTCGACGAGATTGAGGCGTGGACGCAGCGGTTCTTCGGGTAGTGGCGGGGGGAGAGGGGCGTGGGAAATGAGGATGAGGTTGAACCATGGGCATGGGGGTACCAGTAGCATCTTGCCCAGTACCAATCAGGCACGATGTGTCCGGCTCGTCTTGATCAGCTCCCTACGTGCTAATGGCCGATTCAGAGGTTGACCTCACGCCCGGCACCTTCCTCATCTCGGCCCCGATGATGCAGGACCCCAACTTTCGGCGCTCTGTAGTGCTGCTGTGCGAGCACAACGATCGGGAGGGCACCTTCGGGCTCATTCTTAATCGCGAACTGGACGTGCACCTCGGCGACGTGCTCGACGACTACGTCACCTACGACCCGCCGCTCTACATGGGCGGGCCCGTGCAGCGCGAAACGCTCCACGTCCTCCACACGCGTCCCAACGAGATTCCCGGGGGCGTGCCCCTGGGCAACGATGTAACGTGGGGCGGAAACTTTGAGGTCGTTCAGCAGGTGGTGAAAGGGGGCGACGCGGCCTCCGACAATCTGCGCTTCTTCCTCGGGTATGCCGGGTGGGGGCCCGGGCAGCTTCGCGCTGAGCTGGGAGAGGAGGCGTGGATCCCAGCACCCGGCGCCGCCGACCTTGTGTTCGAGACGCATCCCGAACAGCTCTGGCGCACCATCCTGCGGCGCATGGGGGGCGAGTATGCGTTCCTGGCCAACTTTCCGGACGACCCGCGGATGAATTAAACGTCCTGTAGGAGGGGAGACGGAATGAATCGGCTCTTGATGATGAAGAGGAGCACCGGACGGAATCCTCCCTTCCGCAGCGCGTATGCATTCCCTGATTCTTTCCCTCTTTCTCCTTTCCTCTTCTCCTCATGCCTGGCACGCCCGAAAACACCAAGACAGACGGCGAACGGGAGTTTGACTTCTGGGAAAGCCTCTACCTCCCGGAGCTCTTCAAGGGACTCGGCTACTCGTTCGGCCGCATGGCCAACGAGCCGACCTACACCTTCGAGTACCCCGAAGAACAGTGGTACCCGCCCGATAGCTACCGGGGACGCCCCGTACTGGTGGAAGAAGAGGGGCGACCGCGGTGCGTCTCGTGCAACTTGTGTGCCCGCGCCTGTCCCCCCTTGGCCATCTCCATGCAGTCCAAAGAGGTGGACAATGTGAAAGAGCGGGAGCCGGACTGGTTCGAGATCGACATGCTCCGCTGCATCTACTGTGGGTTCTGCGAGGAAGTTTGCCCGGAGGAGGCCATCGTGATGTCGAAGGAGTACGATCTCACGTTTCAGAGCCGCGACGAAGCGGTGTTCGACCTGGAGGACCTGCTCCGCCCCACCGAGCAGCTGGAGGATCGGCTCGAATACCTGGACCAGTACAAGAATCAGCAGTTCGGGCAGCAGTGGGACTTTAAGGAGGAGAACAACCTCCACAGTGTGAAGGACCAGCACTTCCTGGACTGGCTGGCCGAGGAAGGCATGGATGCGCTCGACACCACCCATCAGCGCGAGGAGCGCATGGCCACGGAGGGCGACCAGGACTGGGGCGCTGAGCGACAAGGCCCCCCTCAGACCGAGCACGCGGCTGAGTAGGGAAGACGGGCCGCCCCCACGGAGGCAGGAAACGGCTTCCCCTCACGCATCCATCCCTCCACAGGCTCTCTCCCCAGTCATGCCCGACACGATTGACATCGCCGACGCAAAGGCGGACGACCCGGAGGCCCTCCGCGACGCTCTCGTGGAGCAGTTTGCCCACCTCGCCGATGAGGTGACGGCCCTCCGGACAGTCGTCGATGGCCTCCCGGACGCCATCCTGGAGGGCCGTCCTGAGGAAGGCGCGCTCTCCATGAAAGAGCTCTACGGCGCCATCGCACGGCTTGATGCGGAGGTGCGTCCGGCGCAGATTGACCGCCTCCTCCAGGAGGACACCCCCGCCCTGTCGCCCGTAGACGTCGAGGCAGACGTCTTTGAAGACGGCTGGAACGAGCAGCCCATGGCAGCCATCCTTGACCAGGTAAAGGCGGCCCGCCGCGCCCTCGCCGAGCACCTGCGTGCCCTTCCGCTGGGGGCATGGCACCGCACCGCCACGCTGCAGGACGAGACGGTCAGCCTGTTCGCGCTGGTCTACCGCATGACCCAGGACGACTTTCATCGCTTGCGCGACCTCGGGTATCGTCTGCACGGCGCGCACCTCTCGGATCGCGACGAGCCGCTGCCCACGTAGCCCCGCGGAGGCGGCGTGGTCTCTGCCTGCCTGCTCTCGCTTCCCCACCGCCCAGTGCCCATGGCGAAAGACACCGGCCCCTCGTACGACGACTTGGCGACTGCCTTTCGCCACCAGAATTTTGACCCCCTCTACTTTTTCTTCGGGGAGGAATCGTTCCCGATTGACAAGCTGCAAGCGCTGCTGATTGAGAACGCGCTGCCGGCGCATCAGCACGATTTCAACCTCGATGTGGTGTACGGCTCGGACACGGAGGCCTCCGCGGTACTGGGGGTGTGCCGAGGCTTTCCCGCAGGGGCTCCGCATCGGGTGGTGGTGGTGCGTGAGTTTGAGAAGCTGGAGAACAACCGCCAGTTCAAAAGCTACGCGTCGAAGCCCAATCCCAATGCTGTAGTGCTCCTGGCGTGTACCACCAAGCCCAATCTGTCTGCCCACCCGTACCGCGCCCTCAAGAAGCACGCCACCTGGTCGCAGTTCGATTCGCCCTACGACAATGAGATGCCGGGGTGGATCCAGAAGCACGTGCAGGCCTGCGGGTACGAGATTGAGCCGCGGGCCGTGCAAATGCTGGCCGACTACGTGGGCACCGATTTGCAGCGGGCCGCCAGCGAGATCGAAAAGCTTACCACGTTTGCGGGAGAGCGTACGCGCCTCACGGCCGACGATGTGCTTTCTGCGAGTGGTCAGACTCGGGCGTTCAATGTCTTCGAGCTGCAGGCTGCGCTCGGGGAGGGACGCCACGCCGACGCCCAGCGCATTGCCGATCGTATTCTTCAGCAGGCCAACAATCCCACGAGTGAGGCCATCATGATGGTGGCCGTGCTCAACGGCTACTTCGACAAGCTGTGGAAGCTGCAGACGCCGGGCGCGCTGCGCAAAAACAAGTACGATCTGGCCGGATACATCGGCGTGAGTCCCTACTTCGTGCAGGAGTACAAGCAAGCGGCGCAGCGCTACAACAAATCCGCCATCGGCGAGGCGTATTCCGCATTGCTCGCTGCCGACTACGAGTTGAAAGGCGGGGCGCCGCGGGAGGCGTCCGTGGTCGTCACGCTTCTCCTGCGTCGGCTCTTGCCCCCACACGCACGGCCTGCGTCCGTCCCGGGCGGCCCCTCGCGGGCATGAGCGCGTGCGCAGCGCTGCGCAGAAGGGCGCGGCACAGAAACAAGGGGCGGGGCACCGAATACGTGTGACCGACAGGTTGTGCCCCGTTCTCCCCTGAATGCCTGCAGGGCCCGGGCACACGCCTGCCGACGATAGGTAACGGACGAATGATGCAGACTCACACCCGCCTCACGTCGCCCTATGCAGACGCCTGATCGACCCTCCGATGGCAACGCGTTCGATGGAGGGGCCCGCTACGAATGGCTCGACGAATGGCTCTGCGAGTACGTCGACGGCACCATGGACCCCTCGCTGGAGACGGTTTTCGAACAGTACGTGGAGGCGGATCCGGAACTGAAGGCTCACGTGCAGCGCCTGCAGCAAACCCGAGAATTGCTCCGGGGGTGCGACGCGTCGGATGCTTCCCACGTCTCCACCTCTCCGGACCGGCCCGATGTGGAGGAGGATCTCTTTGGCGCGTCTACGCCCCTTCCTGGAGGCCTACCGGCCGACGCTGACGGGCCCGTCGGCGCAGGGGCCGGCCTGGTTTCTTCCATCGCCGTGGCTCTGGTCGTGGGCTTTCTGGCGGGGTCTTTCTTCGTGGACCCGACCCGCCGCGCCCCGGCCCCTGATTCGGTACACGCCTCCGCGCCCTCTCCGGCTCGCTCGGAAGCGCCCCCGCGCCGCCCGGTCCGCTCGCGAGAGACACAGTCTTCGGCAGAGGCTGCTGCCCCGCCCCTTGTGCTGCGCCCCGCCACGGCCCCGGTTCCCGACACCACCCCGCCGCACCCGGTTGTCACGGCCGGGGAGCGCTGACGGCTCGCTCGCGGCGCAGGTTCGTCCAGACTTGACGGACGCGCCGAACACGCCCCCCGGCGTGCCGTATTACTCCTTCCATGTAGACATGGGCTCTTAGCTCAGCGGTTTAGAGCGCTCGCCTCACACGCGAGAGGTCCCTGGTTCAAATCCAGGAGGGCCCACCACTCTCGTCCCCGATGCCCTCGCCCCGCGGCAACCTTCTGCACGGCTGTTGTTCTTGATGCCCCGCGTCGCCTTCGGGCGGAGCGGGGATCTTCTGTTTTTCACGCCAGCGGCTCCTCGAGAGGGGCTCCGGCAAAGA
>CAJXLV010000019.1 GCA_913056185.1 uncultured Bacteroidota bacterium
TGGGGCAGCCAGTCGATGGGCGGCTACACCGACATCTTCATCAGCGGCGTCCTGGGCCCCATCGTCTACGCCGACGTGGAGAGCCTGTACCCCTCCATCATGCTGAACTACGACGTGCAGCCGTCCGGCGACGAGATCGACCTCTTCCCCCAACTCCTGGAGCGGCTCACCGACCTGCGCCTCGAGACAAAGCAGGACATGCGCGACGCTGAGGACGAGGAAATCCGCAGTGAGCTCGACGCGCGGCAGTCTTCATACAAAGTCCTAATTAATAGTTTCTACGGCCTCCTCGGCTTTGGGCTCTCGGCCTTCAACGACTTCGAAGAGGCCGACCGCGTGGCACGCACGGGGCAACAAATTCTGCGCCAGTTGATCGACGAAATCCGGGCGCGCGGCGGCACAGTGATCGAGGTGGACACCGACGGGGTCCTCTTCGTGCCCCCGGAGAACGTGCGGGGGGAGCAGGCCGAGATCGACTTTACGGTGGGCCTCACGGAGGCCATGCCGGAGGGCATCCGCGTGGGCTTCGACGGGCGGTTCAAGAAGATGCTCTCGTACAAGAAGAAGAACTACGCCCTCCTCACCTACGACGACGACCTCAAGTTTAAGGGCTCCTCCCTCATCTCCCGCTCCAACGAAGCCTTCGGGCGCGACTTCGTCCGGAAGGCCATCCGCCGCCTCCTCGACCACGACGTGGCGGGCCTGCACGAGCTCTACGTGGACACCCGCGACAAAATCGTCAACAGTGACTGGGAGAGAGTGGAGCGCTTCACCCGCACCGAGACGCTAAAAGACACGCTGGAGCAGTACGAGGCCGACGTGGCCGAGGGCCAGCGCCCCCGGGCTGCCACCTACGAGCTCGCCAAAGAGAAGCAGAACCACACAGGCAAGCCCATGAAGAAGGGCGACCGCATCACGTACTACATCACGGGCGAGGACGCAAACGTGACGGCCTTCCGGCACTGCAGGCGGGCCGAGGCGTGGACCCCCGACGCCCCCGACGAAAATACGGCCTACTACCTGAAGCGGCTCGACGAGTTTGCCAAAAAGTTCGAGCCTTTTTTCAGCGAGCACGACTTCCGTCTTGTCTTCTCCCCCGAAGACCTCTTCGGCTTCTCCGCCGAGGGCATTGAGATCCGGCAGACCGAGCATGAGCCCGACATGCGGACCGAGTCGGACGAAGAGGTGCCGTTTTAGCCGCGTTGTTGCGTCCGACACTGCCTCTTCCGTTCGCCAAATGTTCTGGTCGAGCGACGGCTGCCATCTGTGCGAAATGTCCGTTGGGCCTTGCCTCTCTGAACTGCGATTGACACTTTATCTTGGTCTTCGCATCAAGAACTCCCTGTTCTTGAGTTTCTCGTCGTACAACCGAACGCCCCACCCATGAAGCGCATCGCACTCGCCGGCCTCTTTACGCTCCTCGGGGGCGCGGCGGCCCTTCTCCTGGCTGCCTCTATCCTCTTCTCGTGCCGCTCTGGCGGCGATCCACACCACTCCGGCTCCGCCGCGGTGCACGAGAACGTGCCCCCATCCCCCCCGGCGGCTCCGCGGGCCGCGG
Source organism: uncultured Bacteroidota bacterium (assembly GCA_913056185.1). Classification (GTDB taxonomy): domain Bacteria; phylum Bacteroidota; class Rhodothermia; order Rhodothermales; family Salinibacteraceae; genus Salinibacter. The sequence goes on from CAJXLV010000019.1 coordinate 1,559, forward strand.
AAGGCACGCGCATTGCTCTTCCTCCCTCGCTGGCTGCCTCGAGGGCGCCTCAGCGCAGTCGGCGGTAGCTGCGCCCAGCCCCCGTCGCGTGCCTCCCCTGCCGAGGCGGCCGACCGGTCGCCTCACGCCCTACGCGTCTGCCCCCGGGGCCGCTTCTACCTCTGGAGCCTCCGCGTTCCGGGCCGTTCTGGCGTTCGAGGCTTCCTTTCCCTCCGGGGCCACCTCCTCGGCGTACCGCTCAAGCGAGGTCTCCACAATCTCCTTTGCCCGGTCCGGCCCAAAGAAGTCCTGCACCCGCACCGTCTTGTTTTCGAGGGCCTTGTAGTCCTGAAAGAAACGACGCAGCTCTCGCAGGCGGTGGTCGGGGAGCTCCTTAATGTGCCAGTAGTCGTTGAAGGCCGGGTCGTCCATGTGAATGCAGATGATCTTCGCGTCCTCCTCGTTGTCGTCCAGCATGCTCATCATGCCGATGGGGCGGGTGCGGAGGATGCTGAGCGGATCGACGGCCTCCTGGGCCAGCACGAGCACGTCGAGCGGATCGCCATCGTCGGCGTAGGAGCGGGGAATGAAGCCGTAGTTGGCCGGGTAGACGACCGACGAGTATAACATACGGTCGACCCGAAGGAGGCCGCTGTCTTTGTCGAGTTCGTATTTGACCTTGCACCCCTGCGGGATTTCCACGATGGAGTTGAAGACCGAGGGACTATCGGGGCCTACGTCAATGTCGTGCCAGGGGTGACTCATTGTTGTGTGGCGAGTGGAAGGATGTGTAGCGGAGGAACAAGGAAGCAATGCAGGACGACGTGGCGCAGGACGGCGCGGCCGCACGGAGCGGCACAGGCACGCCAGCCCGGCGACGGGGCCGCCCTGTCAGAGGCCGCAAGGAGCGCAGCATCGGGCAGTGTGTCCACACGTGTGAGGCACTCGGCGGCTCACCGGCCCTCGGGGGAGGACGATTCGGTTTGGGGCGTCCCTTTCAAGTGCTGTGACGGATCAAAGGAGCGCTCGGTCCCCAACCACGTTGCCAGGGCGGCGCTGGTCATGTGAAGAGCGCCGGGATCGAACGTCGGCCCGGCCGTGGATGTGCCCAGCGCCTCCGGGGCGCCGTCCGTTTCGTCGAGGTGCTCCGCGAGGGCCTGCACGTCGCGCGCCAGGTGAGAGGCGGCCTCACTGGTGTGGCCCTCCAGCGAGAGCTGTCCGTTCCAGTGCAGGTCAGCGAGCATGCGCACGAGGGCGCCCCCACCGAGGGACACGCTCATCTCGTCGGGTTCGCCGGCGGCACTCCCCGATCCATCGGTCAGAGCAGCCGCCACCGGGTCCATGCCCCGGTCGCGCAACGCCTCAACCAGGGCTTCTCCAACGGAGGAGCGGCGGTTGACAATGAGGCTGGTGCGGCCGATGTAGGGCTGCTCGGCAATGAGGCCCTGCAGGTGATCGGCCAGGTCGGCGGCGGAGGCCACGTCGGTGCGGTGCCGGATGCGGTTGAGGCGATAGCTGGCCTCCGCGTCGTCGCCCTCGGCAGACTTCTCGATCAGCGCGTAAGCCACTTCGTGCGGGCCCGAGGCGTCGCCCGAGCGAGCATCGATGCCAAGAAAGAATGCGTGTGCCATGACGGACGAAGTGCGAATGGGCGAAGTGTTGCGAGGGGTGGACTCATACGGATGGACCGCTCCACCCGCTCGTTCCCAGCCTCGCTCGCCGCGTGGACGTTTGTCCTCGACTACGCGCCCGATTCGGAGATCACCGTGCAGTACTGTACGCTAAAGTACGACCGCTCGTCCGTCCACACCGTCTCGACCCGGAAACCAGCATCTCCCGCAAGGGCCGCGAAGCCGTCGAGCGTGTACTTGTGCGAGTCCTCGGTGTGGATGGTCTCTCCGGCGTCGAAAGAGATCGTCTCCCCCGCCACGGTGACCGTTTGGGCAATGTGGCTCCGGAGATGGCTCTCCACGCATCCTCGCTCGTCGTTCCACCGCACACGGTGCTCGAACGCATCTAAATCGAAGGTGGCGTTCAGTTCCCGGTTCATTCGGCGCAGCAGATTCTTGTTGAAGGCCGCCGTTACGCCCTCGGCGTCGTTGTAGGCCGCCTTCATCACCTCTGTGTCTTTCTTGAGATCCACCCCAATGAGCAGGCCGCCCTCCGGCCCCACCGTTTCGGCGACGTGTTGGAGAAAGGCGCGCGCATCGGGCCGCTGGAAGTTGCCGATGGTAGACCCGGGATAATACCCGACCGTTCGCGCAGCAGGCACCGGCGGTTCCGGAAGATCGAAGGCGGTGGTATAATCGGCACACACCGGCTGGATGGGGAGCGAGGGATAATCCGTCGCCAGATCGCTGGCGCTTTCAATGAGATGCTCTTTCGAAATGTCGACCGGTACGTAGGCGGCGAGGTCGTCCAGGTGGTCAAGCAGGATGCGCGTCTTGAGGCTGCTTCCGCTGCCGTACTCCACGAGTTGGGCCCGGGGGCCAAGGGCCTCGGCCATGGCGCCCACGTGCTCTTCCATGATGGCCATTTCGGTGCGGGTGGGGTAGTACTCGTCGAGGCGACAGATTTGGTCGAACAGCTCCGACCCGCGGGCATCGTAGTGGAACTTGGCGGGAATGTGTTTTTGGGGCTTGCGGAGTCCTTCAAGCGCCGCCTCGCGAAACGACTCGGTGGCGGGGGCTTGGTCGAGTACGGCGGGGGCGTGGGGAGATGCAGGCATGCACCTGGGGCGTCGATGAGCGAACAAGCGACGGCGGAGCGCCTTGTGCGAGCCGCCCCGCCACGTTAGAGGGGAAGCAGTGCAAATCAGTGCCCAACTAAGGGGCCCTCCCCCCCGGAAGTCAAGCCGAGCCTCTCGCTGCCAGAGGCTTTGGGGAAATGTTACAGGCGTGCGCCCCGGGCGCTCCGGCCGTCTATCCGTCGAGGTCGGCCAGGGGATCGGGGTGCTGAAAGACATACCCGCAGCGGGCCTTGATTTTCTGGTTGTCTACGACCTTGCCGGTGGTGGCGTCCGCATCGTCGAATGCAGGCGGTTCCAGGCCCATGTGCTCGGCGGCCTGCGTGTAGAGGGCGCGGCGCGTGGGGTGCTGGTCGGCACAGGCGTTGAAAACTTCCCCCTGCACGTCCTCCCGGTTCAGCACGGTCTGGAAGAGGGCGACACAGTCGTCACGGTGGATGAGGTTGACGGGAGCCTGCGGACGCCCCACGCCCGTACGGCCTGCAAGGAAGCGTCCGGGGTGGCGGTCGCCGCCGTAAAGCCCGCCGAGCCGCACGACAGTGGTGGCAAAGCGGGGATCCTGCAGGAGGCGCGCCTCCACGTCGAGCAGGGCGCGGCCCGTTGCGCGACGGGTTCCCGGCAGCGCGTCGGGCGCGCCCGGGGGCTGGTCGGCCTCCGTCACGGTTCGTTCCACGTTGGGGTACACGCCGGTGGAGCTGGCAAACAGGATCCACTCGACGCCGCCCTGGGCCGCTGCGGTGCGTACGGCGTCGATCTGACGGCCGTGACGCGCCTGCACGTCGTCCGCCCCACGCGGCGGCGGAACGTTGAGCACGAGGCAGTCGGACGCAAAAAAGTCGCCCGTGTCGTCGGGGAGGTCGGGCGTGAGGGCGAGCCGGTACGGCTCGATGCCATCGTCGCGCAGGCGGGCCAGCTTGTCGGGCGTGGTGGTGGAGCCGCGGACGTGTCGTCCCTCCGCCACCAGGCGCTGCGCAAGGGGACGCCCCAACCATCCGCAGCCAAGAACACTCACATCCATAGTCATGGGCACAGGTACACAGGGAGCAGGCGATGAGACAACCAACAGAGACGCAAACGCTCATTGCGCCGTGCCGTTCGCCGACGAGCGCGGCGCGGCGGTCCTGACACCGCGCCTGCACCTCCTCCAGCATGCCCAGTGTGCCTTCCTTCCCACCCTCCTCAGTGTGTCGGCCTGCTCGAGCCAGGACAGACGGCGATTCGAGGGGCTCGGCGGCCACAGGAGCAACAGGGGTGCCTCAAACACCTGCCCGGTTCAGTATCCGATCAAGAACCGATTCGACATCGTCCTCTGAAATGAGCCCTTCCCTGATCGCCTCGCTCACCTCGGCGATGGCGCGGCGCCAGCAGGCCGTTGGGGCCAAGGGGTCCCGTTCGCTCAGGTACCCCTCCCTCCGAAAGTACACCCGGAGGTCCTCGATCTTCCCAGACCGGAATCGCTTGACGGAGCCGCTCCGTAGCTCTTCAAGAATGCGCTCCGCCTGTCCGTCCACTTCCTCAGCGAGGTCCGCCACTCTGTCAATGAAGTTTTCGGAGACAGCACTTGTCTCCTCCAGGGCGGGACGCCCCACAGGCTCTCCCCGGCCGATGAGCCAGGCGTCCCGCCACGCGGCGACCGCCCGCGAAAGAGCCTCCATCTGCTGGTATTCGTCCTCGGTCAGACCAATCAGAGGAAGGGCATCTCGCTCGGCAAGGCTCGACAGCTGGCCCCACGTGCGATACGACGTCTCCGCCGCCTGGTGGAGCAGGGCCGTGTCGGTCGTTAGGTACCAGAGAGCCAGTGTTTGGACGGAATTCCGTGGCCCCCAGCGAGGCACGTCCAGCACCTCTTTCAGATCGGCGTGCGTCATCCCGCTGGGATCGGGCAGGGCAGGCCGGCTGGGACGCCCGGAGCTGGTCGCTCCGTCCCCACCCCCCTGCTGGAGCTCCCAGCCCGCAGTCGCTTCCTCCCCAGAAAGCTCGTGTAGAACCAGATCCGTGTCCGTTCCGCGAAGAAGGCTTTGCCATTTTGCAACCTCGTCGGACTGCGCGGTCAAGTAGAAGACCTGCCGTCCCTCACTACAGATGGTGCGAACTGCCTCAATGACCGACTGGGCCTTCACGTCGTCGCTGTTGGCGAGGGTCTCATCAAGCACGAGGGGCAGCTTCGTCCCCTGCTCCTGCCGTTCGACGAAGGCAATTCGTACGGCAAGCAGAAGCTGAACCTTCGTTCCGCCCGAGAGCTGACTCAGGCCGAGCCGCCGCCCATCATCGGTGACGACCCGAAACGTCTCCTCCTCCCGAGCGAGATTGAGGTGGTACCGATCGGTCGTGATCTGTCGGAAACGCTCGTCGGCTCGCTCGAACACAGCCGGCAGGTCTTGATTTCGCGTCCGGCCGTGCACGACATCCGAGAGGGCCTGACCGACCATGCTTTGCAGGTCTTGTTGGCGGCGCTCTTCCAGTTCTGATCGGGCCGACTCTCGCTCAGCCAGCGCATCTTCGAGGTCGTGCTCTTCTTTGGCGTCGTCGATCTTCTGGTTGATGCGGCTGATCTGGTCTGACAGCTCCTCCTCTTCCTCGGCGAGGGCACTGGCGTCCCCCTTTTCACGCTCCAGTTCGTCGATCTTGGCCGACAGCATCCACTCCTCGAAACCGGCCTCCTCGCGCAGCCGCTTCTCTTCCAGGTCGGCCTCCTGCCGCGCATTGTTCGCCTCGTCTTTCGCCTTTTGCTAACATTCTTTGTATTCTCTAAAACGCTTCCCCGACGCCGATGCATCCCGACGATCTCATCAGTTTCAGCGACGCGGCCCGAGAGATTGGATGCAGCCGGACGACGCTCTACCGGGCGGCGGACGACGGCCGCCTCAACGACATTGAGGTGGGCGGGCGCCGGATGCTCCTCAAAGACGAGGCGTGGGAGGACTTTGAGCCCCGGCTCAAGGGCGGACGGGCCCGCAAGCTCGAACAGGACGACGAAGACGAGTAGCGCCTCCGCTTCTCTTCGCTCCTCATTGATTCCTCGCCTCTGCTATGGCCTCTCTACGGAAGCACAAATGACGATACAGCGCCCGGTTCTATAATTCAGACCGCTCCCCGAAGCGGTGCCGTTACCGGCACGTGCGGGCGTTCTTCTCGTGGGCAAAGGAGGACGAGCTTGTGGACGTGGGCGCCAGCCGCCGTGGTGCGCAACTGGGGAGAGCTCTCCTTCCACTCGTGCCGCCACACAGCCGGCTCGTGGCTCTCCATGCAGGGCGTGCCGCTCCGTGTGATCTCAGAGATCCTGGGGCACAGCAGCACCGCCGTCTGAGCCCCGACGTGATGGACCGGGCGATGGAAGAGACGTTCGGCGGGTCGTGAGCCGCGAGCGGCGTGTGGAGGGGGATGCTTTTCCCAGGCATGTCGGTCAGCAATCGTTAATCAGCCTTCTCGACAGTAACGGTCCAAGGCCCGGAACTCTGAATGATGAGGTAGTAGCGTCCTCCCCGGTCTATGTACGATATGCCATTGGATGGGGCGTTGGGCCCGGCAATCATGGCTGGATAGGTGGAGTTAGGTTTTCCAGCTTCGTAGCCATTTAGAAAGAAAACCTCTGCGGACGATACCCAACTGACACGCCAAGGGCCAGTGACGCGAAACGGGCGGGTATTCTTACGCCCAGATCCAGAGAATCGCGCGATAGCCTCAGGCCCTTCTTCTTCAGCCGCAGCCGCCTCCTCGCGTAGGTTGCGAATAACATTCTCAAGGCTATCTACCTTTGATTCGAGTACATCAATGCGCTGCTTCAGGCTATCAGTTTCTTGCGCGAGGGCAGGGGAGGTGAGGAAAATCGATGTTGCAAGTTTTAAGCAAACACCGACTAAACCAAGTTGCCGTTTGAACATGTCTCGCCGCTGTATGAATTTAAAGATGGGGTAACCCAGGTCGGCTGGGCCACAGCAACACCTCCGCTACAGAGTCACCTGAGCCTTGACGTAATGGAACGAGCGATGGGGGAAAAGTTCGGCGGGTCGTGAGCCGCGAGCGGCATGGGAAGCCGTTCCCAATATACTCCCAAGTCGTTCCCAATTCCATGCGATTCCATTCGAGTTCTCGCACGATCGGAGAAACATCCCAAACACAAAAACGCCCCTCAGACCGCCGTTCAAAGGCGCTGAGGGGCGTTTTTCGTTGGTGCCCGAGGAGGGACTCGAACCCACACGGCCATAAAGGCCACGTGACCCTGAATCACGCGCGTCTACCAATTCCGCCACTCGGGCATTAGAATGTCAGGCGTACCCAACGTCCGTGGCCCACTGGGATGTTCCTTGAAATTGCTACGCACTTCCGGCGTGGGCCCTCCTCCCCACTGCGAGACGCGCTGGTGCCCCTCGCGTCCGCCAGTGCTTGTGCCGAGCGCGGAGAGATGGCTCGCACTCGCACCGGGCAATGTTTACGTTGCAATGTGTCGCTTCCTGTCCCACACCCGCTCCCCATTGTATCATGTGTATCATGCGTGTCCCCCGCTCCCTCGCCCTGCTCGTCCTCGGGCTCCTGCTGAGCCTGCTGGGCACGGCCCCCGCCCAGGCGCAGTACGCCCAGGACTCCCTCGCCTTCGACCTCGACCACGTGTTCGACCTCGAATACGCCGCCGACCCCCAAATCTCCCCGAGCGGCGACCGCGTGGTGTACGCCCGCACCTTCATGGATACGATGGAGGACCGCCGCACTGCCCGGCTCTGGATCGTAGACGCGGACGGATCGGACCATCGCCCGATCACGGATCCCGAAACGAATGCCTCCCAGCCCCGGTGGTCGCCCAGCGGCGACCGGGTGGCGTACGTAGCCGCAACCGACGACGGCGCCGAACTCTTCGTGCGCTGGATGGACAGCGGACAGACGGCCCGCCTCACCCAACTCGAGAACCCGCCGAGCGGAATCTCGTGGGGCCCGGACGGCAAACAGATCGCCTTTACGATGTTCGTCGAGGCCTCCGCGCCGTCCTTTGCCGAACTGCCGAGTCCTCCCGACGGGGCCGACTGGGCGGACCGGCCCGACGTCACTACGCAGACGATCTACCGCCGCGACGGGGGCGGCTACACGGAGCGGGGCCACACTCAGCTCTTTACGGTACCGGCCTCAGGCGGCACGCCTCGGCAGCTCACCTCAGCCCCGCACGACCATGGCGGCGTGCCCGTATGGACGCCCGATGGCGAGACGCTCCTCCTCAGCGCCAACCGGCACGAGGACGCCGCCCTCGACCCCCTGAACACCGAGATCTACGCCGTGGACGTATCGAGCGGATCGGTGTCGGCCCTCACCACCCGGGAAGGACCAGACGGCGACGTGGCGGTGTCTCCGGATGGCTCCACCCTCGCCTACACCGGCTTCGACGACCGGGAGCAGGGCTATCAGGTAACGAAGCTCTACCTGATGGACCGCGACGGCACCAACGCCCGCGTGCTCACAGAGGACTTTGGGCACGACGTGCAGAACCCCACCTTCACCGCCGGGGGCGAGCGCATCGTCTTCCAGTACGTGGACGAAGGGTCGACCAAGATCGGCAGCATCACGCTGGACGGCAGTCGGCGGGTGGTCGCCGAACAGGTGGGCGGCACCTCCATCGGGCGCCCCTACACGAGCGGGTCTTTCAGCCTGGCGGCGAACGGGCGCGTGGCCTACACGCACGCCACCGCGCAGCGGCCGGCCGACGTGGCCGTGGCCCGGGCGGGACAGGATCCCCGCGTCGTCACGTCTCTCAACGACGACCTCTTCGATCAGATAACACTGGGAAGCGTGGAGGCATTCACCTACACGTCCTCCCACGACGGCAAAACCATTGAGGGCTGGATTGTAACGCCGCCCACGTTCGACGCGTCGAAGGAATACCCGCTCATTCTCGAAATTCACGGCGGGCCGTTTGCGTCGTACGGCCCCTACTTCTCCGCGGAGGTGCAGCTCTACGCCGCGGCCGGCTACGTGGTGCTTTACACCAACCCCCGCGGCTCCACCAGCTACGGGCAGGCCTTCGGCAACGCCATCCACCACGACTATCCGGGACACGACTACGATGACCTCATGTCCGGCGTAGACGCGGTGCTGGAGCGAGGCTACGTCGATGAGGACCGACTCTACGTGACAGGGGGCAGCGGGGGCGGCGTGCTCACGGCCTGGATCGTGGGGCACACCGATCGGTTCCGCGCCGCCGTGGCCGCCAAGCCGGTGGTCAACTGGTACAGCTGGGCCCTCACGGCCGACATGTACCCGTACGGCGTCAAGTACTGGTTTCCGGGCATGCCCTGGAACCACCGCGACCACTACATGGAGCGCTCGCCCATCGCGCACGTCGACAACGTCACCACGCCCACGATGCTCATGACGGGCACAGAAGACTACCGCACGCCCATGTCGGAGGCGGAGCAGTTTTACCAGGCGCTGAAGCTGCGGGAGGTGGAGGCGGCCCTCGTGCGCGTCCCCGGTGCCGCCCACGGCATCGCCGCCCGGCCCAGCCAGCTCGCCGCGAAGGCCGCCCACGTGCTGGAGTGGTTCCGGCGACATGGGGGCCCTGCGTCCGGGAAGTAGCCCCTCGTTGCCTGTGGATCTCCCCGGCTCGGCAGCGGTACCTCTTGCGAGCAGCATCTCCCGCAACTCGACCCTTCGCCATGCATCGCAGCGTCCTCCTCGCCTCCCTCCTGCTTCTCGCCTCACTGGGTCCGGCCGCCGCCCAGCCCGCCGCTTCGTCCGACACGACGATGCAGCAGCAGCGCCCGCATCCCAACCCCATCACGCCAAGCGAGGAGTTTCAGGCGGCGATTGAGGCCGGCACGCGCACCCGGTCCGGTGCCCCAGGGCCGAACTACTGGACGAACACCGCCCACTACACCCTGGACGCCACGGTCGCCCCCGCGAGCAACACGCTGCGGGGCCGCGGGACCCTCCGCTACCACAACAACTCGCCCGATACGCTGCGCCGGGTGGTGCTCCACCTGCGCCAAAACATTCACAAGGAGGGCGCACCGCGCAACCGCCCCGCCGAGGTGACGGGCGGCATGACGCTCGACAGCCTGCGCATCCGGGGGCGGGCGCCGCTGCAGGAAATCCAGTCGCGCCGCCAGCTGCAGCGCCTGGGGCAGGGCTATCAGGTAAGCGACACGCGACTGGTCGTCGCCCTCCCGGCCCCCCTGGCGCCCAATGACAGCATCACCCTGGAGATGGGATGGCACTTCCGCATTCCGGGGGCAGAGAACTTTCGGATGGGGCAGGACGGGGAGGTATACTACCTCGGCTACTGGTACCCGCAAATGGCCGTCTACGACGACGTGCACGGCTGGCGGGCGCAGCCCTACCTGGGCGACGGCGAGTTTTACATGGGCTACGCCGACTACGACGTGTCCGTGACCGTGCCGGAGGGCTGGCTGGTGGGCGCCACCGGAACGCTCCAGAATCCGGAGGCGGTCCTTACCGACTCCGCCCACGCCCGCCTGCGCCGCGCCCGCCAGTCGGAGAACACGGTCGTCTCTGTCGTGGACAGCACGGAGCGGGGCGTCGGGGCGGCCACCGTCGCGGCCCCCGCGGGCGACAGCACGCTCACCTGGCGCTTCTCCGCAGAGCGCGTGCGGGACGTTGCGTTCGGAACGTCGGACGACTTCGTGTGGGACGCGACCGCCGCCCAGACCGGCGAGGGCACCGCCGCCATCCATGCCTTCTACCGCCCCGAGGAACGCCTGTGGGCACGCTCGGCCGAGTTTGCGCGGTTCTCCATCGAGCACCTGTCGGACATGCTCGTGCCGTACCCCTACCCGCACATGACAACGGTGGAGGGGCCGATCGGCGGCGGCATGGAGTACCCCATGATTACGCTCATCGGGCAGTACGACGCCCCCGAGGGACTCTTCGGCGTCACCTACCATGAGATCAGCCACATGTGGTTTCCGATGCTCGTGGGGACCGACGAGAAGACGTACGCCTGGTTCGACGAGGGCACCACCACGTTCAACGAAACGGAGGGCCGCGCCGACTTCTTCCCCGACAACACGCCGTGGGCACCGTCGGAGCACTACTACTACCGCCTGGCCCGCACCACCGAGACGCCCTCCATGCGTCACGCCGACCGCTACCCCGTGGACGCCCCCGACCGCTACGTCGCGTCGTACGACAAGCCGGGCGTGATGCTGTACGCCCTGGAGGCGATTCTCGGAGAGGAGACCTTCTTCGAGGCCTACCAGACGTTTGCCGAGCGCTGGGCCTACAAGCACCCCACGCCCCACGATTTCTTCAACACTTTCGAAGAGGTGGCGGGGCGCGAGCTGGACTGGTTCTGGCGCGGCGCGCTGTACAAGACGTGGACCCTGGACCAGGCGGTCGCCTCCGTGCGCTCAACGAGCGACGGCGTGACGGTGACCGTCGACGACGAGGGCCGCCTGCCGATGCCGGTGCTCCTGACCGCCACCTACGACGACGGGCGGACGGTGGAGCGTCGCGTGGGGGTGGAGCCCTGGCTCAACGGCTCCCGGTCGGTCACGATCACGCTCCCGGCGGGCCCCGTCACCCGCGTTCAGATCGACCCGGAAAAGCGACTCCCGGACCTCGACCGCACGGACAACACCTGGACGGCCGAGGAGTAACCTCCGGTGAAAAGAACGTCAATCCCTTCGCACGGGCGTGCCTGACCGCCACAGTCGGGGGAGTGGACAAAACCGCTCGGAACTTCCCTGAATGTCGTGTTGTTTTCCGGAAGTACGAATCGAAATTGGGAGCCCTTGAACACGCCCTGATCCCTCGACATCTCAACGAGGAAGCACGCGGGTTCGGGTTCGGCCCGGACTGTTGGTTGATAGGGACAACGTACACAACACACATTCCTCGGTAGCTCAACGGTAGAGCATGCGGCTGTTAACCGCAGGGCTGCTGGTTCGAATCCAGCCCGGGGAGCACAGCAAGCCCGACCGAGAAATCGGTCGGGCTTCTTCTTTTGGGTCTACGAGCAAGGACAGGGCCGTAACGATTCGCGAATATGCATCGCGCCGGATGAACCACGCGCATGCTGGCGAATTGAGGGATGCACGCGTACTTCTCCCCATCCTCCCTCCCCCCTATGGCCTCTTCCCACAACGCACCGGTCTACGTCCTTCTCGGCGCCACCGGCGGCATCGGGACCGCCGTGGCCCACCGCCTCGCGGACGACGGCGCGACGCTCATCCTTGGCGCCCGCACCGAACGCGAGGTCGACGATCTGGCTGCCGCGACCGGTGGCGACGCGATGCCTCTCGATGCAACCGACTTCAGCCAGGTGCAGGACGCGGTCTCCCACGCCACCGACACCTACGGCCGCCTCGACGGAGTGGTAAACTTCGTGGGCTCTATTCTCCTGAAGCCCGCGCACCTGACCAGCGTCGACGAATACCGGGAACAGGTCAAAAAGAATCTCGACACGGCCTTCAACACCGTGAAGGCGGGCGCACGCCCCATGATGCGGGAGGGCGGCTCCATCGTGCTCATGACATCCGCCGTCTCGCGCACCGGCCTCAAGAACCACGAGGCCATTGCCGCGGCCAAAGGGGGCGTGACGGGCCTCATGCGGGCCGCAGCGGCGACGTACGCCGGACGGGGCGTGCGTGTGAATGCCGTGGCGCCGGGCCTCGTGGGCGGCGAGGGCGAGCACAAGAGCAAAATGTCGGCCCAAATCTTGAGCTCCGAGGCGGGCCGCAAGCAGTCGGAGAAGATGCACGCCCTGGGGCGCGTGGGCACGCCGGAGGACGTGGCGCCGGCGGTCACCTGGCTTCTCGACCCCGAAACCGACTGGGTGACCGGGCAGGTCATCGGCGTTGACGGCGGGCTGGGAACCGTTCGCACGGGGTAACGGAGGAACGGGGGATGCGGAGGAGGAAAGGGACGCGGTGAGGGCGGGCGCCGGGACGAACGGGCCACTTTCCTCGTGCCTGCATGCCTTCGCCTCTCCGCTCCCGCCTCTGCCCTCGGCATCTTGCTGCCCACAATTTTTCTCGGCGCTCCCCGCCCCTGCCCATGCGCACCCTTCTTCTTGTACTCCGCGATCAGCTCAGCCGCGACGCGGCGGTGTTTGAGGCCCTCGACCCGGCCCGCGACGCCGTGGCAATGACGGAAGCGGACGTGCACCGCACCCGCTACTCAGACCACAAGCAGCAGCTGGCCCTGGGCTGGGCCGCCATGCGCCACTTTCGCGACGACCTCCGCGAGCGGGGCTGGACGGTGCACTACCAGCCGATGTCCGCCGATCCTGGGGCCGACGACGCGCCGGACTACCTGCGGCGGCAAATTGAAGCGCACGCGCCCGAGCGGGTGTGCGTGACGGAGCCGGGGCGCTACGACCTGCTGCGGGCGATCGAGACGGTCTGCGACGAGGCCGGGGTGCCGCTGGAGGTGCACGCCGACGATCATTTTCTGGCTACGCACCGCACCTTCGAGCAGTGGGCCGAGGGGCGCAAGGAGCTGACGCTGGAATACTTCTACCGCGAGCAGCGCCGCGCGTACGACGTGCTCGTCACCGACGACGGCGATCCTGTGGGCGGCGCGTGGAATTTTGACGACGACAACCAGGAGAGCTTCGGCGCGGACGGGCCGGGCATGATTCCAGAGGGGCCCTCGTTCGAGCGCGACGGCGTGACGGAGGACGTGCTTGCCCTCGTCCGCACCGCGTGTGCCGACGCCCCGGGCGCACTGGACGACTTTCGCTGGCCGGTGACGCCCGCCCAGGCCGAGGCGGCGCTCGACGACTTCATCGCGCATCGCCTGCCGACCTTCGGCACCTACCAGGACGCGATGTGGACCGGGCGCCCGTTCCTCTACCACTCACGTCTGTCGGCCGCCTTCAACCTGAAGCTGCTTGACCCGCTGGACGCCGTGGAGCGGGCCGCACAGGCCTACCACGACGGCCACGCTCCCCTCAACGCGGTAGAGGGCTTTGTGCGGCAGATCCTGGGCTGGCGCGAGTTTGTGCGGGGCGTATACTGGCTCCACGCGCCGGAGTATACGGACCGCAATGCGCTCGATGCCACCGAAGACCTGCCCGACTTTTACTGGACCGGCGATACGGACATGCGGTGCCTGAGCGAATGCATCGGGCAGGTCCGCGAGCACGGGTATGCCCACCACATCCCGCGCCTCATGGTGATGGGCCTCTTCGGGCTGCTCTACGGCATCGACCCGCAGCAGATGAACGACTGGCACGAGGCAATGTACATCGACGCCTGGGAGTGGGTCTCGTCGCCCAACATGATCGGCATGGCGCTCTATGCCGACGGCGGCGTGGTAGGCACCAAGCCGTACACGGCCTCCGGGAAGTACATCAACCGGATGAGCAACTACTGCTCGCACTGCCGCTACGACCCGGACGCCGCGACTGGCGAGGACGCCTGCCCGTTCACGTCGCTCTACTGGAACTTTCTGGACCGCCACCAGGAGCGCCTCTCGAGCAACCGGCGCATGAATTTTCAGCTCGCCAACGTGCGCCGGAAGTCCGATGAGGACCTCCAGGCCATTGCGGAGCGGGTGGAGACGGTGCGGGCAATGACGGAGGCGGGAACCATTTAACGTCTTCGTCTGACGCCTCCTCCGGCGGCCTCTTGTCTGTCCCCTCGGCGGGGAGCCCGATCAGAGCCGCATGTGTGGCTCTGGAAGCGGAGGAAGTGCAGGCGCCCGGGGCGCAAACCGACGGAGCGGGGCAGGGCGACCAAGGCCCCGAGAGGCATCCACGCGGCACTCCGCCGCCCCCTCACGGAGGCCTCTTCAGGGCACAAGCGCACTCGATCGCTCCTCCTGCGTTGCGGACCGCGGGAAGGGCGGCGTGCCCGACACGTCTGGCCCGCGAAGCTCGACGGGCGCGCCGGCCTCCCGTGAGGCAAGGCGGAACCGAGCGGTCCGGAGGGGCGTCGGCCCCGCGTCCTGCGGCGCGCTGGTCGACGACGGGATCGTGACCATTTCGGTCTCAACGCCGGCGCCGGTCACCGTCACGACCCCAATGCCGTGCGCACTGCTGTCTACATACCGGAGGTGCGAATTGTGCGCCGGGTTGGCGGCCTGGAGGCCCTGAGCGGCATCGCCCGTGTTCGCTGCGGTCACGGACGCCCGTGTCCCATGAGGTCCCGAGAAAGGTGTGGCGGGACGTGGACATGGCGGTGGGCAATCGAGGAGGAAGCAATGCAGAAAGCCGGCGCACCCCATCGGGGCGTGAGCGGCCCCAGGCCCCTCCGGCACGCCGAACGCCGTTCTCGTCCTCCTCGTCAGAAGCCGTTTGGTGGATGGATATTCAGCCAACACGAGCGAAGCGACGGACGAGCCCTGCGAGCAAACACGGCGGGCGATGTGCACGAACGAGGCCCAAACGAGCCCTGCAGCGGCGCTACCGGGCGAGTGCAGAACCCGTTCTGCGCTGGGAACGCAGTGACCGAGTAGTCCCAGGGCTGCACAAGATCCGCGAAGTCGTGGGCCATAGTCAGTCCGCCAAAAAGCCTCTCAAAGGTGGCGTCGATGTAGCTGTAGTTGCCAAACACGGACACGCCGGAGAAGAGTGCGCCGCGAACCGCCGTTTCGAACCCGAGTGCAGTCGCGGCGCCCGAGTCCCGCGTTTCCGTAACGAACTCTCCGTCCTGCAGCGCCATCACGCTCGTCTGGAAGTTGCTGTAGTCGCAGTAGAAGCCGTTCGCCTCGTACTCGAGCTGCTCGTTGAACGCTCGCCTTTTGACGCCCGTCTCACAGCTCCAGACGATCTCTGCGTTCAAGATCGTGCTCCCGTCCGCGTCCATATTGATGACATTCCGGTGACGACCGCGGGAGACACTGGCGAAGACGTTCGTTTCGTCGGTGAGCGAATAATCGGCCACGAAGCGACCGACCGCCGAGGTGAACTGCTCACTCTCGGAGAGCCGTCCGTTGGTCGGCGGGAAGAGGTTGTTGGGGGAGGCACCCAGCATGAAGCCGATCCGCCCCGGCCTCCCTGGTCGGTGCATCCACGGCTGCCTCGCCGGTGCGACGCAGGGACGGCAAGCTGATGGGGGACCGAGGGCGGCTGCCCTGCCGGAACCTGGGCCGGCCCTCCCAAGTGTGGGGCGCACCGCCTAAGCCCCTGTCTGCCAACCGCAGGCGGCGGCGCGTCGTCCGCCCCTGAGCCTCCCCCACCAGACGCATGTCCATATCGGCGTGGAGCCCTATCCTACTGATCGTCGCTCTCCTCGCGCCAAGCCCTCAGGGCTCCACCGCCTACGCGCAGAGGGCGGATATGACTTCAGCGCCGGTGCAGCGGGAGCGTCTGCACCTGCGTGCGGCGGACTGGCGTACCCAGGCCAAGGCACAGTCGGGGATTCAGGTCGACACGACGGTGCGCCTCCGAACGGGCGCGACGACGGGGCAGCTTACATCGGCGCCTCTCCCACTTCCGTTCCTGGCAAATGGCGTGGGGCTGCATTGGGACGCCACCCGCCCCCGCCATGCCGCCCTGGACGTCGACGTCCGCGTTCGTGCGGCCGGGGCGGACTGGAGCGCCTGGGTGTCTCCGGGGCATCGCACGCAGGTGCCCCCCTCCCGAGAAGGAGCCTCCCTCCCCACGGCCTACGCCGGGGATACGGCAGCTGGACTGGTGCTCACACCGCCCGATACTCGGTTCGTGCAGGTTCGCCTCACGTTGCGGGCCCCGGCGGAGGCGTCGCCCGTGCTCCGGCGGCTCTCGCTGTACGCGGTCAATTCCCAACAGCTGTCGGGAGCCGCCCCGCCCCCGCATCTTCCCCAGACCGGACAGACCCATAGCACCTCCGCGCCCTCGAAGCCGCCCCTCTCCACCCGCGAGGACTGGGGCGCCCGCCCGCCCCGAGCCGACTATCGCCATTCCCCCGCGTCGCACCTCGCCCTTCACCACACCGCCACCGCTGCCGCGGGAGCCGCCGACACCTGGCAGGACTGCGCGGCGGCCGTACGCGCGATCCAGGACTATCACATGAACACCAACGGCTGGATCGACATCGGCTACAACTATCTCGTCTGCCAGACGGGCGCAATCTTCCAGGGCCGCGAGGATGACGACGATAGCCGCGACGTGGTGGGGGCACACGACGGGTACAACGACGGCAGCGTGGGCACCGCCGCGCTCGGATACTTCCACCCGCCGGACAATCAGCAGCCGTCCTCCGCGCTCATCGACAGCTATGTCCAGCTCTTCGGCTGGATTGCCGAGCGTCGCGGCATTGCCCCCGACGATACCAGCTTCTATCCCTCGTACGGCCCGCTCCGTACCGTGTACGGGCACCGCGACGTGAAGGCGACGGCCTGTCCAGGAGAGCATTTGTATCCCGAACGGGCGGCCATTGTGGATCGCCTCAACGCTCTCGTTTCAGACACGTCCGACCGCTCCGAGGCCCCAGCGGAAACGGTGCTAAGCCCGAGCTATCCGAATCCGGCGCAGTCATATGCCCGGTTCGACCTTCAGCTGTCCACGGGCGGCGTGGTAACTGCGACCGTTTACGACCTGTTGGGCCGACGCATCGTGCGACGGCGCTACGGCTACTACACGCCCGGCCGGCATACCGTCTCGCTACGAACGAACGGCTGGGCGGCGGGAACATATCTGTACGAGCTGGAGGTCGAGGAGACGATCCACACCGGTACGCTCCGTGTGGTGCAGTAGGTGGCGGCAAGGGCCCTGGTCGGAGACGCCTCCCCCTCCCACTGGTGGACTCGGGGGCGAGGGACCGCGGAGGGGGAGAATGCTGAGGAGCCTGGCCTTCGGGGCGGGCGAGGCACGGAAGGGCCGCCGCTGCAGATGCCGGAGGCGTTCGGGACGGGGTTCAGGGACGTTTTCGGAACCCGGGGCCGCCGAACGCAACGGGCAATGGAGCGTTGTCTCTTTCGCATGCCTCCCCCACGTCCTGTCGTGCTCATGAACTCCCCCGACGTGCTCGTCATTGGCGCCGGCCTGGCCGGGCTCACCTGCGCCCGCCGCCTCCACGAACGCAATCTCGACGTGCAGGTCCTGGAGGCCAGCGACCGTGTGGGGGGCCGCGTGCGGACCGACACGGTCGACGGCTTTCGGCTCGACCGCGGCTTTCAGGTGCTGCTCACCGCCTACCCCGAGACGCAGCGCGAACTCGACTACGACGCGCTCGACCTACACCCCTTCCACGACGGGGCGCTCGTGCGCTACAACGGCCGCTTTCACCGCATCGCCGATCCGCGCCGCCACCCGCTCGACGCCCCCCGCACCCTCGTCGCCCCCATCGGCTCCCTGGCCGACAAGCTGCGCATCCTGCGCCTCCGCCGCACCCTGGCCCGCAACAGCCTCCCGCAGGTGATGGAGCGCCCGGAGCACACCACCCTCGAGGCACTGCGGACGCGGTGGGGCTTCTCGTCGGCCATGATCGACCGCTTTTTCCGCCCGTTCCTCGGCGGCATCTTTTTCGACCGCACCCTGGAGGCGTCGAGCCGCATGTTCGAGTTTGTGTTCAAGATGTTCGCGGAGGGGCGGACGGTGCTCCCGGCGGGGGGCATCGACCAGATGCCGCGGCAAATGCGGCAGCACTTGCCCGGCAAGGCCGTGCGGCTGAACGCGCCGGTCGAGGCCGTGGAGGCGCAGTCCGTGACGCTGCACGATGGGGAGACGCTGCAAGCGCCGCACGTTGTGGTGGCGACGGAGGCGCCGGAGACGAATCGGCTCGTGGGCGACGTGACCCCGACGGAGGGCCGCTCTACGGTCTGCCTCTACTACGACGCGCCCCGTTCGCCCCTCGACGATCCGCTGCTCGTCCTCAACGGCGACGGCGTCGGCCCTATCAACAACGTGGCCGTACCGTCCGACGTGGCGCCCGGCTACGCCCCCAAGGACCGCGCCCTGGTCTCCGTGGTGGTCGTGGGACCGCCGCCCGATCCGCAGGACACGCTCGAGCGAGAGGTGCGGGCGCAATTGATTGACTGGTTTGGGCTGCAGGCGGGCGGATGGACGCACCTCCAGACCCAACACATCCCCTACGCCCTTCCCGAGCAGGCCCCGCCCTTCCTGTCGCCGCCCGAGAAAGCGGTGCGCCGCCGCCCCGGCCTCTACGTCTGCGGCGACCACCGCCGCACCGCGTCGCTCAACGGGGCCATCGCCGCGGGCCGCGCCGCCGCCGATGCCGTCTGGGCCGATCACACGGCGTAATGCGCTCAACCCACATCTGCTGAGGGTAGGCGCTGATCGCACCCGTCGTCCCCGCAGATCCCCTTTCAACCGCGCAAGCGCTCAGGGTTGAACTTTCCAACGTGCAACGCCATGCTCCTTCTCGTCCACGCCGCCGTCACCCTGCTGATGCTCGGCGTGATCCTCGTCGTGCAACTCGTGCACTACCCGCTTTTCCAGTACGTGCGGGCGGCCAACTACGAGGCGTTCCAGGCCGCGCACATGCGGCGGATCACCTGGATCGTGGCCCCCGCGATGTCCATCGAACTGGGAACGGCGGGCTGGATCGCCTGGGCCCTGCCCCTGAGCGTGCCCGCCTGGATGGCCTGGACGGGCCTCGGCCTCGTGGCGTTCATCTGGGGGACGACGGCGCTGGTACAGGTGCCGCTCCATGCGCGCCTCACCAAGGGCTTCGACGCCGCAGCGCACCGCCGCCTCGTCGCCACCAACTGGCTTCGGACGGGGGCCTGGGCGCTGCGGGCCGGGCTCGCACTGTGGATGCTGGGGCTGAGCCTCGCTCCGTAGGCTCCATTTCCACCCCAGCCCCGAATGGGAAGGGTCCCGAACTGCAACGACCTCGGCACAGGTCGGCACCTCTTCGTTGTACAGCAGTACTGGTGAAATGAAAAAACACATCACAAGGCTCGTCGGCCTATTCCCAGTCCTTCGTTTCCACAACTCTCCCACGCCATGAAAGCCGTCTGGAACGACCACGTCCTGGCCGAAAGCGACGACACGGTCGTCGTGGAAGGCAACCACTACTTTCCGCCCGCATCGCTAAATACGGACTTTCTTGAGACGAGCGACCACCGCACCACCTGTCCGTGGAAGGGCAAGGCCCACTACTACGACCTCGTGGAAAATGGAGCGCGCGCGGAGAATGCTGCGTGGTACTACCCGGACCCGTCCGACGAAGCGTCCGAGATTGAGGACCACGTCGCCTTTTACACCAGCCAGGTGGACGTAACCGAATAGGCCCGTGGCCCAGCATGCCTCCGATGCAGACCCGACGCCGGGCCCGCACCGCGTGCGTGTCCACGACGGCACGACGTGGCGCCAGTTGACGCTGCCCGACGGGAGCAATCTCCGCCGGGCCCTGCTGCGGCACGACCTTTCGCCCTACACGCGGTGGACGCAAACCCTGAACTGCGGCGGGCGCGGCCTATGTGCCACCTGTGGGGTGCGGCTGGGAGCAAAGGCGCCGCCGCCCGCGCACTGGCACGATCGCCTGGCCGCCCAGTACGGCTACCCGCGTCTGTCCTGCCAAATCACCGTGGACCGCCCCTTCACGGTGTCCCTGCTCCCGGACAAGCGCATCTGGGGCAGCCGCGCCATCGGCGCGCGACGTTCCTGATCCGTGCCCGTAGTGACCTCTCCCTTCTCCCCCGACACATGCCCGACGTAGCACCCCCGGCCGACAAGGCCAACGCCTACACCGATGTCCGCCGCCGCATCGACGCCCTTCTGGAGGGCCCGACCGACTGGATTTCGGCGATGGCGACGGTGGCCTGTGAGCTCCATCATGCGTTCGATCATTTCGACTGGACCGGCTTTTACCGGAACATCGGCGACCGGGAGTTGCTCGTGGGACCGTACCAGGGCCCACACGGCTGCCTCCACATCGACTTCGACCGCGGCGTGTGCGGGGCAGCGGCGCGCACCCAAAAGACGCAGCTCTGGCCGGACGTGTCGGAGGCGCCCGACCACATCGCCTGCCAGTCGTCCACCCAGTCGGAGGTCGTCGTCCCGGTCCTTACTCCCAGCGACGAGTTGCTGGCCGTCCTCGACGTCGACTCCGACACGCTCGGGGCCTTCGACGAGACCGACCGCGAGCCCCTGGAGGCGCTGTGCCGGACCCTGGGGGAGCGGTTTGGCGATACAGAGCTGCGGTAGCGACGCGTGAAGAGTGACGCGTGAGTCGGTAAGCGAGCCCGTCCTCACGTTTCACGCCTCACGCCCGCCTCCTCCCCTGCTCCGAGCCTCTTTCTGATCTCTTCCGGATTCTACATGAGCGAACACGTCCCGTGGATTCTGAAAATGGCCTGGCGCGACAGCCGTGGCAGCCGCGCGCGCCTGGCGCTTTATCTATCGGCCATGGTCCTTGGGGTCGCGGCGCTGGTGGCCATCCGCGGCTTCGGCGACAACCTCACACGCACGGTCAGCCAGGAGGCCAAAACGCTCCTGGGGGCCGACCTGAAGCTGGAGGGCGAGTCGCCCTTTTCGGACTCTACGGAGGCCCTTGTCGATTCCATCGGCGGCGAGCAGTCGCGGCGCGTCTCGTTTGCGTCGATGGCCTACTTCCCTGCCACCGGCGGCACGCGGCTCTCCGCCGTGCGGGCCGTGGAGGGCGGCTTTCCGTACTACGGCACGCTCGAAACCACACCCGACCGCGCGTCGGCCGTGTACCAGGAACAGGGCGGCGCGCTGGTGGACGGGACACTGCTGCGCCAGTTTGGGGTCTCCGTGGGCGACTCGGTGCAGATTGGGGCGGTGAGCTATCCCATCGTTGGGGAGCTGGAACAGGCGCCGGGCGGGTCGAGCTTCACGTCCGCCGCCAGCCCGCGCATCTACGTGCCCCGGGCGGGGCTCGATACCACCCTCTTTGGCCGCGGCAGCCGCGTGGAGTACGAGGTGTTCTTCCAGTTTGAGGCGGGGCGCGACCTCAACGCCCTCATCGCCACGATCAACCCGCACCTGGAGCGGCGGGACCTGGACATCGACACGGTGGAGGAGGAGGCCGCGGACTGGGAGGACGGGCTGACGGACCTGTCGCGCTTTCTGGGGCTGGCCGGGTTCGTGGCGTTGCTGCTGGGCAGCCTGGGCGTGGCGAGTGCGGTGCACGTGTACGTTCAGCGCCGCCTCACCTCCATTGCCGTGCTGCGGTGCCTGGGGGCACAGGCAGGGCGCACGTTTCGCATCTACCTGGCGCAGGCAGGGGTGCTGGGAATCATCGGCGCGGGCCTCGGGAGCGCCCTTGGGGTGGGGCTGCAGGCGTTCGTGCCACGCCTCCTTCAGGACTTTCTGCCGTTCGAGGTGTCGTTTGCGCTCTCGTGGACGGCCGTGGGGCTGGGGATGGCGGTGGGGGTGGGGGTGACGCTCCTGTTCGCGCTCTGGCCACTGCTGGAGGTGCGCGGCGTCTCGCCCCTGCAGGCGCTCCGCACCGAGGTGGAGCCGTCAACGGGCGGCTGGCGCGACCCGGCGCGGTGGGCCGTGGCTGCCGCCGTGGCCGCGGCGGTGACGGGCGTGGCGCTGCTGCAGGCGCCCACCTGGGAGATTGGCCTCGGCTACGCGGCGGGCGTGGGCACCGTCTTTGGGGTGCTGGCGCTCGTGGCCCGGGGCATCGTGGCGGGCGTGCGCCGCTTCTTTCCCACCTCCTGGTCCTACCCCTGGCGGCAGGGCCTGGCCAATCTGTACCGGCCCCACAACCAGACGACCGTGCTGCTCCTGACGCTCGGCCTGGGCGTCTTCCTCATCACCACGCTCGTCCTTGTGGAGCGGACGCTGCTGGAGCAAATCCAGGTGGCCGGGGGCGAGGGACGGCCCAACCTGGTGCTGTTCGACATCCAAAACCCGCAGGTGGAGGGCGTGACCAAGGCGGTGAAAGACGCCGGCGCCCCGGTGCTCTCCCGCGAGCCGATCGTGACCACCCGCCTGCAGGCGGTGCAGGGGCGCAGCCTGGAGGCACTCCGGCGCGACTCGACGGTGGACGTAACCTGGGCGTACGAGCGCGATTACCGCGTCACCTACCGCGACCACCTCAGCGAGAGCGAGACGCTCGTGGCGGGGGAGTTCGTGGGGTCGGTGGCGGGCAATCCGTTTCAGACGGGCGCGGCGGTGCCCATCTCCATGGAGCGCGAGATGGCCCACGAGGAGCTGAACGTGGGCGTGGGGGACACCCTCACCTTCGACGTGCAGGGGCGCCCCCTCAAGACCTACATCTCCAGCCTGCGCACGGTCGACTGGCAGCGCATGGGCACCAACTACTTTGTGGTCTTCCCGGAAGGCGTACTGGAGCGCGCCCCGCAAACCCACGTGCTGCTGAGCCGCGCCTCCGACGAAGACATGTCCGCCGCTGTGCAACGGTCGGTGGTGCAACAATACCCCAACGTGTCGGCCATCGACCTTTCGCTCATTCTCTCTACCTTCCAGGACCTGTTCGGGCGCCTGTCGTACGTCATCCGGTTTATGGCGCTCTTCAGCGTGTTCACGGGCCTCATTGTGCTGGCGGGCGCGGTGGTGGTGAGCCGCTACCAGCGGGCGGAGGAGAGCGTGCTGCTGAAAACCCTCGGGGCCTCGCGCGACACGGTGCAGAAGATCATGACGGTGGAGTACCTGTTTCTCGGCACCTTCGCGGCGGCGACGGGCCTCCTGCTGGCCCTCGCGGCGGCCTGGAGCCTCTCGTACTTTGTGTTCAACGGACCCTTTGTGGGCGCGCCGCTGGTGCTGCTAAGCGCCTTCGGGGCCGCCGTGGTCGTAACCATCGGCATCGGGCTCTGGAACAGCCGCGGCCTCTACGACCGCCCGCCGATGGACGTGCTCCGCGCCGAGGCGTAGCGCCCCGGTCCGCCGCCCCGTTGTTTTTCGCACCTGTCCGCCTCGCACCTGTCCGCCGCGCCATGAACGTCCGCGAGCACACCTTCACGTGCCCGCACTGCTGGGAAACGACCGCCGTCCTGGTGGACCCGTCGGTGCCGGGGACGCAGACCTACATTGAAGACTGTGGCGTGTGCTGCCGCCCCCTTCGCGTCCGCGTGGTCACCCAGGGCAGCCGCGTCGTGTCGTTTGACGTGCAGCCTGCGCAGTAGGGCGCCGCGGGCGGGATCATCCGCGTCGCAGAACGGATATCATCAGCGTCTTTGCTCGCGCTTCCTTCGCACCTACCGCCCCCGCCCCCGCATGAACAAGATCCCGGACGCCACACCGGAAATTGTCGAGCAGATTCGCCCCGAGGTCGTCGCCCAACGGGTCGAATCGGTTCGCGCACGCATCGCTCAGGCCTGTGAGCGCGCCGGGC
The DNA here is from genome assembly GCA_913056185.1 of uncultured Bacteroidota bacterium. Classification (GTDB taxonomy): domain Bacteria; phylum Bacteroidota; class Rhodothermia; order Rhodothermales; family Salinibacteraceae; genus Salinibacter. Next base: position 25,448 of record CAJXLV010000019.1, read on the forward strand.
GCTCGCCCGACGACCTCACGCTCGTGGCCATCTCCAAGACGTTCCCCATGCAGGCCATTGCGTCGGGCACGGCCGCGGGGCTGGCCCATTTCGGCGAAAACCGGGCCCGGCAGCTGCGCGACAAGGCGAAGGCGCGGCCCGGGGCCTTCGAGGGCGGCGACGTGACGTGGCACATGGTGGGGCACCTGCAGCGCAACAAGGCCAAGTACGTGGCCCGCCACGCCGACTGGTTTGATGCGCTCGACAGCCCGCGGCTCGCCAACGAGCTCAACAAGCGCGCCGCCAAAAACGACCGCGTGATGCCGTGCCTCGTGCAGGTGAACATCACGGGCCAGGACCAAAAGTACGGCCTTGCCCCCGAAGCGGTGCACGACTACCTCGACCACTGCGCGCAGTACGACCACTTGGCCATCAAGGGACTGATGGCCCTCGCCTCGTTTGTGGACGACCCCGAGGAGGTGCGGGGCGAGTTTCGGGAGATGCGGACGCTGTTTGAGACCTACGACGCGACCAACAATCCGCAGGTGACGATGGAGGAGCTCTCCATCGGGATGAGCAACGACTTTGAGGTGGCCATCGAGGAGGGCAGCACCATGGTGCGGCTCGGCACGTCCATCTTCGGGCCGCGCGACTACGACTGACGAGAGGGCGCCTTCCCGCTGCCCGCCCGTCCCCCCGCCTCGCTACCAGTGCCCGGCGAGTTTCTGAAGGGAGTCCAGCACCTCGGCCGAGGCGCCATTTTACACAGTCCGTCCCAGGTCGGATAGTCCGTGTAGCCCGTGGCGTCGCCGTTGTAGAAGGTGGACGGGGCCAGGAGCGCGGCGTCTACCCTGCCTCGAGGGTCACGAAGTGCCCGTCGCTATAGACGGCCCAGGGGCGCCCCACCATCCGGCGGCCCACAAACGGCGTGTTCTTACTTTTCGAGCGGATGTGGTCCTCGGTGAAGGTCCACTCGGTGGAGGCGTCGAACACGGTGAGCCGCGCCGGGGCGCCTTCTTCGATCCTCGGTGCATCGAGCCGCAGGATGCGGCGCGGGGCCGCCGTGAGCGCCTGCACCGCTTCCTCGACCGAGAGGACGCCCGGCTCGATGAGCTCTCGCCCAATGAGGCCCCAGGCGGTTTCGAGGCCGAGGATGCCGAAGGGGGCCTGCGTGTACTCCACGGCTTTCTCGTGGGGCGCATGGGGCGCGTGGTCGGTGCAGAGGGCATCGATGGTGCCGTCGGCGAGGCCTCTTTTTAGCGCCTCCACGTCTGCGGGCGCGCGGAGGGGCGGGTGCATCTTCGTGCGGGTATCGAACGCCGTTCGCTCCACGGCTGCGTCGGTGAGGGCGAGATGGTGGGTGCACACCTCGGCGGTGACGGGGAGGTTGCGGCTCTTGGCGCGGCGGACGAGCTCAACGCCGCGGGCAGTGGAGATGTGCGCCACGTGCACGTGCCCGCCCGTGAGCGCCGCCAGCTCGATGTCGCGGGCAATCATTACGTCTTCGGAGGCCGCGGGGATGCCGTCGAGGCCGAGACGCGCCGACACTTCGCCCTCGTGCATGTGCCCGCTGGGGTTGAGGGTGCTCTCTTCCATGTGGTTGATGATGGGACGGTCGAGCATGCGGCTATACTCCAGCGCCCGCCGCATGAGGCCAGCTGTGGGCACCGGGGCCCCGTCGTCGCTGAACGCCACGGCGCCCCCCTCCACCAGGTCGGCCATCTCGGCAATCTCGTCCCCGGCCCGCTCTTTTGAGACGCAGGCGATGGGGTGAACGCCCACGGGCGTATCCGCGGCCCGCTCCCGCACAAACTCCACCACGTCGCGGGTGTGAAGGGGTGGATCGGTGTTGGGCATGCAGGCCACGTCGGTAAAGCCGCCGGCCAGGGCCGCGCGGGTGCCGGTGGCGATGGTCTCTTTGTGCTCGTAGCCGGGCTCGCGGAGGTGAACGTGCATGTCCATCCATCCCGGCGAGAGGAGCTTGCCGGAGGCGTCGTACGTGGGCACGTCGTCGGTCTCCAGGAACTCCTCCCCCAGGAGGTCCTCCCCGATGGCCGCGATGGTGCCGTCTCGGATGAGCAGGTCGGCGGTCCGAGTGTTTTTGGACTCGGGCCGAAGTAGAGTGCCGCCGCGGAGGAGAAGGTCAGGCGTCATACGGGATCTGGCTTGGAATTTCGGAACGGTCCTCCCCCCCATCTGCCATCGATCAGGGTGATCGTTCGCCTTGGAGGGGCGCTCGCGCAAAAGGTGGGAAGGGTGAAGGTGGAAAACGGCCCCAACGTAGAAGGCCGCCGTACTTCTAAAAGGTAGACCCCGAACGATCTCTCGTCAACGCGCCCCACTACGGTCCTGTGGTCTCCCCCATTTGGGCCGTCTCCATCTCGGACGCCGGCGCAAGATGCTCAGCGAGCATGTCCGTAATCATGGTGAAGAGGTGCAGCCGCGTGTTGCCGCCCGCGATGCCGTGTTCGTGGGTCGGGTACATCATGAAGCGGAACTGCTTGTTGGCCGCCTGCAGCCGATTTGCCATCTGCACGCTGTTCTGGAAGTGCACATTGTCGTCGTCATCGCCGTGCACCAGGAGCAAGTGCTGATCTTCGCGGAGGCGATCGGCGTAGGCAAGCGGCGCCCCGTTTTTGTAACCGTCCGCGTTGCGCTGGGGCGAGGCCATGTAGCGCTCAGTGTAAATGGTGTCGTAGAGCCGCCAGTCGGTGACAGGAGCCACAGAGACGCCCGTGTCGAAGGTTGTGGGGCCGTCGTCCTTCAGCATCGACAGCAGCGTCATGTAGCCGCCGTAGCTCCAGCCCCAGATGCCGATGCGGTCCGCGTCCACCCACGCCGAGTCGGCGAGCGCCTGGGCGGCGTGGACCTGATCGGCGGCCTCCGGCTGACCCAGCTGCCGGTACGGCACGTCCTGGAACGCCTTGCCACGCCCTCCGGTGCCGCGGTTGTCCACGCTCACCACCACCACGTCGTGCGTCTGCGCCAGGTACTGGTGCCAGAGCGCCCGCGAGCCGCCCCATCGGTGCGTCACCGTCTGCACGCCCGGCCCGCCGTAGACGTACATGAGCACCGGGTGCGGCGTGCCCGGATCGAAGTCCGTGGGCTTGATGATGGACGCGTTCAGCGGCGTGCCGTCGGCCGCGGGTAGGGTCGTGAACTGCTTCTGCGGCAGGTCCAGGCTGTCCAGGCGCTGGGCGAGCGCCTCATTCTGCTGCAGGACCGTAAGCCGCTCGCCATCGGCGGCGTGGAGCGTCCAGGTGGGCGGCGTGCCCGCGGCCGAGTGGCGGTCGATGTAGTAGTCGAGATCGTTCGACAGGTTGATGGTGTGCCAGCCCGTCCGCGTGGTCACCTTCTCGGGAGCAGCAGCTGTCTCGTGCGCCTCCATCGACACGTCCACGCGGTAGAGGTGGCGCTCGAGAGACGTATCGCGGGTGGCGGTCACGTAGGCCGTGGCGGCGTCCTCGTCAAGGCCGTGGAACTGCGTCACCTCCCAGGCCCCTGCGGTGATGGGGCCGAGAGGCGTCCCGTCGTTGCGGTAGAGGTGGGCGTGGTTGTAGCCGGTGCGCTCGGAGAGATACACAAACCGCTCGCCGTCCTCCAAGAACGAAATCTTCTCGTCCGTCACGTCGATGTACGTGTCTTGCGTCTCCCGCAGCACGCGCTCCGTCTCGCCGGTGCCCGGGTGGCCGTACATCAGGTCGAGGGTGTCCTGCGTGCGGTTGAGCCGAAACATCCAGACGCGGTGCTCGCCGTCCATCGCCGGCGTCCAGCCCATGCGGGCGATGTACTCGTGCGGGTCCACGGCCTCCTCCGCCTTCGTGAGGCCCGGGTCCCACGTCTGGGTGTCGAAGTACGAAATTGCCTGCGACTGCCCCGCGGCCGCGGCATCGACGGCCGACAGGTCCACCACCCCAACCTTAATCTCGCTGTTCACCTCGCCGGCCTTCGGGTAGCGGAACGGGGTGATCTCGGGGTAGCGGGTGGTGTTGTTCACGAGCGGAAACGAGCGGGTGTCCGACTCGTCGAGCTTGAAGAAGGCGATGCGCTCCCCGTCCGGGCTCCACCGCCAGCCGTCCTGCACGCCGAACTCCTCCTCGTACACCCAGTCGAACGTGCCGTTGATGATGCCCCCCTCGCTCCCGTCGGTCGTGAGTGCCGTTTCCGTGCCTGTCTCCAGGTCCACCACGTGCAGGTCACGGTTTCGCACAAAGGCGACCTGTGTGGCCGAGGGGTTGAACTTGGCAAACATCTGGTACCCGTCGTCCCGGTCCGCAATCGGGGTCAGCGCCTGCGTGTTCAGGTCGTAGACGTAGTAGAAGCCCTTGGTATTGGTGCGCCAGACCTCCTTCGAATCCGTGTAGATGAGCACCTTGTCGCCGGCGTCGTCAAAGGCATAGTCCTGAATCGGCACGATGCGGTCGACATCCTCCGCGTACAGATTGGTGCCGTCGATCACCCGCGTCCGCTCGTCGGTCCGCAGGTTGTAGCGCATCAGGTGCGTAGCGTCGGCGGTGTCGGCCGGCTCAATGTACGTAATTACGGGCCCCTCCTCCGCCCATCGCCCGCCCTGAAACGATTCTGGGCGGAAGGTGGAGGAGGCATGAATCTTTTCCAGGGTGAAGGAAGGTTTTTCCTGCGCCGGGGCGGGACGCACAACCCCGGTGCCGGTGAGCAGAAACGCGAGGACAATGGCAAGGCGACGCATCGCAAAGGAAAGCGGGTGGCGGAAGGAACGGCGGCGGAGGGAGGGGGCTGTGGGCCCCCGATACAGTTTTTTAATGCACTGTAGTGTACGACAGACGGGACGGACTTCTCAACCCGTGTAGGATGCGTAAGGCTCGCGGGTCGAGTCTTTCCGACGCGGGCCACAGCCGGGTTGCCCGGAGACGGCTCTCCCGAACGCATATCGTCAACTTTGCACATTCGCAGGATGCCCAACACACCGTGGGCGGTGCCCGTGGACGCAGCGTCGGCCTCGGAACTATTCGGCGAATCGAGACCTACCAACGCTCTGCCGGTGCCCGTTGTCTCGTGCATCAAGCCCTCTTCACATCATTGCCCCCTCTTCTGCCTCCCCCGATTCTTCGCCCGTCGTCGCCGCCGTCGACCTGGGCGCGATTCGCCACAACGCCCAGAAGTTGCAAGCGTGTGCCGACGGGGCTGACCTAATGGCAATCATCAAGGCCGACGCGTACGGGCACGGCATGCTGCCGGTGGCACGTGCGCTGACGACGGCAGGCATTCGGCACTTTGGGGTAGCGCGGCTGGCGGAGGGCATTCGGCTCCGCGAGCACGGCCACACCGCGCGCATCCTGGTGCTGGGGGCGCCCGCCCCCGCCCAGTTGCCCCAGTATGCCGAGCACGACCTGGACGCCACCGTGCCGTCGCCCGCGGTGGCGGCGGCGGTTGCGAAGCACGCAGAGGCAGGAGCGCCCCTTCGCGTGCAGGTGCTCGTGGACACGGGCATGGGGCGGCTCGGCCTCGCCCCGGAGGCCGCTTCAGAGGTCCTGCGGCGCCTGCGCACCACCCCCGGCGTCACGGTCGCGGGCCTCTGGACCCACTTTGCCACCGCCGACGAGCCCGACAGCGCGTTTGCCCAAACACAGCTTGAGCGGTTCGAGGCCGTCGCGGCGAAGCACGCCGACGACGTGCAGCACATCCACGCGGCAAACACCGGGGCGCTCCTTACCCTCGGCCCCGCCCCGGCCTCCGTCTCTCCCACCCTCGTGCGCAGCGGCATCGCCCTCTACGGCCTGGCCGCCACGCCCGAGCTCGCCGCACAGCTTGACCTGCGCCCCGCCATGCAGTTGACGGCCCGCGTTACCCAGCTCAAAACCGTCCCGGCCGACACGCCCATCTCGTACGGCGCCACGTGGACCGCCCCGCACCGCACCCGCATCGCCACCCTTGGCGTCGGGTACGGCGACGGCTACCCCCGCCTCGGCTCCGGCCGGGCCTCCGTGCGCATCCGAGGCTACACCCGCCCGGTCGTCGGCACGATTTGCATGGACATGTGTATGGTAGATCTTGGGCCGCCGGATCGCGCGCCCGCTGCACACGTATCGCGGGGCGATCCCGCTGTCCTTTTCGGCCCCAGCGGCCCCTCAGTGTATGAGGTGGCCCGCTGGAGCGAGACCATTCCGTACGAGATCTGTTGCAAGGTCTCCCCGCGGGTTCCCCGTCGGTACACGGCAGCCCGCCCCCCGTCGGAGGCCCCAGTGGTCTCCCCCTCGGAACAACACACAACATCGTTACGCTTGCAAGACTCCCCACATTGACCCGCGTGCATCCCGTTGTTTGAGTCTTCGTTACGTTCACCCTTCGCAGTTTTGGCTGGGGCGGTCCGCGCCTCGGCCCTGTCCGCCTGAGCTTGTTCGTCCGGGCACACTGTCGGGGGACGACGATGCGGCCACGAGACGCTGTTCTCGCGACGCACGCGTCCGGCCCGCATGCCCCACGCGATCACTCCTGGCGCTGCGCCGGGCCGGGGCGTTTCCACCATCCCTCGGTCACGTGCTGAGCGTCTTGCTGTGGGGGCAGGCCTGCCCCCTGGCCCTCGACGGGGAGACGCGCACGCCTCCACGCATCACTGTTTCTTTTTCTTGACCCCCTACAGAGCCCATGCCCATTACTGCCGACCCCAGCGACATCGATGTTCTCGTTGTTGACGACGAAGAGAGCGTCGTCGACGTCGTCAGCCACTTTTTGAGCGAAGAAGGCTATTCCGTCCACACCGCCTTTGACGGCGAAGAAGCCCTGGAAAAGGCCTCCGGCAAGATTGACCTCATCGTCCTCGACATCATGCTCCCCGGGGTGGACGGCTACGAGGTGTGCGAGGAACTGCGCTCTCGCGTTGAGACCGAAGAGATTCCCATCGTATTTCTGAGCGCCAAGACCGAAGAGGAGGATCAGGTGGAGGGGCTGATGCTTGGCGGTGACGACTACCTCACCAAGCCCGTCTCCCCAAAGGTGCTCGTCGCCCACGTAAAGGCCGTGCTCCGACGCTCGGGCGTCGAAGAGAGCAGCATCCTGGAAGTCAACGGCCTTAAAATTTACGAGGACGAGTACCGGGCCGAGCTCCACGGCGATGACCTGGGCCTGACACTGACCGAGTTTGAGCTGCTTCGCTATCTCGTCCGCCATCCCAAGAAGGCGTTCACGCGCCAGCAGCTGCTCGAAACCATCTGGAAAGACGCCATGATGGTGACGGAGCGAACGGTGGACGCCCACATCAAAAATCTGCGCGAAAAGCTTGGGGACTTTGCCAAGCACATCCAAACCGTGCGGGGCGTGGGCTACCGGTTCGTGCAAGAGGAAGAGTCGGCCGAAGCGTAGGCCCTGTTCCTCGACGCTGATTTGCGGGAGTGGTACACTGGCGGCACCGTATGTCTTTCTTCCGGTCAATTTGGGACCTTCTCCTGCCGCGGCGGGCCTCCACGCAGACGTGGATGGTCCTTACCTTCGCCCTGTTTGTGGGCGTGGCGGTGGTGGGCGTGGGCCTCTACGTGCTACTGGTGCTGCGGGGCGAAATGCGGACGTCCATGCAGCAAACCCTGCACGACCAAGCGCAACGCATCGCGGTGCAGGTGGAGCACGAGCGCAGCGTGGAGCGGCGGCACCGCATCGTGGAAACCATCACGGACCTGAGCGATCTGCGCGTCGCTCTGGTCACCCCGGACACCACGTACCGCCCCACGGCCGGGCCTCCCCTCCCCACCGACAGCCTCGTGGACGCCTCGGCGCTGCGCACCCTGTCGGCCCCGACGGCGCGGTTTGCGTATCTGGACGCGGGCACGAGCGAACCGGTTTTCATCGCGACGCTCTACCGGCCGTCGACAAATCTTGTGGTGCAGGTGGGCCAGCCGCCGCCCCCCTTGTACGACCTGGCACGGCGCTCGCAGGTCATGCTCATCCTGGGCATGGTCCTCGCACTCGTCCTTGCCCTCCTGGGCAGCTTCATCGCGGCCTATCAGGTCACCACCCCGCTTACCCAGATCAGCGAAACCGCCCGCCGGGTGGCCAATGGGGAGTTTGCCGGCAAGATTCGTGTGCAGTCCCGCGCCGCGGAATTTCAAGAACTGGCCGACAGCCTCAACCGCGCCTCCGATGCCTTCCGCGAAAAAATCGAAGAACTGGAGCGCATGACGCGCCTCCAGAGTGAGTTCATCGGCAACGTCTCCCACGAGGTGCGCAACCCCATCTTCTCCATCAGCGGCTACCTGGAGGCGCTCGGCACCTCCGGGCTCGATGAGGAACAGCGAAAGATGTACGCCGAAAAGGGGCTGACCAACCTCAATCGGCTCCAAAATCTGTTCAACGACCTGATCGACATCGCCCGCCTCGAGTACCGCGAGGACCTGATCAACCGGTCGGTGTTCGACCTGCGCGACCTGGTGCACGAGGTGACGGAGATGCTGCGCCCAAAGGCCGACGAGAAGGGGCTTGACCTACAAGCCGATGTTCCCCAGTTTTTTGTGCGGGCCGACCGCTCTCGCATCCGACAGGTGCTCACCAACCTGGTCGAAAACGGCATCGCGTACACGCAGAGCGGCTCGGTGCGCTGCCGCCTGCAACGGCGCGTGGACAAGGTGCGCATCGAGATCGTGGACACCGGGCAGGGCATTGACGAAGACCACCTCGATCGGATCTTTGAACGGTTTTACCGGGTCGACCCCGACCGCTCCCGCGAAAGCGGCGGCACGGGCCTGGGCCTCAGCATCGTCAAACAGATTTTGCAGGCCCACGGCGAGACCGTTCACGTCGAAAGCACCAAGGACCGCGGCACTCGGTTCTGGTTTGAGCTTCCGTACGAGCCTGCCCCCGAGACGGAGGCGGTGGAGGTGTAGCGCTGATGCCCCACTGTGGCGGTGTTTGGGGCCGACCACTCGTGCACGTCCCCTCGCGCCGCTGGGGCCCGTCCGCGCATGCGACCCTTTGCGCACGAACCTTTTGGGGGCAGAGGACCGTCCATAAAAGGAGGAATACCCTCCGATCTTCAATGGCGGATCTGGGCCGGAAGCGCTTACGACGCGCGCATCCCCGGCTTCTCCGGGGCCCCCCGGCCGATTTTCGAATCCGGGGCCGCGCCCCTTCCGCCGTGCTGTCTTTTCTCCGTGGCTTCGACCAATGGCTTCCTCTGAGATGCAAGACTCCAGCCCTCCCGACCGCTCCCCCGACGAGCACTCGGCGGACGCATCCCGCCCCTCCTCCTCGGCCCCCTCCGTCCACGAGGACGGCGCCGCTGCCCAAGACGACCTGCCCGTCGAAAACCTGATGCACGGCAACGGCCACGCTGCGATCCCCGACCTGCCGTCCATCGCCTCCGACGGCAGCATTGAGGTGCCCCCCCTCACGCCTGCGGACCTGCCGGCCGCCGACCTGCGACAGCGGCTGCGGACGATGATGCTCTCGCGGCGGCTCGATGAAAAGATGATGACGCTGCTGAAGCAAGGCCGCGGCCACTTCCACATCGGGTGCGCCGGGCACGAGGCAATCCAATCTGCCCTCAGCCGCTACTCACGCCCCGGCGAGGGCCCGGGGCACGATTGGTTTTGCTTCTACTACCGCGACCTCTGCATGGCGCTGTCCCTGGGCATGACGCCGCGTGAAGCCCTGCTCGCCCACCTCGCCAAGGCCGACGACCCCAACTCCGGCGGTCGCCAAATGCCGGAGCACTTTGGCCTGAAGCGCCTCAACGTCATGACCACTGCCTCTTCGGTCGGGGCGCAGTTCAATCCCGGCGTCGGCTTTGGGTTTGCCATCCAGCAGCGGAACGAGGACAATTACGTCTACATCTCGTGTGGGGACGGGGCCACCTCCCAGGGCGACTTCCACGAGGCCCTCAACTGGGCCGCGCGTGAGCAGGCCCCCGCGCTCTTCCTCGTGCAGGACAACAAGTACGCCATCAGCGTGCCGATTGATGAGCAAACCGCCGGCGGCACGCCGTACAAGCTGGCCGCGGGCTACGAGGGCCTCAGCCGCATGCGCGTGGACGGCACCGACTTCTTTGCCAGCGCGTCGGCGGCCCGGGCCGCGATCTCTCACATCCGCGACGGCAACGGCCCGGTGTGCCTCGTCGCCGATACCGTACGCCTGCTTCCCCACTCCTCCTCCGACGACCACACCAAGTACCGCACCCCGGAGGAGCTGGAGGCCGACCGCAAGATCGATCCCATTGCCCGCTTCGCCGCCACCCTTGCCGACGCGGGCATCCTCTCCGCGGACGAGGTGGAGGCGATGCGCGACGACGTCCACGACGAGGTGGACGCCGCCGCCGAGTGGGCCCGGCAACAGGCCGACCCCACCCCCGATACTGCCACCGACCATGTCTTCTTCGAGGGCGATCTTGGCCTCGACTACAACTCGGTGAACGACCTCGACCCGGACGCCGAGCCGATGGTGATGGTCGACGCCATCAACCGCACGCTGAAAGAAGAAATGGCGCGCGACGAGTCCATCCTCGTGTACGGCGAGGACGTGGCCGGTGAAAAGGGCGGCGTCTTTACCGCCACGAAAGACCTCACTGCCGAGTTTGGAGGCGATCGCTGCTTCAACTCTCCCCTCGCGGAAGGCTCCATCGTGGGCACGGCCGTGGGCTACGCCGCGAGCGGGTTCCGGCCCGTGGTGGAGATTCAGTTTGCCGACTACATCTGGCCCGCCATGCAACAGCTGCGCAACCAGGTGGCCCCCTTCCGCTACCGCTCCAACGGCGCCTGGACGTGCCCCATGGTGATTCGTGTGCCGTGCGGCGGCTACATCCACGGCGGCCTGTGCCACTCCCAAAACGTCGAGTCGATCTTCGGCCACACGCCCGGGCTAAAGGTGGCCCTCCCCGCCACCGCTGCCGACGCAAAGGGCCTTCTCGCCACCGCCATTCGGATGGAAGATCCCGTGCTGTTCCTGGAGCACAAGGCCCTCTACCGCGCCGCCTCCGCCCGCACCCCCACGCCCCCGCAGGACTATACCCTTCCCTTTGGGAAGGCGCGCGTGGCCCGCGAAGGGACCGACCTCACAATCATTACCTACGGCATGATGGTCCCGAAGGCGCTCAACGCCGCGCGCGAACTTCAGGAGCAGGACGGTGTGGAGGTGGAGGTCGTTGACCTTCGCACCATCGTTCCGCTCGATACGGAGACAATTCTCCGCTCGGTCCAGAAAACGAACCGGGCGCTGGTGGTCTACGAGGACCACGAGTTCATCGGCTTCGGGGCGGAAATTTGTGCCCAGATTGCTGACGACGCCTTCGAGTACCTGGATGCGCCCATCCGCCGCGTCGCGGGAGCGTTTACGCCCATCCCCTTTGCGCACGCCCTCGAGCGCGCCGTGCTGCCGAGCGACGAAAACATCCAGGAGGCGGCCCGCGATCTACTTGCGTTTTGAACCGGCAGCCTGGGACGATGCCGCCCCGGGGCGTGTGGAGTCGGGGGGTACGGAATGGGTCGCGGAGGGCGCATCGGAGGACGCATCGGAGGGAGACGCGGCCGGGGCCGTCTGCGTCTGCATGACGCCCACGCCCCGCCGGTAGACCATCGCCCCGCCGTTCTCGCCGGTCTTGTAGACCGGAAACAGCGTGCCTACCCCGATCGCAAACAGCAGCGCGTGCAGGTCACGGCGCCCCCGGACCGACGCCACAAACAGCCCGCCGGCCCGCACCGCCGCGTAGAGGCCGAGCGACACCATCGTGTACCAGGCCCAAAAGGCGTGCGTGGAGAGCGTCTCCGCCGCCGCGGGCGTCGCCACCGTCACCGTGTCTGCTGCCCAGGTGCCGCTGTAGTAGCTCACCACCGCGCTGAGGCCTGTGGCCACGTACAGCCCTGTGGCCACCTCGCGCCCCGTCCGCCACCGGGCCCCCAGCCACAGGGCCAGGGCATCCGCCGCCACCGCCACAAAGACGAGCGCGATGGGGAAGTGAACAATCAACGGATGGGCATTGGGCACCCATTCAGGAAGCAACGCATCTGGAACCACAACGGAGCACACAACCTGGAAGGCAGACAGCACGCTGTACCGAATCGTTCGCTGCAGGAACGTGGTTCGCGCGCATCGTAATCTGCGTGGCACAGCCCCCACCAGGATTTGACGGAGCCGCAACGATTCAGGCGCCTGCTCCCCCAAAGAACTGCCCGTGGAAGCCAAAGGGAATGGCATGCGGTACCGGAGCGCGGGCGCGCTCCTCGAGGGAAGCGGCATCGAGCACGAGCAAGAACGACTGTTCGGCCGTGGGGTCGAGCACCACCGAGAGCAGCACCCCCGCGTCTTCGTCCGTCCCGTCCGGGTGGGGCACGAAGACCGGCTCGCCGGGGTAAGTGCCCGCCTCCTGCCAGGTCGCCGCGGCGCCCGTCTCCACCTCCAGCTTTACAATCTGATCCGTAAAGTCGCCCACGTTCTGCGTGCCGACGCCGTACACATACTGGTAGGGACGGCCCGTGGCGCGTCCCTCATGGATGCGCGGCAGTTCCAGGCGCTCGTCGCTCTGTCGCGTGGACGTGGCCGTCCCGCCCGCCAACGGAAGGCGGTAGCGGCGGAGGTGGCCGGTGCCGGGCGTCGGGGCGTCGCTGCGGAGGCGGTCGAGGTACAAATCGTCAATGATGGACGCATCCGGGTAGGTCACCACATCGCACACCACCTCTTCGCCGCGCTCAAACGCGTTTACATGGTGGAATCCAAACGCCGCCTCGGCGTGACAGGTCGCCACCTCCGCCCCATCGCGCTTGCGCACCACCCGAAAGCGCGTGCCCCGTTCTGGCTGCCACTCGAAGTTCTCAATAAAGGGCTCGCCTCGCAGCAACAGGTCGAGCGGATTGACCACAAGCGGCCACTCCGACAACACCACGTACCGCTCCGTCATGCCGAAGCTGTGCATGTAGCGGGGCCGGTCCACCTCGAGGCGCGCCATCACCGTGCGGGCACGTTCTTCGGAGGATCCCTCCAGGATTTTGTAGACGCTCGGCCGCCCAAACGACGCCGCGTACGACAACAGACGGCCCGTGTCGGGCTCCACGTGCGGATGGGCCGTGGAGGTGTCCACGTCCACCTCGTCCTCGAACGCGACCGCACCCACCGTCTCCAGCGTCTCCGGATCGAAGCGGACCGGAAGCGGCGTCTCTGTCAGCGCCACGTACGCATTGTCGAGGCGCGCCACGTTGATGCTGGCATTGTCCGTGGGCGCCGGGGTGAAGAGGCTCATTACGCGCCCAAAGATGGACCTGCAGGGGTCGGTGGCAAATTCCGACCGGGCAATCTCGCCCTGTTCAAGGGCCTCCTGTCGGCTTTTCGACGCCACAAAACGGTTGCGGTACGCCACCGCGCCCTCGCCGACCCGAAAGGCGTGCAGCATCGCGTGGCCGTCGAACCAGTGGTTGTAGTCTTGGTCCCCCACCTCGAACTGCGCCGGGCCGTTGCGGATGAGGGTTCCGGAAAGCCAGTCTGGCAACTGCCCACTCACCGGAAGGGCGGGCTCGTGTAGTTCTTGGCGCAAGCTCTCGAAGCCGCGGCGGTAATCTGTCATGAAAGACCTGTCGGAACTCAAGTGGTACGTCTTTGACTTCTCCCCCGGCTGCTCGAAGAGTACCCCTCCGGGGCAAAGCGCGGGAGGTTCTCCTGCGGGCTTTGCTGCCCTTATCCCACGGGTCTGCCCGCCTGCCTGCCGGAGCAGGTCTTAACTAACGGTCGCCGGGGGACACCGTTGCGGGTTGCACCGCATGTGCGGTCGGTACCGCACCCCGGTGGGCGCAGGCCCTCGTAGCTACCGCTCTTTCGTTTCTTGCGCCAGTGCCACTTCGCCACGGTGGACCACGGATCCCCGGCCCGCCGCGTCAAGGCGTCGAGTTGATTGGTGCGGCCCAATTTGAGCTTGCGGGTCAGATACATAGCGTTTGCTCTCACTGCGTTCGGCGAGAAGAGTCCCGAACCGACAGGTGTATGTCCCGGCAAATGAGCGAAGCGAATTTACGCAAGTAAAAGCGCGGGACCGTTACTGCGCTGCGAAGCGAGTGCTTGTAGAGTGCTCTTCTCGCGCTCTACTCAATACCGTAAGGCCTGGCGGGGGCATTCACTCCAGGGACGGCCGTCCGCACCCCGTCATGATCGCAATGTTCGAAAGGAGGGGTGTGCCCAGCCGATCGGTCCCCCTCCCCCAAACAGCCCATCCCTCCAAATCCGGGAGAGACTGAACAGGGGACGAGGCGTGTGTTTTCTTGCACGAAGACATCGGGCGGCAGGTCCGAACCGGGGCCCCCAGCAGGCGAAGGCCGCGACACTGGATCTCCGCGAACCTCTGAGCCGCGTGCAGCTACAAGATATGGCATGTGAGTGCCTGTCCTCCGGCGCGCCCTCCGCATCTTCCCCCACGCCCTCACAGGACGCGCCCCGCTCATGACACCACGTTCTTCCGCTTTCCCCGCGCTTTGATGACACAGCCCCGCCCTCTGCTCGCACTTCTCGTTGCCCTTGTGCTGTCCGGCTGTGCCGGCGCCCCTCCCACCACAGCGCCCTCCCCCTCCGCAACGGCCGACACCACCACCTCCGAGCCCTCAGCCCCGCAGGCAGACCCCGATCCCGCCCCAGCCGAGCCGGCCCGCCCCGATGACGCCGCCTCGGCCCCCGCCCCCACCACCGCCCCGCAAGACTGGTTTCACCTGGACCGTGTGCCACAGAGCGGGCCCGGCCTGGATACGCGTGCGGCGTACGACGACGTTCTGGCCGGGCGTGCCCCACGCGACACCGTCCGCGTCGCCGTCCTCGACTCCGGCATCGACCTCGACCACGAGGACCTCGCGGCCGCCGCCTGGACCAACGCCGACGAGGTGCCGAACAACGGCGTGGACGATGACAACAACGGCTACGTGGACGACCTCCACGGCTGGAACTTCATCGGCGGGCCCGACGGCGAGAACGTCAACCAGGACACCTACGAGCTCACCCGCCTCTACGTCCGGCTGCGCGATCGTTTCGGCACCATGGACTCCAGTGCCGTGCCCCCCTCGGCCCGTGCCTCGTACCGCCGCTACCAGCGCTTGAAGCGCACTTTTCGCGAAAAGCGCCAGCAGGCCCAGAAGCGCCTTCAGCAGGTCCGGCGCGCAGAGGCCGCCGTAAACAACTCGCGAGGGGTGCTCAAGCAGCATCTGAAGGTGGACACCCTCACGCAGTCTGCCGTCCAAAACGTCTCGGCAGGCAGCCCGGAGGTGCGCCGGGCGAAAAAAACGCTGCAGTTTTTCTACCAGCAGGGCCTCACCCCCGCCGACCTGCGCGCGTTCAAGGAGCAGCTGCAGCGGCAGGTGGAGTACAACTACAACCCCTCCTTCAATCCTCGCCCTATCGTCGGGGACGACTACTCGGACAAGCGCGAGCGGCAGTACGGGAACAACGACGTGACCGGCCCGGATGCCTCTCACGGCACCCACGTCGCAGGCATCGTAGGGGCCCGTCGGGATAACGGCCTCGGCATGGACGGGATCGCCAGCCCGGTCCGCATCATGTCTGTGCGCACCGTTCCCAACGGCGACGAGCGTGACAAAGACGTGGCGAATGCCATCCGATACGCCGCAGAAAACGGAGCAGACATCATTAACATGAGCTTCGGCAAAAAGTACTCGCCCCACAAGGAGGTGGTGGATGCGGCCGTGCAGTACGCCGACTCGATGGGCGTGCTCATGGTACACGCGGCCGGCAATGATGGCGCAAATGTCGATTCGACCGCCAACTACCCGTCTCCGACCTACGACGATGGGGGCGAGGCCCAGCGCTGGATTGAGGTGGGGGCCTCCTCGTGGAAGGGCGGCTCGGAGTTGGCTGCACGCTTTAGCAACTATGGCGCTGAGCGCGTGGACGTCTTTGCGCCCGGGCAGTCCATCTACTCCACCGTACCAAACGACGAGTACAAGCGCAACGACGGCACCAGCATGGCGGCGCCCATGGTCAGCGGCCTGGCCGCGCTCCTCATGGCGTATTACCCCTCCCTCTCCGCGCTGGATGTGCGGGACATCATTCTCAATACCGCGACGCAGCGTCGCACCCAGGAGGTTTCGCGCCCCGGCAACGGGGCGACCGTGGCCTTCGAGAAGCTTTCCCGCACGGGTGCCATCGTGAACGCGCGGGCCGCCCTCCAGCGGGCCCAAGAGCGGGTTGCCTCAAAGTAGCCGCCCCGGTCGTTGGGGCACGCGGCGGGGACGGGTCGCTTCTCCCTCCCGCAGCGCCAGTCGCACCCGCCGCGTCCATTACACCCGCAGCGTCCATTACGTCGGCGGGGTCTCATGCAGGCGCCAACAGCAGCACCGCCCCGACGGCCCCAAGAGCCGCGATAGCCGCCGCGGCGTAGAACACCATCTGGATGCCTCCGGCGGTGAGCACCAGGCCCAGCACGAGCGGGCCCACGGCCTGTCCGAGGCGCAGAATGGTGCCGTTGAGCGACAGGAGGACGCCACGCGAGGCCTCTGACGACAACTCAGTGAGGCGCGTCTGGAGCGCCGGCTGATTGAGGCCCTGCGCCCCCCCATAGAGCAGCGCCGCCCCGGCCACGCCCCACGGGTCCGGCGCCAGCGGCATGAGGGCGAGCGCAGCCCCGTCCATCACGAGCGAGGCCTGGATCAGACGGGCAGGCGGGATCCAGGTGGTGAGGCGCCCCACCTGGGTCGCCACGAGGGCACTCGACACCGACGCCGCGGCCAGCACGACGCCCGCCGCGACGGAGGTAGCCTCGAACCGCGCCGCCAGCAGCTCCGGCACGTACGTGAGAAAGGCCCCAAAGATGAGCACGAAGATGCCGAAGTTCACGGCCAGCAGCCCAAAGACGCGCCGGTCTCGTAGGCGCCTCCCCACCCGCCGAAGGTACCGCCCAAAGCCCTCCGCATTCGCCCCGGTCTCCACCGTCGGGGCCTCCAGGGTCCACGCCACCGCCGCCCCCACGGGCAGGGCCAACAGCGGCAGGGCAAAGGGCAGGTACCACGCGATGGCAGCAAGGAGCCCCCCCAGGGCGGGATAGGCCGCCGTCCCCACGTTGAGGGCCGTCGCATTGTAGCCGACGGCCGTGGCCCGCGTCATCCCGTCGTACCGGTCGCCAATGATCGTCACCGCCAGACCCACGAGCGGGGCGGCGGCAACGCCCTGCACGGCCCGCAGGCCGAGCAGGACGGGGAACGAGCGCGCCAGGGCACACGCGCCCCCGGCAAGCCCAAAGACAAACAGCGCGGGCACCAGCACCCGCTTCCGCCCAAGGCGATCGGCCCCAATCCCTGCAAGCGGGGCACTCAGTAGGCCCGGCAGGGAGTACGCCGTGACCACCCAGCCGATCTGCGCCCGAGAGATGCCGAAGACCTCCACCATCTGCGGGAACGCCGGCGACACGCCAGAGACATTTCCCACCCCCACCACCGTCACGGCGAAGAGCAGCCACAGGTCGAGGTCGGCCAGTGGCGAGCCTCCCGGCGACACGGCCGATCGATCGGATGCACTCTCAGAATCCGGGGGCGCCATGAACGGGTCGACTCAACACAGAACGTGCACGCAGGGCTCCCCCCTGTGCCCCCCGCCAAAGCCTTCACTTCCGCGCACTACTCGTCCGCTCGCAGGATGTGATACTCGTAGGCGTCGAGCGTCACCGCCTCCCCCTCCACAGAGGCTCCCGTCAACGCGTTCGTGAGGGGCCGGCCAGCGTAGCCCTCCGGCAACGCCACCTCAGTCGAGGCGTCGCGGACATGGACCGCTATGAGCAGGGAGTCCGTCTCCGTGGCGCGCTCGTACACCAGCACGTCCTCCGCCTGGGGAGTGTGCACCTCCAGCGTGCCCATTCGCAGGGCCGGACTGTTGCCGTACAGCGCGAGATACCCTCGATAGAAGTCGTAGACCTCGGGCGCTTGCGTCCAATCGTAGGGGGTGCGGGCGAAGAAGGAAACCGAGTCGGTCACGCCGAGCTCCTGCCCATTGTAGACCAGCGGGGCGCCCGGCATGCTCGTCGCCAGCACGAAGGCGGCCTTCGAGCCCTCCACTCCACCGAACAGGGCGGGCGGCGGCGCGTCCCACATCGTCTCGTCGTGGTTCGTCGTAAAGCGCAGTCGGCGGGCAGAAGGAGGCAGGTTGTCCAGCGTCGTGTCCGCCTGCGTGGCGAGATTACGCACCGGGGCCCCGTCCTCCCACACCCGCTTCAGCGCCCCGTAAAAGGGCCAGGCGTACGTCTGGTCGAACCCTACCTCGTGCATTTCTGGCTCGGCCGCCTCCGCCAGCATCAGAACCTCCTTGTGCGCCTCCACCGAGTCGATGGCATTCTCCCAGAAGTCGAGCGGCACCGCGTGCGCCACGTCGGCCCGGTAGCCGTCAATGTTGAACTCGCGGACCCAGTACTGCATGACATCGATCATCTCCTGCCGGGTCCGCGGGTTGTCGTAGTTGAGCTCCACCACGTCCGTCCAGTCAGTGGTATCGCCATTGAGCACCGGCACCGTGAAGCCGTTAATGGGCCCGTCGGTGTACATGTCGGGATGCTCCTCGAGCCAGGGATGGTCCCAGGCCGTATGGTTGGCCACCAGGTCGATAATAATATGCATGTCCCGCGCGTGCAGCGAATCGACCAGCGCGCGGAAATCCTCCTTGGTGCCGTAGTCCGGGTTCACGTCGTAGTAGTCCCGGATGGAGTAGGGGGACCCGAGGGGGCCGATGTCGTCCTTGCGGCGCTCTTTGCCAATCGGGTGGATGGGCATGAGCCAGAGCGTGTTTGCCCCCATGTCCTGAAGTTCGTCGAGCCGCCCAATGAGCCCGCGGAAGGTGCCCTCTTCCGAGGCATCCGGGACGAACACCTCGTAGACAGTGGCGTCCTGTACCCAGGCGGGCTCTCCCACCCCGTCAACGGACGCCGGGCTCCCGGATTCGGAGGGCGCAGAAGAGAACTGGCATCCCACAAGGCCCAGGACAAGCGCAGCCCCAACAACAAAAGAGCGAACACGACGACACATAGCAGGCACGACAGCTGAAGCAGACAAATGGAAAAGAGCGGGCGGTTTGGCCCAACGGGGCACACGGCACAGACGTAGTATACCAAACAGCCGGTGCTCCCCCAAGTGCCCAGCAATGCCTCCCTGGAGATCCAGATAGATTGCCGAGGCGAAACAGTGACGGCTTCGGGGTCTGCTCGCGTCCTGTTGTCTACTTCCGCACCCCGGGACCGCGGTGGGACGGCGCCCGGTGCACGTGGCACCGGGCCGTGGCAAAGCGGGCCGTGGGGCCGCCCCGATGGGAGACCAATCCTGCCTGTCTCGTAAGGGCCCGTACCCCCCCCACGACGGTCCCTTCGCCCCTGGACCTCACGAACGTTTCACGCCCCCCAGGACGAACAGATGCCGACGGGCGGCATACATAGTGGTGCTTCTACAGCAAACTGACCTCGTAGCTCAGCCTGGCAGAGCAACGGACTTTTAATCCGTGAGTCGCAGGTTCGAATCCTGCCGGGGTCACTGCTCTGAATACGAATTGTGGAGCCCGGAGGGAGGAACACCGCCCCTGGCTCCCAATTCCACACCTCACATTTTGCATGCCCGAGTGGCGGAATTGGTAGACGCGCATGGTTGAGGGCCATGTGGCCGTTTAGGCCGTGGAGGTTCGAGTCCTCTCTCGGGCACACGTAGCGACAGCTTGAACGCCTCTGAGCGCCGTTGACCGGCGATCTCGGGGGCGTTTTCTGTTTGGGGCCGTCTCCCCGATCTTGCGACAACTCGCAACACATCGCATCAGATCGAAAAGGGGTAGGGGGAGCCATGGGGGAACGCCCCCCCACGTCCTGTCCAGACTCGAAGGGGAGCCACATGGCCCGCTCCGTGGCGTCCGGGAGCAGAGAGCGCCTCCCGGACGGAGACCACGCGCGCCTCAAGGCCTTCGGAGCCCCGGTCCTGTCTGTGATGAGAAGTTTTCCGGGGTCGATCCGCCCGTAGATTTGGACCGTGGGCGTCGCTGATGAAACCGGGCCTGCACTGGGCCACGATCGTACACTGCGTGCAGGCAGCTCCTCGTCCCGGTGCGGCAGAGGGCATTCGGCACGAGGCCGCGCACATGCTCTTCTCCCCCCAACCGATGAGGTCTTTCTCATGACCAATCGTCTTCCCGCCTTCGTCCTCGTGGTTGCGCTCTGGCTCCCTGCAGCCGCCCCGGCGCTCGCCCAGCAACAGGGCCAGCAGATGCAGCGCCAGATGCAGCAACTGCAGCAGATGCAGCAGCAGATGGCGCAACTCGCGAACCGCACGCACATGTTCTCCCAAACCATGGCGCAGCACATGCAGGGCACCAAAAACCAGCAGCGCCGCATGCAAATGCTCCAGCTGCAACGCCTGGGCGAGCACATGAACGGCGTGGCCACGCAGCTCAAAAATGCAACGGAGCAGTGCCAGCTTCTGCTACAGGACCGCGCAATGCTCCGCGACCGCAACATGGACCAGGACATGACTCGTCTGCGCGAACGCCTCCGCACCATGACGGGGACCCTGGAGGAGTCCGTGCAGGCCATGGAACGCCTTCAGGAACGAATTGAAAATGCGCAAACAGCCAGCAATTAGTCTTGCGACCTGCACGCACCATGCTGTCGTTCCCCCGGCGCCGCGTTCGATTTTTGGCCCTGTGGGCCCTCGTTCTGGGCGTGTGGGCAACGGCCACGCCCCCATTGACCCATGCACAGACGATGTCCTACACCGGCTCTGCTCAGTACGCCGCAGGCGACTACATCTTCGCAGAACGCACCCGGTCTTTCTATCTATCGAACGGCCTGTCCCTGACGACCGACCGGCTCACGGTCGCGGCGTCGGTCCCCCTTATCGTCCAGAGTTCCCCCTGGGTGTCGTACAGCGTCGCGGGCGGCCTTCCCTCCGGCGGCCCGCAGCAGGGCGCGGTGGGCGGTGGGCGCGATGGGCCGGGCGCTGGCGGCGACCCGACCTCGGGCCCGAGGCGCGTCCAAACAACGGGGCCGCAGACAGCGGGAACACAGGACCGGCAACGGCGCCCCGGCGAGACCATCGCCCTGCCGGACACGGCCTCGTACACCCACGTGGGGCTGGGCGACCCGTCACTCCGGCTCGATCTGCAGCTGGTGCAGAACGGCCCCGTGGGCCTGGGCGTGGGGCTGTCGGCGAGTGCCAAGGCGCCGGTGGCGGACGTCGACCGCGGATTTGGGACGGGGGCCTGGGACGGGGGCCTCGGGCTGTCGCTCTCTGCCCAACGCGGCGCCTGGATGCTGTTTGGCGATGCGATGCATTGGTGGTTCGGCGACATGCGCGAGGTGGTCCTGCACAATACTGTCGCGTACACCGTGTCGGTGGGGCGCGTCTTTCCGGAAACCCGCTGGAGCGTACTCGGCTCGGTGTCCGGCTATACGTCGGAGGTGGTGGAGACGGTAGACCCTCCCCTCCAGCTTGGGCTCGGGGCCTTATACCGCGTGGGCCCGGCTGGCTCCGGCCTGTCGGCGTCCCTGTCGCTCGGGCTCACGGAGTCGGCCCCCGATGTCTCGGCGGGACTGGGCTGGCAGGTATCGTTGTGAAACAGGTGTCGTGGTGAAGGCGGGCCCGGAGGTCCTGCCTCGGCCTTTTCGCCGGCCGGCTCGCCCCCCGTGGGGCCAGCGACACAGCACGTCCGCGCTCCCCCTCCCGAGGAACATTCGCTGTGGCAACGATTAGCAACGGTCGCACAGCGGCCAAAAACAGCGTTCTTTCCAAACCCGCGTGATTTTACAAAGACCACCGCTCCCTCGCGGAAATCTGCCCGTCCGAGGGGCGGATGCGCCCGGGCTGAATGTGCCGGGATGCACGCCCTAAAGTCCCACGTTGGAGATGCAATCCAGCGGGATGTCCTCCCCCCAAGAAGCCCTTGTTCATGGTCGCCCGCACCGGTCTCTCCATGCCGGACCCACCATGCCGGACCCACCATGCCGGATTCCCTTCGCCTTCGTGTCGTTGAGGTCACAGACGGGGACACGATCAAAGCACAGGCGCGAAACGGCGACACGGTGACCGTACGCGTCTGGGGGATCGACGCCCCGGAGTCGTCTCAGCCGTATGGCCCCGCCGCCACCGACGTGGCCCGCCGGCTCGTCGGCGGAGAGGTCGCAGACATCGAAATCGTGGACGAGGACCGCTACGGCCGTTTCATCGGCCGCGTGCGCACCGGGGGCACCGACCTGGCAGCGAGCCTGGCCCTCTCCGGCTACGCCTGGCACAGCCGCCGATACCCCACCTCTCAGCAAATCAAAAACGCAGAACAGACGGCCCGCCGGAAGGCACGCGGCCTGTGGTCGCAGGACAATCCTGTGCCCCCGTGGGAATACCGGGGCCGTGCGCCTGCCCCGACCGAGCGCACAGAGCTCACCGCCGGGACGGTGGTGTTCATTGTGATTGTCGTGGCGATCCTCGTGCTCATCTCTCTGGCCGGCGGCTGAACGGCCCGCGAAACGAACAACGCCGACGCTGAAGTCGGGCGGCAGATCGCAACGCCCGGTTGGCTCAATCTCCCCGTCCTGCCTAAATCCTTTCGGCGGCTGTAGGGCCTCCTCGTGGGAGTGTTGGGAAGATCCCTTCAGCGAAGGCAGAGCGGCGCGATGCGGAAAACGAGCGCACGCCTACCCGCTCAGCAGCTCGGCGCCCCAAACCTCAAGCCACGCACCTCCCTCTCCGCCTTCAGTAACCGATAGAGACCACCCGTGTGCGTCGGCGATCTTCTGAACAATTGAGAGGCCCAGTCTCGTGCCCTCTCCTCGGGAGGAATACCCGCCCCGCAGCACCGTTTCCCGCTCCGGTTCAGGAATTCCCGGCGCATTGTCCTCTACGTAGAATTCGTCTGGCAGCCCACCGGCGCGGACCACTGCGGCCTCTCCGGCGTGCTCAACGGCATTGCGAAACAAGTTCTCCAAGAGCTGCTGGCGCCGGTCCTTGTCGCACCGAAAAGACGGCGGAGCGTCGAGTTGGAGGCGGGCCTCGGCAGTGTCGACCTGCTCCCAGGCCGCCTCGGCAAGGGCCCCAAGGCTTCGGGGCGATAAATCATCCGGGCGAAGGTCCCGTCCGCCCCAGGTGAGGGTGAGCACATCGTCGATAATCGCGCCCATGCGGCCGAGTGCCCGGCCTGTGGCCTCCAGGTGCCCCAACAGCTCCCCACGCTGGCCCTCGTCTGGGCCCTCGCTGCTCTCGCCGTTGACGCTCTCGCCGTTGACGCTCTCTAGGCTCATCTCAAGCCGTCCCCTCGCCACATTCTGCGGGTTGCGTAGGTCGTGCGACACGATCCCGGCAAATGAGCGGAGCGAATTTACGTAAGTAAAAGCGCGGGACTGTTACTGCGCGGCGAAGCGAGTGCTTGTAGAGTGCTCTTCTCGTGCTCTACTCAATACTGTAACAAGTCTCGGCTTGGCGATCATCACGTGGCCGGGATTCCAAATGATCAACGGAATCGCCACGGCCGGCAGGCCGACGAGCATACCGACGACCGGCCACGTGAGCCACCGTTCGTAACCCAGGTGGGCCAGGGCCAGCACGAGGGCAACGGAGGGAAGGGATGCACTGCCCAAAAACCCCAGCTTGTACCCCCACAGCTTCGCCTGGAGCCCAGGACTTGCACCTTCAGCGTCGCACCGGTGTTGTAGAGGGCGATGCACACGGCCAGCAGCCCCACGCTAAAAACGACAAGGCTGTACCCGTGCCGGCGCAGGCGGTGCGCACAAAAGGCAGCCCCCCAATAGAAATAAGTACGCCGAGCTGAAAGACGAGGAAAAGGGGGTGATACTGCCGCATGGGCTCCCTGCGCGGGACGGGAACGAGGCCGTGGGACACCTGCTGGAGAATCGACCGCTCCGGCAACCCTACATTCTTTGCAGAACTGGCTCTTCGAAACCACAAATTCAAGAGATTTCCTGGACTCAGGTTCTACCCGTCTTCCCCTTCTCTCATGGTTTCTCTCTCCACGGCCCTCCCTCGTTGTACAGGGAGCGCCCCCTCGGAGGCGGTCTATACGGTCATCGACAGGGTGCTTCCCTCCTGCGTCTGATGGACCTCCAGCCGCGTTGAGATGCGCTGCTTCAGCTCCGACACGTGGGAGATCACGCCCACAAGACGACCGGTGTCTCTCAGGTCGGAGAGCGCCTGCATCGCCCGGTCCAGGGCCTCCTGGTCGAGGCTGCCGAAGCCCTCGTCGATAAACAGGGTCTCCAGGTGGCGCCCCCCGGAAATGCTCTGAACGACGTCGCTCAGGCCGAGGGCAAGAGAAAGCGCGGCCATAAATCCCTCCCCGCCCGAGAGGGTTGCGACCGGGCGCCGATCTCCGGTGTACGCATCGTGGACCAGAAGGTCCAGGCCAGAACCACTACGGCGGTCTCCTACCTCCTCCGACCGCAGAAGCCGGTACCGATTCTGTGTCATGTGGGCGATGTGTTCATTGGCCACACGGAGAACCTCTTCCAGCCGGGTGGCCAGCACGAACCGCTGCAGGCTCATCCGGCTCTCGTTGCCTCCCCGGGCCAGCTCCGAAAGAAAGCCCACCTGGCGGTAGCGCTCGTCGGCCTCCTGAAGCTCGCTTTCGATCTCTTCGATGGCCTGAAGAGCCTCCCGGATTTCCTCGGCTTTCATCTCCAGTTTGGTCACCGCCTCCTTCACCGCATCAAGCTCGTCGGTCAGGGAGTCGACCGTTTCTTCGGCCCCCTCCACGTCCGGCTCCTCAATGTCCTCGGCCTGTTCTTCGGCGCGGGCGTTTCGATCAGTGGCCGCGGCCCAGGCTTCCTCGAAGGTCTCTACCTCCTCTTTCATCGACTCCCGCTTCTCTTTGTCACGTCGCGCCTCCTCGAAATCAGAGGCGTCGTCAAAACCGTTCTCTCGGAGTGCTTCCTTCAATCGCCCCTGCACCTCCGCGAGCCGTTCCGCGGCCTGTTGGGCCGCCAGCTGTTTGCTGAGCGCAGACCGCTGCTTGTCCGCCCGCTCCTCGCGAGCCCCCTGAACCGCCGTCTCCGCGTTCTCAAGAGCCTCCTCCAACGACGCCAACTCCTCAGTCGTACTATCGAGCGCCTCGTCCAGGGCCTCCAGTGTGGCCACGTCCTCCGGAAGCCGACCCCGGATCGTTTCTTCTTTCGACGCAAGGCCGTCGATGTTGCTTTCGACGTCGTCCAACTGCTCCTCGAGCCCTTCGAGGTCGCCTTCCAATTCAGCCAACTGCTCCTCCTTCTCCTCGATCTCCTGCTTGAGCGTGTTTGCCTCCTCGGCGGCCTCCCGCGCTTCCGCGAGCGCCGACTCCGCCTCTTCGTGCTTCGTTTCAATTTCGGCCTCCGTCATCTCATCGAGGCGAGGGTGATTTTGCTTGAGGCTCTCGACCTGAGCACGCGTTTCAGCAAGCGTCGACTGAGCGTCGCTGACGGCTGAGTGTGCCTCGTCGAGCGCCTCGCGGGCCTGGGTTTTCTCCTCGCGCGCGGACTCGATCTCGTCTTCGCTGGGCACGTCGTGGGCCTCCTCGGCCGGGGCAGGGTGCTCCTCCGATCCGCACACTGGGCAGGGCTCGCCGTCGCTGAGACCCGTGGCCAGGACCGAGGCGTATGCCTCACGGCGCCGCTCCTCCAGCTCGCTCAACTGCTCTTTCGCTTCTTGCAGCTCCTTCTCTCGGGCCCCGCGCCGCTCTTCTGCCCCCTGGAGCTTCGCCTCGGCCGCTTCGACCGCCTCTTGCTTCTGGCTCAGCTCTCCGGCCTTCTCCGTCAGCGCCTGTGCCTCTTCGAACTCTTTTGCGAGCAGCTTCTGTTTCCCGGCGAGGGCCTCCTTCTCCTCCAGATCCTCGCGCTTCCCGCCCAGCTCCGTTTCCAAGTCGTCCAACTTCGCCTCCGTCTCCCCAATCGAGCCGACAAGCGCCTCCTTCTTCTCTCGCTGCTCGGATAGCTCGCCCTTGACCGTTTCCAGCTGTTCGATGTCCTCTTCCAAGCCCTCCAGCCGCGTCTTTTCTTGCCGGAGTTCTTCTCGGCGTGCGTCGCGCTCTCGCTCTTCTTCCAGCGCCTCCTTTGAGGCTCGAAGGGCCTCCTGCGCCTTCTCAAATGCCTGCTTCGCGGCCCCCGCCTCCTCGTCTGCCGCCCGCTTTTCCTCCCTGCGCGTTTCGAGGTCGTCTTTCACGGGCGCGACCTCGGCGGCCCGCTGCGCCGTCTCAAGCAGCCCTTTGCGGGTTTCGTGTGCCCCACGCTTCTCCCGGAGCTCCTCCACAGCCCGGCGGGCTGCCTCAAGCTCATCGAGAATTTTCTGCTCCGATTTTGCCTGCTGAAGGTCCTCACGGGCCGCTTCGAGCGTTTCGGCAAGCCCTTCTTTTTCCTCCCGGGTCTCTTCCAGCCTCAACGTAGTCTCGGCCAGCATCTCCTCCAGCTCCTCGGTATCCTCGGCCTCGTGGCGGCCCAGCGCATCTTCTTTTCGCCGACGGAGGTGCCGGACGTCGTCCTCTGCCTCCGTCTCCATCTCTTTCAGGACGTCTTGCAGCCGCTCGTATCGCCGCGTCTCGAAGAGCACCTTCAGAATCTCTTCCCGCTCCGTGGATCCTGCCGATAGAAACGTTCGGAACTTGCCCTGGGGCAACACCACCACCTGCCGGAACTGCTCGTGCTCCAACCCGAGGAGGCGCTCGACGGAGCTGTCCACGTCCCGCTTCCCGTCGGCGAGCGGCACGCCGTCGGTGCCGATTTCCTCTGCGTTTGAGCGGTCGTAGAGCGCGGCCTTCTCGCTTTTTTGGGTGACGCCCTCCCCGCGCTTTTTGGCGAGGGTCTGCTGCGGGCGGCGTCGAACCCGGTAGCGCTCATCCCCAAGGCGGAAGTCAAGCGTCACCTCCGTCGGGTCCTCCGGCGTGGCAAAGTCGCTGCGCATTTCATCTCCGTCCCGCTCGCGTCCGGAGGTCTTTCCGTAGAGCGCAAAGCAGATCGCATCGAGAAGGGTCGACTTGCCCGACCCCGTGGCGCCATGAATCAGGAAGAGCTGTCGGGCCTGGAGCTCGTCGAAGTCGACGGTCTGCGGGTCGGTGTACGGTCCAAACTCGTTCAGTTCGAGACGCTCGGGGGTCATTGGCGTTCAAGATCAGGTGCAAAGAGCATGGCACGCAAACTCCGGGGAGAGTGAGCTAGGCCTCTCGCTCCGCCTCCCGCAGCCGCTCGAAGGCTTCTTCCAGGGCCTCCCGGTGCCCCTCAGACAGCGACGCCTCGCCGACGACGTGCGTGGCGAACTCCTCGAAGACCTCTTC
The DNA here is from genome assembly GCA_913056185.1 of uncultured Bacteroidota bacterium. Taxonomy (GTDB): domain Bacteria; phylum Bacteroidota; class Rhodothermia; order Rhodothermales; family Salinibacteraceae; genus Salinibacter. The sequence goes on from CAJXLV010000019.1 coordinate 52,622, forward strand.
CTCACTCTGGCTCTGAAGGTCGCTCGCCAGTCCCCCCAGACTGCTCACATCCGCCCGGGTCGGGTGCTCGACGTGCAAGGCGTTCGGGTACGTCTCCCGGATCCGGCTCATCGCGTCGACGACGGGACCCTCGTCTTGGAGCGTCGCCCAGATATAATCCTGCCTGTTTGTGTCGGGATCGGGTCCAGATTGAATCTCAGACAGCGTTCCCTCAATGCGGCGCAGGTCCCGCTCCGGCTCCAGGGGAATCTGCTCGACGGTGCAGTGTCCCTCCCCGTCCATCTCAACGAGATTGACGGATTTGGCGTGGCCCGTTTCGTCGAAGGAGTACTTCATGAGAGAGCCGGCGTACTCGATCCGGCCGTCCTCCACCGATTGGCGCCGGTGCAGGTGGCCGAGCGCAACGTAGTCAAATCCATCAAACCGGGAGGCGTGGACGGTCTCGGCCCCACCGACGGCCAGGGGACGCTCCGAGTCGGCCAGCGCTCCACCCTGCGCGAAGACGTGGGCGACGGCGATGGCGCGCTCGTCTTCTGGTAGGGCGCTTCGGGCCGCCTCCGCCTGCGCGGCAAGGACCTCGTCGTGGGTCTTGATCTCCGAATCTTCGAAGACGTACCGGGCCTGCGGCGGCTCCGCGTACGGAAGGCCGGTGATGCGGACCGGCCCATGCTCGTCTTCGAGGGTCACCGCGCGGGGTTCAGCGGTCGGTTTGCTAAAGACGTGCAGGCCCTGTCTCTTCAGGATGCGCGACCCGAACTCCAGGCGGTCGGGGCTGTCGTGGTTCCCCGCAATGGCCACGACGGGCGTGTCCAGCTCCAGAACAAGCTCGGAAAGCACGTCGTCGAGCAGCTCCACAGCGTCGGACGGCGGCACGGAGCGGTCGTACACATCGCCCGCCATGAGGACGACGTCGGGCGATTCCTCGTCGACGATCTCACAGAGCTGGCGCAGGAGGCCCCGCTGGTCGGGGGTCAGGTGCTCGCCGTGAAGAAGCTTGCCGAGGTGCCAGTCAGCGGTGTGGAGGAAGCGCATGCGGTCGTCAAACGTGTGTCAGAAGTCAATCCAGAGACGAGTCAATGAGAGTACCAAGGGTTTGAATCAGTCCTTCCCCCCAGGCAGCCACGGGCTCGGCTCGTCGTGGCAGGTCACGAGGACCTCCCGCTTCGCCCGCGTAACCGACACATAGAGAAGTGAGCGTTCCCGGTTTCGGATCTGCTCACGTGTTGCCTCATCCTCTGCGTCCGCGAGGGCCTTGTTGAGAGGAACCGTGCCCTCCGTGACTCCAGCGATGACAACCCGCTCGAACTCAAGGCCCTTCGCTCGGTGCATTGTCGCCAGTCGCACACCCGGGGCAGAGCGGTCCTCCGCCCGATCTTTTTTGATCGTGTACGTATCGAGGTCCGCCGCCCGGAGGGCTCCGCTGTAGTTGTCCAGAAGCGAATTCGTGCGGGCAATGATGCACGTATCGCGTAGGGACTCACCGTTCTCCGCTTTGTTCTTGAGGTAGCTCGCGATCGCCTCCGCTTCGGCCTGAAACGAATCGAACGTTTCGACCCGTGGCGCCTCTCCCCGCATGAGGGACTTGTACACCTCCTGATCGTCCACTCCGCCATCGAGGTCGTCGTACTGGGCACCCTCAAGAAGCCCTACGGCCCACTGGCGGTTCTCTTCGGTCGTGCGGTAGTTGACGCGAAGCTTTCGCCCGCGGCCGACGATGTTGATGCCGCAGTGCTTTAAGACCACCTGCCGGTCGTAGATGCGCTGGTGAGCGTCCCCGACAATAAAGATGTCATGCTCCTGGTCGCCTCCCGGAATCATCTGTCGGATTAGCTCGAAGGCCTGCTTTCCCATGTCCTGCGCCTCATCGACCAGGATCGATTGGTAAGGCAGGATGTCCCCCTTGTCCTCCAGCATCAGACGCGCATCACGCAGGGCACCGGGCCGTTCCCGAAGCTTATGCTCATCGAGAAGCGACTGATACTCGTGGAAGACGGGCCAGACTTTCGCCCGCTCTGAGCGTTGCAGGGGCCTACCTCGACCGATGCGGCTGACACGCATGTATTCTCGCTCGGACCGGATGCCATTGGGCTGAATGACCTGCTCCCACTCGTTGCGCAGAAACGTTCGGGTCCGGTCCTCCGGCCTCACCATCAAGGCTTTTTCCCACAGGTCCTCAGCCTGCCCGCGGTAGTCGATCGTATACTCGTAGCCGTGTCTCTCCAGAAAGCGCGAAAGCCACGCGTCCAGGTTCGTCACCTCAATCCGGTCCAGCGCGTCGGCTGAGCCGATCAGGCGGAGGTTCTCTTCGATGTCAGCGGCGAGGTTGCGGGTATAGGTGGTGAAGAGAAGCTTGTCCTCCGGCTCGGTGAAAAAGTTCTCCGCAAGCCACACCGCACGGTGCATGGCCACCACCGTTTTCCCGGTGCCCGCGCCCCCGAGCACCCGAACCGGGCCGTTGGCGTGCATGGTGACGAGGCGCCGCTGAGTCGGGTGGAGAAACACGCGCCATTTCTCCAGGGGCGCCTCCAGCATCCGCTCCAGTTCCTCATCATCCTCGACGACGGCAAAGCGGCGCTTCGAATTCGGACGCTGGAGGGCCGCCTGATAGTCGTCGGTGTCGACCTCGCCTTCGCTGCGGGAGTATGCAAGCTCATTGTCGACCTCTCGCTGGGTGTACCCGGCCGCAAGAAGGAACAGCGCCTCGTACGCCTCCTGGGGGAGATACTGCTGGAGATCGTCCAGCTGCTCCTCCGTGCGGATGCTTCGGACCAGGGGCATCAGTTCCTCCGGAACGCCGAGCCGGGCGAGCTCCCGGTCCCGATGCTCCGAGAAGAGATCCGTAGCCTCTTCCTCGCCTTCCGTATCGGCCGCCTCTCCGCTGGAGACCGGCACCTCCCCTTCCTCCATCGGAATGACCTGCAGACTCCCCGTGTCGGGGTGGATCTGCACGATGCGGTTTCGCGCCCACTGGTAGGCGTCGTCGTGTTGGTCGACCCAGAGCAGCATGTAGACGGTTCCCTCGTCGGGGGCCATCACGATGCCGCGGTACGACTGGTCGATGCGGACCGACCGGAGCTTTGGGTCCTTGGCGCCCTTGATCGTTTCGTAGTTGATGCCCGGGAGCCGGGGGTTCTGGCGGAACTTCGTCATGAACCGCCGCACTTTCTTCTGTTTCTTTCTCGGGACCTGGGAAAAGGCCTCCAGAAACTGGTCGGAGACCGCAACTTTAACATCGGGCATGCGGAAGGGCGCGCTGATTCAACAGAACAGTTGCGGGGAAGAATTGACTACGCCGCCTCAAGTAGAGCCTCGGCGAGACGCTCCGGCGCGCCGTCCACGTCGGAAATAGGGTGGACGGTCCACCCGTCGTCCTCAAATGCACCTCTGTAGGACTCCTGATCGGGCAGAAGGACTGCCACTTCGAACCCAGGCCACCCAATCTCCGCAGTGCCGACAATCTCGCCGCCGACCCGAAGCTCATGGGGGACATTCGGGGCCGGTACCTCTGCCTCATAAAGCTCCTTCAGCAAGGCCCTCACCACGTCCGGAGAGTACTCAGCCTCCGCAACCGTGGCCTCCCATTCCTCCTCGTCGAACTCGCCGACAGGTCTGCCTTCCCCACCAGCTTCGTGCTCGGGGACGTGGTCGCGGAGGGAGTCCGATTCGGCCCGTCCAATCAAGTCTCCGTATCCTCGGGAAGCCTCCTCGTCGGCCGTGACGGGGTAGGCATCGGGAATGAACTGAAAGAGGTTGTAAAGGCGGAGGAACCCGTTCCAGTCGGACTCAAAGTCGCCAGTCTGCTCCTCCTGACGGTCATTGAGATGGAGCGCGACGGTCAGCCCGCGCCGGGCGCGATCAACATCGGAACGGATGGTCTGAGCGACCGCCGGCGAAATGGACGCCCACAGGGTCACCGGGTCTCGGTCTGTCGGCCCTTCCCGGAGCCCCAGGAGCGCTTCTTCTTCCGTCTGTTGTTGCAACAGGTCCGCCAGCGGTTCTGGGAGCCGAGCCTGTGCCGCGGCGAGCCACGCCTCTGGCTCGGACTGCTTCCGCGCGAAGAGGAGCCCCTGCGCGAGTGCGACCCGCTGGTAGAGAGTCTCGTCTTGGGTCTCCAGCAGATCGATCAGCCAGGTGAAGCTGTCTTGGCCCACAAGCGTTTTCACCTTCTGGGACCGACGTTCCCCCATTGCCGCCAAAAGCTGCACGTACCGATCCGTCGGGGACTGGAGGAAGTTACGGGCGCTAGCGCCGGTCTCCGTCGTCACGTCGCGCCACGTGAGCGACCACACGGTGTACCGGCCGCTGGCACGCAGGGCGCGGCGCTGCGCAACGTCTTGCCCGATGCGGGTCCGATGATACTGGAGGCCGTCCAGAAAGACCGCGATGGGCCGCATATCTGCCTCCCGGGGCCGGATCACAAAGTCGATCGAGCAGCGGCGCGCCACGCCGTCCTCCGGGCCCACCGTGACCTGCGGCTCGATGTCGTACGTGTGGCCCGCAATCTCAAGCTCGTAGCCCTGTTTTCCACCTACTGGCGCTTTCTCTAGGCGTGAGGGCTCTGCGTCAACATTTCGCAGGCGCTCGATGAACCGTGCCTCCAACTCGCTCTCCAGGACGCCATGCACGGAAATGTCGTCGACCGTGTCGATCTCGACCAGATCCTCCTGCCGCGCGACCAAGTCTTCCAGGAGCTCCTGGGCCACCGACCGCGAGGTGTGCGGCATGTCGTAGTGGTTCCGGTAGGCGTATAGGCACTGGTAACAGCCGTCCCGACCTTCCTCCTCGATGCAAGAGCAATCCTGGACGACGTCCAGCGCTTCCTGAAGAACCCGCATCAGGTACTCTTTCTCTTGAAGCAAGTCGGCAAGGTAGCCGGTGCCACCGGGCACAGAGTCGTAGACGAGGAGGAACCGGCGGCGAGCAATCTCCTGGTCTCCAGGACTGTCCTGGATGGCCGTTTGGAGGTGAGAAACCGACCCGTCAAAGTATTCCTCCAGCCCCAGCTCGAAGGCTGCCTTGAAGGATTCGACCTTCTCCGGCGTCCCGGCGAAGGAGGTCTCCGGCAAAAGGATCCGGAGGGCCTCCGAGTCGACCTCGCGGTACAAAAACAAGGACTTCGGGTCCGGCGCCGAGCTGCTTTCCTGATGCACAGGGCAGGACCGGGTGTGCTCGATGGGATCGTCTCCTAAGCCGACACGTCCACAGGCGGGACACGTCAGGAAGGCCTCGCCGTTTATTTCTTTTCCGCCGACCTCCATCAAGGGCTGCTCCCGCGGCCGACCAAAGTTGATCTCCCGGAAGGTTCCCTCCTGAATAAACTCAAATCCGAACGGCAGGTCTTCGTCGTCGATTCGGTAGGCGGTCTCGATCTTCTCGTTCTCGAAGCTCGCGAGGAAGGCCGTTTCGAAAAACTCTCGGTCCCTCCCGTCGCTGGAGTCGTCGATGCGACTCTTGCGGTCGGCGGTCGTCGCCCGCACCTCATCGTGCTCAACGAGGGTCCGCTCCTGCCCCTGATCGCTCCAGGTGGGACTTTTGCAGCGGGGACAGGCCGTCTGGTCGACCTCGATCTCCGCCACCTTTTTCATGTGTGCACACCGGTCGCAGAGCCGCCACCGTTCGAGGACCTCTTCGCCGGAAAGGTCAATCTGATCCACCTTCACCCGCCGTCCGTTGGCGTAGAACGTGGCCCCTGGGGCCAGCTCCCCAAGCGCCTGCGGCGCCGGGCGCACGAACTCTTCGTGACGGACATCCAGGTCCCCATCCTGCGGGTTACGATACAGGATTGATCGAAGCGTGACGCCCGACTCAGGGAACGCGTAGTTTGGCAGAAGGCCCGCGTCGGTAAAGAAGTTGTAGGTGTTTGTCTCCCCGATGCGCTGGTAGATGTCTTGGAGCGCCGTCTTCTCCCGGCGCATCTCGTCGAGTTCTTTCTCCGTGTCGCCGGTAACCGGGCCCTCCTCCAGCTTGCGGATCTCCCGGTACAGGCGGCGGCTCCGCCGGTGCAAGTCCTCTCGCCGCTTTTTAATCTCTCCAAGCCGCTGCAGCACACGGGGTCCGATTCCTCCCTCTTTGTCAAGGGCCTGCTGGAGGGCCTGGACACGTTCTTCTCGGAGCACGTCTTCGAAGAGATCAACGAAGCCCGCAAACAGGTCCTCCTCATGGGCGCCAACAAACGAGAGCCACGTGTGAGGGAAGACGTTGTCGTCGCCCAAGCCGCGGAGCACCGTGCTCAGCCGTGGAGGCACGGCCTCCTCCGAGACGCCGCCCGCGATCCAGCGGTCGAAGCAGTAGGCCACATACTGCCGCAGAAGCACCTCCACCGCCCCGAGAAAAACGCCCGGCGGCTCAATGTCCCCGTCGATCATTTGTGTCGGGTCCTCAAAGAAGTAGAGGTCGTGGGGCCGCCCGTTGGCCACGGTCACGTCGACCGCGTTGCCGGACCGGCGGCCGCCGCGGCCAATGCGCTGAACGAAGTTCGACGGGCTCGGCGGCACCGAGCAGAGAAACACGCTGGACAGTTGCCCGACGTCCACGCCGAGCTCCAGGGTGGGCGTGCAGGAAAGCAGGTTGGGGTCCCAGGGCTCCCCTTCGCCCTCGGCGTCTCTCTGGAACGAGGCCTCCAGGCCCTCCCGCTGCTGGCGGCCGAGCAGGCCGGTGTGCTCTCGGGCAACGATGCGCCGGAGGTCCCCTCGGCTGTAGAGCTGGCGGTAGTAGTTGCGCCCGGTGTCCTCCGGCCCGTAGGTTCCAGTGCACTGGTACCGCAGGCAGGGCGTCCCCGTCCAGGCCTCCAGGGCGGACTGGGCCACCGAAGCGTTGTGGCCACACTGCCGGCACCGGACCTGCGCCACCTCATCGGATACGAGGAGGGCATCGGGGCGGAGTCCCCACACGCCGTGGCCTTTCCGCGTGGACCGCCGGTCGAGCAGCCCTGTTTCGACGAGGGTGCTAAGCGCTTGCTTGTACAGGGCATCGAGAATGCCTTCCAGCATGGCGTCCCGCTCCCCAAAGCACTTCAGGGCCCACGCCTCCAGCCAGCTATTGCCCTGCGTGGACGAGGTCAGGATGGGGTCGAAGCGGCTCGTGCTCTTCTCAGAAACAAAGGCCGGCAGGCGGGAGGACTGTCCATAGTTGGGCAGGTGAGGCCGTTTGTTGAGAATGTAGTCGTTTCCGCCGTGCTCAACGTAGGTCCCCAATTCCGGATGGAACACGGCCCCTTGGTTCTTGAGGTGCTGCAGAAGCCCCCCGATGAACCCCCGAATTTCGCCTTCTCCCACGCCCCGGAGATTGCCCAGGTTTTGGACGTGCGGGAGAA
>CAJXLV010000020.1 GCA_913056185.1 uncultured Bacteroidota bacterium
GCTTGCACGACCTCCCAGATGCGTTCGCAGTTGTGCCCATCGGCCCCCAGCATGTGCTCCTCCAAGAACGCCTGGGCGGCATCGCGGCAACAGTCGGGGTTGGCGAGGGCCTGGTCCACCTGGGCCAGCAGCTGGTCGAAGTTGCGGGCCAGCAGGCCGCCGTGCTCTTCGGGCGGTAGCTTCCAGATGTGGCGGGCCGACTCCACCTCGCTTTCCAGCACCCCGGCAAACGTGTAGGTGCGCGACATGAAGGCCTCGTCGGCGTCGGCCACGGGGTAGACGTGAAGGGTGGGACGGCCGGTGGCGTAGAAGAGGTTGGCGATGCTGCTGTAGTTGGTAATGAGGGCGTCGGCCACCTGCAGGTCCAGGTAGTTGTCGGGGTAGCGGTCTTTGTACTTGAGCATCACGTGGTCGTGGCGGGCGGCCAGGGCGTCCAGCATGGCGCGGTAGTCGCGGTCGAACCGGTAGGAGTCATGCAGGCGCAGGAGGACGTTGGCGCCGCGCCGACCGACGTGACGCACGAGGCGGTCGAGCAGGTCGGCGTCGGTGCCCCAATGCTCAAAGACCTCGCCGTAGTGCCAGGTGGGGGCCACGAGCACCGTGGGGGTGGTGGCCACGTCGAACGGGTAGTACGGCTGGGCGCGGGTGCGATCGATGGGGGTGCGCAGGTCATCGTGACTGGCCGCGCCCAGGAGGTGACAGTTGTCGGGATGGAGGCCCGTGACCTCCGTCCGGTGTTTCTGGTCCCACGGCCCGAAGCACTGCCAGGCAAAATCGGGATTGGGGGCGCGCGCATCGCCCCAGGTGCGTCGCAGCGAGCGGTGCAGCCACCAGAGGTCGTCCTCGCTGTCGGGCCCCTTCCACCCAAAGCCGTGCCACAGCATCAGGGCCTTCGGGGCGGTGCGGAGAAAGGGCGTGCGGTTGTCCATGATGGTGATGTCCGCCTCGAACCCCGGCACGCCGAGGGCGTGGTGCCAGAACCGCCGTTTCACGAGATCAACGTCCAGCGGGAAGAGCTCATGGACGCCCTGGCGCCGGAACCGCTCCGGGTCGTCCATCACGACCTTGATCGTCACCTCGGGCTGCTGGTCGAGGTATTTCGCAAAGCTCCAAAGGTCCGCGCCAAAGGTGGTGGCCCAGATCAGTACGTTCATGGGCATAGGGTAGGTGGGGGTGGCATCGTGCCGACAAGAGGACCAACGACCGAATGCAAAGGGCACGCGCGGGTTCGGAGGCACCGACTGCGTTCCGCCTCATTTCAATGGGCTTCTCTCTCGTACACAACATGAAGGAGGCGGCGGCTTCTCCTCTCACGGTGCCTCCTTCACTGACTCAACCGATGAGCACGGCCAGGATGCCACGTCCGTTCGTGACAACTTGCGACGCTCCATCTCTGAGATGCGCGAGACCTTCGAACCGCTGTATGGTTTAATGATCCATTCCCATACTGACTGCCCATTGGGGGCAACCTCCAGGATGCGTCCAGCTTTTGCCTCGGCCAGGAGCATGTTCCCGTTCGGAAGTTGTTGCCAAGGGTCCTCTGCAGGCCGGCTAAAGCCGGGAGTCCTACAGGCCCTTCTCAAACTCTACCCAATACTGTAGAGGAGTACGAGCACTAAAACGGACGCGGCAAACGTAACTTTTTCGGCGGAGAAGTTGTCCATGATCGATCGAGGGAAAGGTAGTTGGAAGAGCGAGGGCCGCCGGCGCATCTCCGGGCCCTGATGGCATCGCGGCGGAGAGAAAACGGTCAGGCGTTCGCTGCGGAGTACTTGCCCCGGAGCACGGCGAGGGCCTCTCTTTCACGCAGGGCGAGGAGTCCCAGTCCCACGCCGAGCGTGCCCAGCACCCCCAGCACAAGCGCGACGATGGGCATGCCTGAGAGGTACGTGTCGGTCAGCCACTGCAGTCCCAGCCCGGCCCCCAGCGCCGGAAGCAGCACGATCCCTCCCGGCACGATGGCCCCGAGGAGTGCAGGCAGAGACACCTCGAGCACGCGGGCACTGAAGTACAGCAACACGGCCACCACGAGCGGGTACGCGGCCACCCAGGCCCAGGCCACGCCGGTCAGTGAAAACTGCCCCCCCACGAAGAATGCAACAGGCATCAGGACGGAACTGAAGATGGCGTAAAAGAAATTGAGCCGGGCCTGCCCCACCGCATTCAGCAGCTGGGGAACGAGGGCAGCCACCGACCGGAAGACGCCTACGAGCACGAAGACGTATACCAGCGGGACGGCATCGAAGTACTTCTCGTACCCGCCCACCAGCAGCAGCTCCTGAATGTGAACGCCAATGACGACCAGCACGAGCCCGATCAGCGAGAGGTTGGCCCGGGCAATGGTCGAGAAGTAGGTGCGGAGGCGCTCCAGTTCGTCTTGCAGCTTCGAGAAGGCCGGATACGCAACGTCGTTGATGGTAGAGGCGAGGGTGCGCACTGGGTCCGAGACAATGCGGTAGGCCATGGTATAGATGCCCACCGCCTCTGGTCCAAAGAGGCGGCCCACGAGCAGGTAGTCGGCATTGATGTAGAAGTTGTAGAGCAGGCGCGAGCCGGTGGCGTAAAGCCCGAAAGAGACGCGCGGCCACACCTTGGCCCAGTTGAAGGTCCAGCCGGGCCAATGGGGTCGAAAAAACTGGAAGAGACCCAGGCGGCCCACACGGTTGCCGAGCTCCCCGAGAATGATGGCCCAGGCCCCGAAGCCATAGTAGGCCAGAACCACCATGAGGACCGACGACGCGAGCAGAGAGACATTCTCTGCAAGGACGATGCGGGCAAACGCCATCTCCTTCGTGAGCAGGTTTTTCGGCACGAAGTAGAAGGAGAAGACGACGACGGAGAGGCCGTATACCTGCAACAGAGGCGTCAGTTGGGGCTCGCCATAGAACCCCCCGATGAGAGGCGCCACCGCGACCAAAAGCACGTACAGCGTGCCGGAGACCAGAAGCGACAGCCAAAAGAGAGAATCGATTTCCTCGCGCGTGATGTCCTGGGCCTGCACGATGGCCACCCCAAGGCCGAGTTCGGTAACGGCGCGTAGAATTGAGAAAATGGCCAGCACGATGCTGGCCACCCCGAAGGCCGCCGTCGAGATCAGCTTCAGCACGACCAGGAGGGCCACCACGTTCAGCACCTTGCTCACCGTCTTCCCGAGGCCCGAATATAGCAGTGACCGGACCACCTGCCACGAAAATGATGCCCCGTCCGCTTCCTGGGGGTCTGTGTCTTGAGGGGAGCCCGGCGGGTCTGAATCAGCCACGCGAAGGAGCGAGCAGTGCTGGGGGCAGAGAAACGGTGGGGACTTTGGGAACGGTGCGTGTACGAACACCGGATGTAAACCGTCTGAAATACGCCGTACACTTACAAGCTGTTCGAGAGACATTCGTCAAGGCCGCTCTTCTGCCCTGCTGCCCTCCGCATTCTCACGGAGCACATATCCTTCGGGATTTTTCACATCACAGAAGACCGGTCGGCTGGATTTGTGACGCGCTGTGAGGTAGGGTCCTGTAGCTGTGCTGGCTCTTCCGTGCGCCAGCGCGCACTCCCCCCACCTCAGGCCCCAGCGCTCTCGTTCCCATGGTCGGCTCGCTCTCTCTCGCGAAGGGATGGTTTCTGCTCTCCCTGATGGTTCTGTCGTTCGGGTATGGCTTCGCCGCACACGCCTGGGACCTGTTCCCCAAAACCTACGTCGTGACGGCGGCCAACCAGGCCGGGCGGCAGGCCGCTGGGGTCCTCTGGGAGCCCGCCGCCGAGGAGTACACGGAGCCTCGTGTGTACGACCGAGCAGGGGCTCGCACCGCCGACGCCGACGCCGTGCAGCCGGGCCTGACGCTGGTGGTCAGCGCGTGGGCGTGGGACGGCGAATCGATGCGCCCCGGCGCCAGGCTGCTCGACCGGCATGGCCGGACAATGCATGAATGGGCGCCGGACCGACAGGCCATCTTCGGCGGTACGGCCCTGAAAGGCGGCAACCCGGCCACGGCCAAGTTCCACGGCGCCCACCTCCAGCCCAACGGCGACCTCTTGCTGGCTCTCTCGTACATCGGGCTCGTGCGGCTCGACGCTTGTGGGGCGGTCGAGTGGACCCTCGAAGAAGGCGCGCACCATTCGGTGACGGCCGGCGCCGGAGAGACGGTCTGGGTCTCGGGGGTCAGCGACGAGCGCCGGTCGACCACCGAACGGCACCCCAACGGCCTTCCGGGACTCGACCGGTCCGTATGGATGGATCGTCTCCTCCACGTCTCGGCCGACGGGGACATTCTCAACGACATCAACGTGCTCGACGTGCTCTACGCCAACGGCCTGGAGCGCTACCTCCGCATGGCCTACGCCCGCGGCGCCTTCACGAACGACAACGGCGACCCCACGCACCTGAACGACGTGGAGCCCCTTTCGGCCTCGATGGCGGACGAATATCCCACGTTCGAGGCGGGCGACCTGGTCGTCTCCCTCAAGCACCCCAACCTCGTGCTCGTGCTCGATCCGGACACGCGGGAGGTGAAGTGGCACGCCGACTCTGGACCCGACGACCGCTACCACCTCCTCCAGCAGCACGACCCCGATTTTATGGGGGACGGCTGGATCGGCGTGTTCGACAACCAAGAAGACTTTACTGACCGGGGCGCGATGCTGGGCGGCAGTCGCCTGCTTGCCTTCCAGCCGCACACCGACTCGGTGGCCGTGCTCTTCCCCCCTCTGCAGTCCGATACGGTTTACACGAAAAACCGCGGCAAGTGGCAGCCCCTGGACAACGGAAACTATCTCCTCACGGAGTCGAACGCGGGCCGCGTGCTGGAAGTGACGCCCGCGGGGCGCACCGTGTGGGAATGGATCCATGAGCCGCAGAGCGAAACCCAGGTCCCGTTCATCACGAGCGCCGACCGCTACGACCTGACCCGGGCGGAGGTGGCGTCGTGGCCCTGCTCCTCCCTCGACGTGGCGTCCGCCTCCGCCTCGCCGGACCGGACCAGCCGCGCGGCGGACTAAGCCCTACTGCTCCCATTCTGCCCCCCCGGAAGAAGGCCCCTGCGCACGACGACGTCTCTTCGAGTCTGCTTCCCGATTTTCCCCCTTATGCCTGCCCCCGACTTCATCATTATCGGCGGACAAAAGTGCGGCACCACCTGGCTGCGCTACCACCTGCGGCAGCACCCCGACGTCTACGTGCCCACCAACGAAGCGCAGTTCTTCAACCGCTCGCAGAACCTCGCCAGAGGACGGGACTGGTACGAGTCCTTCTTCTCGAAGGCCGGTCCCGATCAGGTCGTGGGCGACAAGTCGCCGGACTACCTCTGGACCACCTCCGACGGGGCCCGCAACCACATCGCCGGCTCCCACGAGCGCATCTACGAGATGTATCCCGACATGAAGCTCGTCGTGACGCTGCGCAACCCGGTCAACCGGGCCGTCTCGGCGCTCAACCACTTCATCCGGCGCGGGCACGTGACGCCGCTTTACGGCATCGACCCGCTCCTGTTTGGGGACGAGCAGGACCGCATCGAGGGCCTCGGCATCATCGAAAAAGGCTACTACTACCGCGAACTGCGTCCGTATCTCGACCTCTTCGACCGCGACCAGGTGCTCCTCCTCTTTTTTGAGGACGACATCCTGCAGACGCCCCGCGAGACCCTCCGTCGCCTCTACGACTTCGTGGGGGTCGACCCGGCCGTCGGGGACGAGGTGGAACTCGGTCGAAAACGCGGCGAGCACTACCTGTCGCTCCTCGGCCTGCTGCTGCAGTACTACGTGCTGCCGAAGGACCTCGTCAAGCTCATCGACCGGCCGCTGCCGGCGACCAAGCTCCACCCCTCGCCCGACAGCGTGCTGCGCCTCTACGATCTCTACGAGAAGGAGAACGAACAGCTCTTCGACCTCATCGGGCGGCGGCCGGCGTCCTGGCTCCGAACTACCCGCCGCGCCGTGGAGTGAGCCCCTCAGCCCCCTCAACTGCCTTTCGATGCAGAGTCGGAGGCGCACGGCCAGGAGGCGACCTGCTCCCGCGAGAGGGCCCGGCGGCTTCCCTGTGTCACCTCCGGCACCCGCGACGCGTTGTAGGGCTGGTGGATCCATTCCCAGACGGTGCGCCCAGCCGAGTCCACCTCCACCACCCGGCCCGACTCTGTCTCTGTGAGCAACATGTTGCCGTTGTCCAGCATCTCCCATCGGCCCTGCCCCTGGGTGTAAAACGGCTCGGACTGCTCAGTGGGAAAAAGCACCTCCACCGAATCGGTGTGGGGCTGCACGGCGACGATGCGGCTGCCACCGAGAAGGGCGCCGCGCTCGGTGCCGTCGTTCTGGTTGTCAAACACACCGATCCACCCGTCGCCAATAAAGTCCGGATCGTGCTGCGCAATGAACGGGTCCGAGGCGTGCCACTTGACCTCACGTGTATCCGGGTCTACGACAAACACCAAGTGCAGGCGTTTGACGGATACCACCAAGTCGCCCGCCTCCAGCGTCGGATACTCGTCGGCCATCGAGGGCGGAAGCGGCTCCACGTCGTTGATGTGAAGGATGTCGGTGGGCGGGCCCGTCACCCGGCGCTTCCCGCCCCAGGAGGCCTTCATCAGGTAGCGCCGCAGCTCGCTCTCGTACACGACGTCCAGCGCGTTGATGTCATGCAGAATTTCGCCGTCGGGCGACACGTGCAGCAGCCGCTCGATCCAGACGGGCTTCCCGTCAAGCCCTGGGTAGCCATCGGGGAAGCGCTCGCTGCCCACCTGGGGGGTTTCGGGCACGGCCGGCGTCCAGAAGGACCCGTCTTCGGCCTGTTCGATGGAGTGGTGGTTGCCTTCGTTGAGCGCCCAGACCACCTCGCCGCACGCATTGAGGCGCGCCATGCCCACGTAGCGCTGGTTGACGACGATGTCGCCGCCGGGGAGGAGCGACGAGCCGTGCATGCCGGTGCGCTCCGGCTGCTTGCGGCGGCCACTGTCGAACAGCTTCGTGCGGGGCACCCGCCACGTGTGCAGCACGGAGCCGTCCGGGGCAAGGAGCCGCAGTTCCGGCTCCAGACTGCCGTCGTCGCCTCGCCACGAGGATGCCACGAACGTAAGGCCCGGCTGCATCCGGTCGGGCTGCTCCAGGCGCGTGCCATGCCGCTCGTAGTCTCGCGAGTTGAGGAGGGGGCCCTGTGGATCGAGAATCATTTTGGCCTCAGCCACCGCGCCTTCGAGCACGGAGAAGGGCGGCCAGTGCCACCGTCCCACCGCTGTGCCGTACAGCACAGCAAGAATCGTGACCGAGAGCATGAACCCGACCTTTTCGGCGGAGAAAGACGACGATGCCATCGCGCTGGTTGGGAAAGGATGTAGGAGAAGAACGGACGAGGGTCGCGGCTAAGACCGTCAATTGGTTTCAAGTATAGCATCGAGCGTCGAAAGACGCGACCCCAGAGAGGGCGGTTGTAGGGTAGCGCCCGCCATTGAGCGAGGGCAGCGCAGTTGCTTGCGGGCGCAGGCAACGGCACCATGCCGGGAAGGCATGGGCGGATGGGAGCGTGGGGGCACCGGCAGTCTGTCCCGTTGCGACGGGGCACACAACGGGCGTCACTGAGATGCGATTGCCGGGATGGGTTGATCGTCGGCGTCTTTCCGTTGCTGAATAAAGTGCAAGATGCGCTCAGCCCGGTGCGGCCACGTATTTTTTTCGATGTCGGCGCGGGCGGCCCGGCCGAGGCGGTCGCTCTGATCTGGATGGCTTAGAAGGGTGCGGAGGCGCCGGATGGCAGCGTCGGGGGCATCGGGCGGGACGAGGGCAGCGTTCTCATCGTCGTGGAGCAGTTCCTGGAGGTCGGGCGAGGCGGGGGCGAGGATCGCGCGCCCGGCGGCCATGTACAGATAAGTTTTCATGGGGAGGACGGTGTTGCCGACCTCCTTGAGAGGCTTCGTGGAGGGGGGGATGAGGAGCACATCGGCGGCGTAGAGGTAGGGCACCGTGTCGTCGAACGGCTGCCAGGGCACCACGCGGACGTTGTTGAGGGGAGCGGCCTGTCGTTCGACCTCGCCTTCGCCCTCAGAGCCGACGATCACAAACTGCACGGCGGGCAGGGCGCGGGCCATGTCGAGCAGGAGGCCCAGGCCCTTCTCCATCGTGACGCGCCCGGCGTAGGTGACGGTGGGGCGGTCGGGGAGGTCGCAGCGCTCGCGGGCCGTTTCTCGGGAGAGGCGGGGCCGGAGGCGCTCCGGATCGTAGCCATTGTGGGCGGTGAGGAGCCGTTCGGGATCGACCCCGGCGTCCACGTAGCTCTGCCGCGCCAGCTCGGAGTGGAGCACAGCCCCCAGGAAGTGGGGGTGGCGCGCGATCCAGCGGAAAATGGGGGCACTCCACGGCTGCTGACGGGGCCAGGGCCGATAGGTCTCGTACACCACGGGCCGCGTGCCCCCAAGCAGTGCTCCCAGCAGAATGGGCAGCGTGCGGGTATAAAGCACGTCGGCCCGCCGCGCCGCGGGGTGGCGGGGCCCCACGAGGCCCTGCGCCACTTTCTCAATGCCCCGGATGTTCGGGTACACGCTCCGCACAGCCGCCACGTCGAACGTCGGGGCGATCTGGTAGTAGTCGGCGATGGCGTCCCGGCCCGGCTCGGCATCGAACCAGTGCTTGGGTTTGACGAGCGTGACGGTGGCGCCCGCTGCTTCAAACCCCCCGATCATCGACATCATCTGCTCCGTGTCCGTGGCCGTCTGGGGCAGAAGCTGGTCGGTGAGGTATGCGAGGCGCATGGGGGTGGACATCGTTCGCAGGGCATGTGGTAATCGCGTCTCCTCCACTCGTCTCCCCATCACTCACGAGGGCCCGGCCGCACTTCTTCCCGTTCGACCGGACGAGGCCGGACCCGTTCGGCGGACAGGTGGGCCCACGTGTGTTCGGCGAAGGCGTTGATGTGGGGCTTCTGGTGGAGCCAGCCGAAGTGGAGCGCGTAGGGCGTGAGTTCTATGTACTCGCCCAGGCCCGGCAGCCATTCGGCCACCCGGAACAAGGCATCGCGCAGGGCATCGTTGGCCAGCCCGCGCAGCCGGTAGATGAGGTCGTGGGTGTAGAGGCGGTAGGACACCTCTTTGAACTGAGGATCGTGCTGGGTGAGGCTATTGATGTAGTCGAGCTGCGGGCTGTTGCGGCCCTGCAGCCACGGAAACACGTGCAGGTTCAGCTCGCTCATGGCCAGCGCCAGGCTCCACTCACAGGTTTCTTCGCTGCGCCCGTCTTCCCGCCGGGCTCGGAAGTGGGTGTCCTCGGCCCGATCGAAGAAGGCCGACGCCGCCTCACCGACGGTGCGGGTGCAGGCCTGGTCCTGCGCGTAGATCATGCCCGCCTGCACACGAGGCAGGTGGCTCACGCCCATGCGCCGGAGGGTGCGGCGGCGACGACCCAAAAGCACGTCTGCCACCATTCCCAGACGCTTGCGCCCCCCGAAGGCGTGGTCGGCGTTTTGCATGCCCGTGACGGTGAAGGGAAAGGCCGCGAACTGGGTCCAGAGCGGGTCCGGGTCGCGGCACCACAGCATGTCCGTGTCCACGAAGAGCGACCGCTCAAACGCCTTGAACTGGTGCAGGTGGTGCTTGAACCCGACGATGGAGCGGTGCTGCGGCGGAAGGTCGCCAAGAACATCGAAGTGCTCCCCCAGTCCCCGCCGCTCCAGCAGGGCGCGGTGGTGCTGCGGGCAGAACAGGGCCACGGGCCGCCGCTGGTCGTACCGGCGAAGCGTGTGGACGGACGCCACAGCGTACTTGACGTACCGGTCGGGGCCGTAGCTGTGAAGGACATACCCTTCACGAGAAGCAGACATCGGGAGGTGGCCCAGGTGTGAAAAATCGTTCTTCGGATGAACGTTTGTCCTCTCTCGATTGGTTCGCCGCCCGCTCTTTCCACTGCCGCCGTTGTGTCTTCATGCGGGATGGGTGCTGCGAGCGACCGTTGCGCACCCGCGAAGTCCTCCGCGGGACCGGTGTACAGGGCCTGTTGCGTGAGAGACGCCCCGGAACATCCCACTCGTCCCTACTTTGCTGGAACGGTGCTTCTCCTCCCTCCCACGGGCTCTTTTGCCAATGCGTCTGCTGTTCATCACGCAAGACTTCGCCCCCGACTACGGCGGCGTGCAGACGTACTCGTGGGAGATGGCCCATCGGCTGGCGGACCGCGTGGCGGCCCTGGAGGTCTTGGCCCCAAATCGCCCTGCGGCTCCACCGGTCGACCGCTCTGCGCCATTTCCCGTCACTCGCCTGTCCTGCCGCCCGGCGCACCTGCCGTTTGCCCTACTGCCAATGCTTGCGCGGCGCGCCTGCACGCAGAAGACGGACGTGGTCCTACACGCCCAGTGGCAGACGGTTGGCGCCTCGGTGCTCTCGCACATCCTCACGGGATACCCTCGTCGCGTGGTGTGCGCGGCCCACGGCCGGGAGCTTTTGTTCAATCCCGTGCAGGGGGTGCCTGTGCTGGAGACTACTTACGAACAGCTCCGGGCATTCCTGCTTCGGCAAGTAGACCTCTTTCTTCCCGTCAGCCACTACACAGCTGGCTTGTTGCAAGACCGCGGCCTCTCCGCTGCGCAAACCCCCGTGGTGCCGAATGGCACCGACCCGCAACACTTTCAGCCGCACGACGCCTCCGCCCTGCGCCGTCACCTTGGCTTCTCCGACCGGCGCATCGTGCTCACGGTGGGTCGCCTCGTGCACCGCAAGGGCGTCGACACGGTCCTACGCGCCCTCCCAGCCATTGCGGAAAACTGCCCGGACGTGGCGTACGTGGTGGTGGGCACGGGGCCGGACCAGGGCCGGCTCGAACGGCTTGCCAAACGCCTCGGGGTTGCAAACCGGGTCCGGTTTGTAGGGACGGTGGACCACGACCGACTTCCGCTCTACTACAGCGCCGCCGACCTCTTCGTGATGCCAGCGCGCGAAGACCCTCCGGACGTAGAAGGGTTTGGGCTCGTCTTTTTGGAGGCCAATGCCTGCGGCACGCCGGTCATTGGGGCCCGAACTGGCGGCATCCCGGACGCCATCGTCGACGGAGAGACGGGCCTGCTCGTCCCCGCCAACGCCCCCGAGGCCCTCGCCGAGGCCGCTACCCGCATCCTTACGACGCTTGGCCTCGCCGACACGCTGGGCCGGCAGGGCCGCCACCGGGCCGTGAACGAAGCGAGCTGGGACCACACTGCCCGTCGCGCGTATGCCCTGCTTGCATCGGCGCTTTCGTGAAGATAATTTGAATACAAATCGCGGACAGGTAGCGGGCGCGGGGCTCGGCCGCACGCGGTGCCCCCTGTCCACAGATGCCCTCCGCAGCCCGCTCTCATGCTGCAGCGCCTCTTCGCCCTCGTCAAAACGGCCCGCGACGGGTGGGCCCTGGCCCAGAAAAGCCCCCTGGGAAGACGCCTTCTCACGGGCCTCCGATGGGGCTTCATGGCCGCCATTCTGGCGTACCTCGCGTACCAACTCGCCGACATCGGCTGGCGGCGCGTGTGGACCTCGCTCCCCACCACGCCCTGGTTCTACATCCTGCTTCTCTTGATGTACGCGACCCTGCCCCTTACGGAGGTCGTGCTCTACGGAAAAATCTGGGACGCAAAGGCGGGCCCCTTGCTTCCGGCCTTGCTCCGCAAACGCGTCCTCAACAACGACGTGCTCGGTTACTCCGGGGAGGCCTACTTCTCCCTCTGGGCCCATCGCCACACCCCCCTCGAGTACCGGGAAATCTTTGAGACCATCAAGGACAACACCATCCTCTCCTCCGTGGCGTCCACCAGCGTCGCGTTCCTGCTGCTGGCCATCTTCTTCCTGAGCGGGCAAATTGAGCTTCTGACCCAGTCCCTCCCCGGCAACCCGTCCACCCTCGCCGCGGGAATTGCGATCGTCATCCTGGTGGTGAGTGTGGGCGTCAACTTTCGCCGCACCATTTTTTCGCTGCCCCCCTCAGTCCTTCTCTTTATCGGCGCCGGGCACCTCACGCGCTTCGTCCTCAACAACGGCTTTCAGGTGACGCAGTGGGCCGTGGTGATTCCGGACGTCTCGGTGGGAAACTGGATTACGCTGCTCGCGCTCCACATTGTGATCCAGCAGGTGCCGTTTGTGCCCTCGCGCGGCCTCGTGTTCATGAGCGCGGGCGTGGGGCTCTCGGGGCCGCTCCAGATTCCGGAGGCCGCCCTGGCGAGCATGCTGCTGGCCCAGACGCTTCTCGACCGTGCACTCAACCTTCTCACGTACGTGGGCACCTCGGCCCTCGACGCAGCTACGGCCGGAGAGCGCGCAGCGCTGGAGGACCTGTCGCTGCCGGACGAGGCGGCGTGAGCCCTCCCGCCTATCGCACACCGCCGGTCTCCCCCGTCGCCGTTACCTCGTCGCGCTTCTTCCGGAGGCTCTTCATCAGCGTCTCGAAGCCGCGCTGGCGCACGACCGTTTGAAAGGAGCGGGCGTATCCCTCCGCCGTACTCACGCCGTCTACGATGATGTCTTCCGCCCGCCACTCGCCCCCCCGGCGCTGCAGCACATACTCGACGGGTGTGGTGCGCCCCTTGTACTTGGTACGGGTGCGCACGAATGCACTGTCGCCCTGTGCCTCGATTTGGTCGTAGGTGACCTTTGAGTTGTACACCCCAAGGTCGCTCATGGACTGGGCGCGTACCACATCGCGGAAGACGCTCACGAATTCGCTCCGCTGCTCGGCGCTCAGGTCGTCCCAGTGTGGCCCGAGGGCCCGTTGGCCCATCACCTCAAAATCAATCACGCCGTTGATCAGCGTCTTCAGCTCCGCACGCTGCCCAGCGGTGTACTGGTCGGTGCCCCGAAGAATCTTCTTGATCTGCTGGTCGCGGCGCTCCAGCATCTGACGGATGTCAGCCGTTGTGGCGCTCTGCGCGTGGACCGGCGCAGGCAGAAGGCCGCCCCCCAAAAGAAGCATGGCGGCGAGAACCAAGAGGGAGAAAGAACGAAGACGCGCCATCGGAGAATGGGTCTGGTGAGCAAAAACAGTCGGGACGGCCGTGCCCCCGCACCCCGCCACCCTGCGTCACGGTCCTGCCTCAAGAAGCGTGCCGTTTCCGGCACGGTCGGCAAGGGTGCCAGTGGCCTCCAGGAGCTTCAGCACGGCGACATTGTAGCGCTTCACTGCTTCAAGGTACCGCGCCTGGGCCTCCAGGTCGGCCCGTACGGCCTTGACGAGGTCCTCCGTGTCGCCGAGGTCGAGGTCGAAGTTGACCTGCTCGGTGCGAAGCCATTCGCCGGAAATCGTGGTAGAGCGGTCACGAGATGATACATCCGCCTGCGCCGTAAGGACGGCCCGGTAGGCCTGCTCCACCTCCACACGCACCAGCTGCCGGGCCGCGGTGCGCTGGTGCTTCACCGCGTTGAGATCAGCTTCGGCCTGCTCCACCTGGGCCTTCGTCTGGCCGAAGTTGAGGTTCTGCCGAATGCCGATGCCGGTGCGCGTGCCCGTGCCCATGAACGAGTCGCCCACGAAGGCATTGTTGGGGTTGGGGCGCTCTGGCAGCGTGATGCTTTGCGAGAGGCTGGCCTGCAGGCCGATCTTGGGGTAGTAGTCGGACTGCGCCACGTCGACGAGCGCCCGGCGCGCCTTTATGCCCGCCTCCGCCTGGTCGATTTCCGGGCGGTTTTGGAGGCCCCGGCGAATGTAGTAGCTGAGGGAGTCGGGGTGGATGGAGAAGTCGATCGGCTGGAGTTCGTCCGCCGCGGGGGCCACCGTCGTTCCATCCGGCAGGAACAGCTGGCGCTGCAGGGCAGCGCGTGCCGTGGCCTGCTGCTGGTCGATCTCGACGACCCGGCGCGTTACCTCTTCTTCGGTCAGGCGCGTCTGGAAGAGGTCGGCCTGACTGACGCCCTCGTCCCCCTCCTTGAGCAGGCGATTGATCTCGCGCTGGGCGCGGTTGACCACCTCCCGGGTGCGGTCGGCCAGGCGGTCGAGGGCCTCCGCAAGGAGCAGGCTGTAGTAGGTCTCTCCGGCGCGGGCCGCCACCGCCAGGGCCTTGCGGTCCACCTCGGCCGCCTCCACGTCCACGCCGTGCCGGGCGGCCCGGAGGGTGCCCGATAGCTCGCCCCCAGTCCAGAGGGGCTGGCGCACCGCAATCTCGGCCCGGCCAAAGGGGCGGAGCGCCCCGATGGACCAGTCATTTTCCACGTTTGGGTTCAGGTACAGCGCATTGTCCGGCTTCTCGTTGTCCGATGGAATGTCAAGGCCCGGCGCGAAAGACGACGCCACGTCGAGCGACACGTCGGTGAGGAAGCGATTGGCGCGCGCCTCGTCGTTGCGGGCGGTGGCAAATCGGCGCTCGGCCCGGCGCTGGTCCATCTCGGGGCTGGCGTCCAGGGTGCGCACGATGGCCTCGGCGAGGGTCACCCGCACGGTATCGGGCGGGGTGGCGCGCGCCAGCTCGACGCCCCCGAGGAGGAGCAAGGCGCAGGCAATCAGGGAGAAGCGCGTCATACCACCACGAGGAGCTGCACAGAAGGGCAAGACGACGGACCGCAGGACGGAGGAGGGCCCGGGACGGAAGAGGGCCTGGACGGCACGCCCCCACCAGGGCGACCGTGAAGCCGCTGTTTCCCCGGAAAAGGTAACGCCCTGGCACACGCGAGGCCGCGATGGGTAGGAGAAGCGCACGGTGCACTCTTGCCCATTGTTTTTTGATGCCATGCCCTACCGCGATCGTCCACGCCCGCTCGGGGAGGTGCTCCAGGAGGTGATCGACACCCTGGGGCTGCAGGCCAAGATGGATGAGGCGCGAGTGATTGAGACGTGGGCGGCGGTGGCGGGCCCCCAGATCAACGAGGTCACCGAGACGGCGTGGATGGAGGGCTCCACGCTCTACGTCAAGATTGCGTCCGCGGCGTGGCGCCAGGAGCTACACATGAACCGGCGCAAGTGGCGCACGCGGCTCAACGGGGAGTTCGAGTCGGATCTGATCGACGAGATTGTGTTTCGCTGACGAGCGGGGCCGACAGTGCGACACGCGCCGTGTCCTCGCGGGGCCCTCGCCGCTGCTTCTCCTCGCTGCCTCCCCTGGGCCTCCCCTGGCTGCTGCCTCTCCTCGCTGCTGCCTCGTCGTGTGCGTCGCCCTGGGCCCGCTGGTCAGCCCTCGTAGCTGCGGAGGGCAAGGGAGGTGTTGTGCCCCCCAAAGCCGAAGGCGTTGGACAGGGCCACATTCACGGGCCGCTCGTCGGCCTCGTTGACGGTATAGTCGAGGTCGCAGTCCGGGTCTGCCGTTTCGTAATTGATGGTGGGCGGCACCACGTTGTGCCGCAGCGCCTGGATGGTGGCAATGGCCTCGACCGCGCCCGCAGCGCCCAGCAGGTGGCCCGTCATGCTCTTGGTGGAGGAGACCTTCAGGTCGTAGGCGTGCGCGCCGAAGACGGTCTTGAGGGCTTGCGTCTCCGCGGCGTCGCCGAGGGGCGTGGAGGTGCCGTGGGCGTTGATGTAGTCGACGTCCGTCGGGGCCAGCCCCGCATTGTCGAGCACGCGGTGCAAGGCCAGGCGCACGCCACCGCCGTCCGGGTCAGGCGCAGTGAGGTGGTGCGCGTCAGCGGACATGCCGATGCCCGCCACCTCGGCGTAGATCTCGGCACCGCGGGCCTGGGCGTGCTCCAGCGACTCCAGGAACAGCGCACCGGCCCCCTCGCCCATCACAAACCCGTCGCGGTCCGCATCAAAGGGCCGCGAGGCGCGGGCGGGGTCGTCGTTGCGGGTAGAGAGGGCGCGCATGCTGGCAAAGCCGGCGATGCCCAGCCGCGAGACACACGCATCGCTGCCGCCGCAGAGGGCTGCGTCCATGTCGCCGTCCCGAATCATGCGGTAGGCATCCCCGATGTTGTGGTTGCCCGTGGCACAGGCCGATACCATCGCGTGGTTGGGGCCCCGGAACCCATGCTGCATGGCAATCTGTCCGGCGGCGATGTCGGGAATGAGCATGGGGATAAAAAAGGGCGACGTGCGCGTCTCGCCCGTCGCGAGGAACTCCTCCGCCTGGTCCCGGAACGTCTGAATGCCCCCGATGCCGGTGCCGTAAACCACCCCAATGCGGTCTTTCTCGTCCTGCGGCATGGCCGCCGGCTCAAGACCAGCGTCCTGGACCGCCTGGTCGGCGGTGACAAGGGCGTATTGGCTGAACGGGTCTACACGCCGCGCCTGCTTCGCGTCGAGATGCTCTTCCGGATCGAAGCCGTCGAGCTCACAGGCGAACGTAACGCGGAGGCCCTCCGCATCAAACGACTGAATGGGAGCGGCACCGCTCTGCCCCGTCACAAGTCCCTTCCAGTACGCGTCCACTGTGAGCCCGAGGGGCGTAAGGGCGCCCATCCCGGTAACGACGACCCGACGTGCCGTGCCTTCCATACTTTTGCTGGGTTCACCTCCGTTGAACGTAGACCGGTGTCGCGTGGCGCAGGGCTACGCCTTTTCCTCCAGGTAGTCGACCGCATCGCCGACCGTCGCAATGTCTTCTGCCTCTTCGTCCGGAATCGTCAGATCAAACTCCTTTTCGAACTCCATGATGAGCTCGACCGTATCGAGCGAGTCGGCGCCCAGGTCGTTCGTGAAGGAGGCGTCCGGCGTTACGTCGGCGCCGTCAACGCCCAGCTTGTCGACGATGATCGATTTCACGGTGTCTTCGATATCGCTGGCCATGGGTTGGCGGTGTCGTTGGTGAGAATCGTAGGTGGTAAGCATGCAGGCGTGTCCCGTTCACACAGCACGCGGTTGGGGCTCAGGCGCAGGGGGCGCCGATGCCCAGACGTGGGAGAAGGGGGTTGCTCCTAACCATACATAGCTCTGCAAACCTACAACCGGGGATGTGGAGAAGCAACGCCCCCCCATTGTTTGATGCAAGCTTCGCACGCCGCCGTCGCTCTCGCGGCACACGGAGCACGGGTGCAGGGAGGAACAGAGCGCAGACCGAGCATCCACGGCAACGGCTGGGGCGCTCAACCTTTGCGCTGCCCGGGCCTGCACCGGCAGCGACCGCCGTCGTACACAGGTGTCGCCTCGTTCGGAAAGCAGCCCGCAAACCGAAACACCCGCAGTCGTCATCGGTGAATATATCGTTTGCCAAAGCAACCCATACTGCATACCCTCGCACGCTCTCGCCTACGCCGCTTCGGCCCGCGTTGAGGCGCGCCCGAGTGCCCCCAAGAGCCTCCCCCTAAGAATCTCTTGGAGGCCGAATTGTGCCAGCGCCCGATCTCATGGACAGCACGCGGCAGGGCCCCCTCCGTCCCGAATGCCTTCGGGATGCCGCCCCAAAAACGCTTGGGCCCGGGGAGTACATTGGACGAGCGGCAGGCGCGGACGTTGTCAATGAATGCACTGCGGGTTATCTTGCTGGCTCCTTCGCACGAACTATCCCTGGGCACCCCTCTCTTCTCCCCGTCCCCGCTCCGCCCCGGGAGAGCGGGCGTACCTTTTTTCGACACGGATTGC
This sequence comes from uncultured Bacteroidota bacterium, assembly GCA_913056185.1. Taxonomy (GTDB): domain Bacteria; phylum Bacteroidota; class Rhodothermia; order Rhodothermales; family Salinibacteraceae; genus Salinibacter. The sequence goes on from CAJXLV010000020.1 coordinate 17,419, forward strand.
ACTGCATCCATGGCATATCGCTTCACCTCCGAATCGGTCTCGGAAGGCCACCCCGACAAGATTGCGGACCAGATCTCCGACGCCATCCTCGATGCGTACCTCACGGAAGACCCCGCGAGCCGCGTCGCTGTGGAGACGCTCGTTACCTCCGGCCTCGTCGTCCTTAGTGGCGAGGTGACCTCCGACGCCACCGTTGAGCCTCGCGACATTGCCCGTGAGGTCATCCGCGATATTGGCTATACCGACCCCCGAATCCGGTTTGACGCCGACTCGTGCGGCGTCATCAGCAGCCTGCACGAACAGAGCGGCGACATCAGCCAGGGCGTGGATGGCGGCGACGAGCAGGGGGCTGGCGACCAGGGCCTCATGTTTGGCTACGCCTGCCGGGAAACCCCCGAGCTGATGCCCATGGCCATTACATTCTCCCACCGCCTTGTGCAGGAGCTGGCCCACATCCGCAAGCAAACGGACAAGATGCCCTATCTGCGGCCCGACTCCAAGAGCCAGGTGACCATCGAGTACGAGGACGACCGCATCACGCCTCGCCGCGTTCACACGGTGGTTGTGTCTACGCAGCACGACGACGGCGTGCCGCAGGAAGAGATCAAGCAGGACGTCCGCGATATTCTTCTCCCCCGCGCCCTCCCCACGGAGCTGCTCGACGACGACCTCACGCTCCACGTCAATCCCACGGGGCGCTTTGTGACTGGTGGGCCGCACGGCGATACGGGCCTTACGGGGCGCAAAATCATTGTGGACACCTACGGCGGAAAGGGCGCTCACGGCGGCGGCGCCTTCAGCGGCAAGGACCCCTCGAAGGTGGACCGCAGCGCGACCTATGCGGCCCGCCACGTGGCCAAAAACCTGGTGGCGGCGGAGCTCTGCGACGAAGCGCTCGTCCAAATCGCGTACGCCATTGGGGTCACGCAGCCGGTGTCCATCGATGTGTCAACCAATGGTACCGGCCGCCTGCCCGATGCGGCTCTCTGCGAAATGGTGGAGGAACACTTCGACCTTTCTCCCTCCGGCATTATCCAGCGGCTCGACCTCCTCAAGCCCCGCTACCAAAAAACCGCTGCGTACGGCCACTTTGGACGCCCGGACTTCCCCTGGGAGGAGCTCACGCACGTGGAGGCGCTCAAGCGCGACGCGGCTGAGATGGCGTCTTGACTCCTCCCCCGGCCAAACGCTCGTCCCAGGTCCCCTCTCAGGCTACGTGCGTATCCCAAGGTCCCTGGGTCGGTCGCTGCGGTTGGGCCCTGGGTGCCGGAAACGGGCCCATCGCGTGGCTGCCCCGCGGCTCTGCGACACGCCCGCTGGCGAACCGCAGGCCGTGGACTGGAGCGGGCGGGCTGTCTACCAACGTAGACACACACACCCGCCCGATCTCCGGCGCTGGAAGCAGTCGCGACCGAGCACGCGGGCAGCCCTCGGCCCCTATGACGGGTCGCACACCTCTCTTCATGGAATCTTCTCCCCCAGTCTCCCGAAATCCCCGGCCTGGACCGCATTTTGCTTCACAATAAATTCCGTACGTCGTGCGTTGGGAACACACCCCGATGTGCCGTATTTGTGGCATTTTCCACTTGCGACTTGGCGAACTGCTTCGCACATTGCAAAGTGGAGCATGACAGTCGTCCCGACGCTCGCCCCCCGAAACACAGCAACCGCACGCATACATGGCGAAGGACAAGGCAGAAGTTGTTACCAAAAAAACCGCCTCGAAGGACAAGGGTGCCTTCAACCAGCATGAGGCCCTGCAGGAAATGAGCGACGAAGACCTGATGTCGCAGTTTCAGGCCGGCACGGTGGAGGCGTTCAACATCCTCGTGGAACGGTACTCGGACCGCTTGATGCAGTACCTCTACCGGTTCTTGGGCGACAAGAAACGGTGTGAGGACCTGCTGCAGGAAACGTTCCTGCGGGTGCACCGCAATCGTCACTCCTACCGGCGGATCGCGAAGTTCTCGACGTGGCTCTATACCATTGCCGGGAACCTGGCGCGCTCTGAATACCGGAAGCGGAAGCGGCGGCGGATGCAGTCGATTCAGTCCGTCAACCGCGATAATGAGGAGTACGAGATGGAGATTCCGGACGAGTCGTTCTCGCCGGACAAGCACGCGGAGAGCACCATTCAGGACCACTACATCCAGGAGGCCATGAACGAAATTCCGCCGGCCTTCCGCGAGGTGGTGGTGCTGCGCGACATCCAGCAGCTGGCCTACGACGAGATTGCGGAGATTACGGGCCTCCCGATGGGCACTGTCAAGAGCCGCATCAACCGCGGGCGCACCAAGCTGCAGGCGCTGCTGCAGGACGTCTACCCGTTCAAGGACGAAAGCTGATCGTGTAGGTCTCGAGGCTCTTCGGGGCCCCTGCGTCTCTCCTTTTTCTGCGCCGGATCCCTTCGGGGTCCGGCGTTTTTTATGGGCCCGCCTCTGTCTCTTCCGCCCTGCCGCAGATGCTTCATGGATGCGCCCGCCCCCACCCAGATTCAGGTCGACACGGATGCGCAAACCCTGACGGTCGAATGGGCGGATGACCATTCGTCGGTCTTTCCGCTGGACCGCCTCCGGGCCGCCTGCCCGTGCGCCAACTGTGAGGGGAAGGCCGTTGAGCACATCGCGCCCCCCGACCACACGGCCTCCCCCGACCGGCAGTGGACGGACCTCGACATCGAGCCGGCCGGAAGCATTGGCATCCGCATCACGTGGGACGACGGCCACAACGCAGGCATCTTCCGCTGGGACCGCCTGCGCCGCCTGCAGCCGAAGCGTAAAACGTGACTCGGGGTGCGTGATTTCTGGGAGACAAGCCCCCACGACTCGCTCTGCACGCATCACTTTTCACGTGTCCCTCCTCACGCATCATTCGTCCCCTTCCAGAATGTTGTCGATGCGGACGAGGACGTCCTCCAAATGCATCCGCGTGGCCGCGTCCGCGGTGCGGCGGAGTCCCTGCTCCACGTCTTCGCGAAGCGTATTGAGCTCGCTCCGCACGTGCGCCCGGATGTCGGACTGCCCCACGTTCACCGGCGTCTCGATGATGTAGTCCGAGTAGGCGTCCGGCAGGTCGTCGGGCTGCGCGTCGTCGGAGAGCAGGTAGCCCATCCGCTCCAGGTACCCGCGCTGCAGGTTGCGGCGGTACGGGCCGATTGCGTCGCCCCCATCGAGTTCGCTCCAGACGCCGGTGCGAAGGTCTTCGAGCATGGTGCCGAGCGCATACGCCTCGCCATCGGCCATGGCCTCTGCCTCGAGCAGGCGGGCCATGCGCTGCGGGCGAAGGAGCATGTTCACGACGCTCACCTGCGCCGCTCGCACCCGGTCCAGGGCGCCGCTTGCCTCAATGCGGCGCAGCACGTCCGCCTCCACGAGCCACGCGGGCGGCTGGAAGGCCTGCCGGTTGAGGAAGCGAAGCACCTCTCGCTGCTGGGCCGCGGGGACGGGGTCGTAGACCGGCCCGTCCTGGTTGTAGGTCTTAAAGGTCTCGTAGACGCCGCCGACGTGGCGGGCAGCGTGGCCCAGGTAGCGCTCCCACTGGTTCACGACCGACCCGTACAGCTCCTCCAGCTCGTCGTAGGGGGCGCCGTCCGCACGCGTCCATGCCACCAGATTCGGCACGATGCGCTTCAGGTTCTCCACCCCGAGGCTGCCGGCCGCCACGGCGTTGCGCCCAAGGTCCTCGCGCTGCGAGCGCGGGTCGACCGGGCGGTAGGTCTGCCGGCCGTAGAAGTAGCGTGGATCGCCCGCATTTTCCAGAATCATGTCGTCGAGCCGCTGGGCCTGCCGAGCGGCGCCGTCCACGTCCGGCATTGCCTGGTAGCCCCACTGGATGGACCAGCGATCGTAGCGGCCAATCTGCGGCGTAAAGCGCTCGACGCCGTCATCCGGCTGGGCAATGTAGTTGAACCGCGCGTAGTCCATGATGGAGGGCGCGGTGCCGTGGGTGGCGGTGTAGGAGGGCGACCGCAGCGAGTCGACCGGCACGGCGTGGCTGGAGCCCCAGTTGTGCGGGAGCCCGAGCGTGTGTCCCACCTCGTGCGCCACCACGAACCGCAGCAGCTTGCCCATCACGTCCGTGTCGAAGTTGCGCCCGCGGGCCTCCGGGTTGGCCGCGGCCGTCTGCACAAAATACCAGTTGCGGAGCAGGGTCAGGACGTTGTGGTACATCCCGATGTCGCTCTCCAGAATCTGGCCGGTGCGGGGGTCGTGGACGTTCGGTCCGTAGGCGTTGGGGATTTCAGAGGCGAACCAGCGGACGGTCGAGTAGCGGATGTCGTCGGCATCGAAGCTGCCCTCCACGTCCGACGCGTCTTTCGCTACAATCGCGTTCTTGAAGCCCGCGGCGCGGAAGGCCTCCTGCCAGTCCTCAATGCCCTGCCGCACGTACGGCTTCCACTTGTCCGGCGTAGCCGGGTCCACGTAGTACGCAATCGGCTCCGTCGGCTCCACCAACTCGCCGTTGCGGTATGCTTCGGGGTCCGACGGTTCCAGGCGCCAGCGCGTAATCACGCACTCCTCGGCGGCCTGCTGCTCCTCGGAGCTGTAGTTGATGCGCTCGACCCCGAAGTAGCCCACCCGCTGGTCGCACAGGCGTGGCGTCATCGGAGCCCCCGGCAGCAGCACCATCGAGTGGTTCATCTCCACACTGATGGTCCCCGTCGACTCGCTGGAGGGCGGGCTTTCGGCCTGATAGGTGAGGATGACCTCCACATCCGTGTTCTGCGGGAAGCTCTCCACCCCGTTCAGGAACGTCCGCTCCCCGTCGAGCCGTCGGACCCGATACTCCTCGCGGGCCGACTGCGGCAGGCCGAGCGACGAGACATCGCTGGTGTAGAGGTCTGTGGCCTCGAAGACCACGCCGGTGGAATCCTCGTTGCGGGCCGCAATCGAGAACGACTTCAGGATCGGCTCGAAGCTGGAGTTCTGCACCGCCTGGTAGACGGGATCTTCGGGGTTGGCCGTTTTTTCGTGGCTAACCACGCGGAGAAGCAACTCGTCGCCCCGTCGCTCCCAGCGCAGCACCTGCGTGTTGATCTTTTGCCCGCCGTACGCCAGCTCGGCCTGCGCCTTCGACACGCGCGAGACCATCAGCAGCTCGCGCCCCAGGAGGGAGTCTGCGACCTCGAAGTAGAGCTTGTCGTTGAACCGGTGGGTCGCAATCAGGCCGTCGTCTGAGCGGGCCGAGTCGGGGATGACCTCGCCGAACGGCTTGAGCCCGCCGGTCTCTTCGCCAGACGCTTCCGGTTGCTTCTGCGCAGCGGCCTGCTGCCCACTGCCGTCCGACGCCCCTCCGAGGCCGGCACAGCCCATGACGAATGCAACGAGAACAGCGGCGGTGGCCCAGCGCAACCAGCGCGAGGCGGACGAGACAACAGTGTACATGCGGGCACGAGGCAGTGGTGGATCGAAAAGCGGCGGCCCGTTCCCCCGTCACAGTTTCCCCGAACGGTGTGGTGGGACAAAGAACGCTTGTCCGCCACCGGACATGAACCGAACCAGGGCGCCCAAAGGCAACCGCGCCGCCGCTCCTGCCGCGAACTGCACCTGCGCGTTCCGAATTGGGGACGCCTGTGGATGGATCGACCAGACCTGTGTTGCCTCTCTTGCCCTCGGCTCGCGGTTATCCCCCGAACTGCGCGAGAGCGACGAAGGCCAGGATGAGGACCACGAAAAAGCCAAGGGCCAACAGGATTTGCCGGAGGACGCGACGATTCATGACAGATGTGAGGGTTGAGTCGAGACCTATGGCGGACGGCGGGGGAGGCCGCGCTCGCACTGGGCGCGTCAGTTCACCGCCCCTGCATGTTAAGATCGACCAAACCAATGGTCTTTGTCAACCGTGGCCCCGGCAATGCCTCGTCTCGCCCCCGGCGCCCTCCGGACCTTCCTACACGAACCGCTTGCTCCGCAGACAGCGCTGGAGCCATCGCTTCTTTCGTTTCAGCAGCGTCAGGCTCATGTCCGACTGCGCCTTGCGAAAACGATCCTTCGCCTTCGCGTGCACGTCGCGGATGTGAATGTCCATGCCCCGGTTCTGGAGCGCGTGGGCCACCTGCGTGGCCAGCTCCGAGCACTCCTTGCGGAGATCGTCCTCCTGGGCCGAAAGGTCGAGCGTGTCGGGGTCCGGCTCCTGGAACGGCTGGCGCTGTACCTGCAGGTTCGAATCGCGGCCGTTGCCCTGCAACTCCAGGCGGTGCGTCTCAATGTCGCCCTCGTCGACGCCCGTGAGCGCCCATTCGGACCGTTCGTCATTTTGCTCCGCCTTCTCGGGGGACGTCCCCTTCTCGGTGCGGCGGCGCAGGCCCTCCTGCACCTCGCGCGTCATCCAGTCGAGCGTCTCGGAGAGGCCCAGGTCGCCGGACGTGAACACGTCGCACACGTTGGCGGCCTCGTCCCAGGGGGCGTAGTAGCGCATGCCGCGGAAGATCTGCTGTAGCGTTTTGGAGCGGGCGCTCACGAGGTCGAGCTTGGCGATGACGCTGATCGTCTTGATGTCGGTGCCCTCCCCGATCATGTCCACCTGCACCATCACGTCCACCTCTCCGTCGCGGTAGGCCTGCAGGCGCTCTTCCCGTTCGTCGCGGGGCACGTCCTGCCCGATGCGCGTAGTGCTAAGCCAGCCGTAGCGCCGCTCCATAAAGTCGAGCACGTCGGCCGCGTGCCGGTTGCTCATGCAGGTGACGAGCATCTGGTGGTTGCGCCCGTCGCCGGAGCCGATGTGGCCGGCCCGCTTTTCCTGGAGGCGCCCCACCGCCGGCCCCAGCAGGGTGTCCAGATACACATCGTGGAAGCGGAGGCTGCGGCGGGCAAAGTAGCGATCGAGGTGCGCGGTGTCGCGGCCCACCTCGCTTTTGAGCTCGCCGAGCGTCACCTCCACCTCCTCGCCGGTGTCCTCCTCCACCATCGTGACGGTGTAGTCGATGATGTGCGCCTCGATGCGCTTCAGGATCTCGCCCTCGGCGTGGGCGTCGCTCAGGCCCACCTCGTGGAGGGCGCGGTAGTGCAGTTCTTCGTGCCCGCCGCTGGTCTGCACCACGTCGTGCGGGACGCCGAAGAGGGGCTTGCCGTCGCTGCGGAGGGGCGTGCCGGAGAGGCCGATGAGCGAGTCGTACGGCAGGCGCCCCACGGCCTGCGACCAGGTGCCCTCCTCCGGCAGGTGGTGAATCTCGTCGAGGACAAAGAGGGGCGCACCCTGGTTGCAGTACCGCTGCAGGTCGCGGTTGCCCGACTGCCCGCAGGCGTACTGGTAGGTGGCGATGACGATGGGGAGGTCGGGGTTTTTGACGAACACGCGGTCCGAGTCCGCGACGCAGAACGGCATGCGCGGGGCGCCAATCCAGCGGAGCATGCGCGCCATCTCGTCGGCGTCGGCGTACTGCTCTTGCAGGTTGCTGCGCGGGACGAACACCACGAGGCGGTCGCAGACGCCCATGGCGCGGGCCACGGCGAAGGAGGCGAGGGCGGTCAGCGTCTTGCCGTAGCCGGGGACGAAGACGCCGAGGTGGTCGGTGCGGCCCTCCTGGTAGGCCTTCGCGAGCTTGACGAGGAAGGCGCGTTGGCCCTCGCGAAACGAGAAGTCGGCGGCGGGGTCGAGGCCGGGGAGGCCGGCGGCGGCAACGGGGGAGACAGACATGGAGGGGCTGCGAGGCAACAAACACGGGGGACAGGGATCGGGGCGACGGCCCCGGAATGGAGACCAGCCCCAACGTAGGGGCCATGGGTGGGAGCCGAAAGGGGCCGGGGGAGACGTTTCGGGAAATTATCGTGTCTGCGTCTCTCCGCGACTGTCCGCTTCCCTACAGCGCCTCGTACAAAAGGATCTCTTGCTCCAGCCCTCGACCGTGGCGATGCAACATCGCCCGCAGCTTCGCGATTTTCGGGGAATCAGAACGCCCGATTCCGTCCAGCAAATGGACGTTCTTCGTATACAGGCGGGTCTTTCCGTATTTTTGGAGAAGGGCCTCCAGCCTCTCGGGCCAAAACAGGCGGACGCGCGCGCCGCAGGCCTCACGCAAGCGCTGAAATTCATCCAGCCCCACCGGATCGTAGTCGGGGCAGTGAAGGATGCCTCCGGCGCCCACATCGAGCGCGGCGAGCCACGCCACCACTCGGCGCGAGAGGCGCCCGCCGCCAAAGCAGGCCACCTGAGCCGCCGTGCCGAGCGCTTCGAACCGCAGAAACGCCTCCCGATTCTCCACGACTGCCAGGGGCCCGTCTACGGCAATCGACGTGTCCGCCCCGAGCACCACGGCCGCAACGCCCACCGTTTCGGTCAGGTGCCCGACCCGAAAGAGCGTCCCGTCGTACGTGATGGTCGTCTCCGGGGCGCCACGAAACAGGAGCACTTCATCCCCGGCCCCCCCGCGCTTCGCGTCGCGGAGGTGCGCCACGGCCTCGGAGGCCGGGAGCGGTGTGTCTCCGTCCCGGCTCGTCGCCGCCCGCGCCGCCTCAAGCCCGGACGGGTACTCTTTCCTGGCAAACTGCCGGACTTGTTCTTCATTGCGGACAATGAGACGCCGCCCGCTCCCGGAGCGCTCCACCCTCACCACCTGTGCCTCCAGAAGGGGCCGCAGGCGGTCCCGCTGCCGGTCGCTCACGCTGCTCCAGGGAACGTGCCCCTGCTCCAAAAGACGCGTCAGGGTTTGAATCAGTCCGTCTGCCATCGCACCAGGAGGGGTACAAACGCATGTAGGCGGGGGGCTCAGGAAGCTTGCAGACCGGACGACTGGTCCTCTTCCGGCGAAGTCCCGTCCGTTTCTCGGAGATCCACACGGTGTTCGGGCCCCAGGTAGACTCGCTCCTCATCGGATTGCAGGTAATAGATATTTGGAACGGCTGTCGATTCGGACGGGCTTGCGAGGACCGGCACGAACCCCAGGTCGGTGGCAGTCCGCACAATGCCCTGCAGGTTGCGCTCATCGAGGCTGGAGGCTTCGTCGAGATAAAACGGGATCCGGACGTCCGCGTCCCGCAGCAGATCGCCGATGAGCACCAGGTGCACCAGCACCTTGATTGTGATGGAGGTGCCGTTGGACTGAATGTTTTTCAGCCCGTCGTACTGGCGCGTGCGCCCGTCCACCGTAACGACCGCAAACCCGACAGTGAACAGGTCTTCGAGGCGGAGTTCGGGGTGATTGTCCAGGAGGCTCCGGAGGCGGTCGCGGTCGTCCTGGTAGGTGTCCTCCTCGCCAAACAGCGGCGCAGTTTCGTACTCGGCAATTCGCTCCAGGAGGCGAACGAGGGACTCGACCGGCTGAATGACCAGGCTGAGCTGTTTGAGGTCGGACACGGAGTGCTTGTGAAGTCGGCGGTTGATGCGGGCAGCGATGCTTTTCATGATGTCCAGGCTGGATAGCAAATCGCTCAGCCGACGCCTGAGCCCGGTCATCAGGTTCTCCCACAGCTGCCGCACAGTGCGTCGGCGTTCCTCCAGCGCCTCCATCTCATCCGCCAGCGTGTTGAGGGTCTGCGCCCGTGTGGCCCTGCGGTACTTCTCGTAGGTTGCGCGGTGGATGTGTGACAGCGTTTGGGAAAGGTCCTTGTCGAGACGTGCTTCGCGGGCGCGGCGCTCCGTGTACGCGTCCAGTTGGGGCTGGAGGCCCTCCTCTCGGGGCCGCCGGGCCGTAGCAGGGAGCAGAGGGACGGGCGTCGGTCCGTAGTCAGGCGTGGACGTCTCCAGAGGCCGGAGCGGGACGCCCCAGGAAGCCGGGGGCGGCGCCAGGGCTTCGATGCGTTCCTCCAGGGCCTCCGCCCGCCGACGCAGCGCCCGTTGCCGCGCGGTCAGCTCGCGACGCTCCTCCCGCAGCCGCCTCTGCGTGTCTTGTGCCTCCTCCAGGCGCGTCGCTACGGCCTCCCGATCGCGCCGCTTCGCCGCCAGGCTCTCCTGCACCTCCGGAAGCCCCTCGCGGGCCTCCTGCGCCCGCTCGTGGTGACGCCTCTGTTGTCGCAGCGCCTTCAGCTTGTCGTTCAGCGTGTCGGCCTCTCGGCGGCGAGCACCCATATTCTCCGCCACCGCCACCCGCTCTTCCAGGCGGGCCTGCCGCCGCTGATGGCGCTCCAGTGCAGCACGAATCTTCTCCGGATCGGTGTAATCGTCCACGGGCGGCGCGGGCACGGCCTCCACCGACACAGAACCGCCGGGGATGGCCCAGCGCCCGTCGGAGACGCGCTCCGCCTCCGCCCTGAGTCGCTGCAGGAGCGCGTCTTCGTCCTCAATCCGCACCCCGGACGACGCGTCGAGCGGCAGGTCCAGGAGGGCCGGATTCAACACACGGAAGAGGCGGTGCAGCGCCTCGTCGCCAAGGCGGCGCCTCAGGAACGCCCCTGCCAGTCCCTGCAGGCGCTCGAGGCGATGCTCCAGGCGACGGATCTCTTCCAGGGCCCGGTCGCGCCGCTCGCGGAGCGCACCGGGAGAGGCCTCCTCTGCGTCTTTAAGCGCGGCAAGAAGGTGGGCGCGCTTGTCCTCCAGCTCGTCTATGCGCGCCTGGATCGTATCGGGGCCGGCCGCCGGCGCCTGCTCGATGCGACGCTTCAGCCGCTGCTTCCTCTCCTGCAAGGTCCCCACTTCTTGGCTCAGGGCCTCTTTTTTGGCCTCCAGGTCCGCCGTGTGCCGATCGGCGTCGCTGCGCGCAGCGTCCACCGCCCGGATTCGGCGTTGTACAGCGTACTGCATGCCCGTCACCACCGCCCGGCGTCGCATGCTCGCCCGCCGGAGCCGTACCCAATCGCTCACCAGCCGGCCCCGCAGCCGGGCCTGCTCGTCGGCCATGTCCAGCGCCGCCTCGATGTCCTGCCGGTGCCGGTCGAAGTCCGCGATCTCCTGGCGGTACTCGTCGATCTGCTCCAGCTCGTCCGCGTGCATCTCTCGCACGTCCACCGCTCGCTCTTCCAGGTCGGGGGCGTACGTGCTGCACAGCCGCGCCTTCACGTCGCTCTGGCTCAGCTGCCGAAGCTGGATCAGGCCCTTGAAGAGGGTCCGGAACTTGCCGTACCCGTCGCTGCCGCGGACCGGCAGCAGGCCCAGGCCCGCCGTCTCCCCGCGCCCGCTGGACGTGAGCGCCTTGCGAAGATCGCTCGCCTCCAGCGCTCGGTAGTCTTTGAGGGCGAGGCGCTGTATCACCGCGTCTGCCTCCCGCGGCACCTCCCCCGCCTCCCGCTCGACCAGGAAATCCTCCCGATCGAAGGGTCCGGTGCAGGAGAACCGCTGGGGGCTGTATCGCTCGGCGGGGCCTTGGCCATACGCCCCCACCACGTGCCGCCCCGTCGGGGTCTGGCATTCGAAAAGTACATAGCTGCGGCGGCCGGGGAAATAGTGCCTTTTGGTCTCGGCCCAGCGGTACCCCGGAAAAACCATGTGGCTCGCCCGGTCGATGTAGAGCACCTGAAGGATGTTCACCAGCGTCGTTTTTCCGATGTTGTTGGGCCCGACGAGGTGGAGCGGCCGGGTGAGGTCCACCTCGGCGTAGCTGAAGGTGGCGGCATTGATAAGGATGAGGCGACGCGGACCGTAGGCGGGCATTGGGGCTGGGGCAGGTGCGCGGAACGATCTGAGGGATCTGCAGGCACACGAGGGGCAGAGACGGCACAAGGGAACGGTGCCCTCAGACGGGATCAGCAGAGGGCGGCGTCGGCTCGTCCTCCCCGTCCCCCTCGTCGTCCATTGCCCTGTCGTCCATTGCCTTCTGGCACACGTCCAGAAAGCGGAAGGCCGCACGCCGCACCCGAAACCGATCCCCGTCCGCCTCCACAAAGCCGAAGGTCTGCAGCGTGCGGATGATGCTCCGCAGGTCGTCGGTGTCGTGGACATCAATGGTGCGCATGTACGCTTCGTAGCGCGCCCTCTTCAGGTGGGGCAGCTGCTCCACCCGAAACGGTTCCTCAAAGAGCCCCGGAACGATGGAGGCGCGAGTTTCGCCGACGTGCTCGATCAGCACAAGCATGAAGAGGCCCATTTCGCGCGCCCGCGTCGTCGGCGTCGCCGTCTCGCTCGCAATCAGATAGAAAATGCCTTTGGGATGCTTGCGGAGCGTGAGCCCGAGGCCGTTGAAGAGGGCTTCGTACGCCGCCTGGTGCTCTTCGAGGGCGCGATAGAGCTCCCCATCCGCGGGCGTCAGGTGATAGCCCTTCCGGAGTCGTTGGAAGAGAGTGGCTTGGTGGGGGAGAGGCTCCATGGGCACGGGCGATTGGGGCGGAGCACGGTGTTGGGGGACGAGGGCACCCGCCGGGCGCGTTACGCCGACGCAGGCGGCGCAGCCTCGTCCGCCACAGTTAGGCGCACAGGCACTGCGTGGATCTGGACGGCCTCTGAGGGCAGATGGTAGCAGCGGCGTTCGGTGCCGAATGTGGCGCGCAACTCGGGGCTTTGCAGAAGAAGCCGATACGCCCGCAGCACGCGCCGGGGCGTAGACACGTCGAGGCGTTCCAGCACCCAGGCGAGCGCATCGGGGATGGGGGCGGCCGCACAGGCTGCCTCAACCAGGGCGTCCTGGGGCTGCGGAGGCAGGGGCGGCGTGGGCGTCGAGACGGGGAGAGGGGCGGGATCGGGCGGCGTGTACCCGGCCATTTCTTCAAGGAACGCGCGGAGGCCCTCGTCCCAAAACGGGGTGCGGAACGCAAAGCTGACGGGTGCGGCCGGGTCGAGCGCCTCCAGCGCCTCAGGCCCATCGTGGTGAACGCGCTTCAGCAGCGCGGCCGCCCCCTCAAGCAGTGCGCTGTTTCGCTGCTGCGTCTGGTAAAGGCGCATCGTCTCCCGGTACGCAGCCTCAAAATTTGCGAGGACCTGCGTCCGCACCGACCGCAGGCGGTGCCGGAGCAATGTAATGTGGCGCCGTCTCTCAGCGGCCGCCGGGGCGTCTTCCTGCGCTGCCCCAAGCCCCTCTTCCAGCCGCTCAAAGCGGATTTCAAACGCCCCCTCGCTCCGGACAATCGCTCGCAGCGGATTGACGTAATCCTCGAGCAGCTCGTTGATGATCTCGAACCGTTCCCGGACGGAGTGCGCGTCGGGGTCGGCGCGGAGTTGCGTTACGCGGTTGAGGACTGCGTCCCGGTGCGAGCGGGAGAGCATCTGAATTTGGTCGACTTCGGCGTCGATGGCCGTAAGGACCCGCTGTTGGTGCGCATCCCCCGCCTGCGCCCCTGCCTGCTCCAGGCGATCGACCAGCTCTTCCAGACGGTCCAGGTACGCCCGGAGCGGCGTGGGCGTGCTCAGGACCTGCTCGCGGCGAAAGGTGCCGAAAAGTTGCCGCAGAAATGGAGTCAGCACGACGGACGCGGTTTCCCCGCGCCTCGTCGTCACGAGACGGTGCGTCTGCAACTGCCGAAACACATATCCCGGGCGGGCCGACTGTACGCTCTCGGCCAGGCGCGCCCGAAACGCGGCCTCCTGCATGCCCGCCCGCACCCCGAAGAGCGCTTTCAGTACCTCGTAGTGGCGGTGCGCAAGCCGAAAAAAGGTTCGCAGGGTCGGCGTGGACATGGGACCTGGACGTCTCCGTGTGGATGACACGGCAATCTATTGTTTCTTTACCTTCATTTTATTTTAATGTTGTGAAAATTAGTAGAATCGATTTCTGGGAGTCGCAGACACCGAGGGAGCGATCCGGGGCAGAGCGCTGTGAGGCAAAACGTCCCTCAGTAGTGCCACGGCACGTCGCTCCAGTCCGGGTCGCGGCCCTCCAGGAACGCATCGCGCCCCTCCTGCGCCTCGTCGGTCATGTAGGCCAGGCGGGTGGCCTCGCCGGCAAACACCTGCTGCCCCACCATCCCGTCGTCCACCGCGTTGAAGGCGTACTTGAGCATCCGGATGGCCGTGGGGCTCTTGCCGTTGATGGTCTCGGCCCAGTCGAGCGCCGTCTCTTCGAGGTCCTCGTGCGGCACCGCCTCGTTGGCCATGCCCATCTCCACCGCCTCCTCGGCGGAGTAATTCTTGCCGAGGAAGAAGATCTCGCGCGCCTTCTTCTGCCCCACCTGCCGCGCCAGCAGGGCCGAGCCGAACCCGCCGTCAAAACTGGCCACGTCGGGGTCGGTCTGCTTGAACGTGGCGTGCTCGGCGCTGGCGAGCGTAAGGTCGCAGATGACGTGCAGGCTGTGCCCGCCGCCCACCGCCCAGCCCGGCACCACGGCGATCACCACCTTCGGCATAAACCGGATGAGGCGCTGCACCTCCAGGATGTGCAGGCGGCCCGGCCGCGCCTCGTCGGGCGCTCCCTCCTCGTCCTCGTACTGGTACCCGTCCTGGCCCCGAATGCGCTGGTCGCCGCCCGAGGAAAACGCCCACTTCCCGTGCTTTTCGGAGGGGCCGTTGCCGGTGAGGAGTACGCAGCCCACGTCGGGCGACTGGCGGGCGTGGTCGAGGGCCCGGTACAGCTCGTCCACGGTCGGCGGGCGGAAGGCGTTGAGGACCTCGGGGCGGTCGATCGCAATGCGGACGGTGCCGTGGTCGACGGCGCGGTGGTAGGTCACGTCGTCGAAGTCGAAGCCGTCGACGGACGTCCAGGCGTCGGGATCAAACAGGTCGGAAACCGTGCCCATGTTGGGAGAGGCGTTGGAAGGGGAAAAGGCGTTTCGGGAACCGATCGGCGCGATGGGGCCGAGAGGCCGTATATTCTTCTCGGACCGGAAGGATGCAAAACCAATCCAGTTGGCTCCGTTCCAGGCAGCCGCAGTACGGCGACGTCACGATCCACGCTCGGAGGGGGGCGACCTGAACCAGCGGCGCAGGACCGCCTCGGCGGGCTTGCCCTGCGGCGTAAATCCGGTGCGCCGCTCCACCTCGGCGGGCGGGTGCCACTTCCAGATGATGCTCCCTTTCATCCACGGCGCCTGTGCAAAGGTCGACAGAAAGGCCTGGTAGCAGCGCGCCTGGAGGGCGTCGTTGGGCGCTGCCGCTCCGTCCCGCTCCGGCCACGTCCACGGAGCCTTCGCCGCACCGGGCGCACTCCGATAGCCCACCTCGGTGAAAAGAATTGGGCGGCCCGTTCGCTCGTGCACCGCGGCCAGATCGTCCCAATGCGACGCCCAGCCGTCCCGAAGCGCCGCCGACGAGGGCGATTCGGCGTCCGTGAGCGGGAAATACGCCTGGACGCCCACGTAGTCGAGGGCGTCCCAGAACGGGACCTGCCGGTAGGCCTTGTGCCAGTTGGCCGCGTAGGTGAGGTCGCCGTCGTACACCGCGCGAACGTCCGCGGCGAGACCGCGCCAGAAGTCGGGGCGCTCCGTAGCCGCCCGCGTCAGTTCGGTCCCCAGCACCAGCACATCGGCGGCCACCTCGGCCGCCAGGCGGGCATACATCATCAGGAAACGGCGGTACTCGGCCTCCCATTTCTGCCAGCGGTCCGCAGATTCGAACCCAATCTCGCTGCGGTTTTGTGCCTCGTCGTACCCGCCCACCCAGAGGTGCGGCTTGAGGATGACCTCCATCCCCAGCGCGTGGGCCTGGCGCGAGAGCGTGCGGATGCCGACGTGCGACTCGCTGTACCACCCGGCCGTGGTGTCGACCCCAATCTCCGTGCTCGAGGCGCGCTCCTGCCACCCGAACGCGACCAGCGTCAGGTGCGTGACGCCGAGGTCGCGCAGCCGCACCAGCAGGCTGGAGTCGGGGCGGGTGCGGGCATCGAGGGTGACCGACTGCACGTCGAAGACGGGCCCCTTGGGCGAGCCGTCGTGCCCCAGCCCCGACGCCGCCGCGCCGGGGTCTTCGGGGGGCGCGTCGGGACCTCGGCGATCTACGCCCATCCAGACGCCCACCAGGAGGAGGCCCACCGCCGTGCCAACCAGAAGCGCCCGGGACGCCATGAGTGTACAGAAGGCTGCGGGAAGAGAGCACCCCCCAAACTTGCGCCCGGCGAGGGTGTTGCCCGTCTGCGCGCCGCATGCACATGAATCCGACCGCATGAATCCGACCGACCGTCCGTCCGTACGCGTTGTGATCGTGAAAAATCCGCCGCACATCTCCCCCTCGTGCCCATGCCGCACTACGACGTCGCCATCATTGGTGGAGGCATTGTGGGCCTCGCGACGGCCTACCGCCTCACGGAGCAGCATCCCGACACCTCGGTCGTCGTCCTGGAAAAAGAGCCCCGGGTGGCCGCCCACCAGACGAGCCATAACTCGGGCGTTATTCACTCCGGCGTGTTTTACGACCCCGGCTCCCTGAAGGCAGAAAACTGCCGCGAGGGCAAGCGGGCCCTGGTGGAGTTTTGCGAGCGGGAAGGGGTGGCGTACGACATGTGCGGCAAGGTGGTCGTGGCCACGGAGGAGAGCGAGGTGCCGGAGCTGGAGCGAATTGCGGAAAAGGGCCGCGCGAACGACGTGGCGTGCACGCGGATCGGCGCGGAGCGGCTTCAGGAGCTGGAGCCGCACGTGCAGGGCGTGGCGGCGCTGGAGGTGCCGGGCGCGGGCATCGTGGACTACCCCGGCGTGGCCCAGGCGCTCGCCGACGCCGTCACCGACCGCGGGCACACGATTCGCACCGGCGCTGCGGTACAGGACCTCCACCTCACCCGCCGCACTGTCACGATCGACACCACGGCCGGCGCCGTCCGGGCCCGGCACGCCGTCAACTGTGCCGGCCTCTACGCCGACCGCATCGCGGCCATGAGCGGGCAGGCCCTGAACACGAAAATTGTCCCGTTCCGCGGCGAGTATTACGAGCTGGTGCCGGAGCGCCGCTTTCTCTGCAACCGCCTCGTCTACCCCGTGCCGGACCCCGCCTTCCCCTTCCTGGGCGTCCACTACACGCCCACGGTCGACGGGCGTCTGGAGTGCGGGCCCAGCGCCGTTCTTGCGTTTGCGCGCGAGGGATACCACCTCACCGACATCCACTGGGCGGAGCTGGCCGAGATTCTGACGTACCCCGGCTTTCAGCGCCTCGCCGCCCGGCACTGGCGCAAGGGCCTGCGCGAGCTGCTGCAGTCCATGAGCAAGCGGGCCTACCTGCAGGCCGCCCGCACGCTCATCCCCGAGGTGACCCTGGACGACTTTACGGCGCCCTGGGCCGGGGTGCGGGCGCAGGCCCTCCGCCGCAACGGCACGCTCGTCGACGACTTCCTCATCCGCGAGACCGACCGCGTCGTGAACGTCATCAACGCCGCCTCCCCCGCCGCCACCTCGGCGCTCAACATCGGCACGCTCCTCGTCGAACATCACCTGGCCGACCGCCTCGCGTCCACACAGGTCGCCTCCCGGTAGCGCCTCGCCCCCTCTTCCGAACCGCCGCACACCGCGCTCCGCCCTCATGTCGTCCGTTGCCGACCAGCTCGACGAGGCTCGCAAGAACGAGCTTCTCGACCTTACCCTCCGCAATCCCCTCATCAGCCACCGCACGCTCAAATCGCGGGGCGTAGAGGTGATCGACGAGCGGCCCGTCCACGTCTACCAAATCCTGGTGGAGGAGGGGCGAAAAATGGCGTTCAAGGCGGTCAGCGAGGAGGAAAAGACCCAGCTCCGCACGGTGGGCGAAGACGAGCACGAACAGGTCTTTGGGCAGCCCGACGCGTCCAACGAAGACGACGCGACCGGCACCGCCGAGCGGCACGTGGACACCAAGCTGCAGACGCCCTACACCTCCGAGCAGCTTCAGAGCCGCCTCCTGGGCACCTACCACCACGCGCAGCGCTCCCTCGAAGAAGAGGGCGTCAACACGCTTTTCCTCGCCCTCGGCATGCTGCACTGGTACCGGTCGCCGTCGGCCGAGACGGAACGGAAAGCCCCGATCCTGCTTGTCCCGGTAGAGCTCAACCGGACGGACGTGCAGGGACGGTTCCGGATCGAGTATCTCGGGGATGAGGTTGGGGGCAACCTCTCGCTGAAGGCCTTCCTGGACGCCGAATTCGGGATCGACTGGCCCCTCCCCGACCCCCAGCAGGAGGACGTGGCCCCCCAGCGCTACGCCCCCACAGTCCGCGAGGCCATCGGCCACAAGGACCGCTGGTACGTCGATCCCCACGCCCTCGAACTGGGCTTCTTCTCCTTCTCGCGGTTCCTGATGTACGAGGACCTCGACGTGGAAAACTGGCCCGACGGCGCACGCCCCGACGAGCACCCGGTTCTCCAGAAGCTTCTCGGGGACGGCTTTGAGGCGTCGGTGCCCGCCTTTGCCGAAAACGGCCGCCTCGACGACCACCTGGACCCGGCCGACACCCATCACGTGGTGGACGCCGACAGCTCGCAGACCGAAGCCATCCTGGCGGTGAAGGCGGGCACCGACCTGGTGCTGCAGGGCCCGCCCGGCACCGGCAAGTCGCAAACGATTACCAACATCATCGCGGAGGCCCTTGGGGAGGGCAAAACCGTCCTGTTCGCGTCCGAAAAGATGGCCGCCCTGGAGGTCGTAAAACGCAACCTCGACGGGGTGGGGCTGGGCGATGCCTGCCTGGAGCTTCACAGCCACAAAACGCGCAAGAAGGCGGTCCTGAATGAGCTGGAGCGCACCCTGAACCTCGGCCGGCCGCAGGTGGACGACTTTTCGCAGGAGGCCGCGCTCATGACGCAGGCCCGCGAGCGGCTCAACACCTACGCGGACGCGGTGAACGAGCCGATCGGCGACAGCGGCGTCCGGCCGTACGACGCATACGGCACGCTCGAACAGCTGCGGGAGGCACTCTCGGGAAGCTCCCCACCGCCGATCGACATTCCGGCCATGCGGACGTGGACGGAACAGGCCTACGCCGAACGCCTGTCGCTCGTGGATGACCTGCAGTCTCACCTCGCTGAGATGGGCGTGCCCGCCGACCATCCGTTCTGGGGAAGCACGAAGAGGCGCTTTCTGCCGCGGGAGGAAGCAGGCATCGAGCACGCGGCAGCGGACGCCGCCGAGGCCCTGGCGTCGGTGCAGGACGCCGCCGCAACGCTGGCCGACGCCCTCTGCCTGGACGCGCCGGACACGCCGCAGGCCACGCGCCGCCTGCAAACGGCCGCCCGGTACGTGTTGGACGCGCCCCGACTCTCCGGCATGCACGTGCAATCGGAGGCCTGGCGCGTGCACGCCGATGCGCTCCGCGACCTGGTGAGCGCCGGAACGCGCCACGCCGCTCTGCGCGCGGAGTACGACGATGTGCTCATCCCGGAGGCGTGGAGCCAGGACGTGTTCGAGATTCGGCAGGCGCTGGCCAAGCACGGCGACACGTGGTACCGGTGGCTACTGAGCGAGTGGCGAACCGCCAAGAACGACCTCGCGGCGCTCTGCAGGACGCAGCTGCCCGGCAGCGCGCAGGCCCGCGTTGAACTCGTGGATGCCATTCTCGAGGTCCAGCGCCTGGACGAACGGCTCGACGAAGCGGCGTCGCGGGCGGAAGCAGCGTTCGGGCGGGCCTGGCGGGGGACGGACTCGGACTGGGCCCGCCTGCAGGCCGCGACGGCGTTTTTGACCGAACTGCACCAGCACGTGGCGGAGGGCGACCTGCCGCCCCCCCTGCTGGAGACGGTGGCCGATCCGCCGGAGGGCGATCGCGTGGAGGCCCTCGTCGAGACGCTGGAGGCGCGCCTGCACGATCACGCCTCGGCCGTGGAGGCTTTTGTGGAAGAGGTCGAGCTCGACGCGTCGGTTCGGTTCGCGGAGGGGGGCCTCGCGGACCAGCCCTTTTCCGTACAGATGCAGACCGTGGAGGCGTGCCGGGCGGCGGCCCCGCGCCTCCAAGAAATGGTCACGTACACGCACCTTGCAGAGGACCTCGTGGAGCAGGGCCTCGAACCGGTGCGCACGGTGGCGGAGACCTGGGAAGACGCCCCGCATCATCTCGCGGACGCCTTCCGGCGTGCCTACTACAACGCGCTGCTGGAACGAGCCCTCGACGAGCGCCCGGCCCTGGAGCGCTTCAGCGGGGCGCAGCACGAGCAGGTGGCCGAGCGCTTTCGACGGCTCGATGCGGCGAGCCTCCGGCACAACCGGCACGAGCTGGCCCTGAAGCATTACGACAACCTGCCGGGCAAAAAGGGCGTGGGACAGATGGGCGTGTTGCTGCACGAGATGGGCAAGAAAAGCCGCCACATGCCCCTCCGCCGCCTCTTGCAGAAGGCCGGAAACGCCATCCAGGCCCTCAAGCCCATCTTCATGATGAGCCCCATGTCCGTCCCAAAATACCTGCCGCCGGACAGCGTCGATTTCGACCTGGTGGTCTTCGACGAGGCGAGCCAGGTGCGGCCGGTCGACGCGTTCGGCTCCCTTCTGCGCGGCGAGCAGGCCGTCGTGGTGGGCGACAACAAGCAGCTCCCCCCCACGAGCTTCTTCGAGTCGTCCCTCGACCCCAAGCGCGACGACTACGAGCGGCGGGCCGGGGACCAGGAAAGCATCCTGGATCTCTTCCGCTCGCGGGGCGCGCCGGAGCAGATGCTGAAGTTCCACTACCGGAGCCGCCACGAGTCGCTTATCGCGGTCTCCAACAAAGAGTTTTACGACAACGACCTGAACGTCTTTCCGAGCCCGGACGCGGCACAGGAGCACACCGGACTCGTGTTCAACCCCCTCCCCGACACCACCTACGACCGCGGGGGCAGTCGCAAGAACAAGGGCGAGGCCGAGGAGGTAGCCCGGCGGGTGATGCAGCACGCGCGCCAGGAGCCCGAGATGTCGCTCGGGGTCGCGACGTTCAGCTCGGCACAGCAGGAGGCAATTCGGGACCGCCTGGAGTACGAGCGGCGGCAGGACCCGAGCTGCGAGGACTTTTTCTCGGGCCACCCGGACGAGCCCTTCTTCGTAAAAAACCTGGAGAGCGTGCAGGGAGACCAGCGGGATGTCATGTTCATCAGCGTGGGGTACGGGCGCGACGCCAACGGGCGGGTGTCGATGAACTTCGGGCCGCTGAACCAGGACGGGGGCGAGCGGCGGCTCAACGTACTCACCACCCGCGCCAAGTACCGGTGCGAGGTGTTCACAAACCTGACGGCCGACGACATCGACCTCAGCCGCACGGATGCCCGCGGGGTGGAGGTGCTCAAGGAGTACCTCCAGTTCGCGGAAACCGGCGAGCTCGCCCTGCCGACGCCTACGGGGCGCGGGCCGGATTCGCCCTTCGAAGAGGCCGTGGCGGCCCGGCTGCGGGCGCAGGGCTACGACGTGGAGCATCAGGTGGGCGTGGCGGGCTTCTACATCGACCTCGCCGTGCGCGATCCGGAGCGCCCCGGCCGCTACCTGCTGGGCATCGAGTGCGACGGGGCCACCTACCACAGCGCCCGCATGGCCCGCGTGCGCGATCGCACCCGGCAGTCCGTGCTCGAGAACCTGGGCTGGACGATTCACCGCATCTGGAGCACCGACTGGTTTCGCAACCCGGAGGCGCAGCTGGGCGACGCCGTCGCGGCGATCGAGCGGGCGCAGGTGGGAGCGACCGCGCCCGACGACGATGCGGGCGGCAGCAGCGAGAGGGCGGCGGAGGACGGGGCGGCGGAGGACGGGGCGGCGGAGGACGGGTCGGGCATGGCTCCATCAGGCGAGGACGCGTCCGGGGGCGAGGTGTCTCGCATCCCAAGCCGCGACATCGAGCGGGCGAAGGCCGAAGAGGAGGCGGACCTCCCGGTGGAACCCTACGAAACCGCATCGCCCCCCGTGCAGGTGCAGGGCAGCCTCCACGAAGCCCCCACGCGTCGGCTGGCGGGCTGGGTCGAAGAGGTGGTGCAGGTGGAGAGCCCGGTCCACAAAGAGGTGATGGCGCGGCGCATCGTGGCGGCCGCGGGGGTGAGTCGTCTCGGGAGCCGCATCCGGGAGGCGCTGGAGGACGCCACCGCGTATGCCGCCCGGAAGGGCTGGATTCGGAAGACGGACTCCCTGTTGTTCGATCCGGAGCAGGACGAGGTGCCGGTGCGCGACCGGAGCGCCCTGGAGGGGCGGACCCGGGACATTGCGTACGTCCCCGGCCCTGAAATTGCCCGGGCCGCTCAGGAGATCGTAGACGTGTCTTTTGGAATCGGCGAGGACGAGCTCATACAACAGGTGGGACGCCACCTTGGGTTTGCGCGCGTCGGCTCCAACATCCGAGAGCGCATCGAGTCGATCATCGCCACGATGTTGGAGAACGACCTGCTTGAACGCAAAGACGGACATCTCGTCGTCCCGTCGTAACCCTTTGGCCTGCCTGCCCACTCATCTACTCGGAACGCCCTCGTTGTTCGATCGAAAATCGGACGGAAATGCGTGCCGGGGCAACGACTCGGTTCGGGGGCACGTCTATGCAAACTTCTCTTCCTCCACTCCTTCCTCCCCTGATGGCCTGGATTGACCTCATTGAGCCGGAGGACGCCACCGGCGACCTGAAGGTGCTCTACGACACGATTGCCGAAAAGCGTGGGAAGGTCGCCAACGTGCTGAAGGGGCACAGCCTGAACCCCGCGGCCCTGAAGGAGCACCTGGATCTCTACGATGCCGTTCTGTTCGGTGCCTCGCCCCTGCACCGATCCGACCGCGAGGCGATTGCCGTCGTCGTTTCTGCCGCCAATGAGTGCGACTACTGCGTGCGCCACCACGCGGAGGCGCTGCAGGCCTACTGGCGCGACGAGGCCCGCACGCAGCAGCTGGCCGACGACTATGCCGCGCTCGACGACCTCGAGGACCAACTCCGAACGGCGTGCGACGTGGCGCAGAAACTGACTGTTTCGCCCGGTACCATGCGGGAGGCCGACGTGCACACCCTGCGCGACGCCGGCTGGAGCGACCGTGCGGTGCTCGACATCGTCCTCGTCACCGCCTACTTCAACTTCGTCAACCGCATCACCAACGCCCTCGGTGTAGAGGTCACCGACGGCGAAGCCACGGGCTACACCTACTGAGTCGGAAGGCCCCCGAGGGGGACGGCTCGTGCGGCACTGTGGGGCCCCTGTGCCTCCGGGCGGGGGCACGGCAGATTGGGCCCTGCACCGGCCAAGCGCACAGACAGTCGCTGTAACGATTGGCTCGCGTTCCCAACTCATCACGAACGCAGAACCTGTTTCTTCGTCCTCCACCGCCCCCCGTTGCTCCGCATGTGTCGCCTCTACGGCCTACAGGCCACCCACTCCACCCGCTCCGCCTGTGAACTGCTCGACGCCCAGAATGCCCTGATCCAGCAGAGCCGCGAAGACGCCCGCGGCCTCTCCAACCCGCACGGCTGGGGGATGGGCCAGGCCACCGACGGCACCACCGCCTGCTTCCGGCAGGTGCAGCCCGCCACGGAAAGCGACGCGTACCGCAACGAAGCGCTAAGCACGGAGGGCACCACAGTGCTCGCGCATGTGCGGAGAGCCACCGTGGGCGACCCCTCGCACGCCAACACGCACCCGTTTCGGCACGGCCCCGCCCTCCTCATCCACAATGGCCACGTGCCTGCCTTCAACGCCGTGCGCCCCCACCTGCTCGACCAGCTCTCCGACGAGCGCCGGCGCTCTGTGCGCGGCACCACCGACAGTGAACACGTCCTCGCGCTCCTCCTCCAACTGCGCGACGAGGCCCCGGACGCCCCGCTCCACAGCGTCACCCGCGAGGCCCTGCAGCACCTGCAGTCGTGGGTGGCCGACGCGGCGCCCCACGCCAAGCCCCACCCCACCGACGCCGACACGCAGACCCTCTCGCACGACGAGCTGGAGGACATCCTCGCCCTCAACCTGCTGTGGACGGACGGCACGACGCTCGCCGGATCGCGCCTGAACCGCACCCTCTGGATGCTCGAGCGCTCCCACGTCCGCGCCTGCCCCCTCTGCGGCGAAGACCACGCCGCCCCGCCCCCCGATGCCGACTACCGCGCCACCGTCCTCGCCTCGGAGCGCATCACCGACGAGGCCTGGACCGAGGTCCCCAACGGCTCTGTCTTCTCAACCGTCGACGATGCTACCCTCCACCTCGAAGCCCTTAACGCGTAACGCCCAACACTCTCCCCCAACCTCCTCCCTCCACCGCCCATGTCCCTCACCGACAAGCAGCAGGCCCTCTGCGACGCGTCCGACACCGACTTCTCCCCCCTCAGCGCACTCTTTCTCAACTGCACGCTCAAGCCCTCGCCCCAGCCGTCCCACACGCGAGACCTGATCGACGTCTCGGCCGCCATTATGGCGGACAATGATGTGGACGTGGAGGTGGTGCGCCCGGTTGACCTCGACCTCGCCGCCGGGGTCTACGGCGACATGACCGAGCACGGCGCCGCGGCCGACGACTGGCCCGCCCTGTACCAAAAGGTGCTCGATGCCAACATTCTGGTGCTGGGCTCCCCCATCTGGCTCGGCGAAAAATCGTCCGTCTGCCAGCGCGTCATCGAACGGCTCTACGGCAACTCCGGCGACCTCAACGACGACGGGCAGTACGCCTACTACGGGCGCGCCGCGGGCTGTCTCATCACCGGGAACGAGGACGGCATCAAGCACTGCTCCATGGGCATCCTCTACGCCCTGCAGCACCTCGGCTACACCATCCCGCCCCAGGCCGATGCCGGCTGGATTGGGGAAGCGGGCCCTGGCCCCAGCTACGGCGACGAATTGGACGACGGCTCGCGCGCAGGCCTCGACAATGACTTTACGCAGCGCAACACCACGTTCATGACGTGGAACCTGATGCATGCGGCCCGCCAACTGCACGACGCCGGCGGCGTGCCCGCCCACGGCAACCAGCGCTCGGAATGGGAAGCCGGCTGCCGCTTCGACCATCCGAACCCCGAGCATCGATAACCGGGCCTGGGCGCTCCTGCCCCCTTCTCCGCGGCCACGCGGGCACCGGAACGGGGCGCCCGATGGAACGTGTGGACGGGCCAGCTACTTACTCATCGGTCAGGAAAACGCAGGGGCCATGCCCGATTCGGACGAGGCACCGACCGATCGTTCCCGCACGGCGACTCGGATTCTCGACGTGGCTGAGCGGCTCTTTCAGCGCCGCGGCTACAACGCCGTGAGCTACGCGGACCTCGCCGCGGAGCTGGACCTGACCACCGCCGCCATCCACTACCACTTTCCGTCGAAGGCCGATCTGGGGCAGGCCGTGGTGACGCGCTACCGCCGCGCGAACGCGAAACAACGAGCCGCGATTCGGGCCGAGACCAGCGCGCTGCGAGCCCGCCTCCAGCGATACGTAGAGCTCTACGCCGGGGTGCTGGCCGACGGCGGAATGTGCCTCTGTGGCGTGCTGGCCGCCGACGAGGCCACGCTGCCTACGCCCGTGCGCCGAGAGGTGCGCGGCTTTTTCGACGACCAGACGGACTGGCTGACGTCCATCCTGGCCGAGGACATAGACGGCGGCGCGGGCCTGGACGGCTGCGCGTCGCCCCGCCAGGTGGCGGATCTGCTCCTCTCCACCATCGAGGGGGCAATGCTCACGCACCGCTCCCCTCGCAACGAGCTCAACACGTTCCGGGCGTCGCTTCGATGCCTCATCGACACCATCGCGTCGTAACGGGGTCTTCCCGACGCCCATGTAACGCGCCGTCGAACTTACCTACTGATTAGTCAGAATTTGTAGCCGGAAATTGCGACGGACGGCTCACACGTCCGTCGCCCTCCACGACTCGCGTCGCATCTCACACACCACTCTTGTTTTCTTATGGCGACCTCCACGTCCTCAGCAACCGACCACACCGAGCAGGTCCACGCGAAGGCCGAGCAGGCCCTCGGCTTTGTGCCCAATTTCATCGCGGAACTCGCCGGGGAAAACCCCGCCGCCGCAGACGTCTACCTCACCGCCAACGGCATCATTGAGGAGGGCGGCGTCCTCTCCGCGGCCGAGCAACAGACCGTCATCCTCGCTGCCTCCAGCTACAACGACTGCCACTACTGCACGAAGGCTCACGCCGTCGCTGGGCAGCAGGCCGGGCTGGATGCCGAGACGGTCGAGACTCTCAACGAGGGCGGCCTTCCGTCCAACGACCGCCTGAAGAGCCTCGTGCGCGCCACGCGCCGCATCCTCGGCAAGCGCGGCTGGCTCTCCGACGCCGACGAGGCGGAGTTTGACGACCTCGGCCTGGGGCGCCCGGAGCTCTACGAAATCGTGGGGCTCGTGGGCATCAAGACCATCAGCAACTACGTGAACCACATTGCCGGCACGGAGGTCGACGAACCGTTTCAGCAGTAACCGGACCGCGCCTCCCATACGAACGCCGCTTGCCGCGCCGGTCTCACGGAGACGTGGGGCCGGCGCGGCTGTGTATCGGTCCGCCCCGGCGGCTGCTTCTTGTCGCGAAACCCACCCCGCCCTTTCCGATTTCGCACCTCCCACGCCTGCTCGATACCGCATCCGTCGCTCCCTCACGCATCCGTCCCGCATCATGCCCACCTCCGTCTCCGGCGCGCCCCCCATCGACCGCCACGCGCCCGCCGACACCACCCCGGCGCTCTTTGGCATGGGGTGCTTCTGGGGGCCGGATGCGCGGTTTGGGGCGCTCGACGGGGTGGTGCGCACGTGCGTGGGCTACGCCGGCGGCGAACGCCCCAATCCCACCTATGCCGCCCTCGGCGACCACATCGAAACGGTGCGCGTCGAAATCGACCCCTCTCGCCTCACCTACGCGGACCTGCTGGAGCATTTCTGGGCGCACCACGACCCCACGCGTGCGCCGTTCAAGCGCCAGTACCAGCCCGCCCTGTTTCCGCAGACCGACGCCCAGGCGGAGCAGGCCCGGGCCACCTACGACGCCGTCGCCGCGCAGCGGGACCGCCCCCTTGCCACCGAGCTTGTTCACGACGCCGCCTTTCACCGGGCGGAGGCCTACCACCAGAAGCACAAGCTGCGCCGCCACGACGCGGTGATGGAGGCCTTCCGGGCGCTGTATCCCGACGACGCCGCATTTGCCGACGCGCCCGCCGCGGCCCTCGCCAACGGCTACATCGCCGGCCACCGGTCGCCGGAGCGCCTGGACGAGGACGCCCCTCGCCTGGGCCTGCCCGAGGCGGCACTGGCCGCCCTCCGCACCCGTGCGCGGCAGCGCCACGCATCGTAGCCGCGCATCGTAGCCGCACGGGCCTACGCCCCCCACAGCCCGGCCACGACGAAGGCGACGGCCGCCAGCCCCGCCTGCGCAAGCGCGTAGGGCATCTGCGTGTTGACGTGGTCCACATGGTCACACGCCGAGGCCATCGACGAGATGATGGACGTGTCGGACAGGGGGGAGGCGTGATCGCCGAAGATGCCGCCCGACAGCACCGCGCCCAGCAGGAGCGAGGCTGGGAGCGACAGCTGCGCCGCCAGGGGCATTGTCACCGGAATCAAAATGGCGAAGGCAGTCCAGGAGGAGCCGAGCGTGAACGCGACGAAGCTGGTGACGCCGAAGACGAGCACGGGCATCCACCAGGCCGTGCCCTGTTCGCCCACGAGTTGCACCACGTATTCGCCCATCTCCAGCGCCTGCGACACCTGCCCGAGCGCGAAGGCGAGCACGAGAAGGAGCGTGACGGGCACGAGGCCGGAGGCCCCTTTCACCACCCAGTCCATCGCCGTGCCCGGCGTCAGGGTGGCGCGACCGCCGCGGAGGGGCTGCGGAAGGGCGTAGAGAAGCAGGGCGGCGCCGAGGGCGGTGCCCACCGCCCACAGCACCGCCGTGGAGCCGCTGCCCTGCATCAGATTGCCACCGCCGGTCACGTAGAGTCCCACGAAGATCATGGCGACCATCACGGCGACCGGAATCAGCAGGTGGCGCGCCCGCGGCGTCACGTGGTCGGGCGGCTCGATGCGGGCTACGTCCTCGTCAATCATCGGCTGGGCGTCGGGGCGCAGGACCTGCCCAGTGGTGGCGGCGCGCTTTTCCGCCTGCCGCATGGCCCCGAAGCCCCATCCGGTGAGGGCGAGCAGGAGCGAAAAGCCAATCGCGAACAGGGCGAAGAAGTTGAAGAGCACCGCCTCCGCCAGCACGGCCACGGCGTTGGTCGACAGCCCCTGCGCCGCGAGCAGCCCCAGCACGAACGCGCCCCATCCGTTGAGGGGAATCGACATGCAGACCGGCGCGCAGGTGGCGTCGCAGTAGTAGGCGAGCTTTTCGCGGGGCAGGTTCAATTTGTCGAAGAGGGGGCGGCTCACCGCGCCCACCGTCAGCGACGAGATGTTCGACTCGACGAAGAGCACCACCCCGATGCCCCAGGCCAGCAGCTCGGCCCCGCGCCGACTCTCGGCCCACCCGCGGGCCCGCGCCCAGTTGATGAAGCCCTGCACGCCGCCGGAGACCTGCACCAGCGCCACGAGGCCGCCCACCAGCAGGCAGAACACAAGGATGCGGGCGTTGCTTTCCGAGTCGAAGACCGCCACGACCTGCTCCGCCAGTTCGCGCAGGCCCAGGATTGGGTTGCCGCCGGCGAGGAGGGTGGTGCCGAGCCAGAGGCCGGCGAAGAGCGAGAGGTAGATCTGGCGCGTGTAGAGCGCCAGGGCAATCGCCACGACGGGCGGAAGCAGTACGATCCAGTCCATCTACGGGTCGGCCAATGTGGGGCGGGCGGGGCGAACGACGGGGCCGGGCTCTGTGACCTCGGTGTCGAGATCGGAGGGAGTGCACTCCGACAGATTGTGCGTCACGCGGTAGCAACAGGCATGCCCCGACGCGCAAGCCAAATGCGGCACAGCGCCACTGTTTCGTAGCGCCGGGTGCTACGTCGCGTGCACCTTCAGCTCTGGCACGTGGCCGCGCGGGGAGCGGGTGGCGGCGTGGAGCATGTGCTCAGCCAGTTGGCGCGGGGCCACCCACCCTGCGGGATCGGCGTCGGGCATGGCCGCGCGGTTGTCCGGCGTATCCACCACCCCCATCGGGTAGAGCACCGTCGTGCGCAGGCCCGCCTCGCGCTCCTCCTTGCCCAGCGACTTCAGGTACGAGGCCACGGCCGCCTTCGACGCGCCGTAAAGCGCCGCCTGGGCCTGCCCGTCCAGCGCCGCCGGGGCGGAGACGCCGAGCAGAACGCTGTGATCCGCCCGCGTAAGGACCGGCACCGCGGCGCGGGCCGTGTGGAAGAGGGTGCGGACATTGAGGCCCATCATGTGCTGGTAGTCGTCCGCCGTGGCCTCCGTGGCGGGCTGCATCGCAAAGCCGCCCGCGAGGGCGAGGACCGCGTCGAGCGTCTCGGCCTCTGCCGCAATCTCCGCGAACGCCTCTCGGGAGGCGTCTTCGTCGGTCAGGTCCGTGTCGACGACCTGGGCCTCGGGGAAGGAGGCCTCCAGGAAGGCGCAGTTCTCGTCGCCGATATCGATGAGGGCGAGGTCCCAGCCGGCGTCGGCGAAGACCTCGGCGGTGACGGAGCCGATGGCCCCGGCGGCCCCGGTGATGACTGCGGTGGGCATAACGGGTGGGGGCGGTGAGGGGAGAGGCAGTGAAGGGGATTCCCCAACGTATCCACTGGACGCGTTCGGATCAATGCGGTGCGCCGCCCCGCGGGTCCCAGGGTGCCCTTCTCGGAAGGACCGACGGGGGCGCTGCGGAGCAGGACGCTTCGCGACCCGCCACTTCCTCCCCACCCCCGCCCTGTCGTCCGCCTGTTCGGACGCCAAATGTGCACGTATTTTCTACATCCTTCGGGCAGGCTGCGCATTCCATACGGTCGTTGTCTTCCGTTCCGAGTGGCGAATCGTCTGCCGACGCGGCCAGGACTGCATGTCTGGAGCGACGCCGCTGGACTCGACGAGGACGTCCCCTGGAGCCCCCACTCGATTCCCCCGCGTTCCCATGAGCCGTTCCGCTTCCGCCGACCTTACCGACGAAGAAATCTCGCACGTCATTGGCATGGCGTGGAAGGACGACGTGCCGTTCGAGGCCATTGAGGCCCGCTACGGGCTCGACGAGGACGCAGTGGTGGCGCTCATGCGACGCCGCCTGAAGCGATCGAGCTGGGAGCTGTGGCGCGAGCGCGTGCAAGGACGCCCCACAAAACACGCCGCCCGCCACTCCCTCACCGATTCAGTAAGCCGACGCCCGCCGGGCGCCCGGTCCATTGAGCCCATCGACGCCCCCCTCCCGTCTCCGCGCCGCGATGCAACCGACCACGATGCAACCGACCGCGACGACTCGTAGCGGAGCCGACCGCCACACAGGACTCACGGCCTGCCACCCTCACTTTTTGTGAAGGTCCCGCCACAATCCCGCCAAGCACGTTCTGATTCGCGCTCAGCCTCTCTCAGCATTGGTGACTGCGCCTGCTGTCCGCTACGTTCGTTCGCGCGCAGTCAACCAGTGCACGGAGCGGCACCATGTGCGTCGGCCCGTTCGGCGCTCCCCGCGGCGTGCGTCTTTTTCCCTACCTCCACCCCCTCTGCATGAGCGAACTGGCAATTTATTGGACCTTCGCGATTGCCTTTCTGGCCGGCATGGTCGTCATCGGCCTTTCTCAATTTGCGGGCCTTCGGGCCGTAGAAGACGGGGGCGAGCGGGCCTTTGACTTCTGGATTGGCGAGGGCGACGTGCCGGGCTGGTGGACCGCCGCCTCCCTGGCCGCCGGCTGGCTCCTCCTGGGCTGGATGACCTGGCAGATGTACCTCTGGTACGCCTACGGGCTGGGCGCCATCTGGATCTTTACCATTCCCTGGATCCTCTGCACCGTCGGGCTCCTGTTTGTGCCCAAGCTGTTTCGGCGCTTTCCGGGCGTCTCCATCCCCGAGATCCTGCGCTTCCGCTTCAACCGCATGACGCAGACGCTCCTCGGCCCCGTCCAGAGCTTCGCCTACCTCACGTGGCTGGCGGCCGAGATTTACGTGCTGAGCGCGGTGCTCTCCAAGCCGCTGGCGGTGGACATTGTGACCATGGCCGTGATCGTGAGCCTCGCCTTCGGCACCTACGTCACCCTCGGCGGCTTTCGCTCGGTGCTGCGCACAGACCTCATCCAGTTCGTCTGTGCGGCCATTATGCTGGTGGCGCTCTCGGTGTTTGGCCTCCTGGAGGCCGCGTCCCTCTCGGGCGGCTTCGGCCAGATTGTCTCGCAGATCAACGAAACGCCCCCCATCTACGCCGACCATTTCTGGGACTGGGACTCGCCGGGCTACTCCTACATGTTTGCGGCGGTGCTCATCTACACGCCCGGCTTCATTACGCTGCAGGGGGCCTGGCAGCGCGTGATGGCCACCACCGACGAAACGGAGGCCTACAAGGGCATGTGGTGGAACGTGACGTTCAATGTGATTATCGTGGTGCTGATGCCCACCCTCATCGCGATCGCCGCGCTGGTGGTCTTTCCCCCGGTCGGAGGCGAAATTCCGTCCGAGGTGGGAAGCTACGGCTACTTCATCTTCTCGTCGATGATCACAGAGCTCTTCGGCAACCCCATCATTGCCGGCGCGCTTATCGTGGCGCTCATGGGCATGGCCCTCTCGTCGGTCGATACCTACGTGAATGTCTGCGCCATGAATCTGACGAAGGATGTGCTGGAGCCGCTCGTGTTTGAGCGGTTCGATGTGAGCGGGCATGCACGCCTGAATGCGGGGCGCTTGGTGACGGCGGGCTTCATCGGGCTCTCGCTGTTGTGGGCATTTGAGTTTCCCGGCCTGTTCGATATGTACTTCCTGTCGAGCGCCCTCCTCTCGGCGACGACGGCCGTGGCCACGTTTAGCGTGTTCTCCAAGAAGCCGACGACGCTCAGCGCCTACCTCGCCATCCTTTTGGGCACGGGGGGCACGTTTCTGTTCTTCTTCCTCGGCAAGTTTGGGATGCTGGGCTGGCTGCCGACGTGGCTCACCAACTCGGGCCTGGCCTACGGCGTGATTGCGTTCGCGCTGTCGGTAACGGGCATCTTCCTCGGCATCGCGTTCGGGACGCCGCCGAGCGACCGTGTGCTCGAGCGCTACGAGGGCGACTACTACTCCGGCCGCCGCGAGATGTACGAGCTGAACAAGCGCCTCAAGCAGGAGGAGAAGGAGGAACGGGAAGAGGCGGTGGCGGCGTAGGCGGCGGGGAGGGTCGACGGGGAGAGCGCCTGCGTGCCGAAGCGCTTCGGGGCGTTCTATGGTTCTGGCAACCCCGCGGAGGGACAGTCCGGGGCCGGAACGGATCGGTCCCGCACCTCGTCGGGGGCCGTGTCGTGGATGCCCACCACGGAGAGCCCAAACCCAGCCCGCCCCAACAGGTCGTAAGGCGTCTCGCCCCGCCACTGCGCGGGCGCCATCCTTTCTTAGGCGCTCAGGTTACGCGCCGTGCGGACGGGAGGTGAGCACGCCCTGCTCCGAGATGCGGCTCGCGAGGTTGAAGGCCGACTCCCGCTCGGGAAAAATGGTCTCCGCCGGGCAGGAGCAGGACGTACGCCTGCCCCAGGTGTTGACTTCTCCGCCGGCTGCCCGAAGGGAGTCCTTCGGGGCAAAGCCGGGAGAGTCGTGGGCGGTTTTGCCCGCCCCCTTCACGGGTCAACGAGGCGATGTGATGGAGCGTTTGCTTGAATGGAGCGTTTGCCTTGATGGAGCGTTGGTCCCGTCAGCGCTCGTCTTCTCAGAGGACGTTGGCATCGATGGGCGACGCGGGGCATCGAGTTTTTGACCAGATCTGTAACAGGTACGCCCCCTCGCCCGGGATCCTTCTCCCGGAGGCGCACCTTCCACCGGGCAACGCGCTCTCCGAATCGAGACACAAGCAGCGCCCCCGACGCTCGCTCTTCTCACGTACCCGTTCCGTTGTTTCTATGACCGACCTTACCGGCGCCGCCGCCATCGTCACCGGAGCCTCCAGCGGCATTGGCGAAGCCACCGCGCACCGCCTGGCCCAGGAGGGGGCCTCTGTGGCCCTCGCCGCCCGCCGCACAGAGCGCCTCGAATCGCTCCGCGACGACATTGCGGCCGAGGGCGGCACCGCGCTCGTCTGCCCCACCGACGTCACCGACCGCGACCAGGTGCAGGCCCTCGCCGACGCCACCCGAGAGGCATTCGGGAGCATCGACGTACTCGTGAACAATGCCGGCATCATGCCGCTCTCCCTCATGGAAAACCTCCACGAGGACGAGTGGGAGCAGATGGTGGACGTCAACGTGAAGGGCGTGCTCTACGCCGTCGGCGCCGTGCTGCCGGCCATGCTGGAGCAGGAAAGCGGCCACATCGTCAACATCTCGTCGGTTGCCGGTCGGCGCACCTTTCCCGGAAGCGCCGTCTACTCCGGCACCAAGTTTTTTGTGCGCGCCCTGTCGGAGCGCATGCGCAGCGAGCTTGCCCCCTCCCACAACATCCGCGTCACCAGCATCGAGCCCGGCGCGGTGGAGACGGAGCTCACCCATACCATCACCGACGAGGACATGCTGGAGATGCTGGAGTCCGGGCACGACGCGATGACGATGATGGACTCCGCAGACATTGCCGATACCATTCACTACGCCCTCACCGCCCCCGAGCATGTGGACGTGGAGGAGCTGCTCGTGATGCCGACCGAGCAATCGTAGCCCGGAGCGTGTGGGCGTGGACGCCTCGGCCCCACGAAGCACTCCGCAGCGGCCCGCGGTGGCACGTTGTGCGCGGGCGCTCCCCCTTCCTCTTCCCCAGCCGCCTTGCTCTATGGACGCCATCGATCCCTCCCGCGGCCTCTTTTGCAACCGCACGCTCAACCTGCGGGGCATCCAGGCCGTCGGGTACGACATGGACTACACGCTCATCCACTACCGCATGCGCGAGTGGGAGAAGCGCGCCTACAGCTTTATCCGGGAGGGGCTGCAGGGCAAGGGCTGGCCCGTGGATGCCCTCCGCTTCAACCCCGACCTCGCCATTCGCGGCCTCGTCATTGACGTGGAGCGGGGCAACGTAGTGAAGGCCAACCGCTTCGGGTACGTCAAGCGGGCCTTCCACGGCACCACGCCCATGAACTACGAACAGCAACGCGAGGTGTACCAGCGCACCCTCGTGGACCTCGGGGACGACCGGTGGCACTTCCTCAACACGCTCTTCTCCATCTCCTCGGCCTGCATGTACATGCAGCTCGTGGACCTGCTCGACGACGACGCGCTGGAGGGCTCCATGGGCTACGCCGATCTCTGGGAGCGCGTGCAGGCTACGCTGGACGAGGCCCACATGGAGGGCCGTCTCAAGGAGGCCATCGTCAAAAACCCGGAGCGCTTCGTCCGGCTGGACCCCCAGATGCCCCTCACGCTTCTCGACCAGAAACGGGCGGGGAAGAAGATTCTCCTGATTACCAACTCGGAGTGGGACTACGCCCAGCCCATGCTGGCGTACGCCTTCAACGACTTCCTCCCCGAGGCCATGACGTGGCGCGACCTGTTCGACATCGCGATCGTGGGTGCGCGCAAGCCAGATTTCTTCTCGGTGGACATGCCGGCCTTCCGGGTGGAGAGCAAGAACGGTCTCCTGCGCGAGCACCAGAACGGGCCACTGGAAGAGGGCTGTGTGTACGTGGGCGGCAATGCGCCGCTCGTGGAAGAGACCCTTGGCCTGCGCGGTGAAGAGATCCTCTACGTGGGCGACCACCTGTTCGTCGACGTCAACGTCTCGAAGAAGGTGCTCCGGTGGCGCACGGCGCTCGTGGTGCGCGAGCTGGAGCAGGAAATCGAGGCGTTCCGGTCGTTTGCGGGCACGCAGACCCGCCTCTCCGAGCTGATGGAACAGAAGGAGCAGCTGGAGGCGCAGTATTCGGCCAAGCGCCTGCAGCGGCAGCGCCTGCAGAAGGACTACGGCGGCCCCAATGGGCACGACGCGGAGGCGCTCGAGCAGGAGATGGCCCGGCTCCGCTCCCAGCTCACGGCGCTCGACGAGGACATTGCGCCCCTCGCCAAGGCCTCCAGCAAGCTCGTGAACGACCACTGGGGCCCCCTCATGCGCACGGGCAAGGACAAGAGCCTCTTCGCCCGCCAGGTGGAGCGCTACGCCGACGTCTACACCGGGCGCGTGTCTAACTTCCTCCACCATACCCCTTTTACGTACCTGCGCTCGCACCGCGGCAGCCTGCCCCACGACGAGGCCGCCGAACAGGACCCCCAGTACGAATCGCTCACCTCCGGCTACGAGTGGGACGAGACTACGGCCAGGGAGCGCGGGTGATTAGGTGTGCGGAGCGGGAGAATGGGGGAAGAGAGGGCGGGAGTGCAAAGGAGCGGGGAAAGGAGAGAGTGGGCCCGGGGAGGACGGAGCGGCGACAGCCCCAGTCGTCTCGACCCAAACGTTCAACCTTCCAACGCTCAACCCCCAACGCAAAACCCCCAACCCTCAACCCCCAACGCTCAACCCCCAACCCCCAACCCAAAAACCCTACAGCCCAAACGCCCCAAAGAGCACCACGCCGAGCGCAATCAGGAGGGCGTTGGCGATCGAGATGGGCAGCATGTACTTCCAGCCCAGCGTCATGAGCTGGTTGTACTTAAAGCGCGGGAACGTCCACCGCACCCAGATAAAGAGGAAGGCAAAGAAGCTCACCTTCAGCATCAGACTCAGGAACTGCAGCGCCGCCAGCCACGCCGTGTCGGCCAGGGCCGGAAACACGTCCAGCAGTAGCGGCTGAAACGGCACCAGATAGCCCCCGAAGAAGAGGGTGACGATGAAGAAGGAGGCCACGAACCAGTTGACGTACTCGGCCAGGAAGAACATCCCGAACTTCATGCCGCTGTACTCGGTGTGGTAGCCCGCCACCAGCTCCTCTTCGGCCTCCGGCAGGTCAAAGGGCAGGCGGTTGGTCTCGGCGAAGGCCGTGATGATAAAGAGGAGACAGCCCACGGGATTGCGCACCACGTTCCAGCCCAGCAGTGCCCAGCCCGCGCTCTGGTCTTCCACGATCTCCATAAAGTTGAGCGAGCCCGCGATGAGGACGACGGAGATCACGGCCAGGCCCATCGACAACTCGTAGCTTACCATCTGCGCCGCCGAGCGCAGCCCACCCAGCAGCGAGAACTTGCTGTTGGAGCTCCAGCCCGCCAGCGTCACGCCGTAGACGCTGATGGAGGTGAGCGCCAACAGCATAATCACGCCCACATTCAGGTCCGCGATCACCACGCCCTCGGCAAACGGAATGAGGGCCGCGGTGCTCATGGCGATAACGACCATGAGGACCGGTGCCATCGAGTGGATGAACTTGTTCGACTGCGCCGGCTGAACGTCTTCTTTCAGCACAAACTTGAGCACGTCGGCAAAGGGCTGCAGAAGACCGAGCGGCCCCACACGGTTGGGGCCGGGGCGATTTTGGATGAAAGCCGACACGCGCCGCTCGGCGTATACCAGAATCGACGCGGACAGCAGCATTGCGTTGATGACGAGGAAGGCCATGAGGGCCGTCCAGATGAGCGAAAGGTCCATGCTCGGGAACGGGGCGATCGGGGAAGGCGGGATGTGTGGATGCCTGCTTGACTTCTCCCCCGGCTGCTCGGAGAGTACCCCTCCGGGGCAACGCGCGGGGGATTCTACCATTCATCGAGCGGTGCCCATGATTCTCCTCACAGGTCTTACCCGGCTCTCCAGGTGCGTTGGCGATACGATGTCGCTTTCGTCGTCCAGGGACGACCTTCTGTTCGGGATGGTTCGGGTCTGCCCGACCCTCCAGAAAGAAGCTATCGCTTCATTACAGCCGCTTGGTTATCGCTGACTGCACTACTCTAACTTTTGCCTCTCATCATGTTTCAGCGAGAAGGGCCTACTGGCGACGTCACATCGCCAGACAGGCCGGCTAAAGCCGCGGGTCTATGAACCGACAGGTTCAGGCCCCTCTTGCGCTTTACTCAATGCCATAGCAACGTACTGGTTGCCACCTACGGCCGCAAGTGATCAGCCGGCCACATCAGGGCAATCCTTTGTTAAGCGCCGGGGCGGAACGACAAGTCGGGCTCTCGGCCCCACTGTGCCCAGTGGGAAGGAGCCCCTGTGTGTCCCTGTCGTGCACTCTCCTGCGCCCAACACACGTCTCCCTGCGTGCCCGTCCATCTGCGTGGCGCCCCCCGTCTTTGGGGAAGCCGCGCCGCTTACGGAGGCGCACTTCCGGGCCGCGGGAACATGCTCGGAGCAGCGTCTGTGGAGCCGCCAACGGCTTCTTGCACACAAATCCGCACCTGCAGCGCACCGCGGGTGCGCCCGACCCTGATGCTCCCGGGCACTGCAGGCCGCTTTATGCCTCTGGGCCCGCGCCCCACCGTTCGCGTGCCCTCCCGTTCGGAGGCCTCCTCAACGCTCGTGCCCTCTTCGTCCGTCATGCTTCTCGGCCGCCTTCCGGTGCTGCTCATCGTGATGGTCCTGTGCGGCGGCGTTTCCCACGGGGACGTGTCGCCCCCGCGCACTCCGCCCGACACCCTTACGGTGGCACAGGCGGTGCGGCTGTCGATGCGGGCAAACTCGACGATCGAGGCGGCCGCGCAGGCGTCGCGGGCCGCGTCCGCCGCCGTCCGCGTGGCCCGGAGCGCGTGGATTCCGGAGGTGCGCGGCGCGGTGTCGTACCGCCGCCTGAGCGAAAACGTCGACTACACGGTCGACCTGCCGGGCCAGTCCGGCGACGGGGCGCAGCCCGTTACCTTCGCCCCCGCCATCCTGAACCGATACACGGCGCGGGCCTCGGTGACCCAGCCCCTCTTCACGGGCTTCCGCATCCCGAACCAGCAGGATGCGGCACAGGCCCGAACGAAGGCGGCGCGGGCACAGGTGGCGGCGACGGAGCAGACGGTGGCGTTCGAGACGCGGGCGGCGTACTGGGGCCTCTACCGGGCCCGTGCTCAGGCCCGGGCGACGGCGAAAAGCGTCGAGCTGATCGAGCAACGGCTCACAGACATTCGGAATCAACGCGCGGCCGGACGGGCCACGACGGCGGACGTGCTCCGGGTGCGGGCGCGGCGCGACCGGGTCCGAGCGGAGCGGCTCCGGGCCCGCAACGCCGTGGAGAGCGCCCGGCGCGCCCTCAACGACCAGATGGGCCGCCCGCTGGAGGCCCCCATCACTCTCGCCGACACGGTGCACCTCTCCCAGCCGGAGCGTCCGGCAAATGCGCTCGTGGAGCGGGCGCTGCAGCATCGGCCCGACCTCCGCGCCCTGCGGCAAACGGTGCGGGCGCAGGCCGCCGAGGTGGACGTGGCGCAGTCGGACTGGTTTCCGCAGCTGGCACTCACCGGCTCGTATCGCTACGCCCGCCCCAACGAGCAGCTCTTCCCCCCGGAGGACCGTTTCCAGGGCACGTGGACGGCCGGGGTGCAGGTCTCGTGGGACCTGTCGCTTGGCTTCCGCACGGAGGCGGCGACCGACCGGGCGCGGGCGCAGTGGCAGCAGGCGCGCTACGAGCTGCAGGATCGCCGCGAATCGGTCCGAAACGAGGTGAAAAAGCGTGCGGAAGATGTGGCGCAGGCGCGGGAGGCCGTGGCCGCCGCCGAAACGAGTCTGGCGAGTGGACGGGCGGCCTACCGGGCCGTGCAGTCGCGGTTCGAGGAGGGCATGGTCGTCGTCTCGGACCTGCTCGATGCGGAACGGACGCTCCGGGAGGCGCGGGCGCACCTCGCCGCGGCGCAGGCAGACTATGCGTTGGCGCGGGCGGCACTCGATCGGGCGGTGGGGCGATCAGTCTGGCAAGAGTGATGATTCTTCGATCATCGGGCACAATGAGACTAATGACGCAAGTCTTTTCTTCAAGAGATGTGTGCTGCAACCGAAGTTTCTCGCTTTCTAGTGACCGCGACGTTCATTTTTCGCTGGATCGAAAAACGAACCAAAAAGATCACGGCTGTGAAGACTCGGGCTGACTCCGGCTCCCGCTCCGCTAAAATCAATCAAACTCGGTCGCGGTGCTCCCTCAAACACGATTGATTTTGGCCGCTTCGCGTCCACCGTCGTCCGGGCGCCCGACTCTTCAAGGCCGGAGGGATTGTTCTTTAGGTCGAGAAATCAGGAAACTCTCTCTACTGCGATTAGGCCTGCAAGTCCATGAGGAATGCACTGCGTGACGTATTTGGGGGTGGGAACGCGACGGCGGCGGACGGGCTGGACGTGGACCTGGGGCCCGTGCAGCCGGGCGATGCGGTGTTCAAGACGCGAGGGGTGACCAAGGTCTACGACATGGGCGAGACGCAGGTGCACGCGCTCCGCGGGATCGACCTGGAGCTGTATTCGGGCGAGCTGGTGGTGCTGCTCGGGCCGTCGGGCAGTGGGAAGTCGACCCTCCTCAACATCATCGGCGGGCTGGACACGGCCACGGACGGCACGGTCCACTACCGCGGGTGGAACCTCACGCACGCCGACGAGGAACAGCTCACGCTCTACCGCCGGTTCTACGTCGGCTTTATCTTCCAGTTTTACAACCTCATCCCGAGCCTCACGGCGGCGGAGAACGTCGCCATCGTCACCGAGATTGCCCGCGACCCGATGGATCCGGTCGACGCCCTCGATCTCGTGGGGCTGGCCGACCGGGCCGACCACTTTCCGTCCGAGCTCTCTGGCGGGCAGCAGCAGCGCGTGGCCATTGCGCGAGCAGTCGCCAAGCGGCCGGCGGTGCTGCTCTGCGACGAGCCAACGGGGGCGCTCGACTCGGAGACGGGCGTCATCGTGCTCGACGTGCTGCAGACGGTCAATCGGGAGCTGGGGACGACGACGGCGCTCATCACGCACAATCAGGTGGTCTCGAAGATGGCCCAGCGGGTGATTCACCTGAGTGATGGGCGGGTCAAAGAGGTGGAGACGATTGAGGAGCAGGTGCCGGCACGGTCGCTTTCGTGGTAGTTCCTTTTTGGAAGGGGGAAGTGGGTGGGTTGAGTGTTGAGGGTTATGGGTTGAGGGTTATGAGTTGAGGGTTTTGGGTTGGGGGTTTTGGGTTGGGGGGTTGCATTCAGCATTCCAAATTCCACACTCCGAAGTCCAAGCTCCGGTTGTGTCTGCGATTGGTAAGAAATTGCTGCGGGACCTGTGGGGGATGCGGGGGCAGGCCCTGGCCATTGCGCTCGTCATCGTGAGCGGGGTGGCCACCTTCGTGGCGGCACTGGGGACGATGGACGCGCTCACGCGGTCGCAGCAGTCGTTCTACGAGGAGGCGCGGTTCGGGGAGGCGTTCGCGGCGCTCAAGCGGGCGCCGAACGATGCAGGGCGACGACTCCGCTCAATCCCCGGCGTGGCGGCGGTGCAGACGCGCGTCGTGGCGGATGCGCGGCTCGACGTGGCCGCGTTCGACGCGCCCATCACGGCCCAACTGCTCTCCCTCCCCGAGCGCGGCCAGCCGACCCTGAACCGGCTCGTGGTGCGGCAGGGACGGCTTCCACGGGCGGGGCGCGAGGCGGAGGCCGCCGTCAGCGAAGCCTTCGCGGAGGCCCACAGCCTGGGGCCGGGCGACGACCTCACGGCCATTATCAATGGGCGCCGCCGCACGCTCACGCTCGTGGGCGTCGTGCTCTCGCCCGAGTACGTGTACCAGATTCCGCCGGGCGGCTTCTTTCCCACCCCCGAGCGGTACGGCGTGCTCTGGATGCCGCGCCCGGCCCTCGGCGCGGCGTACGACATGGAGGGCGCCTTCAACAGCGCCTCGTTCGCCTTTACCGCCGACGCCGACCCCCCGTCGGTGCTCGACCGCATCGATCAGGTGCTGGACCCCTACGGCGGGCGCGACGCGTACCTCCGCGCCGATCAGGTGTCGCACCGCTACCTGACCGAGGAGCTGCGGCAGCTGGAGCAGCTCGCGGCGGTGCTGCCGGTCATCGTGCTCGCCGTGGCGGCCTTCCTGCTGAACGTGGTGATCGGCCGCCTCATCCGTACCCAGCGGGAAGTCATTGCCACGCTCAAGGCCTTCGGCTACGGCGACTACGCCCTCGGCCTCCACTACCTGGGCATGGTGCTGGTGATCGTGGCCGTGGGGGCCGTCGGAGGCGTCCTCGTGGGCACGTGGATGGGCCGCGCCCTGGCCCGCCTCTACCTGGAGTTCTACAAATTCCCCGAGCTTCAGTACGCGCTGGACGCCGGCACCGTCGCCATCGCGGTGGGGGTGACGGCGCTCGCGGCGATCGCCGGCACGCTCTACGCCGTGTGGGAGGCCGTCGACCTCCAGCCCGCCCGCGCCATGCAGCCGGAGCCCCCGGCCACCTACCGCGCGACGATCGTGGAGCGGCTCGGCCTGCAGTCGGTCTTCGACCCGCCCACGCGCATGATTCTGCGGCACCTGGAACGGCGGCCCCTCAACGCGCTGCTCACGGTGATCGGCATCGCCGCCTCCGTGGCCGTCCTGATGGCCGGGATCTTCTTCGGCGACGCGATGGAGTTTCTGACGGACGTGCAGTTCAACCAGGCCCAGCGCCAGGACCTGACGGTCACGTTTACGGGCCCCACGGGCAACGCGGCCCTCTCGGAGCTCCGGCACCTGCGGGGGGTGGCCGCGGCGGAGCCGTTTCGGAGCGCCCCGGTGCGCCTGCGGCACGAGCACCGTCGGTACCGCACCGCCCTCGAAGGGCTCGTGCCCGACCCGTCGCTCCGACGCCCCCTCAACGCTGAGCTCCAGCCCATTCCCGTGCCGCCGCGGGGCGTGATGCTTTCCGACTACCTCGCCGACGTGCTGGCCGTGGAGCGCGGCGACACGCTCACGGTGGAGATGTTGACGGGACGCCGCCTCACGCGCCGCGTGCCGGTGGCCGGGCGCACCACGCAGTTCATCGGAGTCGGGGCGTACATGCAGCTCGGGGCCCTGAACCGGCTCCTGCGGGAGGGGCGCGTGCTCTCTGGGGCGTACCTGGCGCTCGCTCCGGGGGCCACCCCGTCGCCCACACTCTCGGCCCTCGCGGAGCGGCCCCGCGTCGCCGGCGTGCAGGCGCAGGGCCGCGCCCTGGAGTCGTTCATCGACACCATCGGCGATACGGTGCTTACCTTCACGTTCGTGATGACGCTCTTTGCCGGGGCCATCGCGTTCGGCGTCATCTACAACGCGGCGCGCATCTCGCTCTCCGAGCGAGCCCGCGAGCTGGCCAGCCTGCGCATTCTGGGCCTCACGCGGGGCGAGATTGGGTACGTACTGCTGGGCGAGCTCGGCATTCTCACCCTCGTGGCCATCCCCGTGGGATTCGTCCTGGGCGTCGGGCTCTGCTACGCCACCGTGCAGTCGGCGCAGACGGAGCTCTTCCGCGTGCCGCTGGTGATCAACCGGGGCACCTACGCCCTCGCCGCGACGGTGGCCCTCGGGGCGGCCCTCGTGTCGGGCCTGGGGGTGTGGTGGCGGCTCGGACGGCTCGACCTGATTGACGTGTTGAAAACGCGGGAGTAATGGGGTGGGGGTTGTGGGTTTCGGGTTTAGTGTTGGGGTTGGGATTGGGATTAGGGTTGAGAATTGGGCGTACAGGGGGACGGACGTGTACTGTGAACTTTCAAGTGAGGTGTTGGTGATGATTGGGAATCGGTCGGTGGCGATTGGGGCAGTGGTCGTGGTCGCACTTGCGCTGCTGGTGTACGGCTTTTGGCCGGAGGCGACGCCGGTGTCGGTGGAGGAGGCGACGCGCGACTCGCTCCGGGTGACCGTGGAGGAGGAGGGCCAGACGCAGCTCCGCGAGGAGTACGTCGTCTCGGCGCCCACGACGGGCTACCTGAAGCGGGTGCCGGGCGAGGCGGGCGACTCGGTGCGGCGGGATGAAGTCCTGGCACGTCTCGCCACGCTGCCCTCAAAGGTGCTCGACGCCAGCGACTACCAGGCGGCCGAGGCGCAGGTGCAGGCC
>CAJXLV010000021.1 GCA_913056185.1 uncultured Bacteroidota bacterium
CCCGCCTG
The DNA here is from genome assembly GCA_913056185.1 of uncultured Bacteroidota bacterium. Classification (GTDB taxonomy): domain Bacteria; phylum Bacteroidota; class Rhodothermia; order Rhodothermales; family Salinibacteraceae; genus Salinibacter. The sequence continues at coordinate 9 of CAJXLV010000021.1, forward strand.
TTCGGGCGGATCGCCGCCGGCACCCTGGGCCCGCCCGCCCGGGCCGACCGCATGGAGGCCCTCCTCGAACGGCCCGTCCCAAACGATTCCCTCGGCTTCTCGGTGCACACCGTCGCCGGTCTCGGTGGCGCCCTGCCCGGCGTCCTGAGCCTGGCCGGCTACGCCCGCCGCTCCGACGGACGCCCGCCCCGCGTAGTCGTCCTTCTACTCGAAGATCTCCCGATGGGCGTCTTCTACCATCTGCTGCAGACGGGGCTCGACAAGGGCTTTCAGCTCCGCCTCTTTGGCGACGATGCCTTTTTCGAGCAGGTGCGCCGCCGCCTGCGCGCCGCCGCCTCCCAGCGCTCGTCGGCGCGCTGACGCCGCCATCCCTTTCGCTGCCGGGCAGGCCGAAGGTTCAAACAAAAAAGGGCGGCCCGGCCTGGCCGGACCGCCCTGTGGGAGGCCATGCTACGGGCCCATCGTGGCTAAGCAAACTGCGCCTCCTCGGTCGAGCCCTCCATGGCGCCGGTGCTGGCCTCGCCGCCGGTGATGACGGTCTTCACCTCGTCGAAGTAGCCGGTGCCCACCTCGCGCTGGTGCTTCGTGGCCGTGTAGCCCGCGTCCTCGGCCTCGAACTCGGCCTGCTGCAGCTGCGAGTAGGCCGCCATGCCCTCCTCGGCGTACCCCTTCGCGAGGTTGAACATGCTGAAGTTGAGCGAGTGGAAGCCGGCGAGCGTGACGAACTGGAAGGCGTAGCCCATCTCGGCCAGCTCTGTCTGGAAGCGCGCGATCTCCTCGTCGGAGAGGTGCGCCTCCCAGTTGAAGGAGGGCGAGCAGTTGTAGGCCATCATCTTATCGGGGTACTCCGCGTGGATGGCATCGGCAAACGTGCGGGCCTCCTCCAGGTCCGGCGTTGAGGTCTCGAACCAGAGCAGGTCGGCGTACGGGGCGTAGGCGAGGCTGCGCTCGATGGCCATCTCCAGCCCGGCGTCCACCCGGTAGAAGCCCTCGCTGGTCCGCTCGTCGGAAGAGATAAACGTGCGGTCGCGCGGGTCGACGTCGCTGGTGAGCAGGTCGCCGCTGTCCGCGTCGGTGCGGGCGATGAGGAGCGCGGGCACGCCGCAGACATCGGCCGCGAGCCGGGCGGCGGTAAGCACCTCGATAAACTGCTTCGTGGGCACGAGCACCTTGCCGCCGAGGTGGCCGCACTTTTTCTCGGCCGCGAGCTGGTCCTCGAAGTGGACGCCCGCGGCGCCGGCCTCGATGAGGGCCTTCATCAGCTCGTAGGCATGGAGGACGCCGCCGTGGCCCGCCTCGGCGTCGGCCACGATGGGGGCCATCCAGTGCGTGCTGAAGTCGCCCTCGGCCGCGTGCAGCTCGTCGGCGCGGCGGAGCGTGTTGTTGATGCGCCGCACCACGTCGGGGACGCTGTTGGAGGCGTAGAGGCTCTGGTCCGGGTACATCTGGCGCGAGAGGTTGGCGTCGGCCGCCACCTGCCAGCCGCTCAGGTAGACGGCCTGCAGGCCGGCCTTCACCTGCTGCATGGCCTGGTTGCCGGTAAGGGCGCCCAGGGCGCGGACGGGGGCGTCCTCGTGGAGCAGGGTCCAGAGGCGCTCGGCCCCCATCTCGGCCAGGGTGTGCGTCATGTCGAAAGAGCCCTGGAGGCGAACCACTTCCTCGGCGGAGTAGGGACGCTCGATGCCGTCCCAGCGCGGGTCTTCCTCCCACGTCTGGCGGAGGGCGTCGGCGCGGTGGTCGAGGGGGTGGCCGTTCGGTTGGTTTTTGGTCGTCATGGTCTTAGGCGTGGTTTTTGAAGCGTGGTTTTTGGGGGAGAGGGCGGTGCAGGGGCCGCCCGGGAAGAAGAGTGGGGGTTATTTCTCGGCGCCGTAGAGCTCCGACGCCTGGGCGAGGAAGGGGCGCATGTTCTCCTCGGTGAAGATGGCCTGTGCGTCGGCGGCGGCGCGGCGGAAGCGGTCCACCTGCTCCTCGATCACCTCCTCCGGCGCGTCGGCAAAGAACTCACGCGTCTCCTCGACGATCTTCTCCAGTTCCTCGTCGAAGATGCGGCGCACGACGCTCTTCGTGACGACCGTGTTGTCGTCGAGCGTCACTTCGTGGTGCAGCCACTGCCACGTCTGCGCCCGCGAGATCTCGAAGGTGGCGAGGTCCTCCATCCGGTGGTCCCAGGCCACGCAGCCGAGGTCTTGCCTCCAGCCCTTCATGTAGCCGATGGACACCCGCACATTGACGCGGAGGCCGTCGAGGGTTTTCGGCCCCACGCCGCCCTTCGGCAGCAGGTCGGGCCGCTCGGGAAGGTCGGGGATCACGTCGAGCTGATGTGTCTTGCCCTGGGCGCCGAGCTTTTCCTCGAACGGCTTCAAGGCCGGGCCGATGAAGTACGGGTGCGAGACCCAGCAGCCGTCGTGCCCGATGGAGGCCTCGAATTCTTTGTCGTCGACGACCCCGGCGACCTGTTTTTCGCGCATCTCTTCGGTGCGGCCCGGCGTGTGGGGGGCCATGCCGCCCATGCCGAAGGCGCCATGCTCGTGGCACACCTTGATGAGCTGCTTCACGTACATCTCCATCCACGGGCGCTGGATGTCGATCCAGTTGCGGTCGGCCAGCACCCGGTCGGAGTGCTCCCGCAGGACCTTGATGTCGGAGAAGATTTTGTCCCAGCGGCCGCCGTTGAGGCCGGCGGCGTGCTCCCGGAATTCGTAGAGGATCTCCTCCATCTGAAAGGCGGCGGGCAGCGTTTCGATGAGGAAGGTGGCCTTGAACGTGCCCACCGGGATGTCGAGGCCCTCCTGCACGAGCTCGAAGAGGCGGTTGACCCAGCGGGCTTCGCGGTAGTGCTCCACCTTCGGCACGTAGTATTTCGGCGTTTTGCCCTGGTCGATGAGCGTGTGGGCGGAGTGGTAGGCGACCATGGCGAGATCGAGGAGGGCGCCGGAGACGGGCGTGCCGTCGACGCGCAGGTTCGATTCGCGGAGGTGCAGGCCGCGAATGCGCACCATGAGGAGCGGCATGTCGTCCGGGTCCAGCGAATATTCCTTCCCGGGCGCGCCGTTGCTTGCGGGCTTGGTGTAGGTGAGGGTGCCCCTGGCGGCGTCCCGCACGTTCTCGACGCCCTGCATCACGTTCGGCCAGGTGGGCTTCATCGAGTCCTCGAAGTCAAGCATGGCGGCGTCAGCGCGGTCGCCCTGGTCGTTCCGGCTCAGCATGTTGATCACCATCTTCGGGTCGCTGACCGGGCCGGTGATCTCGACGCGGCGCTGTTGGAGGTCGTCGGGGAGGGGGGCGACCTGCCAGTCGCCGTGGGCCTCCGGGTGTTCGTTTTTGGGGAGGTAGCCCGGCAGGTCGCCGGCGTCCCAGGCGGCCTGGCGGTCTTCGCGATCGGCGAGCAGGGCCTGGCGCGTGGGCTCCAGTTTGCGGTGCAGGCGGGCGATGAGACGCAGGAGATCCTCAGGGAGGAGGCGCTGCGCCTGGTCGGTCCAGGCGTTTTCGTTGAGGGTAACACCGTGACCGAGGTCGGTCCACGCGACGGCGTTGGGGGTCGTGGCGGGCTGAGAGGCAGGGCTCATGGGCCAGTAGGGGTTGGGGAAGAGAAGAGTCGGGCGAAAGTGATTTGGAACCGCTTCCGAAGCCGGAAACGAGAAGCGGTTCATCTTCCAATCACACAATGTGGACTGCGAAAAGCATTTTCAAGCGAAATTTCGCCGTCAGTATAATTATTTCAGGCGAGCACATTTTCTTTATCATAAGTTCATGAAACGAAATTAGAGTATCGGGGGGGGGCGTGAAGGAGGGGGTCCTTCCCGGCTTCACGAGGCTGTCGCTCCTTGGGGGACACGACCCTGTCGGTTCGGGACTTCTCGCTCAGAACACCGGGCATGAGAGCCTGTTGACGGAGTGATGCGAATCAAAAAGGCCCCGTATCGCAGAGGCCGCCGTGCCGTCCACGCGGCGACGTACCACTTCGTGTGGTGTTCAAAACGCCAGGCGAGTGTGCTCAAAGGAGCAGTCGAAAACCGTCTGGAAGAGATGCTCCATGAAGTGGCCGAAGAGCATGATTGGGGGATCGACTCCCCGGCGATTCCGCCCCACCATGTCCACCTGTTTGTGCAGGCGGATACTCGTCACGCTCCCGACCAGGTCATTCACAGATTCAAGGGAACGAGTGCTCACGTCCTCCGAGATGAATTTGACCATTTGCACCGGCTTCCGTCTCTCTGGACCCGGAGCTACTTCGTCTCGACGACCGGGAAGGGAAACGAGTCGGTCGTAGAGCAATACATCGAGGATCAATCCTGACGCATGTACCTCTACCAGAACAATCTCAAGGCCAAGCTCGCCGGGATCACTGTCGAGAGAGTCAACGACGCCTACACGTCCCACGAAGGCCCGCGGTGCGGCCACCGGAAGAAGCCGAGTGGTCGGAACGACACGTGCAGTGGGTGTGACGTTCACGGACATCGGGACGTAGCTGGTGCCGCAAGCATCAGACGGCGACCGGTCGCCAAAAGGAAGGAGGTCGGGTCTGGTGACCAGACCCGTTTCCCTGGGGCGATGGCTTTCCCTTCGGGGGGTGCGCCCGCATCTCCAGTGTAGCTCGCGGAGCGGGCGTAAGACCAAGGAACCTATTGGTTCGAGGCAGCCTGTGTAGAACGCGAAGAATCCCCTGGCGCCCTGACCGCAGGGGAAGAAGGGGGAGAGACGGCTTTGGCCGGGGGAGACGTCAAGCAGAGTGATTCCAGCGCCGAGCTTTTCGAAGTTGTTTTCGCGTGCACTTCCGGTTGTGTGGCACTCAGGCAGATGTGTGAGCTACGCCGCCGGGACACATTTCCGGGAGGAGGCCTGGATCACGAAATAGGACGAAAGGGCCCCGTCTGTCCGTTTTTGCTTCCCGCTCTACGCTTCTTGTACTTCCATGGCTGTAAATAGTGACCACCTGCGGTTCATCCTTGGGCTCAAGCTGCGCACGTTGCGTCGAGAGCGCGACGATTCGCTGCGTGAGGTGGCCAACCGGTCGGGCCTGTCGGTGTCGTATCTCAGCGAGATTGAGAAAGGAAAGAAGTATCCGAAGCCGGACAAGCTCATTGATCTGGCCGCTGCACTGGACGTGCCGTACGACGAGTTGGTAAGCCTGTCGGTGAAAGACGATCTGAGCCCGCTCAAGGACGTCTTCTCCTCCGCGTTCGTCGAGGAGTTTCCGTTCGAGGTGTTCGGGCTGGAGTCGCAGGACGTGTTTTCGCTGGTGTCCGACCAGCCGGCGCGGGCCGGCGCCCTCATTCGTACCTTCCTGGAGGTGGGCCGGAGCTACGACATGCAGGTGGAGCACTTCTTGTTTGCGGCCCTGCGTTCCTACCAGCAGATGCACGACAACTATTTTGAGGACCTTGAGGCGGCAGCCGCGGCGTTTCGGGAGCGGCAGGGGTGGACCGCCGGACGCCCGCCCTCACACGAGACACTGCGCAACCTGCTCGTGTCGGAGTACGGGTACAATGTGGACCTTGGCACGCTGGCCGACCATCCGGAGCTGAGTGAGTTTCGCACGGTGTTTGTGGACGGTTCGCCGCCCACCCTGGTGGTAAACAGTGACCTAATGCCGATCCAGCGGGCGTTTGTTCTGGCGCGCGAAATTGGGCATTGCGAACTCGGGATTGAGGAGCGTGCCCGCACCTCGTCCTGGCTCCGGGTGGAGTCGTTCGATCAGCTGTTGAATAATTTTCGGGCGTCCTACTTTGCAGGGGCGGTACTCATGGACCGAAGGGCCTTGCTGGACGACCTGGAGGCAGTCTTCGCCCAGGAGACATGGGATCCGGACCGCATTCGGGCTTGCATGGATCGGTACAATGCGACGCCGGAGATGCTGCTGTACCGCCTTACGGAGTTGGTGCCCACCCACTTTGGGCTCGACGACTTTTTCTTTCTCCGTTTCTACCACGAGCCGGGCTCGTCGACCTTTCGGCTCAATAAGATTCTGAACATGTCGGACGTGCCGGTGCCGCACGGCGTGGGGCTCAGCGAGCATTACTGCCACCGGTGGCCGGCCATCAAGCTGTTGCAGGAACTGGAGCAGGCGCAAGAGAACGGCCCGCTCACGAAGCAGCCGTCCGAGAGGCCGCGCATCCGGGCCCAGCGGTCGTACTTTCTCAACGAAGAGGCGGAGTACTTTGTGCTGTCGGTGGCGCGGCCCCTGGCGCTGCAGCCGGGCACCAACTCGTGCGTCTCCATCGGCTTTCTCATGAACGACGCGTTCCGGGACGGCATTGCGTGCTGGCGGGACGAGACGATCCCGCAGGTGGACGTGAACCTGACCTGTGAGCGCTGCCCGCTCCCCCGCGAGGCCTGCGCTGACCGGGTGGCGCCGCCGACGATTTACGACGAGGAGCAGGCCCATCGGCGGAAGGTGAAGGCAGTCGAAGAGCTCCAGGCTGCTGTGCGGGATGGGGAAAGGGGGGCGAGGGAACAGTGAGCCGGTGCATCGTCGCCGGCGGGCGGCCCCGGCGGGCGCGTCACCACGAAGCGGCCCTGCTCGGTGCTACGAGCGGCGCTGGAGGAGCCAGGCCAGCACCGCCCCAACGCCCATCCAGAGCAGGCGGCGGGGCCAGGCGGGGGACGGCGGAGGGGGCGCTGGAGCAGCGGGAGGGAGCGCGGAGCAGGCCGGCGCGGGGGCTGGGGCCGTCGCCGTCCAGGCCGCCCCGAGGAAGAAGATCTGGGCGGAGTAGTAGATCCAGAGCAGAAATGCTGCCAGGGCCCCGGCAGCGCCGTACGCTGAAAGAGCCGCAGCCGCGCCCAGGTACGCTCCCAAAGCGGCCGTGCCGAGGGTTACCAGCCCCGCCGCGCCCAGCCCGCCGCCCACGGCCGCCTGCCAGCGCACCGGTGCGTCCGGCAGTGTGCGGTACAGAAGCGCAAAGAGGGTGGCCAACAGAAGGAGAGACAGCCCCCGCTCTCCCACCGCCAGTAGCCCCGGCGCCGCCATCCAGGATGCAAGCCCCGTCAGCAGAGCATTCAGCACCAGCCCGGCCACCAGCACCAGCCCCGTGCCCATGACGAGAAGCAGGGCCCGCACGCGCGTCCACACCAAGTGTGCCAGCGCCGTGCGCGGCGGCGAAGCCTCCCAGATGGTGTTGAGCGCGTCCTGGAGGCGGGCATAGAGGGCCGTCGCCCCAATGCCAAGAACAAGTGCGCTGGTCACGGAGGCCCAAAGCCCTGTTCCCGGTGCCGCGGCCGCACTCGATAGGATGCCGTCCATCATGCGAACGCCGTCCCCTCCCAGCACGGGGCGCGCCTGAGCCAGCAGCTCCGCCCGGGCCGCGTCGGACTGGCGGCCGTACACCAGCCCCGCCACCGCCAGGGCGAGAACCAGCAGGGGGGCCAGCGAAAATGTGGCGTAGTAGGCGAGCGCGGCGGCGAGGCGCTCGCTGTGCGTGCGGCTGTAGAGACGAAGCGTGGCGCGGAGGCGCGCCCAGAGGTGCTGGAAAGACATGACAAAACAGGCCGGCGCAGCAAAGACGGCACAAAGAACGGCACTTCGTTAGACGTCTTCCTTGGCACAGGGGTTCGGCGAACGTTAGACCGGGCGGGGGCAATGTGTCTATCGGATGCACAGTCTTTGTCCTGTTTGAAAGAAAAAACCAAGCATGCTTAGCCAAGTCTGGAGCAGCACCACGCACGGCGTTGATGCTCTGCCCGTCGAGATTGAAACCAACGTTGCCTCGGGGATGCGGGGCCTTTCGGTGGTGGGGCTGCCGCGGGCTGCCGTTCGTGAAAGCTTTGACCGGGTGCGCGCCGCCCTCGAAAACAACAACATTCCAGTGGAGTGGGGCCGCATCACGATCAATCTGGCACCGGCCGACGTGCCGAAAGAGAGCGCGGCGTTTGACCTGCCCATGGCGGTGGGATGGGTGGCGGCCAGCACGGATCGCCTGCCCGAGGCGGTGCTCGACCGCTACTGGCTGACGGGCGAGCTGGCGCTTGACGGCACGGTGCGGCCTGTCAACGGCGTGCTGCCCATGGCCATTCAGGCGCGGGAGGAGGGGTGTGAGGGGGTGCTCGTGCCGGCGGACAATGCCGCCGAGGCCGCAGTGGTGGACGACCTCACGGTCTACCCTGTGGAGACGGTGACGGAGGCGTTTGAGGTGCTACACGACCCGCAGGGCCCGAAGGCCCCCATGCCGTTTACGAATGATCTCGATGCCATCTTTGACCAGGCCCGCCAGTATCGCCGCGACCTGAGCGATGTGCGGGGCCAGGAGAATGTGAAGCGGGCCCTGGAGGTGGCTGCGGCGGGCGGGCACAACGCCCTGATGGTGGGCCCGCCCGGCTCGGGAAAGACCATGTTGGCCCGCCGCATGCCCACCATCCTACCACCGCTCAGCCCCGACGAAGCCCTCGAAACCACCAAGATTCACTCTGTGAGTGGCGATTTGCAGGCAGACCACGGCATTCTGGCCACGCGGCCGTTCCGGGCCCCGCACCACACCATTTCCGATGCGGGTCTGTGCGGAGGCGGTGCCCACCCCACCCCCGGCGAAATTTCCCTCGCGCACAATGGCGTGCTCTTCCTCGACGAGCTGCCCGAGTTTCAGCGGCGCGTCCTGGAGGTGCTACGGCAACCGATGGAGGAGGGTCGCATCACCATCAGCCGGGCCGAAATGACGGTCACGTACCCTGCGCGCTTCATGCTTATTGCCTCCATGAATCCGTGTCCCTGCGGCCACCTCAACGACCCGAACCAGGAGTGCGTCTGCACGCCAGCACAGGTGCAGCGCTACCTCGCCAAAATCAGCGGCCCGCTCATGGATCGGATCGACCTCCACGTAGAGGTCGCGCCGGTGGACTTTGACGAAATGAGCGCGGAGCGGACGGGGGAGCCGTCGGCTGCGGTGCGCAGGCGGGTGGTGCAGGCGCGGGAGCAACAGTCCGACCGGTTTGCGGAGGTGCCGGAGGTCTACAACAACGCCCAGATGGATGCCCGCCGGGTGCAGGCACACTGTACGCTCAATGAGGCCGGCACCAGTCTGCTGCGCACGGCGTCGGAGCGCCTGGGCCTCAGTGCGCGCGGCTACACCCGCATCCTAAAGGTAGCGCGGACGGTGGCGGACCTGGAGGGGGCGGCGGGCATTCAGCCGGCGCACGTGTCGGAGGCGATTCAGTACCGCTCCCTCGACCGCGACTGGTGGCGTGGGTGAACATCAGATGTGGGGGACGAGGGGCACAGTGGAGGCCACGCACAGGGGCCATCAGGGCGACGTCCCGGCCCGCTCCGTGGCCATCAGCACACGCATGTTCAGCGCCTGCGCCGCGGAGGCGACCGTGGCAAACTGCCCGATGCTGGCCTGCTGGTCGGCCCGTAGCAGCAGAAACGACTGGCCGGAGCGGGTGGCGCGCAGCTCTCCCACCAGGCGCTGCTCGGGCACAGGCGTTCCTGCTACGTAATAGCGGCCGTCCTCGGTAAGCGAGACGGTAATCGACTGCTCCGTGACCGGCGACGAGCTGTCTACCTGCGGCAGCGTCACCTGAATTCCCATCTGCGGGATGAAGCTGGAGGTGAGCAGAAAAAAGATAAGGAGTAGCAGGACCACGTCCGTCATCCCGGCCAGGCTAAAGGTTGTCATCGGCTCGCGGGACGGCGAGAAGTCAAGAGGCATAGCGGCGGCGAGATCCGGACAAGAGGGGCACGAGGTGCGAGGCCGCGCGGGGGGCGATGAGGAGCCGGGCGGTGAAGTGTGGAGCTACGCGGAAAGCTCCTTCGAGGGGCTGGACGAGGAGGGGCTGGACGAGACGGGCTCTTGGAGCAGGTCGATAAAGTCGGTGGCCGACCGCTCCATGTCGTTCGATAGGCGGCGGATGCGGCCAATCAGAAAGTTATAGGAAAAGAGGGCCAGGATGCCCACCAGGAGCCCTGCCGCAGTGGTAATGAGTGCTTCCCAGATGCCCCCGGCCAGCACTGCCGGGTTCACGTTGCCCTGCAGGGTCTGAATTTGCTGAAAGGCCCGGATCATCCCCACCACCGTCCCAAAGAACCCGAGCATGGGCGCAATGCCGGCGATGCTCGCCAGCAGGTTGGTGCGCTTCTCCAGGTCGAAGGTTTCGTGCTTGCCGGCGGCCTGCACGGCCTCTTGAATCTCGGAGATGGGACGACCGAGGCGCTCCAGGCCCTGCCGCAGGATGCGTGTAATGGGCACATCCTTCTCGTTGCAGTACTGGAGAGCGGCGTTCACATCTCCGTTGCGCACATGGCGGCCCACGCGGTCGGTGATGGTGTCGGGGTCGGAGGCGGCCTGGCGGATGGTGACAAACCGCTCAATGAAGAGATAGATCGTAAGTACCGACAGAAGGACGAGCGGCACCATCACCCAGCCGCCGAGCACGAGAAGATCCAGCAGCGACGCGGCGTGTCCCGCGCCGGTCTGCGTGGAGTCGAGAGCGCTGGGGGCGGTCTGGGAGAGTGCGAGGAGGGCCGAAGAAACGAAGGACGGAGACACAAAGGCAGAAGGGTCAGTTCGGAGAGGGCTCAGCGGAGGGGGTGCGTCCAGGCATCGGTAGGAAGAGTGCTCTCGGCGCGGGCGAGGGCCTGCTCCGCCTGCGGCTCAGAGTCGTACTGGCCAACAGCGACGCGGTACCAGGTTTGGCCGTCGACGGTACCGGCAACCACCTTCACCGTATCGAAGCGGGTGCGGTAGGAGTGGGCCGTTTCGAGGGCAGCGGTGCGGGCGGTGTGAGACGCTACGACGATGGCCCAGCGGGACGGGGGGGTGGCGGAGTCGCGGGCGGTAGCGGAGTCGCGGGCGGTGGAAGAGGGAGACCGATCGGGCGGGGCGGCCGACGGAGACTCGTTTTCGGAGGCAGTATCGGGGGGCGGAGCGGACGAGACGGCAGGGGAGGCGGGCGGAGACGAGGCCCCAAGCAGTCCCGGCTCGCTGTACATCAGCCAGCCGGCCGCGGCCAGCAGCAGCATCGCCAGGGCCGTCCCCCAGACGGCCCGTACGGGCGAGCGCCGCTCGGAAGCGTTGGGGCGGGGCGACACGCGTTCCGGGGACGCACGGTCCGGGGCATCGTTGGGGGCCGTCGCCTCGCCCGAGGCAGCAGGATCGGGATCCGAGGCAGAGGAGGAGGAGGCGTCTGGGGAGGGCACTGAGGCGTCTGCATGCGGCGTGCGCGTCTCTGCAGCCTCGGCCGTCTCCGAAGCGCCTACCGCTTCCGGCGAGAGCCCCTCGTAGGACGCGTTCACGTGCCGCTGCAGAGAGGGGGCAGGCGTAAATTGGAGCGTCCCGTCCGGCGCTTCCGAAAATGTCCCCAGCCCCGAGAGGCGCACCTCATCGGTGGCGGCGTGCGTGCGCAGCTCCCGAACCAGGGTGCGCAGCAGGGCGCGCGCATCCTCGTCCGATACGTCGAGCCGATCGGCAAGAAGGGGAAGAATCGAAGAAGCCATGAGGCGCAGGGGGGTGGGGCTCAGTCGGTCTCGGGGGCAAAGGCCACCGTGTTGCGTGGAGGACGGAGGCGAGAGCCCTCGTCGGTGCTGTCGACGGCTGCAGGCTGGTGCTCCACGTGAAAGGTGCCGAGGCCCGGCACCTTGACGGAGCGTTCCTGTGCCAATTCGTCGCGTAGCACCGCCACGATGGCGTCAAGGGCCTCATCGGTCGAAGGAGTAGACATGGCTAGGCGGGGGGGAGCGGCAAACCGAGCGGACGTACAACCTACAAGGAACGGTCCGAGAAACCAACCCGGGGCGTGTGTGTCGGCCCGCAGGGCTACCAGTGGAGGCGAAGGCCCGCGGAGAATTGCGCGGGGGCACGCGGGTACCCGGCCCAGCGCACCGGTGCCTCGTCGGAGACATTGTGGGCGCGCGCCAGCAGATCAATGCGAGACGTAATTGCGTAGTCCGCCTCCAGATCGAGTGACCAGAGGGCATCGAGCCGGTGGGCAGTGGGGCCGAAGTGAGTGTCTCGGGGGCCTGCTACATGCCCGTGGGCCGTCAGTGTCCCGTCGCCGTCCGCCACCGACACCGCCACCATCGCATCTGCGGTTACCGTTGCCATGTTGGGAACATCCGCATCCCGTGTCGGCAGCCGGGCGTCGCGCACGGTCATCGACAGTGAAGCCTGCACCCCGCGGCGGCCCTGCAGCGCCACCTCAGCGCGGCCCTCCAGGATGCGCGCCGCATCGTAGCGCACATCGAAAAGACCATCGGGACGTTGGGTGAAGTAGCGATAAGTTGGTGCGTAGCGATAGCCTGCTTCGGCCACAATGCGGACCGGTCCGGGGGTGTATGCGAGGCCGGCATCCGCGTGGGTGGTCTCCAGGGAGGGGCGCAGCGACGGGGCGTATTCGGTATAGGGATTGGTGGCGGATAGGGCCTCCAGCGAAGACGTGCCGAGCTGGGGCTGGGTACGGGCGTACAGTCGGACGGCGTCGCGCACGCGCCACTCGGCCTCGACGACCGGGGCCACGTAGGTCGCATCGGCAGTGCCGATGGAGGAGCGCGTGGGAACAGCCGGTGTTTCGTAAGCCAGTGTCGCCCCCCCGACGCGGAGCGTTGCTGCCGTATGGTCGATGAGCGAGACCGTCCCGGCGGCATGCAGGTCGAAGGCCGTCTCGCGGGCCGGGTCGCCCCCAAGCCACGACCGCCGGTAGGTAGCCTCAAGGCGTGGCTGCAGCCATACCGGGAGCGTGGCTTCTCCCTGGAGCACAAACTGCTGCTGGGTGAAGGTGCTGTCCGGGACAGCGCGGCCCAGGGTGGAGGCGTAGGAAGCGTGCTCGTATTGCGCCGTGGCGGAGGCGAGAAGGGGGGCGTTGGTGTGCACCTCTACCGATCCGCCGGCCAGGGTCCCCTCACGGCGCAGCGTCGTGTCGAGCGAGTCCGGTGGCTGCGGACGCGCTCCGTGCAGGGCATACCGTTGCGCCCGGCCGTAGAGGGCCCCATCGACCGTCACCGATTCCGCCGTGCGATGAAGCTGCAGGCGCGCCTCGGCCACATCATCGTCGGGGGCGGCCTCAGTGCCGCGGTAGGCCCCGTGTGCCGACAGGCGCGTGGTGGCGGACAGCGGGTGCTGTACGCGGCCTTCAAAGAAGCGGTTGAAGGAGCGACCCGTGCCGCCCTCCAGCGATCCTTTTGTGGGCGGCACCGGGGCGCGAAAGGCGCGGGGCGAAGGGGTAGGCAGTGGTAGGCTTTGCGGCAGGCGGTCGAGCGGGTAGGTGTATGAGCCCACGTACGGGGCCCGGTCCGCCGGCACTGCGGGCACCGTCGGGGCCTGCACAAAGCCCGTTAGCGGCTGTCGCTCCAGCGCCGGGAGCGCAATTTCGCGCTCGCTCCGAATCTCGATCTCACGCGGGGCAATTTCAGGGAGGGCCGTGGTGTCGGTCGGCTGGCCGTGGGCCGCAGGCGCGACCAGGAGCAGGATCGAGAGCAGGACAAACACGCAGAGGGAGCGCATGAGGGGCGTGGGCGTGGGACGAGGCAAAAAGAGCGACGCAAAAGAGCGGCGGGCAGGAGGTTACGACGCGTCGAGCGACTGTTGCTCTTCGGCGGCGGTGTTGGCAAACGGGGTGTCGGCAAAGCGTTGTTGCACCTCCTCGTACAGCTTTACCGCCTGTCCCGTCTCGCCGCGGTCGCGGTGGGCGCGGGCCTGCTCCAGCAAGGCGCGGGCCTGCCATTCGGGATACCCGGCGTAGAGGGCGGGCATGCGCTGCAGTTCGCGGAGGGCGGCCTGGGGACGGTCGCGGAGCCGCAGCTGACGCCCAAGCCGAAACAGCGCTTCCGCCCCCGTTTCGCCGTCCGATTGCCGCAGGACGCGGCGGTAGAGGTCCAGCGCTGCGGCGCCCCGCCCCTGCGCCTCACGGACGCGGCCCAGGCCAAGCTGTGCCGCCGCCCGGAGCGGCCCCGGAGACTCTGCTTCTACAATCGTCGAGAGAAGTGCCTCCGCGTCTTGGGTGCGCCCGAGTTGCAGGAGGGCCCGGCTCTGCCCGTAGCGGGCCTGCGCGCGCAGGGCTGGCGGCGTGGCCTCGTTCGTTGCCGCCGCCCGGTAGGCCGTCACCGCGTCTGTGTACGCCCCCTGGTCGAGGCGAATCTCGCCCAGCCGAACGCCCGCCTCCGGCGCATACTCGCTGTCCGGATACTGGTCCGTCAGCTGCTGAAGGTAGTTTTGGGCCTCGTCCGTCTGGTTGAGGTCGGCGTAGAGAAGACCGAGGTAGTAGTACGCGTTGGGGACCAACGCCTGGGAGGAGGTGGTGCGCACAAAGGCCCGAAATAGCCGAAGGGCCCGTGCGGACGCTCCCCGCTGGTACGCAGCCCGCGCCCGCTGATACCGAAGGCGATCCGCGAGGCCTGGCGAGGAGGCAGCGTCCGCAATGTCTGCAATGATCGCCTCCCCACGGTCTTGCTGACCAGCTGCGCTGAGGGCGAAAAAGAGGCTGGACGCTGCCTCGTTGGCGACGGGGCTCTGAGGATATGTTTCGAGCACCGCCCGGTAGGCCGCTACGGCGTCCTCCATTTGTCCGGCGTTGTAATACGCATCCCCGATGGCATACTGAGCCGAAGGGGCGCGTGCTCCGTCGGGCGCCCCTTCAAGCAGGCGCTGGAAGGCGGCGCGGGCTTCCGGGTAGCGCTGTTGCTGGAAGTGGATGTCGCCGATGCGGTAGAGGGCATCGGAGCGAAACGAACTGTCCGGGTTGCGCTCGACAAAGCGCTGTAGACGGGTCAGGGCCTTGGCGGGACGGTCGGAAAAATAGAGCGCCTTGCCTGCCTGGTACAGGGCATAGTCGGTGCCCGTCCCCCGGACCCGGTCGTATGCCGTGAGGGCATCGTCGTAGCGCTTGAGGGCGAAATAACAGTCGGCCAGGCGCAGGCGGGCATCCTGGCGGTAGGGAATATCGGCGTCCGGAAGGGCATCGTCCGCCTGCACGACGTCCCGAAAGCGGCGCGCTGCGGCCGCAAAGCGGCGTTGCTTGAAGTGCGTCCACGCGAGGGCATACTGAGCACCAACCCGCAGGCGGGGGGCAGGGTCGGTCTTCAGGAAGCGGCGCAGCAAGGTGCGGGCGCGGTCGTACTGCGCCTGCTGGTACGCCGCATCGCCGCCCCAGAACAGCGCCTCCCGCCCGCGGTCCGACTGCGGGGCATCCTCGATCAGGGCTCGAAATTGGGTCCCGGCTTTCGCGTAGCGCCCCTCCTGGTACAGGGCCCACGCTCGCTGAAACCGCACCTCCAGCGCAGCGGAAGGCGGTGCCGCGTCGCGCTCGATGGCCTTCGCATACGCTTTTAGCGCAGCGTCCAGTTGGTCGCGCGCCAGGTACGCATTGCCGAGCCAGTAGTGGGCCCGTCCGGCGCGAGGGAACGCCGCCGAAGACTGCGTGAGGGGGCGCAGCATCTGTACGGCCTTCGCAAACTGTTTCTGCTGGTAGAGGAGGAGGCCCGCCTCGTACCGTGCACTCGCCACGAGCTTTCCGTCTGCGTTGGCGTCGATGTACGCCTGGTAGAGGCGCAGGGCCGTCTTCGAGGCCCCGGCCCGGGCGCGGTTGACGGCCTCGTAGTAGGTCGCCTTGCGGGCCAGCGCTCCCCCGGTGCCGCGCACCTTCGCAAATGCATCCGCTGCCTGGGCGGGGCGGTCGGTGGCGGCGTAGTGCCAGGCCACCCCAAACCGGGCGGGCACTGCGTAGGGACTGTCGGGCCCCCGTTCCAAAATTTGCGTGTACTGCACCACCGCGTCGTCTCCACGGCCGAGCTGGCGGTACGATTCGCCGAGCAGAAAGAGCGCGCGGAGGGCCTCTGGGCCGTCGAGGGTGGGCAGGCGACGCTGCAGCTCGGTCGCGGCCTGCTCGTACTGCCCCACACGGTAGTACACATCGCCGAGCACCGTGCCGAGGTTTTGGGCAAAAGGAGAGTCCGGATAGGTACGGCCCAGTTGCTCCAGCGACGCGGTGGCCGCTTCGTATCGCTGCTGACGTACCTGCACCACGCCCTGGGCGTAGAGGGCGGCCGGGGCGAGGCGGGCGTCGGGGTAGCGCGTGTAGACCTGCTGGAAGTACGGGAGGGCGGTGTCGAGGGCACCGTCCTGCAGCGCGCTGCGGCCCAACAGGTACAGGGCACGGGCGCCGGCGGCCGGGGTGTTGGGCGCGGCCGCGACCATCTGGAGCTGGCGTGTGGCTTTCTGGGGGTGGCCCTGTTCCTGGTAGTACTGTGCGAGGCGCAACTGGGCCGTCTGTGCGCGAGGATGGGCAGGGTAGGCCTCCTGGAGCTGTCGCAGGAGACGCTGCGTGTGTCGCCCCCGGTCACTCTCAAGGGCCGCCTGGGCTTCGAGGTACAACGCCTCCGGCACCGCGGCGCGCGAGGGCCGCTCCTCCCGGTAGGCCGCAAGGGCGCGAGCCGCGTCTGGATAATGGCCCGTGTGGTACAGCTGCACGGCCTCCGCGAAGGCGCCTTCCGAGTGCGGGGCCCGGTGCTGAGCGGAGGCAGGATACAGCATCCCAGTCGCCACGATGCAGGCAAGCAAAATTCGGTACCACTGAGGAACCATTGCTGGGGGGGATTGAGTCACATTCTAAAACCGGGTAGGCACCGGTTGGGCCCGTACGGCCCCGTGTGCCATCTGCCCGCGTTCCAACGAGGCCTGCCGGAAGCGGTTCGATCTAACAAGGTAGGGCACGCACCCGGTTGCCCGCAACCGCTTTCTCGGGGACCCCGCACCTCTTCGTTCTCTTCCTGGTTTCTTGCCGTATCCATGACCGACGACCCTTCCGAGCCTGCGAGGGAGAATCCTTTTTCGCACGGAGAATCTCCGGCCCCGGACGCCCCTCCCTGGGCGGACGCCGACGAAGCGGCGAGCGGGCTGCCCCATGATGCCGACCGCTCCGGGGCATTTGCCCTCGACATGGCCCGTCTCTGGGTGCAGCAGCACCAAAAAACGGCCATGCTGGGGGCCTTTGCGCTCGGCACGTTTGTCGGGGCGCTTCTCCGCGACTCTTGAGCGGACCGCACCGGTCGGTGGGCTCGCTCTCTTTGCTCACACCTCATCTCCACACAGCCCCCCATTCCCATGACCCCGTCTCCGTCCCCCAACCAATCCACATCTGCCCCCACAACTGCCTCCGATGAGGCCCCCGCTGCCCCGGATCCCGAGGCGCTTCAGGAAGAGCTGGAGGCGCTCCGTACCGAGGTCACACGCCTGCGGGCCCGGCAGGCGGAGCAGCAGGACCGCAGCTGGCTCCAGCGGCACCCGCTGTGGGCGCTATCGCTGACCGCTATGGTCGGCGGGGCGGCCGGCTACGGCCTGGCCGTCGCGACCCGGCAGCCGCCCCCGACACTCTCGGAGCAGGCACGCCGACGCCTCCGGGCCATTGCTGAGGAGGCCCGCCGCGCCGCGTCCGATGTGGGCGAAGACTTGTCCGATCGTGCCGCGCGCTCGGGAGAGCGGGTGCGGGCCCAAGCCCGCACGCACGGAGCGGCCGTCCGCGAAGAGGCGGACGCGCTTCTCCGCGAGGCGGCTGCCCGGGCCCGCGAAGCCGGCGCCGAAGCGGGCGAGTCGCTGCGCACCGCCACCCGAGAGGCGACGGATGAGGTGCAGGCCGCCGGGGAGGCGCTGGCGGAGGATGCCGGTGCAGCCCTGGACGATGCCTCCGATGCAGCCCAAGAGGCCCTGACGTCGGCAAACCGCTCCTCGGCCCTGCGCCGAACGGGGTACGTCGCGGCGGGACTGGCAGCGGGGCTCGCCCTGCTGGCCCGTCTGCGCACGTAGTACATCTCTTCTCAGCGATTGTCTCCCGCACACCAATCCCTTAAGCACTCCCTGTTATGCCTGATGTCCTCGATAGCGGTGCTTTTTCGGAGGGGCTGTCCTACGCGGACTATCGCGCCGACTGGCACCGTCAGGTTCAAGATGCCCCGTCCTCGGGCGCGGATGCATCCGCGCGCCGCCTGTACCACTACCTGCGCTACAACTGGAAGCGCCAGGCGCACGTCCACGAGGCCTATGTGCCGTCGGAGACGCTGCGGCGTGCCCTTGATGCAGTGGAGGCCCCGCAGGCCTGGGGGGTACTCACGGAGCCCTGGTGCGGCGATTCTGCGTTTTTGCTCCCGGTGATTGCTGAGGCCGCGGCTCTGTCCGATCAGGTGTCGCTCCGCATTCTGCTGCGGGATGAGAATCTGAACCTCATGGACCAGTACCTCACAAATGGCAGTCGCAGCATTCCGAAGCTCGTGGCGTTTTCGGGCGCGGGGGAGGAGCTGTTTACGTGGGGGCCCCGCCCGGCACCGGCGGCCCGGCGCTTTGCGGAGCTGCAGGAGGAGCACGAGGACAAATCGGCCCTGATTGGCACCTTCCTGGAGCACTACGAAGACGGCGGGTGGCAGGCCGCGGATGCGGAGCTGGCGGAGCAACTCCGGTCTGTCGTGGAGGTCCCCTCGTCTGTCGCTGAGGAATGAGTTCCTTTCCGCGACGGAAGCCCCCGGCGCTCTCGCACAGAGAGATTCGCACGGAGGAATACTGCCGGGTGCAGGGTGTATGTCTGTTATTGCAAAGACTACTCCTTACCCCTTTAGGCAACAAAGCAGACGCGCCCCACAGGAAGGCGCGTCTTTCCGCGGGGATAAGATCCATCTCCTCCAGCACCTGTGGCGGTTCGCTTCCAGTTATGCCTGAGGGGGGCGTGGCTCCTGCTGGTATACCTCAAAGACGGTGCGCTGGTCGGGCAGCACGGCAGCGGCTACAACTTGCTCCTCAGGGTTGTACGCCCGCACCAGCTCGTGGAGCTTCGCGAAGGCGCCGTCTTCCGCTGCGGTCGCATCGTTGAAGGTGAGGTATTTGAGGGGCGTGCGCTCTTCTGGGGCGGCATCGGCCTGGACGGTAAAGACGATGGCCCCACGCCCACGCCGGTCGTACTGGCGCCAGGCGTGCCGGGCCGCGGTGTCCCAGTGTTCGGTGACGAGCCGGTTGAGCAAAGAGCTGGGGTCGGGGGGCATGAGGGGGCAGCAGCAAGGAAGAAAAAGCGTGTGGTTCTCGTCCTTAATCTGTTATTGCAAGACAAAATTAGTCCACAACAGGTCTCCCCATCCGGGGCGCGCAATTCGCGGAAGTGGGGGAGGAGGGAGGACCTGATCAAATCGACTCTGCGGTGGCCTCACGAACGACGGGCATACCGAATAGCCCAAGGCGTTTCATTCGTAGTGGTTGAAACCGTACACCGATCAAATGCATCTTGCATGGTCAAAGCATTGGACGTGGACCTGTTTTCGAAGCACTGAGACAGAGGATTTCGGACAGGATTCTCAGCGGGTGTGGCCCCCCCGGCGGGTCCCGTCGGAAAAATGGGGGTCTCACGCCGCATCTTCCGCGGTCGCGTGTTCGGAATCCGTCTCCGCGTAGTAGTTCGCTACAGTTTCGGCCTTGGCAGGGCCCACCACCTCGGCCAGCGCCGTCTCGTCGGCCTCCTTCACCTTGGCGACGGACCCGAACTCCCCGAGCAGTGTCTTCGCGGTCTTGGGGCCAATGCCGTGGATGTCGAGCAATTCGGACTGCAGCGTCTTCTTCTTGCGCCGCTTGCGCTGGTAGGTAACGGCAAACCGGTGCGCTTCGTCCCGCACTGTCTGGAGCAGCTGCAGGGCCGGACTGTCCTTGGCCAGAAACACCGGGTCGGAATCGCCGGGCCGGTACACCTCTTCGAGCCGCTTTGCGAGGCCGATGACGGGAAACCGGTCGAAAGCCCCGACCTCTTTCAGCATTTCGACGGCACTGGAGAGCTGGCCCTTGCCGCCGTCAATGACGACCAGGTCGGGCCAGGGGCCGTCCTCTTCCACCATGCGGCGGTAGCGGCGGCGCACAACCTCGCGCATCGCCTTGTAGTCGTCGGGCGTGCCTTCGTCGGTCGAGCGGATCTTGTAGGTGCGGTAGTCGCTCTTGCGCGGGGTGGCATCGGTGAAGACGACGCAGGAGGCGACCGTCTCTTTGCCGCCGTGGTGCGACACGTCGATGCCGTCGATGCGACGCGGGAGGGCGTCCATCCGGAGTTCGCCCTTAAGCGCCTTCACCGAGGCGGGAATGCGGTCCCGCTCGCGCTTCATCTGCTGCGTTTTCCACTCGCCCACCTGCAGTTTGGCATTGGAGGTGGCCATGCGGACCAGGCTGGCCTTTTCGCCACGCTGTGGCACCTTGATGGGCACCGCGCGGCCCTGCTCGCGGCGGAGCAGCGCGTTGAGCGCGTGGGTGTCCTGGGCCGGGTGATCGGCGGGGTCGTGCGACAGCAGCACCTCGTCCGGCACGAAGTGCGCCTCCGCGTAATGGTTTTCGACAAACGAGAGGAGCAGCTCTTCGTCCGCCCGCCCCTCAATGCGGCGGAGGAGCTTGTGGCGCTTCCGAATCATCTTGCCCTCGCGCACCTGAAAGAGCACCCCTGCCCCGATGCCCTCGTCGCGGTCCACGTACAGGGCAAACACGTCGCGGTCCGCAAAGTCCTGGCTGACAATCTTCTGCTTCTCGGAGTGCTTCTTGAGCGCCTGGACCTGGTCGCGCAGGCGGGCGGCGTCCTCAAAGTTGTGACGGTCGGACTGGGCCTGCATCTCGTCCGTGAGCAGGTCGATGAGTGCCTGCGTCTGGCCGTTGAGCAACGCCTCCACCTGCTCAATGGTCTGCATGTAGTCCGCTTCCGACTGTTTGCCCACGCACGGGGCCTTGCAGTTGTCGATGTGGTGCTGCAGGCATACGTCGTGCGCACCGGCCTCGATCTTTTCTTCGCTCAGGTCGAGCGAGCAGGTGCGGAGCTGAAAGACCGACCGGATGGCACTCATCATTGTCTTCAGCTGCGAGACGTCCGTGTACGGGCCGAAATACGTCGACCCGTCCTGCTTCACGGTGCGCGTCTTGAAGACGCGGGGAAAGCGCTCGTTTTTGATGCAGATGTAGGGGTACGTCTTGTCATCCCGCAGGTTGACGTTGTAGCGAGGCTGGAGCTCCTTGATCTGGTTGTTTTCCAGGATCAGCGCCTCCGCCTCGGTGTCGGTGACGATGATGTCCACGTCCACGGCCTTTTGCACCATCACTTCAATCCGCCCGTCGCGCTGCCGACTGTTTTGGAAGTAGGTCCGGACACGCGAGCGGAGGTTTTTGGCCTTTCCAACGTAGAGGACCGAGGCGTCCGCGTCCAGAAATTTATAGACGCCGGGGTCGGTAGGAAGGGCGTCGAGTTTCTGGACGAGCGCGTCGGGCGTGTCGTCGAGGGGCTCGCTCATGGGAATCAGGGACCGGAAGCCATCGGGGAGAGCGGTGGGGGAGAGGGGGGCCAGAGACGGAAAAAGCCCATCCCCAGCCGGTGACTGGCGATGGGCCGAACGTCCGGGCGGGGCCTGCGAGGGGCTACGCGTCGTCGTCCGCCGTGTCGTTGGCCCCGGCGGCACCGTTGGTAGGGAGGGCGGACAGGGCGTCCAGGTTTTCCGGATTCAGGACCGTATCCACGAGGCCGTAGTCGCGAGTTTCCACCGCGCTCATCCAGTGGTTGCGGTCGGCATCCTCCTCAATCTGGTCGATGCTCTTGTGCGTGTGGTGGGCCAGGATCTGGTAGAGGCGCTTCTTGAGCCAGGAGATTTCCTTCGCCTGAATCTCAATGTCGGACGCCTGACCCTGTGTGCCGCCCATCGGCTGATGCATCATGACGCGGGAGTTGGGCAGGCAGGCACGCTGTCCGTCGCTGCCGCCCGCCAGCAGCACCGAGCCCATGGAGGCGGCAAGGCCTACGCAGGTGGTGGCCACCGGTGCCTCTACGTACTGCATGGTGTCGTATACGCCCAGGCCGCTGTAGATGACGCCGCCTGGCGAGTTGATGTACATGTTGATGGGTTGGCTGGAGCCTTCGCTCTCCAGGTACAGCAATTGCGCCACCGTGAGGTTGGCAACCTGGTCGTTGATGGGCGTGCCTACGAAGAGAATGCGCTCTTTCAGCAGGCGGCTGAAAATATCGTAGGCCCGCTCGCCCCGGCTGGTCTGCTCCACCACCTTCGGCACCAGCCCAGACTGGGGCGAGTCGCCGAGCCCGCCGGCGTAAATGCTGCTGGGAAGCGAGTTGAGGCTTTTGCTGAACGAAAGAAAGTCGTCAACGTCTGGCATGCAAGCGTTGGTGGGTCCGCAGGGAGAATGGGTGCATTCTCCTCCACCTTCGCACGTCCAAAACGTTCCCGCTGCCTGCAGGGATTGCACGGCCATTCCATTTGGGGCGGGAGTGCGGCGAGGGCCTGAGATGATTTTTTCGGGCACAGCGGCCCCGGACGGCCGGGCGCTCTTGCCTGCAGGCGTGCTGCCGCCTACGTTGTGGGCACCACAAGAGGCGCCCAACAGAGGCGCCCAACACTTGTGGGGGCTGTGCATCCAACCAGAGGGCGGATGTGCCGTGGCACTCGCAAGGCGCCTGCCGCTCGATTCTGCACGCCGCCGCTTCAGTCGTCCTGGTCAAAACCACTTTCGCCCACGTGCCCCGATTCGTTCCAGCTCTCCTCGCAGGCTGTGCGCTGCTGCTGACGGCCTGCCAGACTGCGCGCCCGCCTGCGTCTCCTCAGCAAACCGACCGGCTTCGGCAGAAGGTCGACAGCCTGCGGGCCGTTACGGACCGCCTCTCACGGGCGGGGTCCCTGCGCAATCCGCTTCTCCTAAGTACGCTGTGGGTTCAAACGGCGGTAGAGTACGACGGCGTGGCGCGCCAGGCGTATGTGCTGGCCGAGCACATGATGCAGCGCGGCCTGGCAGACAGCACGTGGACGGCCTCGACCGAACAGGCGGCGACGGGCGCCGCGGCGTACCGCGAGAAGCCCCCAGCCGTGGTACTGGATGTGGACGAGACGGTGCTCGACAACAGCCCGTACCAGGCCCGCCTCATCCGCGACGATGAGACGTACGGGTCGGAAAGCTGGAGCGCATGGGTTCGGGAGCGGCAGGCCGATCCCGTGCCGGGTGCCCGGGCGTTCACGCAGGCGGCTGTGCAGGCGGGCGTCCAGGTCATCTACCTGACCAACCGGGACGCCGACCTGGAGGCGGCGACCCGCGACAATCTGCGCGCCCTTGGGTTTCCGGTGGACGATGCCCCGGACGCGGTGCTGACTCAGGGCGAGCAGCCAGGGTGGGAGGCCAAGCGCCCGCGCCGCGCCTGGGTGGCCGAGCGCTACCGAATTCTGTTGCTTGTGGGGGACAACTTTGGAGACTTTGCGGCGGGGGCAGACACCACGGTGGCGGCGCGCGATCGGCGCGGCCGTGCCTTCCGCGAGTACTGGGGCACGCGTTGGATTGTACTGCCCAACCCGCAGTACGGCTCCTGGGAGGGAGCGCTGCATGGGTTCGCGTACGGTCGCCCCCGCCTCCACCAGCTCGACGTTATGCATCAACAGCTCCGCCCGAAGAGTGCCGAGTAGCATGTCCGTCTCCGACGCCACGTTCGTCGTCACCGACGTCGAAACCACCGGCACGTCCGCCGATCAGCACCGAATTATGGAGCTCGGCGCCGTAAAGGTGCGCGACGGGGAGGCGGTGGACCGGTTCCAGCAGCTCGTCAACCCGCAGCGGTCCGTCCCGGGCCGCATCACAACGCTTACGGGCATCACCACCGGGATGGTGTTTGAGGCACCGCCGGCGGCGGAGGTGCTCCCGGCGTACCTGGCGTTTCTGGGCGACGGCATCTTTACGGCGCACAACCTGTCGTTCGACCGCTCCTTCATCAATGCCGAGCTGCAGCGCACAGGCCGCGAGGCCCTTCCCAACCCCGCGCTCTGCACCCTGCGGCTGGCCCGTCGCCTGCTGCCGGGCCTCGATTCAAAAGGCCTCAGCCGACTGACGCAGTTTTACGACATCGATGTAAACGGCCGCCACCGCGCGCTGGGCGATGCGGCGGCGACGGGGCGCGTCCTGCAGCGCCTCCTGAGCCAGCTGGCCTTCGAGCACGAAATCGACACTGTGGAGGGGCTGCTCCGCTTCCAGCACCAGAGCTACCAGCGCGTCCGGTCGGTCCCCACCAACATCGAGAGGATTCGGGAAGAGGTGCTCCCCGACGCCCCGTCCGCGCCGGGCGTATACGTGATGAAAAACAGCGCCGGCACGCCCCTCTACATCGGCAAAGCAAAGCGCCTCGCCAACCGCCTGCAGAGCCACTTTACGGCGGTGGAGTCGAGCGGGGCGCGCAAGCGCAAGATGCTGCAGAAGGTGCGGTCGGTGGACTGGACGACAACAACGACCGAGCTGGAGGCCATTCTCCTGGAGTCGCGCCGGATTAAGGCCGAAAAGCCGCGCTACAACCGCGCCCAGCGCCGATACTACAGCCGCCCGTTCATCCGGCTCGATACGGCGCACGAGATCCCCACAATTTCCTGGACGCGGCGGCTGGAGGGGGACGCGGCGGAGTACTACGGCCCCGTGCGCAACACCGAGCAGGCGGACATGGTGGTGGAGGTGGTGGGGCGCTTCTTTCGGCTGCGGGAGTGCGACGACGAGCGGCTCCGCCTGGGCCAGCGGTGCCTCTACGCCGACATGGACCGCTGCACGGTGCCCTGTGAAACGGACGATCCGGAGGCGTACCGTGCGGTGGTGGACCGCGTGCGGGCCTTCCTGAGGGGGCAGGACCCGAGCGTGGTCGAACAGCTGCGCGAGCGGATGCGGCGGGCCTCCGAAAATCTTAATTTTGAAAAGGCCGCCGAGATTCGAGACACGCTGGAGCCGCTGGAGCGCATCCTGGAGAAGCAGCGCCTCGCCGCCGCGCCGGTGCGGCAGCACAACGCCGCTCTGGTGCACCATGGCAGCGACCGCGACGGCCGCGTGGACGTGCTGCTGGTGCGGGCGGGGCAATTTCGAGACACGGTGCCGCTACGCCCACCCTTGGACGAGGCCCAGCGCGACCGCCTCCGTGCACGCTGCCGGGCGGTGTTTGGGGCGGGGGCATCGTCGACCGACTCCTTCTCGAAGCGGGACGCTACTGAAATTCGCTTGCTCTCGCACTGGACCTCTGCGCACCGCGACGAGCTGGCCGTGGTGCGGGGCGGCGCCGAGGCGTCTCCAGAACAGGTGTGTGCCGACGTCGCGTCGGTCCTTGAGAATGCCCCACACCAGGTTGGCCCCTCCTGAAGCGAAGCGCGCCCTGCGCACTGGCTCCCTCGATGCTTCCCAGAATGCGTTGCCTCCATTCTGCAAAATCCCCTCTCGCCCCCTCACGCTGAGCCTCCGGTGCCCAAAAGCGCCCCCTAAAGGCAGCCCCCAACGGGCTCTCTCGTTAACCTCAGCAAAACGGTAAACTTGACCACCGATGCCTTGATCTCCCCCCGGCCTGGGTCGGGGAAGACGTCAAGGAATGCGGAGCGGGGCAGGGGGCAGCTTTCGTCCGGAAACGCCACTGCGGTGCCTGGCTGTATTCCAACTCGTGGACGCCTGCGGCATTGGCTGAGCACAATCGTGCAACATATTTCTGAGGTCAAGATGGACGTTCTGCGCTGAGGCAAGCGTGTGCAAGAAAAGGGAGCACAGTGTGACAGGAAGAAACCTATTGAGAGAAGGGAAGTGGGAGGTGCATATAAAATCACCCCACCCCCTCCTTTGCTTTCTCTCCTCCCATGTCGTACCGTTTCGTTCTCGGGACAGCCACATGTGTGGTTGCCTGTCTTGTGTTCGCCGTATCCTCCGCCACGGCCCAGTCTCTGGAACTCGAGCCGACCCGTCCCACCCTCCAAGTCGGCCAGAGCCAGCAGCTAAAAGCCTATTACGTGGCCGACGGAAAGCGCATGCGCGACACGACCGTCCTCTTCTACGCCCGGGGCGACGGCGTGTCCACGTCCCGCACTGGACAGGTGACCGCGGAGGCGCCTGGCACCCACGAGATCATCGCACTACGGCCCGCCACTGAGACGCAGGACCGGATCAGTAAGCGCATCTCCGTGACAGTGTCGCAGCCGGCCGTTGCTGAGATCGTCTTCGACGCGCCGCCGGTTCCGGTGTACGCGGGCACACGGGTGACACTGTCAGTGAAGGCGCGGACCGCGACAAACCGTGAACGAGAGGACGTGACGGTGCAGGTGGAGAGCAGCGCGCCCGAGGTGGCAACGGTGGACCGGCTGCATCGGATGACGGCCAAGGCCCCCGGGCGTGTGGTGCTCACCGCCCGCGCCGCGGGACAGACGGCTACCACAACCCTCGAGGTGGTTGCGAACCCGGTTGCGTCCCTCGACCTGAGCGGCGGGGCCGACTCGGCCCGCACGGGGGACGTGCTCGACTTTGACGCCACGGCCCGCACCGAGGCCGGCACCGCCGTGGGCGACGCGCCGATCCGGTACGCGGTGCGCACCGATCACACCGAAGAGATCGCGCCGGGGGCCACCGCCGAGATTGGATCCGACGGACGCTTCGTGGCGGAGGACGCCGGGCAGTACACCGTCGTGGCCACGAGTGGGCGGCACATCGCCACGCACACCGTCACGATTACGCCTCGCGGCCTGGAGGGGGCAATCGAAGTTGTGGGCCGGGGGCGCGTCTCCACCGTACACACGTCCGACCTCTGGGTGTGGGAAGCACCGGATGGCCGCGACTACGCCATCACCGGCACCTGGGGCGGCGACGGCGAGGCCTACTTCTGGGACGTGACCGACCCGTCCAACATCACGCCGGTCGACACGGTCACCGTCGACGCCCGCACCGTTAACGACGTGAAGGTGAGCGACGACGGGCGCACCTGCATCATCAGCCGCGAGGGGGCGTCCGACCGGAAGAACGGCATGGTGATTCTCGACTGTTCGGACCCGACCGACGTGTCGATCGTCACCGAGTACACGCATCGCCTCACCGGCGGCGTCCACAACCTGTTCATCTCCGAGGACCACGTCTACGCCCTCAGCAACGGCCGCCGCTACGAAATCATCAACATCGAGGACCGCGCGAGCCCGACCCGGGTCACCGACTTTGAGCTCGAGACGCCTGGTCATTCGATCCACGACGTATGGGTGGACGACGGCATCGCCTACTCCTCGAACTGGGACGATGGGATCGTGATGGTCGACGTGGGCAACGGCGTGAAGGGCGGCTCGCCCTCGAATCCGGTGGAGATCGGGCGCTATGCCTATCCGAGCGGCTGGAACCACGCCGCGTTTCCGTACACCGATGCGGCGACGGGCAAAGACTGGGTCGTCGCGGGCGACGAGGCCTTCCCCAACGGCCTCAACACCGAGAATGAGCCGACCATTCCCGCCGGCTGGCTCCACTTCGTCGACGTGACCGACCCCGAGACCCCGTCCGAAGAGGCGCGGTACCGCGTGCCCGAGGCCGGCTCGCACAACTTCTGGGTGGACGGCGACACGCTCTACGTCGCCTACTACAACGCCGGCCTCCGCGTGGTGGACCTGTCGGGGGACCTGAAGGGCAATCTCTACGAGCAGGGCCGCGAGATTGCACACCTCAAGTCTTACGATCCCGAGGGGCGCATCCCCAATGCTGCAATGGCCTGGGGGCCGCAGCCGTACAAGGGGCACATCTTCTTCTCTGACTGGAACTCGGGCCTCTGGGCGGTGGAGCTCACGAGTGAAGAGTGATCCGTGAAAAGTAATGCGTGAAACGTAAGGAGGCAAGACTGGCCTCTTCCGCCGACCCGCAACGTTCAACGTGCCAACCGTTAACGCACCCCCCACTGCCATGCACTTCTCCCGTTTTCTCGGACTCGCCGGTTTCCTCCTGGCCCTGACTGCTGCCCCCGCGCTCGCCCAACACTACTACGCCTACGTCGCGTCCGAGTCGGCCGACGAGGTGGCCCTGGTGCGGTTTGATGCCGGCCCCGAACTGGCAATCGTCGAGGAAACCGTTCCTGTCGGCTACATCGCGCCCGAGACGGAGGGGGCGCACGGCATGACGGTGGCGCCGGACGGGGAGCACTGGTTTGTGTCCATCGCCCACGGCACGCCCTACGGCCACGTCGCCAAGTACGAGACGGAGACGAATGCGAGGGTCGACACTGCCCACGTCGGCATGTTTCCGGCCACGATGGAGATCTCTTCCGCGACGGGCCTGCTCCACGTCGCGAACTTCAACCTCCACGGCGAGCCGGAGCCGGGCACCCTTTCCATCGTTGATGCCGAAACGATGACGGAGGTGGACCGAATTGAGACGGGCATCATGCCGCACGGCTCCCGCTTCGCGCCGGACGGGCATACCCACTACTCGGTGAGCATGATGGACGGGACACTCCACGAAATTGACGCGCTCACGGGCCGGGTTACGCGCACCCTCACGACGGGGGAGGGCACGCCGAAGCCGACATGGGTGGATCCGCATCCCTCGCGGCCGCTGGCGTATGTGGCCCACAATGGGGCCGACGAGGTGGTCGTGGTGGACCGGGATGACTGGGCGGTGACGCAGCGGCTGCCGACGGGCGAGGGGACCGCGCCGTACAACCTGGAGGTGTCGCCGGACGGCACGACGCTCGTGGTGTCCTACAAAGGGACTGGCGAGACGGGGATCTGGGACCTGGAGACGGGAACGCGCGCGGCGCGTTTGTCCAACAGTCAGTCCGTGACGCACGGCGTCGTGATCTCGCCGGACAGCCGCTACGCCTTCGTCTCGGCGGAGGGGCGAGGCGACGACCCGGGTGCCGTCGATGTGTTTGATCTCCGTGCGAACGAGCGGGTCGCCTCAGTGGAGGTGGGGCCCCAGGCGGGCGGCATCGCGTTCTGGAAGATGGAGGAAACGCTCCCCTCGGCCCAGTGACAGTATTGAGTAGAGCGCGAGAAGAGCAGTCAAGCCCCCGGCTTTCGCCGGGGGGAGAAGTCAACGGAAGAATAGGGGGCCGAGATGCGCCGTGAATGGATTTCAGCCCCACCAGGTCTCACGAACGAGCCCTGGTCGCCAAACGCTGTCGCGTGCAGGGGGAAGAAAGAGAAGACAGCAGAGTGTCGACTCTACAGCTACAGAGAGTCAATATCTCTCAGCGACGATCCCGGAATTGAGCCTTGGGGCTCCACGCAGCGGTATGGACGTTGCGTTGTCACACCTACCTCTCGCTGAGGGGGCGGGCCAACTTCTCAAACACCTGCCCGCCGTCCAGTGCGGTCGGAATCTCATCGAGACGACCGTAGCGTCGGGCATCCACCCAGCGATGCCCCCCCTCCGCCCAAAGAGAGTAGCGCCGCTGAAACAAGATTTCGTCGATCAGCGCCTCTTTGCTGACCGAACCACTGTAGGGATCCAGCTCCCACGTCTCGCGGATAACGTCAATGGCATCGACCGCATCGCCGAAGCGTTCAGTCTGGGTCTGCGCCTCTGCGTAGATAAGAATGAGTTCCTCATTACGGATGAACGGAAAGGGCGACTCGTTTGACTCGAACCGGTCATCCTGATAGAAAAGCTCAACGCCTGGCAGATCGCCGTTTGTAATTGGCTCATCGCGCCGAAAGAACTTGCGATCCACCCGCAGGTCACCCGGCAACGCGTCTTCAATCATCGAAGGATGCACCATCAGAATCTGGTTCGTGTTGGCGTTGCGCGGGTAGAAAAGCGGGTTGAACTGATCGGGGGGAGCACCGAAGACGTGATAAGCCCCTTCGTTCATGCTCGCCTCCCCTGGCTCCAGTGACAGGAACGAGGCGTCAAGCGCGCTGAGCGCGCCCTCCCAGTCTTCAGCGTAGATGGCCGCCCGCGCCGCAATGGCGCGGTTGAGCTCCTGCATGGTTGAGGGGGTGTCAAAACCAGCGAAGCCGCTGGAGAGGGTAAAGGCAAACTCGCTTCCCGCGGTGCCCAACTGGCGGTTCGCATCGTCGAGGATGCTCCGGATTTCGGCGAGGGCATCGTCGTAGCTGAGGAAGGGTCCAGGGTTGAGCGGGTCCTCCACGTCGATACGAATCGAGCCTGGCGGGCTGCGGTCAGGGCCGCGCCACTGGCCGTTGAGCGCAATCAGATACTGATAGGCTTGGATCGTCTTTGCAAAACCGACGTAGCCGTTGCGCTCCTGGTCGTCGACAGCATCGGTGTTGTTGACCGCTTCGATTATGAAGTTTCCCTGTTTGATGGCGGCATAGGGCGTGTTAAAGGCATCGCCGTCGCCGAAAAACTCGGCATCCGGCGTGACGTCGTTTTGCCCCAGCCAGTTTGTGATGAAGCGCGGGTCGGAGGCGAATGTAGCGTAGACCTCGCGCCCAAACGATCCGTAGAGCTCGGTCACGCCAGTGGTGGCATTACGGTGGCGGCTTTCGAGGCCGGTCACCAGGTTTTGGAGCTCGCTTTGGCTCGCTCCACTTAACACCTCGCTGGTGGACGGACTGTTCGGGTCGGTGACGGTGTCGGGATCAAAGAAGTCGCAGGCGGTGACCGCAACGGCCAGTAGGGCAATGAGGCAGGCGTTGGATGTAAGACTAAGACGTTTCATGGTCACAGGATTGAATCTCACCAAGGGCTGGAAAGGAGGGACGCAGGCCGGCGGCTTATCAGTATTCAAGCTCCAGGTGGAACGTGAGGCGCCGCGAACTCGGGTACGGCGTTACCTCCACCGACTGCGCCACGGGCTGCGTCCCAAAGACTGAGACTTCTGGATCGTAGCTGCTGTAGTCGCTGAATAGCAGAAGGTTCGATCCAGAAAAGCCCACTCTGGCGTTGCGAAGAATTCCATTGAAGGCCGTCTCGAGGATGCTGCTCGGTAGCGTGTAGTAGATCGACGCCTCACGCAGCTTCACGTAGCTGGCGTCTTCGACAAACCGGGCCGCGCCCGGCCCGAACATGTCTGTGCGGTCGAGCCCGTTGGGCACACCGTCGCCGTCCTGGTCCTCGTTCCAATCGGCCGTCGTCCCCCCGATGTCGGAGAGGAAGCGGGAGAGATTGATGTTGTCGCCGCCCTTGCTCCAGTGCAATAGGAAGCTCACCTCCAGGTCCTGAAAGAGCGTAAACGAGTTTGAGAACGACATCTGGAAGTCGGGCTGGGCATCGCCGTACACAGTGAAGGGGACCTCTTCGTCGGGGGTGGCGGGCGTGCCCACGATCGTCGTCGGGGAAAACCCTTCTCCGGTGTAATAGGTGCCCAGAGCGGCGCCGAAGCCCCCAGTCGTAAACGCAGGGATTGTCAGGTCAGTAATCTCCGAGTCGTTCTGCCAAAAAAGCGTCTTGGAGAACCAGGAAAAGTTATTTCGGCGGACTGGAGAGAGGCTCAGCCCCAGCTCCACACCGGTGTTGCGCAGCGTTCCAGCGTTGGTCGCGATCGTGGTGACGCCGGTAGATACGGGGTTCTCCCGGTCTAAAATAAGGTCGTCGACAACCTTTCGGTAGTAGGTCGCTTCTAAGGCAACCCGCCCGTCGAGAGCGGACATGTCAGCACCGAACTCCAGTTCCCGCGCTCGTTCTGGATCAAGGTCCGGATCGATGCCCCGTTGCGAGACCGTAGAGCCCAGCCCTCCCCCGATATTAACGCTGTTGAGCGCCGAGAAGGTATCGCCAAACTGAGGAAGACCGCCCGTCTCTCCGTAGGCCGTACGCAGCTTCATCTGGCCGATTGGATCGAAGCTCCAGAAGTCGAAATTGTGCAGATTGACCGCAAGTGACCCCTTCGGATAGAAGTAAAAGTCCTTCTGTTTTGCATTGAGCGTCGAGCGATCAAACCGGGCGCCGATCGTTCCGATGAGCTTATCGTCCCAGTTGACCTCCTGCTGTCCGACATAGCCGATGTCGGCAATTTCGACAAACTGCTGGGAGAAGATCTCCTGGATCTGTCCGTTGAGTGGGTTGAGCTGGCCGGGCGCAAGTCCGCGCCCGCGCACGAGCTGGCGATCTTCATTCTGCGTGAAGCGGCTAAACCCAGCTTGTGTCGTCAGGTTGAATGGACCTGCGCCGGTCCCCACCGTCTGGTTGTAGACGAGAAGGCCTTGCATATTTGTGCTAAGATTGCTCTCCTTCCCTTGAATCACATCCCCGGCGTTGGACTGGGCCTGCTGAAACTGAAAGAAGGGAGGGAAATACACCGTGCTGTTGCTATTCAGGTAGTCCAACCCCCCATTCAGATCTAACGATAGGGAAGCACTTTCGCCCTGAAGCAGATCCGCGTTCAGCGAGAACGACTGCAGGAAGCGGTTGACCTCCTGGTTGTTGGTCGCCTCGTTGATTAGCCGGAGCGGGTTCTCCGCAAAGTACGGGTTGTCCGGATAGCTGCCGTCCTCCCTCTGCTGGAGCTGTGCGTAGGTCGGGGTGTAGGCCAGGGTGTAGCCCACCGAACCGCCCGTTGAGTTCTGGTTGCCCGTAAACCCGCGATCGGAGTTGCTGTAGATGTAGTTTGAGCGCGAGGAGAGGCGCACCCGATCCCCTAAGCTGTGATCGATGTTCGCGCGAACGGTCTTCCGGGCAAAGCCGGTGTTTTCGATGATGCCTTCCTCATCTTTGAGGCCGCCAGACACGTAAAACTGCGTCTGCTGGTCTCCGCCGGAAATCTCAAGTTGTGTATTTCGAGTTAGCCCAGTGTTGCCGTATATCTTCTCTTCATAATCTGTGAGATTGCCGGTCTGCCGAGCCTCATTGAAGCGCTCTTTTTCTCGCGCGGCGGCCGAGGTGCCCTCTCCATAAATTTGGTCGATCTTCGATTCACTCCAGGAGGCCACCCCGAGAAGGTTCAGCGCAGATACCGCGCCCAAGTCCTGCGAGAAGTTCACACGGGTGTCCCCGCCGCTCCCGCTCTTGGTCGTGATGATCACGACCCCGGCATTGGCACGCTGGCCGTAGATGGCTGCGGCCGATGGTCCCTTCAGCACCTCCAGGCTCTCAATCTCATCGGGATTTAAGTCGGCCAGCCGATTGGCTGCGTTGTCTTGGCTGGCGCCTCCGGCTCCGTCGACCGACGACCGACCCGTTGAAATCTGAGAATTGTTCACGTAAACACCGTCGATGATGTAGAGCGGCTGTGAGGAGCCAGCTCCCAGCGTGCTGATGCCGCGCATCTGGACGTTAATGCCCCCGCCGGGGGCCCCGCTCTGCGATGTGATCTTGACACCGGCCAGTTTGCCCTGCAAGGCCCCATCGAGTGTCGATGGCTCCACCGTTCCAGCGATATCTTCTTCGTCAATCTTGGTGACGGCGTTGGCGAGGTTTTCGCGCTTGACGGAGGAGGCCAGCCCTGTAACGACGACCTCGTCGATCCCGACCACATCCAGCTCCATAAACACCTGAATCTCGGTTTCGCCGTCCGGAACGGTAACCTCCTGGGTGGAGAATCCGACAAACGAAAATACAAGCGTCCGTTGATCTTCGGGAAGTTCAATGGTGAATCGTCCCTCCGAATTGGTGAGCGTGCCAATCTGTGTGTCCTGAACACGCACGTTCACGCCCGGAAGCGGAGATTCAGCCTCGGCATCAATGACGGTGCCTTCTACTGTAGTTTGGGCGACAGCAGCGGTCGACCAGCTCAGCAGAAGAAGCAGGATAAGCCATGTCCCAGTGCGGCACGGTAAGTTTTGGGTATCCATAAATCACAATCAATCTGTGCAAAACGTATAAGCAGACGCAGCCCGGAGAGAGCTCGTGCAAGAACGAAAATCCCACCTATGAACGCTTTCGCGTGAGGACGCATTGGAGCTGCCAGAAAGATACAGTCTGTCCGGCGCTCATCTCCTTGGTCCACATCTCTGTAAGGGATCTCACAGCTCTACGCTATTGTCTCACGAAGGGGAAAGTGCTTTTTCGACGAAGCGAAGTATCAGCACGGATAAACAAAATGTCAAGTGAATAAATCAAAGCTGTGAAGACGGCCTGTTGCTCTCTCGGGTGGGCCTGCAGCTCAGCCCCTGAGGCGGCTACGATCTGGTGTATCGTGGGCCCCGCCACGCTCACCATGTTGGGGCCATTTGACGCATGAGTCGGGGAATGCCGGCTCAAGCTCCTAAGAAGAGCATGTTGATGGGCTGGAGACGGCTTTGCCTCAACGGATGAAGAGACAGGCTTCGGTCTGGTGGCGACCACGGATCGGTGCCGACTTCTCTTCCGGCTGAAGCCGTCTGAAACCACTTCTTCCCTGCGGTCAGGGCGCTGGAAGATTCATCGCGCATCCGCACTCCTCCAAAGATATGCTCCCCGCAGGTACATCGAAGGCGGGAAGCAGCTGCGCGCGGCTATCGAGGGCCGCTGGTTCAGGCCTCTCCTTTTTGTCTTCCAGAGGTGCGTTTTTGCCTCAAAGGGGAGGCTCCTCAGGTCGCCTCGCCTCGGGCGAGCCACTGCCCGCCGCAAAAGGCTGCGACGCCATCGGGCACACCCGCCAGGTCGTTTGGCTTGAGGACACGGAAGTGACCGAACTCCTCCGGGCGGCCTTCGGGCCCCGCCCAGCCGGCTTTCTGGAAGAGGCGCCAGCTTCTCCGTATCGGAGGGGCAGATTTTTGTCGTTGTTAGTGCGCCGCCGCGTGGACCTGCCTGCGGCGCATCGTGACGTACTCCGAGGGGGCGAAGTCGGTGACGCGGCGGCGGAAGGCGGCAACGGAGCGTGGCCACAGCACCGCGTTGCGACCCGTGGGGTCGAGGTACCAGCTGCGGCACCCGCCGTCGGTCCAGACGGTGCCCTCCGACCAGCGGTCCACCTGGCGCACGAAGCGGGCCTGCGCGGCAGCCCGCGGCTCCACGGCAGCGGCCCCTGTGTCGTCCATGTGTCGCAGCGCGCCGAGGATGTGTTCGATCTGCGCCTCTATCATCGGCAGAATGGAGTTGTGGCCGAGCCCGGTGTTCGGGCCCCGGAGAAGAAACAGGTTCGGATACCCCGCCACCGTCGTGCCCAGGTGCGCCCGCGGGGAATCGCCCCAGGTCTCCGCCAGCGCCTGCCCCGCCCGGCCGTAAATGCTACGGGCAAACGGCATCTCCGTCGACTGAAACCCCGTGCAGTAGACGATCACGTCTGCGTCGTGGGGACCCGCCGGCCCAGACACGCCCCCCGGATGCACCTCACGGGCAGCGCCGTCGACGACGGTCACATTGGGCGCCGAGAGAGCCGGGAGGTACGTATCCGAGTGGAGAATGCGCTTGCAGCCGAGCGCGTAGTCGGGGATTAGCGTCTCGCGCAACTCGGGGGCCGCGATCTGGCTCCGCATCCAGTACCGGACGAGCGGCTCCACGAGGCGAGCGACGCGCCGGTCCCAGAAGAGCCAGCCGGTGGCCTCGCGGAGGTGGTGCAGCGCGACGCGCCAGGCCCGCAGGAGCATCGGCACGCGGCGAAACAGGTCCTGGATGGCGGGAGGAATCTCCCGGTCGCCATGCGGGACCACCCACGCCGGCGTGCGCTGGAAGAGCGTCAGGTGCTCGGCGTGTGGCTGCAGCGCCGGCACGATCTGCACCGCCGAGGCCCCCGTGCCGACGACGGCCACGCGGCGCCCGGACGGGTCGAAGCCCTCGGGCCAGCCGGATGAGTGAACCGCCCTGCCCTCGAAGCGCTCTTGTCCCGGCAGGTCGGGGATGCGGGGCTGGGAATGGGTACCGACGCCGCAGATGAGTGCCCGCGCCGCCCAGGCCCCCTCCGACGTCTCGATGCGCCAGCGACGGCCGTCCTCGTCCCACGCTGCGCGACGGACCGCGTGCCCGAACCGGATGTGCGGGCGCACGCCAAACTGCGTCGCGCACTGCTTCAGGTAGGCAAAGATTTCATCGCGCCCCGCGAAGCGACGGCTCCAGTCCGCTTTCGGCGCGAAGGAAAACGAATAGAGGTGCGAGGCGGTGTCGCAGGCACAGCCTGGATAGCGGTTCTCCCGCCAGACGCCCCCGACCTCGTCTGCGCGCTCAAACACGACGATGTCCGTCCTGCCCTCCTGCAGGAGCCGAATTGCTGCGCCGAGCCCGGCGAACCCTGTTCCAATGATCGCGACGTCGGCCTCTGCCGTGTCGGCTCTCTTCGTGGCGGGGTCGGATGGATTTGTGGATCGCATCTACACGGACTGCATCTGGGTAAGGAGAGTCTCTACACAAATGTGAATGCACACGCGAGGCACGCGATCTGCCTCCATCAATATAAATCCGTATGTGCTTCGGGCGAGCCCCTGATCGTTGCCGATATGTTGCAGCCCCCGCACGCCCATG
This sequence comes from uncultured Bacteroidota bacterium, assembly GCA_913056185.1. Lineage (GTDB taxonomy): Bacteria > Bacteroidota > Rhodothermia > Rhodothermales > Salinibacteraceae > Salinibacter. The sequence continues at coordinate 35,996 of CAJXLV010000021.1, forward strand.
CTATCTTCCGTCATTCCCGGTCATGCCCGTTCACCACCGAGCCCCCATGATGCGCTTTTTGCTCTCAGGCTGGCGCCCCGTCCCCGAGTATCAAAAGCCCTCCTTCGTGTTCGTCGGCCCCAGAACGATGGTCCTGCTCGGTGTGCTCGCCGCGTGCGTTGCATCTTCAGGCTGTGGTCACGACGGGGCGATTGCCAATGAGCAGCCGCTGCCGATGTCGCCTCCCGACACCGTGATGCTCGCCCTGGTGCCCGATCGTGACGGGGACGCCCTTTCCGGATCGGCGTTTCTGGCCGCGACGGCAGACACCTCGTATGCGGGACGACAGGCACGTGCCGTGGACGAGCTCCTGGGGGGCAACCTGCCCGCCTCCTTACGGACCCTCACCCCTCTTGTCCTGGCGCGCGGCTCCGACTCGCTCCTCGTGTGGGTCACGCGAGATTACCTGTCCATTGGCTCTGATACGGACTTCGTTCGAATGCCCCTGTCTCTGCCTTCGGCCCAGGCTGTGGCGCAGGACGTCGGGATGGTGCTTCCCACCCCGCGGCTCGTGGACGCGATCTACGCCCAGGCCGACCTGCAACTGGCCCCGCAGCCGATGGCGCCGGGTCCTGCAATGCGCTCCAATGCGTATTACGGACAGCATCAGCGAATGATCGAGGAGCAGCGCGCGGGCCGCGCCCCGGAGGGCCTGATCGCGGGCCACAAGAAGGACGTGGTCGTGACGGTGCGGATGCGGGATCAGCCCGATCGAGTTCCCATCTACGGATGGCACAAGGGCGTAGCAGACCCCATCCAGCCGCTGTCGCTGGTGCACGACGATGACTATGAAGACTACAGCCATGGCCTGCGGCTTGTCCACCCGATTGCGCACCTGAATGGCACGCCGGTCGACCTGAGCACCCTCGTCCGGGGATCCACGTGGCGGTCGTTGCTCTCCAACGAGACGGAGGGGCTGGACCTTGAGGCCCTTTCATGGGGAGATTGACACTCCCCCGACAAATGCGAAGCATTCACGCCCGTAAAAGACCGGAGGAGTCGACCATTCATCGACCGGAACCGACGACCGCAACCGCGTCGGTCTTCTCCAGGTCTCCAGGGGCGTTTCCCAACCGGAGCTTCAGGTGCAGGCTCGGGCATGTCCTGCCCTATCGATAAAAGAGCCCCCGATACACGAGACAGCCGCCTGGGCATCGCTGACTGCACGACGAAAGCTCTCCCGGGCTGGTGCGGGTGCCGGCACCGCTGACTCGTCAAAACGCCCCCAATGCCGCCCGGAGACGAACCCAAACCGACCGCTGGCATGTAGCAGCCCCCGGCCCGCACCCCCTGGTGCAGTGCCGCTGCACAGCGGAGCCTCCGTCGCGGGCCCCTCCCCACTGGCCAATTTCCCACCCGCCGTGTTGCGTCATGTCCCTTCCCCGCGAACGCGCCGCCTGCATCCGCGTCCCCCAAACCACCTACCGCAGCACCGCCCCCGCCGCGCCGGTGCGCGTCTGTGTGATTGATGCCGGCACCAACTCGTTTCACGCCATCATTGTGGACGTGCACCCCAATGGCAGCTACCAGGTGGTGGACCGCCTGAAAGAGATGGTGCGCCTGGGGGCAGAGGGGCTGGACGCCCACCGCCTGCCCGATGCCGCCGTTGAGCGGGGCCTGGCGGCGCTGGAGCGCATTACGCTGCTGGCCGACGGATGGGGCACGCGGGAGTACCTGTCGTACGCCACCAGCGCCATCCGCGAGGCCCAGAATGGCGGCGTGCTGCTGCGCCGCGCTCGCGAGGAGCTGGGCCTGCGCGTGCGACCCATCAGCGGCGAGCAGGAGGCCGAGCTCATCTTTCGGGGCGTGAGCCGTACCGAGGACTTCGCGGAGCCGTCGCTGCTGGTGGACATCGGGGGCGGCTCGGTGGAATTCATTGTGGTCGCCGAGGATGCGATTGTGTATCGCAGCAGCCTGAAGCTGGGGGCTGCGCGCATGACGGAACAGTTTGTCACGACCGACCCGCTGTCGGAGGACGAGCAGGCGCGGCTGCGGGCACACTGCAAGGGGGAGGTGGCGGCGGTGGTGGCCGCGGCCCGAGAGCACGGGGTGACGACCCTGGTGGGCGCCTCGGGCACGATGAAGAGCTTGGTGCGCACCACGCAGGCGCACCTGGGCAACGGAACGGCCGGGCCGTTTCAGCGCAATTTTCCGGTGGCGCAGGTGCGCACAGCGCTGCGGTGGGTCATGCAAGCCTCGGCGGCCGAGCGAGAGGCCCACCCGGCCATCGAGCCCCGGCGGGTCGACCAGATTGGGGCGGGGGCGGTGCTGGTGGACACCCTCTGTGCCGGCCTCCCGGCGCTGCAGTCCGTGCGCGTCTCCCGCAATGCGCTGCGCGAGGGCATGGTGGCCCACTTCATCGACACCAACGATGCGCGCCTTCAGCAGATGACCTCGTTCCGCGACCCGCGGCGGCGCAGCGTCCACGAGATTGCGTACCGCTTCCAGTGGGAGGAGACGCATGCGCAGCACGTGGCGGCCACAGCGACGTACCTCTTCAACCTCTGTCGCCCGTTGTACGACGGCCCCTCCACCGATGCGGAACTGCTCGAGTACGCGGCGCTGCTGCACGATGTGGGCTATCTCGTGGAGCACGACGCCCACCACAAGCACTCGCGCTACCTCATTGAGCACGCTGACCTGCAGGGGTTTCAGGCACAGGAGGTGTCCCTCATGGCCCTGGTGGCGGGCTACCACCGCGGGGCGCCCCCTGCGCCGAGTGACGAGGCCTTCGCGGCACGCCCGCCGGCCCAGCAACGGCGCGTGCGACAGATGGCGGGGCTGCTGCGGGTGGCGGAGGGGCTGGACCGCGGCCATTTTCAGAATGTCGTGGCGCTACGGGCGCGGCTGACGGATGCGGCCCTGCATCTCTTTTTGGCCACAAAAGACGATCCGCAGCTGGAGGTGTGGGCGGCGGAGGCGGACGGGGGGCTGTTCGAGTCGGCGTTTGGGCGCGACCTGCATGTGGCGCCGACCAGCATTCCGGCGGGGGAGGCGGCCGAGATGACGGCCGCAGCAGCGGATGTGGCCTGAGGCCCCAGGGCGCCCGTACGCTGCCTGTCCCATGTAGGAAACGACGAAGCGCTCAATTCATCCATGATTAACCGCCCCGATTCTTGCCCCTACGTTGGTGGCGCGTTACTTTGCGTGCCGTGACTGCCGCGTAACACAATCGGTCGGTGGGACTTCTTTCCCCCGGCCCTGCGGCGCCTGCGACGCGTCCTTCTCGCTCCGCCGACTGGGCCCTCCTATGGCTGCCCCTCCCATGTTCTTTCTGCTGGCTACGGTGGCCATCGCGGCCGCTTTGGGCATGCTCATTGCCCGAAACCCCGTGTCCAGTGCGCTCTGGCTGGTGCTGAATCTGTTTTGCATCGCTGGGCTCTACCTCACCCTGAATGCCTCCTTCATTGGGGTCATCCAGATTCTGGTGTACGCAGGGGCCATCATGGTGCTGTTCCTGTTCGTCATCATGCTCCTCAACCTGTCGGCGCTGCCGGAGCTTCGGTCCCTGGACTGGGCCCGCATCGCGGGCTTTACGGTGGGGCTGGCGCTACTGAGCCAGCTCTTGTATGTGGTGGCGCTGCAGTTCGATCTGGGGGGGGAGCCGGCTACGAGCGCCACGGCGGCAGAGGTGGGCAGTGCGGCCACCCTGGGCGAAATCCTGTTCACCCGCTACGCGCTTCACCTACAGGTTGCCGGCATCCTGCTCCTGGCCGCGACGGTCGGGGCCGTCCTGCTCGCCCAGCGCCGCTTTGAGTAGCGATGGGGGCGCGCTGGACCCCCCTGTCCGCGGGGCCGCCCTGCCCTGGGCCCGGGCGTCTGCGGGCCTCCCAGGGCGAACGCCCGGCCAATCCGGCGTTCCCTTCCGTCCCCCTTTTGTCCTTCCCTGATCTGAACTGCCGACGAACGATGGACGTTGCCCTAAACTGGTACCTCGCGCTGAGTGCTGTGCTGTTTACCATCGGCACACTGGGGGTGCTCTTCCGCCGCAACGCCATTGTGGTCCTGATGTCGGTGGAACTGATGCTCAATGCGGTGAACCTCACGCTGGTGGCCTTCAGCCAGTCCATGGGTGACCCGAGCGGGCAGATGCTGGTCTTCTTTACCATTGCGGTGGCGGCGGCGGAGGCAGCGGTGGGACTGGCCATCGTCATTGCCATCTTCCGCAGCAAGGTGACGGTCGACATTACCGAAATCAATCTCTTTAAACACTAAGGCCTGCCCGCCGCGCCCGCTCGCTTCTCTCTGGATTGCTTGCCCCGCCGATGTCTTCTGCCGCTCTGCTCCGTCTCGTCCTCCTCCTGCCGCTTGCAGGGGCCCTGGTGAACGGCGTGGCGCCGCTGTTTGTCGAGTCGCTGCGTACGCGCGAAAAGCTGCTGGGCACCGTGGGGACGGCCGCGGTGGCGGTGCCCTTCGTTGTGGCGGCGTACCTGTTCCTGACGTTTGGGGGCGAGCCGGTCGTGGCCAATTACTTTACGTGGATGGCGGCGGGGGACCTGGAGCTGGCGTTCGCCTACCGCATCGATGAGCTGTCGCTCCTCATGACGCTCGTGGTCACGGGCGTGGGCGGCATCATCCACCTGTACTCCGTCGGCTATATGCACGGGGATCCCGGGTACTGGCGCTTCTTCGCCTACCTGAATCTCTTCATCTTCGCCATGCTCAACCTGGTGCTGGCGAACAACCTGCCGGTGCTCTTCCTGGGGTGGGAGGGGGTGGGGCTCTGCTCATACCTGCTGATTGGGTTCTGGTACACGGACCTCAGCAACAGCACGGCGGCCAACAAGGCGTTCATCGTAAACCGGGTGGGCGACTTTGCCTTTCTGGTGGCCATGTTCCTGATCTTCCGGGAGCTCGGGGGGCTGAGCTTTGATGTGATTCTCGCGGAGGGTCCGGCCCTGCCGGAGGCAACGCTCAATTGGATCATCTTCCTCCTCTTTGTGGGCGCGACGGGCAAGAGCGCGCAGATTCCGCTCTTTGTGTGGCTGCCGGACGCGATGGCGGGCCCGACGCCGGTGTCGGCGCTCATCCACGCGGCGACGATGGTGACGAGCGGCCTGTACCTGCTGGCCCGCCTCTCGGCCCTCGTGCTCGGGGCCCCGGTGGTCATGGCCATCATTGCCGTTGTAGGGGGCGCCACGGCGCTCATGGCGGCCACCATCGCCCTCGCGCAGAACGACATCAAGCGCGTGCTCGCTTACTCCACGGTCTCGCAGCTGGGGTACATGTTCATGGCGGCGGGCGTGGGCGCGTTCTTTGTGTCGGTCTTTCACCTCGTCACCCACGCCTTCTTCAAGGCCTGCCTCTTCCTCGGCTCGGGGAGTGTGATCCACGGAATGGAGGAGGTGGAGCACGACCTGGAGGCGCGGGGGCATGACACGAGCGACTTCGATCCGCAGGACATGCGCACGATGGGCGGCCTCGGGGCCTACATGCCGTCCACGCGCACCACGTATTTGCTGGCCACGCTGGCCATCTCGGGCATCCCGCTCACGGCGGGCTTCTTCTCGAAAGACGAAATCCTGTTCAAGGCCTTCGAGTACGGCTACGGCGGGGGGCAAACCTACGCCCTGGTCGTGTGGGGCGTGGGGGTGATTACGGCGATCCTCACGGCGTTCTACATGATGCGCTCGTACATGCTCACCTTCGAGGGAGAGCCGCGGTGGCCGGAGGCGGAGGCCGTGACGCCGCACGAGTCGCCGTCGACGATGACGGGGCCGCTCTGGGCGCTCGGCCTGCTGTCGATGGTGGGCGGGTTTATCGGGCTGCCGGCGGTGATTCAGGACGGAAAGTGGAACTGGATTCACCACTACCTGGGCGCGAAGTACGGCGGGCCGGTGGCCGAGGTGGCGGGGGCGGGACATGTGCCGCTGGCGCTGGAGTGGGGGCTCATTCTGCTCAGCTCCGCCATCGCGGTGGGGACGGTCTACTATGCCTGGCGGGCCTACACGGCGCAGGGCCTGGCCTTCGATGCGGTGGTGAAACGCCGCTTCCGCGGGCTCTATCGGGTGTGGGCGGACACCTACTACTGGGATGATTTCTACGACCGGGTGGTGGTGGATACGCTGATCAACGGCATTGGCCGCAAGGCGCTCGCGCCCTTTGATGATGTGGTGGTGGACGGCGCCGTGAACGGGGTGGCGGACACGGCCCAGAACGCCAGTGGCCTGCTCCGACGCGTGCAGACGGGCATCGTACAGAACTACGCCCTCGCTCTCGTCCTGGGAACGGTCCTGGTAATCGGGCTGATGCTGGCTGGGGTGTGATGAGGAGCCGAGAACTGCTCCCCGCGCCCTGCGCCCGAGGGCAGAGGGGGAGATGGGAGGCGCAAGACGGAATGCGCCAGACGAGATGCACCAGACGAGATGCGTGAGGGCGGATTGAGGGACAGGCGGCTTCGTCTGTGGGGGGGCGTCCGTCGGGGGCCGCACTGCGGGTCCCGATCTTGCAAGCGTACGCAAGAAGAGTTTGACCGGCCCATTGGTATTGCCTTAATCGTTCGATAGATGGATATCCCGTACCTCACGTCCCTCGTCATTTTTCTCCCCGCCGCCGGGGCGCTCCTGACGCTGTTTCTGCGGCGGGCTGCGGCCATTCGGTGGACGGCCCTGGCCACGACCACTGCCACGTTCGTGCTGTCCCTTGGGCTGTTTGTGGGGTACGACCCGTCGGTCAGCACGGCGCTGGCGCCGCAGATGGCCGATGTGTGGGCGGGATGGGTGCCGGGCGCGTACGACGTGAAGTACTTCGTGGGCATCGACGGCCTGAGCCTGCTCCTCGTCCTGCTAACGACCCTGCTCGGGCCCATCGTGGTGCTCTCGTCGTGGACCTACATCGGCGAGAAGCACAAGGGCTACTACGCGCTTCTGTTGCTGCTGCAAACGGGCATCACGGGCGTCTTCACGAGCTTCGATCTGTTTCTCTTCTACATCTTCTTCGAGCTGACCCTCATCCCGATGTACTTCATCATCGGGGTCTGGGGCGGACAAGACCGCATCTATGCGGCGGTCAAGTTTGTGATCTACACGCTGGTGGGCTCGCTCCTGATGCTGGTGGGCGTTCTCTACCTGGGCGCGGCCGCGGGGGATGCCGTCAACAACGGCGTGTTTACGACCGACTGGTACACGCTGCTGGAGTACAACGTCCCGCTGGCGGCGCAGGGGTGGCTCTTTGCGGTCTTTGCCTTTTCGTTTGCCATCAAGGTCCCGCTCTTTCCGCTGCACACCTGGCTGCCGGACGCGCACGTGCAGGCCCCCACGGGCGGGTCGGTCATCCTGGCGGGGGTGCTGCTGAAGATGGGCACGTACGGCCTGCTTCGCTTCTGCCTGCCGTTTTTCCCGAACGTAGCGCAGAGCTACGCGGGGCTGTTTGCGGTGGTCGCTGTCATTGGCATCATCTACGGCGCGCTGGTGGCCCGCGTGCAGGACGATGCCAAGAGCCTGGTCGCGTACTCGTCGATCAGCCACCTCGGCTTTGTGGTGCTGGGGCTGTTTGCGTTTACGACGGAGGCGATGCAGGGGGCGGTGATCCAGATGGTGAACCACGGCCTCTCCACGGGGGCGCTCTTCCTGCTCCTGGGCATGCTCTACGAGCGGCGCCACACCCGCATGATGGACGACTACGGCGGCCTCGCTACGTCTGTCCCCGTCCTTACTACGTTCATGGTGATTAGCGTGCTCGCCTCGGCGGGCCTGCCGGGGCTCAACGGGTTTGTGGGGGAGTTTCTGATTCTGCTCGGCGCCTTCCAGAGCACGGTCCTCAACAGCCCGGTGCTCGTGGCCGCGGCCACCACCGGCGTCATTCTCGCCGCCGTCTACCTGCTCCACATGGTGTACCGCACCTTCTTTGGGGAGCTCACGGACGCGGCCAACGCCGAGATGCCCGACCTCAACGCCCGCGAGTTCGGCCTCATGGTGCCGCTCGTGGTGCTGATGTTTGTGCTCGGCTTCTACCCGAATCCCTTCCTGCAGCAAACGGCACCGACCACGCAGTTTCTGCTCGAGACGGTCGAAGAAAAGCGGGCCGCCATTGAGGCGCGGGCCGACAAGGCGCCTCCTACGGCCGAGACGCCGCGCCCGGTGCCGCCGGCGCCGCTCGAAGCGGAAGAGGTGTCGATTGAGCGCCCCGAGCGGACCGCTCCGTAGACGTCTCCGTTTCCCTTCTGTATTCTCTTGCACCAACCCCCTTCTGGGACCATGCCTGCACGCGACCCGCTTTCGGACGAGGCCATTCAGGACGCCCTCGCGGACCTGGACGGCTGGACGCACACCGACGATTCGCTCCAGAAGACCTACGAGTTTTCGGACTTTCGGGAGGCCGTCAGCTTTATCGTGCGCCTCTCCTTTTTCGCCGAAGAGATGAACCACCACCCGGAGTTGGAGAACGTGTACAACACGGTGTCCGTGGCGCTGACCACGCACGATGCCGGCGGGGCGGTGACGGCGCTGGACGTGGAGCTTGCGTCGAAGATCGAGGAATTTGTGTGGGTGTAGCCGCCCATTCCCAACACATTTGTCGAGTCCCGCACGGTTTGTTTCCGCTCTATGGATCTGTCCACCGCGTACCCAACCCTCCTGGCCGACCTGCCTGCCGTCGTTTCGATGATGGTGGTGGGGCTGATGGGGCTGGTTCTGATCGTCATTGACGCCTTCCGGAACGATCATCCGGCCATCCCCTGGCTCGGGGCGGCGGCCCTGGCGGTCTCGGCGGGGTGGGAGGCCACGCAGCTGGGCGCGCCCGCCGGGACGGTCCTCTTCGAGACGCTGCGCACGGGCGGCTTTGTGGCGTACATCAACCTCATTGTGCTGCTGGCGGGGCTGGCCACCACGCTGGTGTCGATTCCGTACCTCAATCAGCTGCGCCACGACCACGGCGAGGTCTACGCCCTCATCCTGTACGCCACGGTTGGGATGCTTATGCTGGCGGCCTCCAACAACATGGTGAGCATCTTTCTGGGGCTGGAGACGATGTCGGTCTGCCTCTACATCCTTACGGGGCTGGTGCGCGAGGACGAGGGAGCGGTGGAGAGCGCGCTCAAGTACTTCCTCCTGGGCGCCTTCTCCACGGGCTTCTTCCTCTACGGCATTGCCCTGATGTACGGGGCGACGGGTACGATGGTGCTCCCGGAGATGGCGACGGCGGAGCTGGCGACGGCGTCTGCGCAGCTGCTCTTCTGGGGCGGGTTCGCGCTGTTTCTGGTGGGCTTCTTCTTTAAGGTCAGCGCCGCGCCCTTTCACATGTGGACGCCCGACGTGTACCAGGGCGCGCCCACGCCGCTGACGGGGTACATGTCGACGGCCACGAAGGCGGCGGCGTTTGCGGCCCTGATTCTGGTGCTGGTGCATGCGGTGCCGGGGGGCGAGTGGCAGCTTGTGCTCGCGGCGGTGGCGGTGCTTACGATGGGGGTGGGCAATGTGATGGCCCTGGCCCAACGCAACGTGAAGCGCCTCCTGGCCTACTCGTCGGTGGCCCACGCTGGGTACGTGCTCGTGGGCCTGGCGGCGGGCACGCAGGCGGGGTACGCCGGGGCGCTGTTTTACCTGCTCGTCTATTCGGTGATGAACATCGGGGCGTTTGGGGTGATGGCGCTGCTGGAGTGGGACGGGAAGGAGGGGCGCGAGCAGTCCCTCGCGTCGCTGGCCGGCATCGCGGATCGGCGCCCGGTGCTGGGCACCACGATGGGGGTGTTCATGTTCAGCCTAATTGGCTTCCCGCCGCTCGGGGGGTTCGCGGGCAAGTACTTTGTGTTTGCGCCGGCGGTGGAGGCGGGCCTGACGTGGCTCGTGGTGATTGGGGTGCTGATGAGTGCGCTCAGTGCCTACTATTATCTGCGCGTGGTGTACGTCTTTTGGATGCAGTCGGCCGAGGACGTGGCGGCCACCACGCCGGGGCCGGAGGCGGCCTTTCCGCCGGCGACCCGCATGGCGGTGGGCACGCTCGTGGTCTGTGCGGTGGCCCTTGTGGTGCTCGGGGTCTTCTTTGGGGGCGTGATGGAGACCACCACGGGCTTCTTTGAGGCCGCGGCGATGGCGGCGGCGCCGTAGGTGTTTTGTTCAGGGTGGAAGGGGGACGCTTGCACGTTGCAGCGAGTGTTCCTGAAGAGGGGGGCTTCGGGGCGGTCTGTCGTTCGGACTCTCACGCCATTGTCCGCGTTGTCGCATGGAAGCGTTGTTGCGTGATCGATTGCCGCATGCGCCGCAGATGGGGCTGTTTGTGGCCCCAAATATTCCGGCGAAAAAGCTGGACACTGCGCTGTCGGACTACGCAACGGAGGTGGAACGGGACGCGGTGCTTGCCCTCTACGACGCGACGCTCAGCGGCACGGGGGGCGACGGGGCCGTCTTTGCCCGGGACCGCTTTGTCTTCCAGAACAACGACCTGCAGGCCGCCCAGACGGTGCGCTATGCCGATCTGGTGGGGGTGGAGGCGCAGCGTCGCTGGCTGGGGCTGGGGGGCAAGCGGGTGGCGCTCACGGTGAACCGGGGCCGGGCCACGTTTGAGCTGACGATGGACTTCTCTGGGGCGCCGGACGCGGCCGACTATGTGGCGGACGTGCTGGACGCGGCGATGGTGCGGGACATTGACTTTGGCCCCGCCCCGCCCGCCGACGAAACCGACACGGCCGCCGTGCGCGACGCGCTGCAGCGGCTCCGCGCCGAGCAGAAGCTGACGGAGGAGGACTTTGCACGACTCCTGTCCGCACTGCAGGGGGAGTAGACCCCAAGGAGATCGCGCGCCTCATTCGATGTCGTACTCGTCGAGCCGGCGGTAGAGGGTGGCCCGGCTGATGCCGAGGAGATCGGCGGCGTCGGTGCGGTTGCCGTTCGTCTGCGCCAGTGCAGCCCGGATGCGCTCGGCGGTGTTGTCGGAGGAGCGGGGCGGGTCCGATGATGTCTCTCGAAGCTCCGGGGGCAGGTCGTCGACCCGGAGCACCGTGCCGGAGGCGCGGATGAGGGCCGCCTCCAGGGCATTGCGGAGCTCGCGCACGTTGCCGGGCCAGTCGTAGTCGAGGAGGTGGCGAAGGGCAGCGTCGCTCACTTGGGTGACCTCGGCGCCGGTACGGGCCCGGATCTCGCGCAGGAAGGTGCGCACCAGCAGGGGCAGGTCGGACTGGCGGTTGCGCAGCGGGGGAAGCGTGACGCGGGCGATGCGAATCCGGTACAACAGGTCCTGGCGGAAGCGGTCGGCCTCCACCTCCTCGTCGAGGTTGCGGTGCGTAGCGGCCACGATGCGCACGTCCACGGGGCGCGACTCGGTTTCACCGAGCCGCGTGACGGCTTCTTCTTCGAACACGCGCAGGAGCTGCCGCTGCGTGTCGAGCGGCACGTCGCCAATCTCGTCGAGAAACAACGTGCCCCCGTCCGCCGCCTCAAAGAACCCTTCGCGGTCGTCGGTGGCCCCCGTGAACGCCCCCTTTCGATGCCCAAAGAGGCGACTGCCGGCGAGGTCGGGGTGGAGGGCGGCACAGTTGACGGGGACGAACGGGCCGTCAGCCCGGGGGCTCTCGTCGTGGATGGCGCGCGCGGCCAGTTCCTTTCCCGTGCCCGTTTCGCCCTGGATGAGCACCGTGGTCTTGACGCCGGCCACGGACTGGATTTGCTGAAAGGCGTCCTGCATCGGCGCGCTTTGGCCCACCAGGTCGTGAAAGCGATCCTGGTCGTCGAGCAGGCGGCGCAGCGCATGCACCTCCGTCACATCGTGGAGCACCAAGATGCGGCGCGCCTCGTCGCGGGGGTCCGGGCGCACCTCCACGTCCACGCGGTACGAGGCGCCGTCGTCGGTGCGGAGGGAGACGCGGACCGGGGCGCGGTCGCTGCGGGGCGCCTCCATCCACTCCCGAAGGGTCGCCTGCGCGTCCGCGTGGACGGTGAGCACCTGCCACCAGGGGCGGCCCGCGGCCTGCTCCGGCGCCGTATCGAGCAGGCGGGCGGCCGGGTCGTTCACAAACAACAGGTCGCCGTCGGCGTCCACGAGGGCGACACCGTCGCGGAGGCCGTCGAGCAGCTCCCGGAGGGCGTCGTTGGCGCGTGCCACGTCCTGCTGGAGGGCGTGGGTTTGTAGGGCCACCTCGAGCGTGGCGTACAGCTCGCGCTCATCAAACGGCTTCACCACGTATCCGACGGCGGCCGTATCGGCAACGCGCTGCAGGGTCTCGTCGTCGCTGTAGGCCGTGACAAACACGATGGGCACCGGATGGGCGGCACGAATGTGGCGGGCTGCCTCTACGCCGTCCATCGGGCCGTCGAGGTGCACGTCCATCAAAATGAGATCCGGGACGGTGTCGGCGGCGCGCTCTACCGCGTCGCGCCCCGTCATCACGTGGTCCACCACGCGGTAGCCGAGGGCATCGAGGTGGTCCTCAAGCTCCATCGCGACCGCGAATTCGTCTTCGACGATGAGGGTGCGGGGGGCGTCCATGGGGCTACGTGGAGGGGGAGAGGGGAAAGGTGATCGTGATCGCAACGCCATCGTCGGTGTGGGAGGCAAGGGTGCCGCGCAGCTGTCGCGTGAGGCCGCGCACCAGGCGGAGGCCGAGTGAGGAGCTGCCCTCCAGTGCGTCGGTGCCTTGTCCATCGTCTTCGACGTGCAGGGTGGCATCGGAGGGGGTGGTGTGGAAGTGGACGGCTACGGTGCCGGGACCGCCGTCGGGGAAGGCGTGCTCCAGCGCGTTGGAGACAAGCTCGTTTACGATGAGGCCAGCGGGAATGGCCTGGTCGATGGGCAGCGTGGCGGCGTCTACCTGCAGCTCCCGCTTGAGGCTGCGGGTGCGGTGCGACCGGAAGAGCTCGTCCACGAGGCCTTCGAGATAGGCGTCGAAATCGACCTGAGACACATCGTCGGTCTGGTAGAGCTGCTCATGGATGGCGGCCATGGAGCGGATGCGCTCGCGGGTCTCTTGAAAGCGGGCGGCCACGGCGTCGTCGTTTGTGTCGCGGGCCTGGGCGTGAAGCAGGCTGGAAATGACCTGCAGGTTGTTTTTGACGCGGTGGTGGATTTCGCGCAGGAGGACTTCTTTTTCGTCGAGGGAGCGGCGCAGTTTGTCTTCGGCGGCCTTGCGGTCCGAAATGTCCTGGGCCACGCACACGAGCGTGTCGTCGGGGGCGCCGGCGCCGCTGAGGGTGGAGCGAGAGATGAGGACGGGGCGAGAAGGACGGTCGCCCTCAGAGGGGGCCAGGGTGCGCTCTACGGCGCTGTCGTCCGGGGCGGCCAGTGGATCTTCGTCGAAGTGACGGGCCAGCGGCGTGCCGCGCAGGGACGACGCTGACTGCCCGAGCGCCTCGGCCGCGGCCTGGTTGGCGTGGCGCACCTGTCCGTCGGCCTCCACCACAAACAACAGCTCGGCCATGGAGTCGAGCACCGCGTGGAGGTACGTGCGCGAGACGGTGCGCTGGCTGAGCGTGGTGGTGGTGCGACTTAAGGCCCTGGCGAGGCGCCCGAGCTCATCGGCCGTGTCCACGGCCACGGTGGCGTCCAGGCGGCCGGTGCGTACGTGCTCGACGGCTGTTCGGAGGGGGGTGAGGGAGCGCCGCAGCGACGACAGGAGCCACGCCCCGCCTGCCCCCAGGCCGACCAGGCCCAGGACTGTGGCTCCGCCCACCAGCCAGAGGCCCCGGTCGAATAGGGGCGGCACCGGGGACGAGGCAGGCAGGGCGGGCGCGATGCTGCCTCGCACCGACCAGAGCGTCACGACGGCCGATCCCCCAACGGCGAGCAGGCACAGGCCGGCGCTGGCAAAGACCCATTGGATTGTGCGTTGTAGCGACATACCAGGCGTGAAGGAGGGGCGAGGTCGAGGGCGTACCCATGGATGAGCCGGAACGCCGTATCGGGCCGGAATGCTGTATCAGAACGAGGGCGTCTGGGCGTTCGTACATCACGTATCACAAGTCGAGCCGAGCGGTGGAGTTTCAACTGCCTCCCGTTGCGAGTTTGTGAGCCTTGGGGGCGTGTTCACTCCGGCCAGCGCAGGCCCCATCCGCGCTCCCGTCACGATCACAGTTTTCGCACGATCACAGTTTTCAAAAGGGGAGGTGCCCAGGTGGCGGTTCGCACACCTCCAGTGCGAACAATCCATGCTCCCCCCACCAGTGTTCGCGGGGGCACATCAAACCACTGCACAAAACGATCGGACCCGTTGTCTCAGCTGAAACACCCATGAGACACGCAGGCCGGCGCTCTGAAACACCCGCGGCGCACTGCCCACGCAATCTTCAGAAGCCCCCCTGCCTGAGCGACGTCGTGAAGTGGTTTTGTGGAGCAACGGTGAAAAAAGAGCAGCACCTGCGGCCTGGAACAGAACTTGTAGATACGATAAGAGGCACAGTAGATGGCGATCTGTCCAACCCTCGTCTCGATCGCCGCTGTCCCGCCACATTCATCCGCTCAGCATTCACAATGCCCAACGCCATGAAATCATTGACTGCGCGCCGACCCAAGTCGCCCCTCTCCCTCTTTGCGCTCCTCGCCATCGTTGTGGCAGGGGGGCTTCTTGTAACAGGATGCGACGCCAGCACAGTCTCGGGCGCGTCGTCTGAGACGAAAGCAGCCCCCGTGTCTGTCTCGTTCACGGCCGGCACCACCAGCCCCGCGGCGCCCCTCGCCAAGAGCAGCCAGTCGTTTACGGACCCGGCCGGCAATGCCCTCGTGCTCGACACCGTGAAGATGGTGCTGCGAGAAATTGAGTTTGAACGGGCCGACGCCGTTGGCGGCTGCTCCCCCGGCGAGGCGTCCGGCTCGGATTCCGAGGACGACTGCGAAGAGCTGGAGTCGGGCCCGGTGCTGGTCTCGCTGCCCCTGGGAGGCGGCAGCCCCTCGGTCGTTGTCGATACGACTCTGCCTGTGGGCACGTGGGAAGAGGCCGAGTTTGAGGTGCACCGCCTTGAGCCGTCGAACCCGCAGGACAGTGCGCTGCTGGAGGACATCGACCTTCCGCCAAACATGAGCATCCAGGCGGAGGGCACCTACACCCCGGCGGGCGGGAGTGCGCAGGCGTTTTCCTTTACCACCGACCTGGAGGCGGAGCGCGAGATTGCGTTTGTACCGCCCATCGAGGTGACCGCGGACGCGCCGAAAAACATCACGTTTTCCGTCGATGTGAACGCTTGGTTCCGCCAGAGCGACAGTACCCTGGTCGACCCCGCCTCCGCTGCGGCCAATGGCCCGAACGAGGCACTCGTCGAGTCCAACATCGAAACCTCGATCGAAGGCTTTGAAGACGACGACCGCGATGGCGAAGAGGAGGGCGATGACGACTACGGCGATGACGATGATGGCGACGACGACGATGGCAATGACGATGATGGCAATGACGACGATGGCGATGACGATAATGGCAATGACGATGATGGCGACGACGATGGGGACGACGGGGACACGAACGAGACGGAGATTGTAGCGTCGCTCACCAGCACGGGGGCGGCGACCGGGGCCTACGGAGAGGCGGAGTATGAACAGGAGGACGGTGCCACGGAGTTTTCGGTGGAGGCGGAGGCCCTTCCGCTCGGGACCTACGACCTCGTGGTGGCCGACACGACCCGCGGCACGATTGAGGTGCAGGCGGGGGGAGACGATGGACCAGAGGGGGAGATTGAGTTTCGTACGCCGTCGGAGTTCGGTCATCCCGCCCTCACGTTCGACCCCCTGGGCGCACACGTGGAGGTGACGCAGGACGGCACGGTGTACCTGGAAACGGACTTTCCGACCGCGCCTGGCTCCTGAGAAGCGCCAATTGTGCAGGGACGTGGCCCCGGGCCCACGGTGGGCATCGAGGGGAGAACCTGTATTGCTTTGCGCCTTAAGAGTGCCTGACGACAGCCGTCTCCCCTGTCCTCATCCGCAGCCCAACGGCCGCTCGCATGACCCTCCCTCACGGGCGTTTGATCGGAGTGCTGTGTGCTCTCCTCGGCGCATGGGGAGCCCTGGGAGCCTCCCTGGCATCGGCGCAGGCCCCCGCCGATTGCCCGGCCCGCCTGGCCGAGGGGCGGTCGGCCTACCTGGCCGCCGCCTTCACGAAGGCGGTGATGCAGGTCGCGCCCTGCGCCCGTGCGGCATCGTCCCCCGACTCCACTCGTGCCCGCGCCTACCGCCTCCTCAGCTTCGTCCGCCTCGCCCAAAACGACAAGCCTGCGGCCCGCCGGGCGGTGGAGGGCCTGCTCGACGTACAGCCCCAGTACATGCCCGACCCCGACCGCGACCGCCCCGATTTTGTCGCGCTCGTCCGGGCCGCAAAGGCAGATCGCCGCCCTGCTGCCGAGCCCAACACGCGACGCTGGCTGCGCTGGGCACTGGGGGCGGCCGCTGTGGCACTGGGCGTGGCGGCGGCCGTGCTGCTGGGCGGTAGCGATGAGGGCAGCCCCGCTCCGCTCCCGGCCCCCGCTCCTCCTCCGCAGTGACCCCCTCCGCGATGCTGTTCGCTGCGCCCCTGCGTCCCATGCTGCCCGCCTGCCTTCTTCTGCTGGTTGGCGTCGTGCCGGCCCCCCTCTGGGCCCAGGCCCCGCAGGCCCCCATGGCCACGGCGGGCAACGAACAGGTTGTCCTGCGCTGGACGGCCCCCAGCCCCGACGCCGACGCGTCGATTCTCTGCTACCGAGTCTACCGCGACACGGCCCCCATCCCAGGTGGCGACCCAGAGGACACGTCCGCACCCCGCGTCGCAACGGTGCCGGCCGCGGAAGACACCGAGTATACGGACGACGAGCTGACCAACGGGACGACGTATTTCTACCGCCTCGCCACCGAAACGGTGGAGGACGAGGACGCCCCGGCTGCCTGCGGGGATCCTCAGGTCGATGTCTCGGAGCTGTCGGACCAGGCATCTGCCACGCCCGCCTCGCGCCCGTCGCTGGAGATTGAGGCGCCCGCGGTGCCGGTGGGGGGGCCCGTGCCGGCCGGGGAAGACCTCGTGGTGCGGGCGGAGGCGTCGGGCCTCGGCCCCGATGCACCCGTCCGGTTGCAGTACCGCCGCGGAGGTGCCGATGCGTTTGCGACCCTTCCCATGACGGGCGACGAGGACGAGTATGCGGCGACCATTCCGGGAACCGCGGTGGGGGCGCGTGGCGTGGAGTTTCGGGTCGTCACCGAGGACATGCAGGGCGCAACGGTGACGGCCCCTGCGACGGGCGTGGCGTCTGTCCGTGTCGCGGTGGAAGATCTCTCCGCGACGCTGACGGGGGGCACGACGCAGACGGCGTATCGTCTCTTCTCGATGCCGACAGCGCTGGCACAGCCCGGCCTGACGGACATCTTCGGCGCACTTCGTCCCTACGAGCCCCGCCGATGGCGGCTGTTCGGCCTCGCCGACGCCCCGAGCGCCTCCGACTCGCCCTACGCCGAACGCGAGGCCCTGGATGGGGCGCTGTCTCCGGGGGCGGCGCTCTGGCTGATCACCCGCTCCGACGCGTCTCTTGGCCCTCTCTCCGGCACCTCTCTCCGCACCGATCGCCCCTTCGAGGTGCCGTTGCAGGAAGGGTGGAATCTGGTGGGAAATCCGTTCGCATTCCCCATCGCCCGGGCGCAGCTCCGCGCTGAGGGCGCCCCCCTCCAGGAGGTCTTTGCCTACAATGGAGAGTTTCGGGCTGTCCGGACGGGCGACGTGCTTCCCCCGTACCGGGGCCTCCTGGTACGGCTGGCCAACGGCGCTGCCGGAACGCTCCACATTGACCCATCGGCTGCTCCCGAGGCGTCGACGGTGGCGTCCTCCACGGTGGCGTCCTCGACGGTGCGGGCGGAGGCGGGGTGGCACCTGCGGCTGCGGGCCCGCAGCGGACGAGCGCGAGACGTGGAGAATGTGCTGGGCACTGTGCCGGGGGCGCAGGCGTCCGTGGAGCGCCACGACGGCCACGAGCCGCCCCCCATTGGCGACTATGTGTCCCTGGCGTTCGTCCCCTCGGGATCCAAGGCCCGTCTCTGGCGCGACATGCGTGCCCCGGGCCGACCGGTGTACACCTGGACAACAAAGGTGCGGACCTCGCAGGCGGGGCGCGTCACCCTCTCTGCTGCACTGGAGTCGGTGCCGCCCGAGAAGGCCGTCTGGCTTGTCGATCCGGCCCTGGGCCTGTCGCAAAACCTCCGTGCGAAGCCGCGCTACCGGTTCTCGGCGTCCGGGGAGGGCTCGGCGCGATCCCTGAGGCTCGTGGTCGGGGCGCCGGACGCTGTGGCGCGGGTCCTGGATCGCCCTGCGCCGACGCGCCTCCGCCTGCTCCCGCCCGTGCCCAACCCCGTCGACCAGCAGGCGACCCTTCGCGTGGACGTGCCGACCGAGACGCGGATCACGCTGGAGGTGTTCGATCTGTTGGGGCGTCGCGTCGCTACCTTGGCAGAAGAGCGGGCCGTGGCGCCGGGGCGGCACGCCCTGTCCTGGACGCCGTCTGCGGATGGGCTTGCCAGCGGGCCCTATGTCGTTCGCCTGCGTACCGAGACTGCCGTCCGCACCCGCCGTGTGGTGGTCGCTCATTGACGGTGCCCCTGGCCCGTGTGGCGCCCCCACGAGGGCCTGCCACTCCGCCGGCCCGCTACCGTGGCGCCAGGTCCATCACCAGTGGCGTGCGCAGCGAATCGTCCACCCGAAGGACACGCTCGGCGGGGCGATAGCCCGTCTTCGAGACGCGGAGGCGGCGTTGCCCGACGCGCAGCTGGAGCCGCTGCGGCGTGTACCCAACGGTGTCCCCGTCCACCTGCACCAGCGCATTGGGAAGGGGGGTCCCTGCCGGGGTGCGGGCCGTCACCGCCGTGGACACCTGCGCAGTGAAATCGAGGGTGCGGCGGTACTGCCCCCCCGCGGAGACGGCCACTGTGTCGACCCAGCGCCCTTGGGGCGAGGCCAGGGTCAGCCGATACGTGCCGGGCGGCACCGAGTCGACCACTGGCGTTCCCGCCGAGGTCCCAATGCGCCGCCCGTCGATGCGCACCGTGCCCCGCGGACGAATGCGCACGGCCACCACCGCCGGGCGCGGAGGGAGGACAGAGCGCACCGTCGCGGTGTCGCCGGCGGCGACGGAGATCGTTTCGGTGACCGGGCGATGGGCCTCCCGGCGCAGCCGGATCCGATACTGCCCGGGGGCGAGGCTGGCAACCGTGCGCGGCGTTGGGCCCAGCAGCGAGTCGTGAAGGTAGGCTGTGGCGCCGGGCGGAGTGGATTCGAGGCGCAGTGCACCACGAGCGGGCGGCGCAGGGGCGGCCTGTGAGGACGAAGACGACGAGGCCGCGTCGGCTGGGCGCGACGTCTTGGGATCTGCGCCCGACTCGGAGGCGGAGGATGGCGTGGGGGCGGAGGCGGACGACGTTGGGGCGGCCGCGGCGACAGTGTCGGCGGGGCGGTTGCTCGTGGCGCTCGTCGGGGAGGGACGGGCGCTGGAGGCAGAGGAGGAGCGGGGGAAGGGAGTGCGCAGGGCCGTATCGGGGGAGGCCGCGCCGGAGAAAGTCGTATCGGGGGAGGCCGCGCCAGAGAAAAGGGGCAGTCCCAGCGTGCCCCGGACGCCCGCATATGCGCCCCCGAGCACCATCACCAGGGCAACCACGAGCCCCATCCACTCCGTTGCCGACAGGCGGTCGTCGGGGCGGGGCGTCTCGGCGGCATCGAGCAAGGGAGCCGTCTCCGCGTCGGGGGAGGGCAGTCGGGCCAGGGCGGCCTGCGCCTGGGCGGGGCGGGCGGCCGGGTCTTTGGTGAGGAGGTCCATCACCACGGTTTCCACGGCCGGCGGCACGGCCGGGGCGAAGGCCGAGGGCGGCGGAAAGTCCGTATCGACGATGGCCCGTTGAATCGAAAAGTCGCTCCCCGATCGGTCAAATGGCAGTCGGCCGGTAAAGACCTCATATGCGATGAGGCCCAAAGAGAACAGATCGCTGCGTTCATCCACATTGCGAAGTCCCTCAATCTGCTCCGGCGCCATGTAGGCCACCGTGCCGAGCTGCTCATGCGTAGCCGTCAAGTCGGCGTCGGACGCCAGGATCTTGGCCAGCCCAAAATCGGTGATTACCGCCTCGCCATCGTGCAGAAGAATGTTGCTGGGCTTCAAGTCGCGGTGCAGCACCCCGGAGGCATGCGCGTGCCCGACCGCCGTGAGGACCTGCCGCAGAAGCTCAAGGCCGGGCTCGGGGGGCAGGGCGCCGCGCCGCCGTAGCACATCGTCCAGAGAGGGGCCCGCGACGTATTCCATCACAAAAAACAGCGCCTGCTCCGTCTCCCGCAGGGTGTAGACATCGACAATCCCGTCGGCATCGAGGCGGGCCAGGGCCTTCGCCTCCTCCCGAAAGCGCCGTACGAACGTCTCGTCGTCGACCAGGTGGGGGGCGATGAGCTTGAGCGCCACCGTCTTTTCGAGGGCCCGATCCGTGGCGCGGTACACGGTGCCCATGCCGCCGCGGCCCAGAACCGCGTCGAGGCGATATCCGTCCAACACGTCACCGACACCGGGCATGGCGAAGACAGACAGCGAGAGCGGCTCAGAAGTAGCGGAGGACCCAGTCGGCAAGGCGACTCGTCCAGCGATCGTAGGGGGGATACAACGGACGCAGCAGGTCCGATCCGGCAGAGCGGTGGAGCACGGACCGTTCATTGGAAAATTCCCGAAAGCCCCGACGCCCGTGCGCCCGGCCCATCCCACTTTCGCCCATGCCGCCGAAGGGGAGATTGGGGTTTACAAAGTGAAGCAGCGCCTCGTTCACGCAGGTGCTCCCGGCGGCGGTGTTGTCGAGAATCGTCTCGATGGCCGAGTCGCGTTCGGAAAACACGTAGAGGGAGAGGGGCGTGGGGCGCGCGTTGATGATCTGCAGGGCCTCGTCGAGGGTGGTGTACGGGAGGACGGGCAGGAGGGGAGCGAAAATTTCCTTCTGCATGAGGGCGCTGTCGAGCGGAACGTCGGTGAGCACCGTTGGCGCAACGAACCGCGTCGCGGCGTCGTGGCGGCCGCCGTACGGCACAGCGGCCCCGGCCTCGCGCGCTTCCCGAAGCAGGCCCACCGTGCGCTCGTAGTGGGCGTCGTGGATGAGCCGGGCGTAGTCGTCGCTTGCGCGCTGGGCCGCGGGGGTGGGCCCGTAAAACTGGTGGATGTGCGCCCCGATCCGCTCGACCAGGGCGTCGTAGATGCTCGCGTCTGCCAGCACGTAGTCGGGGGCGATGCAGGTCTGCCCTGCGTTGGTGTATTTGGCCCACGCAATGCGGCCCGCGGCTGCCTCCAGGGGCGCCGTGGCGTCGACCACGGTGGGGGATTTGCCACCAAGCTCAAGGGTGACCGATGTGAGGTGCTCGGCGGCGGCCCGCATGACGCGCCGCCCAACGGTGGGGCTCCCGGTGAAGTAGATGTGGTCGACGGGCTGCTGGGTGAGGGGGCGGGCCACGTCCGGCCCCCCGCGGAGCACCTGCACCTCGCGCTCTTCGTACAGATCGCCAATCAGGGCCTGTAGCGCCGCGGCCGTGTGGGGGGCGTGCTCGGAGGGCTTGACAATGGCGCAGTTGCCCGCGGCCAGGGCGCTTGCGAGGGGCCCCAGCGTGAGGTTGACGGGGTAGTTCCAGGGCGCCATGATGAGCACCACGCCCTTCGGCTCGTAGCGAATCTCCGAGCGGCTGCCGGCAAACAGCAGGGGGGAGCGCACGCGATCCGGCGCCATCCAGTCGTCGAGGTGCGCAACAGTGTGCTCGATTTCCTTTGTCACGGCCTTGATCTCGGTCAGGTCGATTTCCACCGGGGCCTTTGCAAAGTCCGCGTCCAGCGCGTCGTAGAAGGTGTCGCGTCGGTCCAGGAGCGCGTCGGCCAGGCGCTGGAGCTTGCGCTTGCGCTGCGCGGCGGAGGTCTGCCGCACGGCCGGGGCGTGGGCGCGGAGCGTCTCCACGGTGCGGCGAATCTCATCGGGGGACGGGGCAGAGTGGGACACGGCAGGGGCTGGGGGCTGAGACGAGAACGCCGGGAGAGGGAAAGGCTTAACCCCCGGTCCGAGGCCAATGGTCCCGCAGAGGGCAGAGCAAACAACCCCGCAGAGGGGACCGTATCGATTCTGCGTTGTCACATGAACGCAGTCTCGCACGTTTCTTTCACGACCCACCTCGGCCCCCGATGGATGCACTGCTGATTGTCGACCTTCAGAACGACTTCTGCCCCGGAGGCGCGCTGGCCGTGCCGGAGGGCGACGCGATCGTCCCGACCGTGAACGAACTGGCGGCGGCGTTCGACCACGTGATTCAGACGCAGGACTGGCACCCGGCCGGCCACCAGTCGTTTGCGTCGTCGCACCCCGCGCACGATCCCATGGACGTGATCGAGGTGGCGTACGGCGAGCAGGTGTTGTGGCCGGACCACTGCGTGCAGGGGACGGAGGGGGCGGCCTTTCACCCGGATCTCGATCTCACCCCGGCGGAGCTCATCCTGCGCAAGGGGTTCCGGCCCGAGATCGACTCGTACTCGGCCTTCTACGAAAACGACGGGGAGACCCCGACGGGACTCACGGGATACCTGCGCGCCCGCAACATCGACACGCTGCATGTGTGCGGGCTGGCGGCGGATTTCTGCGTCAAGTGGTCGGCCGTGGACGGACGCGCGGAGGGGTTTGACGTGTACGTGATCGAGGACGCCACGCGGGGCCTCGACCAGGACGGCTCGCTGGCACAGGCCTGGGACGAGATGAACGACGCGGGCGTGCAGGTCATCTCGTCGGCGGCGGCGCTGGATTTGGCGTGAGGCGTGATTCGTGAGGCGTGATTCGTGAGGCGTGATTCGTGAGGCGTGATTCGTGAGGCGTGATTCGTGAGGCGTGATTCGTGAGG
>CAJXLV010000022.1 GCA_913056185.1 uncultured Bacteroidota bacterium
TGCCGGTCGACGAAGCGCCAGTGCCACTTCGCCACAGTGGACCACAGATCCCCCGCCCGCCGAGCAAGACGGTCAAGCTGGTCGGTTCTGCCTAATTTGAGTTTGCGGGTCAGATACATACGCAGTGTCTCACTCCGTTCACCGGACGAGAAGAGTCCGTGTATGTCCCACCTGAAGGAGGGACCGTTACTGCGCTGCGAAGCGAGTGCTTGTAGAGTGCTCTTCTCGCGCTCTACTCAATACTGTAAAACGGGGGCTCCAAGTCGTACGCCTGTTCCAGCAGGTCGGCCAGATGCGCATCTAATCTTGCCCCCTCCTCAAGGAGTGTGCGGAGCCATTTTTCGTACTCTCGTTCTGACAGCCCGAACAGATGGGCGCGCTCGGACACCGGCGGGGGCGTCCAGAGCCCCTCTTGAGATTCTCCGAGCGACTGGTCGGGAAACGCGTCCTCGAGGGCATCGCCGCGCTGATAGAGCGATTGGGGGGAAGCGGAAGAGGTCATGTACTGCGAGAGCTTGGTCCGGGGCACGTGCCCGGACGGTCCAGCGTCTGGGTTCCCGCCGTGGGTGCGGGCGCCTCAGATCCACCCGCGGGTGCGAAAGTACAGGAGCAGCCCACCTGCCAGCACCAACATCATTCCCCAAACAGCCGGATAGGCCCACGGCCAGCCCAGTTCGGGCATGTGCTCGAAGTTCATGCCGTAGATGCCAGCAATGAACGTGAGGGGGATAAAAATTGTCCCGATGATCGTCAGCACCTTCATGATTTCATTCATGCGGGTGCTGATGGCGGTCATGTGCAAGTCGTGCAGCCCGCTGGCCGTGTCGCGCAGGGCCTCCACCAGATCGAGCACCTGCACCACGTGGTCGTAGGTGTCGCGCACGTAGGGCCGGGTTGCCTCGTCCCAGAGCGGAGACTCCAGGCGCGCAAGCTGAGAGAGCACCTCGCGCATGGGCCAGGTCATCCGGCGCAGAAAGATCAGGTCGCGGCGGAGATCGTGGAGATCGTCCTCCACGTCCGTGGGCGCCTCCTCCACGATGACGTCTTCGAGGGCTTCGGTGCGGGTCCCAAAGGCCTCCAGAACGACGAAGTAGTGATCTACGATGACATCGAGAAGGGCGTAGGCCAGGTAGTCCGGCCCCCGGTCGCGAATATGCCCGCGGCCGGTGCGGATGCGCTCGCGAACAGGGTCGAACACGTCTCCGGGAGCCTCCTGGAACGAGATGAGGGTTTGCTCGCCCACCAGAAGGCTTACCTGCTCGGCGTGAAGCGTCTCGTCTTCGCGGTCGTCGACGTAGACCATGTTCACGACGAAGTAAAGGAGGTCGTCGTACGCCTCCAGCTTCGGACGTTGGCCGGTGTGCGCGATGTCCTCCTGCACGAGCGGATGCACGTGAAAGTGCTCGCCCAGCGACCGGATCACCGACGCGTCGTGCACCCCGCTCACATTGATCCACGTGACGGGCGTTGTGTCTCGGGACCCGAGCACCTCGTCCACGCACGTCTCCGTGGTCTCGGCCACGTGCCCGGGCCCGTACCCCAGCACCTGAAACGTGACCGGGTGGGTGCGCTCTGCGCCTACGAACACCACCGAGCCAGGGGGCAGTCCCACTCTCGGTTCCGGATCGTGCGGAATAAGGTCGCTCTTGGGATCGGCCATGCGGGAGGACGCGGAACAGCCGGACAGATGTGCAGGACGAGGAACGCAGCGCAGCAAACCAGGGTTCTGCGCGACGTCCCGGCTGCGGCCTCGTCTGACTTGGCCTCGTTTGACTTGGCCTCGTCTGACTTGGCGGCGTGTCCCGTGCTCCGTCGGACCGGGCGCGGTCAGATTCGGCGCCCGTCGGCCTCCGGCACCGGCACTCGGCGCACCCCGTCCGTCATCCAGCAGCCCTCGTGCGGCGGGTCGGCCTGCTTGGAGAGACGAAAGAGATAGCCCACTCGCGCGCCGTCGCTCGTGCGGAGGATCACCCCCATCCGGGCCGTCCGCCCCTCCACCTGGGGCACGCTGTACTGGGCGCCCTGGTGGTCGATCATGGGGCCGTACGCGGGCGTGTCGAAGAGGCGCCGGAAGCGGCGGAGGGGGCCGGTGGCGCGCTTGTTGGCGGGCGAGGCGAACGCGAAGGCGGCTTCGATGCCGGCATCCTCGTGCGGCGTGTCGTTGGCGCCCAGGGCGTCTACCTGTAGGCGCACGACCTCTTGCGGGGAGAGATCAGGACTGGGTGCGGGAAGCGAGTCGGACATGGCGCGTGGCGGGGGCAGAACGGGTACGCGAGAAGGGGGGGCGGCACCGGGACTGCCGGGCGGCAGTGCGAGAACGGCGGCCAGAAGCAGGGCAACGGCGGGCATAGGGCGAGATTGCAGAAATGAGACGGGCGACGGGCGGTGACGGGCCTCACGCAGACGCACTGGGCGGCTCGTCGCCAATGCGTTCCAGGGCCCGAAGCGCCTCGGTAGGGACCGCAAAGATGACCGTGTTCGAGTCGTCGCTGCTGAGGCTATTGAGCGTCTGAAGCGTCCGCAGGTGCAGGGCGCCCTCCTCGTCGTTGAGGATGTTGGCCGCATCGGCCATGTTTTGGGCCGCCTCCAGCTCGCCCTCGGCCTGGATGGTGACCGCCCGGCGCTCGCGCTCGGCCTCGGCCTGTCGCGCGATGACGCGCTTCATGTTCTCCGCCAGAATGATGTCTTTCAGCTCTACCGACTGAACCGCAATGCCCCAGGGATCGGTGGCCTCGTCAATAATTTCGCGGATCTGCCGGGAAATGCGCTCCCGCTCGGCCAGCAGCGCGTCGAGGTCCACCTCGCCCACAATGTTGCGCATGGTGGTCTGCGCCAGCTGTTGCACGGCGTACATGTACTCCTCCACCTCCAGAATCGCTTTCTTGGCGTTGCGCACCCGGTAGTAGATTACCGCGTCGATCTCCACGGTTACGTTGTCCCGGGTAATGCTCTCCTGCCGCGGCACGTCGACTGCCTTCACGCGCATGTCCACTCGCTCCCACGATTGCAAAAACGGAATAACGGTGCGCAGGCCGGGTTGCATCACGGCCTTGAACTGGCCGAGCGTAAACTTGACGCCGCGCTCGTACTCTTTTACCACCTTGAAGGTGCGGGCGAACAGGCCGGCAAGGACCAGGGCGAGGGCCGCAAGGGCGTAGACGGTGAACATGGGCGGCTGACGTCGGCGAACGTGGACACGTGGACCCGCACAAACAGGTCAGACGCGCATCTCTTTCGCAAACGGATGCTTTTCGGACAGGAATGGACGAAACGTAACAGGTTGAGACCGGCCTGCCGGAGCCGCTGCGCGGGGGGACGCCACGCCTCGATGTAAGGAATGCCAGAACTTGGTGATTCCTCGGGCCTCGGCCCCCGCACGGCGGGTCCACCTCGAACAACGCTCTCTGCAAATGTGTCTCTGTCCTTGGGCAGATGCATAGAATGCGCACCCTACCCCGACACATATTCTCGCACACCGCTCCCCCCTTCCCTTTGCTCAACCCCGTCCGCGCCCTCATCGAGTCTGTGGGACGCCTCCTCGCCCGCCTGAACCTCATTGGGCGCTCGCGGGCGCAACGCATCTCCGACCTGGCGTGGCCCCGCATCGTGACGGGCCTGGCGCGCATGTCGAAGGCCACCGCGGACGTCGGCATGGTGGGCCTCGCGCTCGGCCCGGCGGCCATTGCGGGAGTCGGGTACGGGGTGCCGTACTGGACGATGACGTTCATGCTGGGGGGTGGCATCGCCGGCGGCACCATCAGCCTCGTCTCGCAGCGGTACGGGGCGGGCCGCACCGACACGATTGGCCGGGCGGTGCGGGTGAGCGTGGTGGCGGCGCTTCTGGTGACGCTCCCGCTGGTGGGGCTCTTCTGGGCAATGCCGGGGCCACTGATCCGCCTCATCGGGACGGGCGACGCGGCCATTGGCTACGGCACTCGCTACCTGCAGGTGGCAAGCCTGGCGATGCCCTTCTCGGCGCTTAACCTGATTGGCAGCCGCACCCTGATTGGGGCGGACGATGCGTGGACGCCGATGGTGGTGCGGGCCGGGGGCGCCGTGGTGAACGTGGCGGTGAACGCTGTGCTCATCTTCGTTTTTGATCTCGGCGTGGTGGGGGCGGCGCTCGGAACCGTCGTGGGCAGCATCGGCGGGGTTGCGATCCTGGGGTGGGGCCTGGCGCGGGGGCACCTGCCGGGCCTCGGGGCGCTCCCGGTGCAGGTGGACTGGACGGCGCCCTACTGGCACGCGGCGGACGCCCGTCACCTGGCCCGCATCTCCACCCCCCTGGCGCTGCGGAAGGTGGCGCAGAACGGCGGGCAGTTCCCCCTGCTCGCCATCGTGGGCCTGTTCGGCCCCAACGTGGTGGCCGCCTTCGTCGTGGCCCTCCGCGTCCGGGCCCTCATGAACACGCCCGGATGGGGCTTCGGGCTCGCCTCCAGCAGCCTCGTGGGCCAGTCGCTGGGCGCGGGCCGCGAGCCAGAGGCCGACGAGTACGCCCGCGACACGCTTCGCTTCACCGTTGCCGCCTACGTGGTGGTGGCCGTGGCCGTCTTCATCGTGGCTGCCCCCGTTAGCCACCTCTTCGTTACCGAGCCCGCCGTGCAGTCCACCACCACCGCTCTCATCCGGGCGGCCTGCGTGAGCGTGCTCCTCTGGGGCGTCATGAACGGGGCGATGGGGCCGCTCCGGGCCAGCGGGGACACGACGTGGCCCTTCTACGGACAGATTGCGGGCCTCGTCGGCTTCGCCCTCCCCCTGGCGTATCTCGGCGCCACCACCGGGCTCGGCATCTGGGGCCTCTACGGCACCCTGTTCGTCGAAACCGCCGTCCCCGCCGCCGTCATCTACTACCGCTACCAGACTGAGCAGTGGAAGCGCATCAGCCGGGCGAACCGGCAGGCCGCCGTGGGCAGCGCGTGAGAGATGCGTGACGTGCGCGTTGACCGTCTGACACTTCCCGGCTGCAAGCCCGTCCCGAATTTCGTCGAGATCGAGAATTTTGCGCTCTTTCGCGCACTCCACACAAGACTCCACGCAGGAGCGCCACGTGCATCGGAGCGCTACGTGGAGGTTGCATTCCGCCCGAGGGTCCGAGGGGCGTGCCCCCGTTCCCCCGTGCCCCCCTCAGACGCCCCAAAACGCCCAGATGCCAAGCGGAGTTACCACTGCCAGCAGCAGTTGCAGAGGCGCTCCGACCCGCACGAAGTCGCTAAACCGGTAGCCGCCCGGCGTGTAGACCATGAGGTTGGTCTGGTACCCCACTGGGGTCATAAACGCAGTGCTGGCCGCAAACGTCACCGCCAGCACAAACGCGAACGGATTCGCCCCTGTGGCCTGCGCCGCGTCCACCGCCACCGGGACCATAAGGATCACACTGGCATTGTTGCCGATGAGGTTGGCCAACAGGGCCGTACACAGGTAAAAGAGACCGAGGACGAGCCCTCCGGGCAGTGCCCTCGTTCTCTTGAGAAGGACGTCGGCAAGCACGGCGGCTGCGCCGCTGTTCTGCATCGCGAGGCCGAGTGGAATGACCCCTGCCATGAGGAAAAACACATTCCAGCGAACCGCCGCGTACGCTTCGTCGGTCTTCACGCAGCCAGTAACGACCATCGCCACCACACCGGCCAGCGCCGTCATGACAATCGGGTAGCCTCCGAGGGCGGCCCCCCCTACCACCACGCCCATAATGCCGAGAGCGACTGGTCGTTTTTTGTGGCGCAGCGTCTCTTCCGCATTGGGACGCCGGTGCGCCGCCGGGGACGAGTGCGTGACGACCAGATCGCGCATTGTGTCGATCACCGCCTCCTGGTCGCACGTCGTTTGCAGCAGCAGCGAATCACCGTTCTGCAGGGGTTCGGTCTCCACCGCGTCGCGCACCACCGCGTCTCCCCGCCGGATGGCCAGCACCGTTGCTCCGTATCGGTTGCGAAACGCCGATTGGACCAGCGTCTCTCCCTCCAGAGACGAATCGGGCGGCACAGTGCACTCCAGCAGCGTGTGCGTCGCGTCGATGAAAGCCGCATCGGACAAGGGGCGGGCGGGCCTCTCTTCGAGCCGCATCTGCTCAGTGAAGCGCGCTCGCGTTGGCGCATCGGCCCGGATGGTGAGCCGATCGCCCTCAGCGATGGCCTGGTCCGTGAAGGGCCCAATGTACGTATCGCTCCCCCGTATAATCTGAAGTACATCGAGATCCAGGTCCCTTCCCGGCATGCCTTCCGCAATGGTGGTTCCAATCAGCGGTGAGTCGGCCGTCACACGCACACGGTCGAGGTACGGCGGCATGCGAAACGTCTCGATGAGGTCCTGCGCCGGTCGGATGCGTGCCGGAATCAGGCGCCGCCCCACGGTAAGCAGGTAGAGCGCGCCGACGGCGAGGACGAGCGCGCCGAGGTGCGTGAACTCGAACATGCCGAACGGATGATCGATCAGCCGTGCCGAGAGGTCGCTCGCCAAAAGGGTGGAGGCCGTGCCAATCAGCGTGAGCATGCCCCCCATCATCGAGGCGTACGAAAGCGGAAGAAGGAGTTTTGACGGGGACACGCCGTGTTCTTTTGCCAGGTCGACGAGCGTCGGGATGAGCACCGCCACCACCGGCGTGTTGTTCACGATGCCTGCCAGCGGCCCCCCAATGCCCACCGTGGCTACCAGGTGCCGCCCCTCGCTCCGCCCTGTGTGCCGCTGCAACTGCTGCCGGAGGGCCTGTACCACGCCGGTGCGGCGTAGCCCTTCGCTCAGGATAAACATCGCCACCACCGTGATGGTGGCCGGGCTCGAGAAGCCGGAGAGGGCGTCCGCAGGGCTCACCTGCGTCCACGGTTCCAGAAGCACCAGGAGGACCAGGACGCCGAGGGCCGCCACTTCGTTGGGCACCAGTTCCATCCCGAAAAGCAAGCCCGCGAGGAGCACGAGGCCAAAAACGATCCCGACACCCATTGTCGATTCGGCACTGCCTCTATAGTATTGGGTAGAGCGCGAGAAAGGCCTGAACCTGTCGGTTCATAGTCGGTTCATAGATTCCCGGCTTTAGCCGACCTGCCTGGCGATGTGACATCGCCAACGCCCCTGGAGAGCCGGGTAAGACCTGTGCGGAGAATCATGGGCACCGCTCGATAAATGGTAGAATCTCTCGGCTTCAGCCGGGGGAGAAGTCGGCACTGAACGTCGCGGGGTCCGACAATTCAATGTATGGGCCCTGCCTGCGCATGCGGCGGTTGTTTCGGCGCAGAGCTGGGGCACCAACCACGCCCATCCCTCGTCTGGGTGTGGAGGAGGAGCGCCCAGGAGGCTTGTCCCTCGAGATACGCCTGCAACGATTCCCCAGATCATGCGTCTATCTATTCCTCTTCCTCCCACAGATCTTTCTACGGCCATTACCCAACAACAAATCTGGATCGCCGCCATCGCCCTCATTGGGCTTGACCTTCTGTTTCCGGTCATTCCCATCCTGCCGCTGGTGGCCATCTACATCCTGATCGCCCAACCCACGTGGTTCAAGGAGTTCGTGGAATACGTGTACCGACGTTGACGCCTTCTTCGTTCGCCTCTCTGGCCTACACAGAACCGTGTCATGGACCTGTCCGCAGCCCGCGTCGCTGTTCTCGTCGACAAATCGTTCGAAGACCTTGAGTTCTGGGTGCCCGTGATGCGGCTCCGTGAAGAAGGCGCCGAGGTGGTGATTGCCGGACGCGAGGCCGATGCCTCGTTCACCGGCAAGCACGGCCTCACCGCCACGACGGAGGTAGCCGCCCGTGCGCTGGATGCCGACCGCCTGGACGGGATCGTGGTCCCCGGCGGCTGGGCCCCCGATAAGCTCCGTCGCGACGCCGGCGTGACCGCGCTCGTCGCGGAGATGAGCGCCCGAGAGAAGATTGTGGCGCAGATCTGCCACGCGGGCCTCGTGGGCATTTCCGCGGGCATCGTGGAGGGCCGGAGGGCCACGGGCAGCCAGGGCATCAAAGACGACCTCGTGAACGCCGGGGCGAGGTGGGTCGACGAGGCGGCCTTTCAGGAAGACCACCTTGTATGGGGACGGGTCGTGAAAGACATTCCGGCCTTCTGCGCTACGCTGATCCGCGCCCTGCGGCAGGCGTAGGCAACGCGCCCACCGACACATTCCCCTCAACGAAAAAAGGGGTAGCCGGGCGACCAGCTACCCCTTCAGACGGCACGAATCGGACTGGTTGGAGCCCGACGGTGCGACTACGCTACGCGCTTGCAACGGCGTCGTAGTTGTCAGCCACCGCGTCCCAGTCCACGACGTTCCACCAGGCGTTGACGTAGGAGCCGCGCTCGTTCTGGTAGTGGAGGTAGTACGCGTGCTCCCACACATCCACGCCAAGGATGGGCGTGTGACCCTCCATGAGCGGGTTGTCCTGGTTCGGCGTGCTCGTAACCGAAAGGGCGCCGCTCGGCTCCGCGACCAGCCAGCCCCAGCCGCTCCCAAACTGTCCCGTCGCGGCATCGGCAAAGTGGGACTTGAAGTCCTCGAAGGAGCCGAACGCCTCGTCGATGGCGTCTCCGAGGTCGCTGTTCGGGGTGCCGCCGCCGTCGGGCGACATGGTGGTCCAGAAGAGACGATGGTTGTAGAAGCCGCCGCCGTTCTGGCGCACCGCCGTCTGCACATCGGCCGGGAGCGAGTCGATGCCCGCGAGCAGCTCTTCGATGGAGTGCTCCTGCAGGTCGTCGTGGCCCTCCAGGGCGTTGTTCAGCTTGCGGGTGTAGCCGGCGTGGTGCTTGTCATGATGGATCCGCATCGTGCGTTCGTCGATGTGCGGCTCCAGGGCGTCGTAGTCGTAGGGAAGATCGGGAAGCTCAAAAGCCATAACCAAGTCGGAGATTTGTGGGGGAATGAGCTGAAGTGCCTTTGTATATCTGCGGGACATCAAACGGCATCTTGCGGGCCTTTGTTTTTCGCTTCCTGGGAAGTTCTCGCCCCCCTGTCGTGGGCACACGCCGGCGCCGTGCTCCTTGCAAGGCCGTTGGTTCCCCCGGACGCCCCCTCCTGCCCGCCCGTCTTTCTTTCCCGCCCGTCTTTCTTTATAGTATTGAGTGAGCGCGAGAGAGTAGTAAAACTCCCGGATTCATCCGGGAGATATGAACCTGTCGGTTCGGGGACTCTCTCGCAAACTTCGTCGAAATAATGTGATCGCTTTGAGATACAGTTTGTTGTCATACCGATAACCAAGGGTGACACAGCTTTTGAACATCTGTACCGTTTAACATCTGTACCGTCGGGCTGACGGGAGCACCGGGAGGTGCTAATGTCTGCGGAGGACATGTAAGACTTCGGTCCGCCTCTCCCCTTGAGGTATGCGAATGGCCGAAGCAGGTCCATTGAAACAGAAATTCTTTTCCGTGAGGAAGAATCCCCCGCGTTTTGCCCCGGAGGGGTACTCTCCGAGCAGCCGGGGGAGAAGTCAACGAAGCAGTGCCCGCAGCAGCACCGATCCGGCCCAGAGGAAGAACACGCCGTAGACGGCACCGGCGGCCCAGGTCCAGCGGCGGCCGGCCGCAGAGCGCCCCCGGGCCTGCAGCACCCGCCCGTAGGCCGTGAGCCCTCCGCCCGTTCCGATGAGGGCGAGCCAGGCGGCGTTGCGGTAGTTGCCCACGTACAGCAAGCCGCCGATGCCGAGCGCAAGCGCCACGTACAGCCCCACGACGACGGTCCAGTCCGGCGCCTCGGGCGTGTTGGTGGAAGAGACGGAAGACACGGGGGCAAAGCGGCGTGGATGAACAGCAACGGCGAGAACAGCGGCGGCGAGAGCGAGCGCCGACAACGATGCGTCACAGCCTCAGGACGACGCCGCGACGAGGGTGCGCTCCGTGCCCTGCACGTCAAGCACAAAATCCGTCCCAAAGGCCGTGGCGGGCGTCTGGTAGCCCGGCGGTGCCGTGCCGTCCAGAATGCGCTGCAGCGCCGCCACCGCCGCCCGGGCCGTAAACGTGTAGGCCTCGGGGCCGTGCAGACGAGCCGTTGCCCTCTCCCCGTCGGGCCGCCGCGCCGACGCCCACACCACCGTGCGCCCCTGGCGACGCTGATCCGGCGTAGGCCCAGGGGGACCCAGCTCTACAAGACGCTTCAGCAGCGACTTGACGGGCCCCCAGGAGAGCAGGCCGCGGACGTACCGACTCGCGCGCAGCACGGACTGCACGATTGGGGGCAGGGCCAAATAGGCCGTCGCGTTGGGGACGTCGGTGGAATAGCCACTCGTGACAACGCTCCCTTCCGGAATCGAGAGAACGCTTCGCTCGCGGTCGCCAAAGTCGACGGTGCGCCGTGCCCATCCCGGCGGCACCTCGCGGAGCGCCCCCGCCCGCCGCACGAGCCCGCCCCGCCCCATCTGCTCGATCAGCGTCTTGAGGGTGCCCTGCGACACCGTGCCCTGCGCA
This sequence comes from uncultured Bacteroidota bacterium, assembly GCA_913056185.1. Classification (GTDB taxonomy): domain Bacteria; phylum Bacteroidota; class Rhodothermia; order Rhodothermales; family Salinibacteraceae; genus Salinibacter. Next base: position 10,390 of record CAJXLV010000022.1, read on the forward strand.
AAGAGCGCCACCTCCAGCGTCGTGGCCTCCGGCACCCGGTCCGCCACAAACGTCCCGAGGCAGTCGCTCGGCACCACATCGAACCCAATGCCAGGCAGCACCATTGCTCCCGCCTCCCGAGCCTCCGCGTCCCGTGTTGTGAGGTCCCGGAAAACATCCATCTCGCCGGTCAGATCGAGATAGTGCGTTCCGGTCTCCAGGCACGCATCCACCATGGGCGGGCCGGTGTGCACGTACGGGCCCGCGCAGTGTAGCACCGCGGTCACGTCGTCGAGCATTGCGCGGACGCGTCGAGGGGCCGTCAGGTCCCCCACCCGAACCGGAGTGCCCAGCGCGTCGGCCATTTCGTTTAGCGGCTCGGGGCGGCGCCCCGCGAGGATGGGAGAAAGTCCTTGCGCCACGGCCTCCCGTGCGATGAGGCGGCCGGTGTATCCGTAGGCGCCGTAGAGGAGCACAGACATGGATCGGGGAGCTTTGTAGATCGGGAACGTGTGTAAAGTAAAAAAATCGAATGGGGGCGGCGACATCAGGCGGGAACAGCGTCGGGCGCGACGGCCCGGCACCCCAGCTCCAGGGCCCGAAGCTGAAGCTGCATCGCCGTATCGAGCGGGACGGGGCGAAGATCGAACGGCGCGAGCAGCGCCCCGATGTCCTCCCCCCGGTCCAGCCGGGCACGGAGCTCGGGCCGACGCTCGCGCAGCTTAAGGGCCTGCGTGGGGCGATGCCCGTCCGAGGATGCCCCGGCGAGCCAGAACAGGGGCAGCTCCGTAACCAGCGACAAGGGATCGCCCCCGAGCGAGGCTACAAACTCCATGGAGCTATCGTGAAACCGGCGGGCCATTGCATCGTCCTCCTGTGCACGGAAGAATGCCCGCATGGCATCGCCCCGCGGGGTGGTTTGGAAGCCAGGCTCAATCCAGAAAAAGCCCTTCTCGCCCTTCCGATTGTGGTCGTGCATTGGGAGTCCACGGGCCGCAGCCGCCTCCACAAACGCATCGCGGAGGCCCTGCGTGCGAAAGGTCCAGGGACGATTGATGAGCAGCAGGGCCCCCTCGCCGACCGACATGCCGTGGAGGCTGGCGTGGAGGTCGAACGGGCCGTGCTTTCGGAGAAAGGTGGAGACCTGTTCGTTCTCGGGGCGCATCGCCGGGAACCCAAACTCCAAATCCCGCCCCGGCGGCTCGCGCACCACGTGCTGGAGATAGGCGCTCGGGTCCGGCCACTGCTCGATCCAGCGTTGGTTGCGCGCCTCCCCGTCGGGGTTGGTGTGCGGGACCACGACGAATCGAAAGTGGGTCCACCACGGCGCCATCTCATCACGGCGGCCCAGCCCGTTCAGAATCAGCGTCCGCAGGGTTTCCGGCCCTACCGGCTCATCCGCATGGTTGCCCGCCAGCAGACTGACCGTGATGGGGCCAGTGCCCAGCACTGCGCCATACATCGGTCGCCCCTCCTCGCTTGTCCCCAGCGCATGGAAGGCGGCGATGTCATCGTGCCGTCCACAGGCCGCCCGAATGGGGGCCTGTGCGGCATCGTGCGTACGAAAGGTGGGGGCTGCATCGACGAGGGACGTGAGAGCAGGCTCCATGAGATGTAGCGGGCGGGTGCAAAACAGCGGTGCGACGGCGGTGCGACGAGGCAGCAAAGGCCCGGATTCCAAAAAGAATTGACATCCGGCTTTGAAAATTGTATAATCCCAAATACGTGGCAGATTGTTGACATCTACCGCTCCCTCACAGGGTGTTTGCGGAAGATGCAACATGCGCTGCTACTTGCATACTCTCTTTCGGAACTTCCTGTAGCACCATGGCAGAGCGCGAGATTGGAACCGTGAAGTGGTTCAGCGACGAGAAAGGATACGGCTTCATCGTGGCCGAGGAGCGGGACGAAGACCTATTCGTTCATTACAGCGAGATTGACGTCGACGGGTTCAAGAGCTTGGACGAGGATGATCGTGTGGAGTTTACCGTTGGCCACACCGACAAAGGGCCCAATGCGCAAGACGTTCGGGTAATCGGGTAGCCCAGCCGTCAAGAACCGGGCCTGGTGCACTCGTCAGCTGTGTTCTCCCTACTGCCATTTCCGGGCTCTCCTCCCTCCCGACAGGTGCGCGCAAGGTGCACGCACGATGTTCTCCGTACGAGGTCCTCCCCTCTTGTCTGGGGCATCTTTTTGTCTGGGGCATCTTTGTCTGAGGGCCCTGAGGCTTCACGGAGCCGGGCCCTTTAAAGAGAACCCCTGCGGACCTGCAAGAGCCGATCTGTATTCCGCCGTGCATCTCGGTAGTATACGAAAGCGGTATAGCGACCTGTGATCCGGGGCTGAGTAGACCGTATCTGGGCAGTGAGTGTGGGGTCGGCGGTCGAATACTCGTAGCGGTAAATTCCTTGTTTTAGGAGGACGCTCGTCTCGTACCGAGAGCGAGACTGGCTCCACGTCATTTGCACTCCGTCGGCCGTTGTTGCGTCCCGAAAATTGCCGGACACCAGCAGCGGCGCCCCGTACGGCCGCTTCTGCCCCGGCACAAACGCAAAGACGGTCTCCACGTACTCTGCACGAGTGGCAGGATCGATTCGGCCCGGGAGGGCGGCCCGCACCACGGGCTGGCCGAATCCTCCACGCATTCTTCGGGGCGCCTCTCCGAAGCGGGCATAGTCGGCGTCCAGCACAACCCGAACCGGCGACTGGGAGCGGTCGACCTGAGCAATCTGCGACGACGGCTGCAGCGTTGTAAGATCTACCTCGTACCCCGCCGCGATGGGGGCGTATGCGCGGTCGCGGCTGAGCTCGAACGTGAGTTCGGGCTGCCGCATCAACTTAGGGCGCTCCTCGCAGCGCGGACGCGTGACCCGTCCGTTGCGCACGAAGCAGACCGTGTGGCCAAACGGATTGCCCTGAATTTCTGGGGGCGGGCGGAACCGTGCAACGGGGCGGAGGGACGGCGCGCGCTGCCCCGGCACAGCCAGGCCCTCGGCCTCCAGCTTCAAGTCGCCCCTCTGCTCCGCCACGTAAAAGGGATATTCGAACAAGACAGAGTCTCGCCGCCCCCGCTCGGTGACACGCAGGACGTAGTTGCCACTCACCCGAAACCGGATTTCGTCATTCGGAAAACGATACCTGTAGTGAACATACGGCACCTCGGTGCCTTGCGAGGAGCGATAGTCGAGCAACCGGTCGTCTTGGAACGACTCCAGCGCCCGGCTGGGCGATAGGTCGCGTTCCCAGTTGCGGTCTGCGTGCTGAAAATAGACCGAGAGCGGACGTCCGTCCGTACCCATGAGGTCGAACTCGAGGGTAAGCGGCTCTCCCGCTCCCCCCAGCGTGGTGACGGGAAGTCGCCGCTCATTGCTGCCAGCGTACAGCTGAACGGTCCGGATCGAGGCGTCCGGCGCCGCAAACCTCGGCGTGGAGGCCACCGGTGCGGCCTCGGAGGCCGCCTTTTTGGACTCTTGCTGGGTCGACTTGCAGCCTCCCCCAAGGCCCAATGCACCAAGGACGAGAAGGAAGCTGAAAAGGCGCACAAGAAGACGACGGGGCATACGACAGGGACGCGGGGCAAGAACAAAGGCGACGTCCACTACGGAGGTGGAAAGTCCGGAAATCCGAGTGCACCAACCTACTGGTGGCGCACATGGTCCAAACAATCCGTCGCCCTGCCCCTCTCCGCCGCTCAATGCCTGGGCAGATCGGTCCCTTCACGACGCTCCCCCAAAGCCCCCAAACACAAAAGCCCCTGCTCGTACCGAGCAAGGGCTTCTTCCGTCATGCTTCCAACATGAGGAAGGACGAATCCGGACTGTCCCAAACTGGGACTGGGCCTCAGTTGGGCCGAGGCCCGATGCCGAACCGCCGCAGGAAAAAAACGACCTACAGGTCGTTGTTCTTAATCTCTTGGATTTCCTGACGGATCTCGTGGGAGAGCTTTTTCAGCTTCATCAGGCTCTTCCGGGCACGGGTTCCGGCCGCCTTGTTGTGCTTCTCGTAGAACTTCATCAGGTCCTCTTCGGCCGCGTCGAGGTTGTCTTTCAACTGGCCGTATCGCTCTTCAAACGTACTCATGCAGGTACCTCTGTGCGTTAAGTGAGTGGGGGAAACATTGATGACGAATTTGACACTCCCCCGGCTGCTCGAAGACTCCCCCTTCGGGACAAAACCGGAAGATTCTTGGCGGGTCCGCCCGCCTCTCTCAGGGGTCAACGAAGCGACTTGAGGGAGCGTTCGCTTTGATGGAGCGTTCGCTCCGGCAGAGGCCAACTTCTCACCGGATTGCAAAAAGCGGGGGTTGCTTTGCGGGCAGTGCCATGGTGCCAGCTACTCGGATGGAGATCCTGTCGGGTCCTTCCACCCGAGGTCCCTCTCGGTTTCCGCCTGGAGGCGCTGGTGTGGAGAAGCCTTCGCTTCTCGCAGAAAGGTGCGGGAGGGCGTGCCTCCGCCTTGCTGCGCCTCACAAGGCATTACGTGCAACTGGAAATCATGGACTCCTGGAAAGCATACAGTTGGTTCGCTACGCTCAACGAGAGGAGTCCGTGTGTTTTGCTCGCCTTTGAAGAGGCGGGCATCACCGTTCAAACTCCATGCGGCAATGTAAGAGACCCCCTACCCGCTGTCAAGCACATCCTGGATGCTGCCTTGCTCCGTCGTTCCTGCGGCCTCTGATTTGGCAGAAGGTTCAAGGGCCCGCCTTCTCTTGCCCCGCGCAGGTGCCCTCCGCACCGCCTGCCTGTGCGCCGAGTGGCATCACTCGGGCTCTACCCACACGCCCTCCCCCGCAGTTCCGCCCAGCAGCGCTTGTACACCGGCGACCAGCACCGGCTCCCCCCCACCGACCAGCGTTCGCACTGCTGCCGGATCCGCAACTGCGTCGTCCACCCTGGCGTCCCCGGCGCTTATCGGTCCTGTTTCGTCCATCGCTCCTGTGGCGTCCCCGGCTGGCAATACACACGCCACCGGATCAAACGACGCCTGCAGCCCCTCCGAAAGGGCCCGTACCGTCTCTACCGCCGGCACTTCTTGCACCGTTCCGGTGTCGGGGGCGTCTACGAGGGCCGACACCACCGGAACCACGTGCTGCTTCAACAGCGCGGACAGCCAGCCTGTATTGGACGCCTTTAGGGGCTCGCCGGGCGCCTTGTGCAGCAGTCCCCGGTCCACTCCCTGAATGCCGACCGTCGACACCACCTCGTCGGTCAGCGTAGCCACAATCTCCTGGTTGACCTCCCGCACCGCCCGCTCTACGAGGCGCCGCTGCTCTTCGGTCTCCACCGCCAGCACCCCACCGGAGCGGTCCGGAAAGTACCCCTGCGCCTCCAGAGTGCGCTCTACCTTCTCGCCGCTGCCGTGCACGAGCACGCAGGGAGGCGCCTGTGCCCCCGCCTCTGCAAAGTGCTGAGCCAACGACTTCAAGAACAGATCGTCGCCAAGGTGATGGCGATCGAGATAGACGACGTACAGGGACTGCATGCGATTGCGTGCTGAACGAGAGAAAACGCCGATCGACACCTCGCGGACCGCCGCGGAGCGTGCGGTTGCCCACGCGCTTTTGTCGGTGCCCTCATATCAATGCACGAACCCCCGGGACGATTCGTGGCGCTCGCCGGCGGGGCCACGCTCCCTACCTGCCCACCAAAACGCGCAGCGCCAGGACCCCCCTGGCACTGCGCTACGGTGGCGTCGGATCACCGGGACCGGGCGGAGGCGATCCGTATGGAAAAGATGCCTTCAGATTCCCCTACGAGTTGTCGGTGTCGGGGGCAGGCGTGGGCTCTTCCGGCGCGCCGTCGCCTCGCTCGGCGGGCTGGGCCATTTCGCCAGTCCCCTCCTTCACCACCTCGTCTACGTCGAGGTCCTGGGTATCGCCTGGCTTGCGGTCCACCTCTCGGGGATCTTGGCCCTTCCCGTCGAACTGCACGATGTGCTCCGTCGGCGGCTCTTTGCCGGCGTCGCGGCCGAGGGGACTGCCCTCGTGGATGTAAAAGTCCTCGTTGGGCAGCGTGTCGTTGTAGTCCCGGGCCGCCTGTGCCGCCTCGCGCATGCTCTCGTCGGCATTGTCGCGCATCTCCCCAAAGTTCTGGTGGATCTTGCGCTCGAACCAGTCGAACAGGTACTCGAACGCGGCCCGGTCGCGCTCAAATGCAGGGCCGTACTCGCCGGAGCGAAGCTGATCGTCCATCTTGGAGAGCGACGAGGCGAGGGCGAACAGGAAGATGGCGTTGTTGGCAACGCGGGCCTGCTGCGCCTGGTGCTTCACCACGTCCTCGCGCTCCCACTTGCTCACGAGCTTGAAGTAGTGAGAGTGCTTCTGGATGAGCGTGGTGAGGGCATCGGCCTGGTCCTGCAGGGCCGGGTGCACGCTTCGGAGGTCCGGGGCGCTCGGCTTGAGCCCCAAGAACAGCTGCGCGCCCATGGGCACGGCCTTCTTCAGCACAGCGGGCGTGGTGGCGGCCGTGAAGATGCGGGAGAGGTTGTCGCCGATGGAGGCGTCGGTGTCCCAGAGCAGGGCCTCTTGAATCGACACCATCTTCTCGGCGAGCTGCTTGCCGCCGTACGCGAAAATGAAGGACTGCATCACCTCATTGGAGCCCTCCACGATGCTGTGAATGCGGTTGTCGCGCCAGGCCCGCTCCAGCTCATGCTCGGTCATGTACCCTTCGCCGCCCATGACCTGCAGGGCCTCGTCGATCACCTGCCAGCCAAACTCCGAGCAAAACACCTTGGTGATGGCTGTTTCCACCATGATGTCGCGTTCGCCCTGGTCGAGCAGGCCGGTCATCATGTACAGCATGGCGTCCATCGCGTAGGTGACGGCCGACATGCGGGCAATCTTCTGCTGCACGAGCTCGAAGTCGGCGATTGGGCGCTCGAACTGGTAGCGCGTCTGCGCCCACTTGATGCCCTGCTCCTTGGCGGCCTTGGCGGCGCCGGTCACGCCTGCGCTGAGCGTGCAGCGGCCGTAGTTGAGGCACGAGAGCGCCACCTTCAGGCCCTTGCCCTCCTCGTGGAGCACGTTCTCCTGGGGCACGCGCACGTCGTTAAAGCGGAAGCGCGCCTGCCACGTGCCCCGGATGCCCGTCTTGGCGCGGTTGTTTTCGAACACCTCCACCCCCTCCATGTCCGGCGTCACAATGAGGGCGTTCACGCCCTGCTGCTCCAGCTCGCCGGTCTCGGGGTTGGGCACCATGTTCTTGCACATCACCGTGCACAGGCCGCTCATGGCGCCGGAGGTGGACCACTTCTTTTCGCCGTTCAGAATGTAGTCCCCGTCCTCCGTCTTCACCGAGAAAGACTCCTGCGCCGCCGCGTCCGATCCCACGTTGGGCTCCGAGAGGCAGAACGCGCTCAGCTTCTCCTGCGCCACCATCGGCAGATATGCCTCCTTCTGCTCGTCGGTGCCAAACATCACGAGCGCCTTGCACCCAATCGACTGGTGGGCCGACACCAGGACCGCAGTGGAGGCGCAGTAGCGCCCGATCATTTCCAGCACGCGGTTGTAGCTCGTGACCCCCAGCCCCAGGCCGCCGTACTTTTCCGGAATGATCATCCCCATCACGCCCATGTCAAACAGCCGGTCGATGACCCAGTCCGGGATGTACTGCTCCTGGTCGATCTCTACGCGCGGATGCTCGTGCTCGAGATACTCTTCGAGCTCCTCCAGCAGCGCGTCGCAGGTGGCCCGCTCTTCGTCGCCCTCCTGCGGGTAGGGAAAAATCAGATCCTCCCGCATGCGGCCCCAGAAGGCATTTTTGATGAAGCCCATGTCCTCGGGCTCGGGGCCCATCATGGTCTCGATGTTTTCGATCATCTTCTTGTCTTCCTCGGAGACCCCCTTGATGTCACTGAGACCTCGATCTGCCATGGCGCAATCGATGTAATTGTGAGCAAAGTACGGATGCCGGAGAATCCGGCGATGAGAAGTGTTCCGCCGTGCTGAAGCGAACGTGTGCCGATCGCAGTGGTCCCGACGTGGATCACAGAGGCCGCTCTCCTTCGCGAGTGCCCGCCCCTTTCGAAGGAGCCACGTCGTCAAGCACAGTATAACGACGAATCCTGGAAGTGTGTTTTTGGAAGGGCTTCCAGCAGGGTGCGTTTATAGAATTGAAGTGCCGCATCGGTTCCGTGCCGCGGCCCCATGCGCAGAAGGTTCGGCAGGCGTTCAAAGACAACGCTTGCGCCTACGAAGAGGGGTCGATACGTTTGAGCGCTTCTTCTTCTGGGACTTTCTGCCTGCTGTGCCATGTCCGCTTCCTTTTCGTCGCGCCTCCAACGCCTTCAGTCGCACAAAGACACGGCCGTCTGCGTTGGGCTCGATCCCGTCCCCGCCCGCTTTCCTCCTGTGCTGCAGGACGGGCGGCTGCGCACCGATGCCGTCCGGGCGTTCTGTTCGGACATCATCGAGGCCACGGCCCCGTATGCCTGTGCCTTCAAGCCCAATTTCGCGTTCTTCGAGGCGCTGGGCCCGGCCGGGCTCACGGTGCTGGACCAGCTTCTGTCCCTCGTCCCCGACGACTGCCTCGTGGTGGGCGACGCGAAGCGGGGCGACATTGGGCACTCCGGGCAGTTCTATGCGGCGGCTCTGTACGACCGCCTGGGGCTGGATGCCTGCACCGTCTCGCCGTACCTGGGGGCGGACAGCGTAGCGCCCTTTCTGGAGCACGAGGGCACCTGCACGTTTGTCCTCGCCCGCACCTCCAACGACGGGGCGGCAGACCTGCAAGAGGCCTGCACCTGCGACGGCACGCCCCTCTACCGCCACGTGGCGCAGCGGGCCCGCACCTGGGCCAAGGGCACCGCCGGAGAGGCGGGCCTGGTGGTGGGTGCCACGGCTCCGGAGGCTGTGGCCGAGCTCCGCACCGACGCCCCCACACTGCCGTTCCTTGTTCCCGGCGTGGGCGCACAGGGCGGGCGCCCGGACGCGGTCATGGAGGCGGCAGCCACCGATGCGGGGCCGGTGCTCGTCAACGCCAGCCGCAGCATTCTCTACGCCTCCGACGGCGCAGACTACGCGGAGGCCGCGGCCGACGCCGCCCGGCGCCTGCGAGACGCTCTGCGCACGTAGCACTACTCCCATGTAGCGCTCTCCCATGTAGCGCTGCTCGCACGTGAAGGGAGGGCGTGGCCGCCTCCTGGTCGGCTACTCATCGAGCCGCGCTTCGAGCCGATCGAGCCGCTTTTCCAGCTCGACCAGCTTGTGCAAAATAATGACGTGTGCCTTTTGGGCGTCGATGCCCACGGGGCTGTCGTCGCTCTCGATGGCCGCCTTGATGCGGTCGTACGTTTCGCGGGGAATGTCGAGGTCGCTCATGAGCAGGAGGGGATCAAAGAGATTCTGTAGCGGCAATGAGAACGCTGCCCCGCGTCCCACTCAGGTCCAGCCCAGCCGGCTGGGTGGCTCCGTCAATGTCGGTGCCGGGCAGGCCGCAGCGGGCATTGGTCGCATCCACGCCGTGATTGGTTTTCAGGAGAAGCGCGGCAGTGGCAGGGTCGGAGGTGCCGGAGGCCTCCACTGCCCCCATGAACTGACGCTGCGCATCGCACCAGTTGGCCAGGGCGTCCTCGACTGGCGTTAGGACCGACGGATCGGTCGTCGCCTCCATACCCCGAGTGGCTGCTTCGTCGAGGGCAGCTTCGAGGCGCTCACGTGCATCGTCGCACCGCTGTACGGACGTGCGAAGAACATCGACAATGTCATCGGAAAGCATACGGGGGAACAGTAGATGCGAGCGGGAAACGAGACACTGGGGCGGACGCGAGGCATCAGGCCTCATGAGGCGGAACAGTGAGAACCGGACACGGCGCCCGGCGCACCACCCGCTCCGCATTGCTGCCCAACACGAACTGATCGACGCCCGTGAGTCCACGCGTAGCCATCACGATGAGATCCGCCTGGTTGTCCTCTGCAAACCCAACGATGTTTGTGGCCACATCGCCCTCGACAACATGGCAGGCACGCGGTCCGGCGGGGCCCTCTACATGGTCGTCGAACGCTTCGAGGGCCTCCGCGGCGTTCTCTATAATTTCGGGATCCATTTCCACCACGCTCAGGCCCGGAAGGCCCGTGTCACTGAACGTGGGCAGCACGCGCTTTTCTGCCACGAAGAGCAAGTGCCGCGTGGCTCCGTACGGATGCGCAATTTCCTTGGCGATGTGGAGGGCGCGCCGGGAGTGGTCCGAAAAATCAATGGGCGCCAGGAGGGTCTCGTATGCACCGGGGGCGGCCGCCGGGACTTCGTCTTCGCCCCGGTCGCGCACCGTCATGACCGGGACGGAGGACCGGCGAATGAGGGCATTGGCCACGCTCCCCAGTACCAACCGTCCCACGCCTCCTCGCCCGTGGGTTCCCATCACCACCAGATCAGTACGGCGGCGCTCTGCGTATTCGGCAATGGCGTCGGCGACATCCAACTGAGTACGCTCGATCACGTCCGTGCGTACAGTTGGCCCGTCGGAAGCGTCGGCGAGCTGTTCAAGGCGCGCTCGGGCCTCAGCGTCCGCCGCCGACCTCCACGCGTCGCTCTGCACGTACGCATCGCCCAGGCCGTATCCCGCAGCGCGGGAATCATTGACGACGTGCAGCAGATGAACCGTCGCGTCGAAGGCCTCCGCGAACGCGAGCGCATTGCGGAGCGCCGCGTCGGCATGGGGCGAAAAATCGGTGGGAACCAGAAGGTGGCGGATAGACATACCGGGTCCGGCGAAAGGAGAACAGACAATCCGATCGCGCTACGCAGTGTCAGGGGCATTGTCATTGCCGTTCGGGAGCAGCGACTTGCCGAACGACTTGACCGCGAAGACGGGCACAGGCGCACGCCGAACCACGCGCTCCGCCACGCTACCCAGGAGCATGCGCTCCAGTCCCGTCCGCCCGTGCGTCGCAATGGTGATCAGGTCCACGTCGTGGTTATTGGCATAATCCAGGATGGTGGAGGGAGCGTAGCCCACGCTGGCCTCCACGAGCACGTGCTCGTACCCGATTTCGGAGCGCGCAAGCTCCGCGAGGCTGTCTTCCACACGTTCCACCACCTGGGCCCCGGGCATGTTGGCCGGCTCAATGCCGTACGCGGAGGGATACACAACTTCCTCCACGGCATGGAGCAGCGTAATTTGTGCCCCGTACGTAAGCGCCAGCTCGCGGGCGTGCCGGAGGGCGCCCATCGACGCCTCTGAAAAGTCAATGGGCACGAGGATATTGTGAACCGCTTCGGAGGGCACCGCCGTTTCCCCGCCCCGCACAGTGAATACCGGACACGGGGCCGTTCGAAGCACCTCTTCTGCCACGCTGCCGATGAGGAGGCGCTGCAGCCCCCGCCGCCCATGCGTGCCCCCCACCACCACGTCAATGTTATGCTCCTCAGCGTATGCGACGATGGCGCGGGGAGGGGCATTGCCCTCTTCCTGCTCCTGTATAATCGTCATCGCGTCCAGGTCCACGTGCGCCGGCGGCGTGCCACTCGCCGCCAGCAGGTCCTGGAGCCTGTCGCTCGGGAGCGGCAGAGAAGCCTCGGACGATGCGGACGCCGGTCCCTCTTGCACATGGAGGACGTGCAGCGCAGCGTCGTGCCAGGCTGCCAGAGCAGCCGCGTGGGGAAACGCCTGTGCAGCGCCAGTGGAGAAGTCGGTCGGCCAGAGCACCCGGCGAATTGAGAGCATAGGGGAAAATGGTCACTATCAAAGAGGAATGGCGGTTCAACGTGACACGTCCCCCACGGAGGTTGGGGGTTCTCCCCTTCAACGAGCGGAGCAAAGGGCACAATTGCACCGGACTTCCCCAGCTCTCCAGGTGCTTTTACGGCTCAACGCCGAGGCTCGGACGTGTCTCACCCTACCTAAACCCAAGAGAATTGCGTGATTGTCACGATCGTATATTTCTACACTCATTGACAGCGAGAAGGGTCCAGGACGCAATTGCGTCGTCTTGGACAGCTTGGAGGGCCGGCGTTGTGTTGGGGAGTATCGGGTGTCTCCACAATGCAGCGGGAGGTGAGTGCCGTCGGGGACGAGTGGCGTTACGCCGCAAAGGGCACGCTCCGAGTCCAGCCTGGACAAACGCAGGGCAGAGGAGACGCTGACCAGGAACTTTTGGGGGGGCAGTCGTTTCCAAACGATGTGCCACCTGCCCAAACTGCCCTCAACCAATTCCATCAACACACCATGCGTGGAGTTAGCTTCAAGCCCCAGGACGCCGAGGACTTTTCGACCGGCGAGATCAAATCCTACGGGGGCATCTACGCCGCCACGGCCGAGGACTTTGCCGGGGCGTTTGAGATGGACCCGGCCGAGTTTATCGAGACCGTGCAAACATCCGACATCACGCCGCTCACGGAGGTTGGGGACGACGAAGAGCCCGGCAAGTATAGCCTTTCGTTTGAGCGCGACGAGTTTGAGAAGCTGAAAAACATTTTGCTGGAGGGCACGACGCACGACCAGTAGTTTTGTCCCTCGTCTCTGCGCGCCCGCTTCGGAGCCCCCTCTGGAGCGGGCGTTTTGCATGTGAGCCCCGGAAAGAGCCCCCCGCAGCCCCCCACAGGCTACGCCACGCCCGCCGAAGCCGGTTGCTCTCGGACCTGAGTGATTACCAGGCCCGTCGCCCCCGCCGCGAGCAGGCTGCCAATCGCGAACGGCGCCACAAAGGCGTACTGCACAAAAAAGCCGGCCGTCAACTGCCCCGCCGCGATGCCGAGGCCGAACGCCACCGTGAGCACCGACAGTTGTGCCCCGGACTGGCCGCGTGTGGTGTGGTCGCCGGCGAGGGCAAGGGCAGGCGCAAAAATGAGTGCTCCCGCCCCTCCCTGTAGCACCCGTGCCCCAATCATTTGCCAGGGAGCCTCCACCAGCCCCTGCAGCAGCGTCGTCGGGATGAGGGCCAGAAGGCCCAGCACGATGAATGGCTTGCGCCCCCACGTGTCGCTCGCCCGTCCCACGAGCGGCTGCAGCACGGCCAGCGCCGCGATGAGCGCCACAAACTCAACCGCAAAGAGGACCGGTCCTTGTCCCAGCCGCGCATTCACCGCCGGCTCGATGGCCGAGAGCAGCGCCAGGCAAGTCGCCATGACGAGCGTGGCAATGCCGAGGGTAAAAATCGTATCGAGTCCGCCTCCGGCACGGGCCCACACGCGCATCGCAAGTCGGCGGGGCGCCGGTGCTGTGCCCGTGGGGTCGCGCACCAGCACCGCCACCAACGCCGTGCCGAGCACAGCCGTGCCCGCCGCCACCCAGAACGTCGCCTCGAAGCCCGTCATCCGCACGCCGCCCGGCAGGACAAACGGCCCCAGCTCCAGCAGCGCACTTGCAAGCAGCGGGCCGGTGCCAAACCCAATGAGCCGGAAGGAGTTATAGATGCCCATGTTGCTGCCCCGATGTTCAGGAACGCTCACCTCATTGACGATGGCAAGGCTTGCCGTGATCGTAAAAGCCGCGGCGAGGCCCTGCAGGATGCGCAGCGCAAATAGGTGCCAGTAGGCCGTGGCCCATACGAAGGCGAGGTTGACGCCTGCGAGCGCCACAAGGCCGCCCAGCACAAACACCTTGCGTCGCCCCGTACGGTCCGACAGACGCCCGGCCAGAGGTTGCGTCATGCTACTCGCGATCCCGAAGACCGCCAAGACGCCCCCTGCGACCATCGACGCCGGCAGCCCAAACACCGTCCCCCCGACCGCCTCGCTGGCCACGTACAGCGGCAGGACAATGATGAGGAACGAGTTTCCGACGGCATCCGCCATCCGGGCCACGGCAAGCGCCAACACGCGGCGATCGATCCCAATAAAGGGAGTGGACGGCGACGAGTCCGTGGGCATCTCGCAGAAGCAGGAGCAAGGGGGAGGAACCGGACCCACGGGTCACCGTGGGCAAATGGGCGAGAGGGAAAATGGGAGCACGTGTGCTCGGCGAAGCCCCCCCGCCGACACAGCGTGCCGTCGTGGATCAGGCATGCACCTGTCGAAGAGCGCGGCGCTGTGCCGCAAGTGTGGTGTCGAGGTGCTCTTCCCCGTGGCAGGTGCCAAAGAACATGGCCTCAAACTGTGACGGCGGAAGGTAGATGCCTTCCTCCAGCATCGCGTGGAAGTAGGCCGCGTAGCGGTCGGTGTCGGACGTTTGCGCCGTCGTCTGATCCACAACATCTTCGTCGGTGAAGAAGAGACTGCCCATCGCCCCCACCTGGTGCGTAGTATAGTCCAGGTTCAGCGCCTCCAAATTATCCCGGGTCCCCCGCTCCAAGGCTTCGGCGTACGCCTCCAGTTCGTCGTAGATGCGATCTTTCTCCGCGGCAATCTTCGAAAGAATTGCGTGCCCGGCGCGCATGGCCAGCGGATTGCCGCTCAGGGTGCCTGCCTGGTACACCGGCCCGGTCGGCGAGACGTAATCCATGATGTCTTGTCGCCCTCCGTAGGCCCCCACCGGCAGCCCGCCGCCGATGATTTTGCCCAGGCAGGTGAGATCCGGCGTCACGCCGATCCGTTCCTGCACGCCCCCCGGTGCCACACGAAACCCCGTCATCACCTCGTCGAAGATGAGCACAATGTCGTGCGCATCGCAGAGCTCTCGCAGGCCTTCCAGAAAACCGGGCTGGGGCGGAATGCAGCCCATGTTGCCGGCCACGGGTTCTACGATGATGCACGCCACCTCGCCCTCGTTGGCCTCCACGAGGTGACGCACGTGGTCGAGGTCGTTGTACCGCGCCAGCAGCGTATCTTTGGCATTGCCTTTGGTGACCCCTGGCGAATCCGGCTCTCCGAGCGTCATGGCGCCGCTGCCCGCTGCGATGAGGAAGAAGTCCCCGTGGCCATGGTAGTTGCCCTCAAACTTGATGATTTTGTCGCGCCCGGTGTATCCCCGCGCAAGCCGCGCCGCACTCATGGTCGCCTCGGTGCCGGAGTTCACCATGCGCACCTTTTCGATGGACGGGACGAGATCGCAGACCAGCTCGGCCACCTCAATCTCGATTTCCGTCGGGGCCCCGAAGGAGGTTGACTTTTCGGCCTGGTCCTGTACCGCTGTCACGACCTCCGGGTGGGCATGCCCGAAGATCATCGGCCCCCAGGACCCTACATAGTCGAGGTACTCATTGCCGTCGGTATCGTGCAGGAAGGCCCCCTCTCCACCCTCGATGAACAGGGGCGTCCCCCCGACACTGTCGAAGGCGCGGGCGGGCGAGTTGACGCCTCCCGGAATGGTGTGCTGGGCACGCTCGTAAAACTGTCGGCTGTTGTGGAGGGCAAGGGAAGAGGAAGCAACGTCCATGGGCGGGGGACAAGTTCGTGGGGCAGTCTCGGCCGGGAGGGGGCGCAGTCAGATCGCTGCGTTTCAAACCGGGGCGGTCGGCGTCACGCGCCGATACAGGCCGTGCAGGCGGGCCTCCCCGTGTTCGTGGACGCGATCTGGGGACTGCGACTCCAAAAAGTTGTTATTTGCAGTGGGCGTCTGTAGGTCCGCCGGCGCGAAGAGATTTGCAACATCGTCGAAGCCCTCCCCAGGACGCTCCCCCTCCCCATCGTCGGCGGGCGGACGGGCGGGCACCGTGAGGTAGAGCCATCCGCCGGGGGCAAGCAGGGAGCGAGCGTGGGCGAGAAGCGCGTCAAGGTCCGCGGGCGTATCGAGATATGCCTCCGTCCGGTCTGCGATGATCCAGTCAAAGGTTGCCTCGAGGGTGTCAAGCTCCTGCAGCGAGGCCTTCCGGACGCACGAGTGAGCCGTCTCCTCGTCCACCAGCTCGCGCACCACGGCGCGGGTCGCCTCCACCGCCTGCGGGCGCGGGTCGGTGGCGTGCATAGGAAAGCCCAGCCGGAGAAGCGCCTCTGCGTGATGACCCGGGCCGCACCCGAGATTCAGAATCGGGGTGGAGACGGGGACCGACGCCAGCGTGCGCAGGAGCGTGTCGGACGGCGTATCGGTGGGCCAGGGGCGCATGACAAACGGAGGGGCCGTGGCGCGGGAGTGAGGGATCAGGAGCGCTCGCGAGACCGGGGGTCCGGACTGGGCGAAGGATCGTCGGGCGGGGTTGCGGGACGCTTCGGAGAAATGCCCTCGTTGGAGAGCGCCTTCTCGGGGGTCCAGCCGCGCGCGCCCTCTGTGCGATCGCAGTCCTCATGTGTTGCCGCAGTGCTGTCGAGCGAAAGACGCGGCCGATCTTGGTAGGGGCGCAGCGGGTAGTGTCGTTGTTGTCCCCCCCACGCCGCCCAGGGCTCCTCCGCATCCGTGGGCGGGTGCAGCTGTGCGACCACAGCTTCGCCCAGCGCGTCGATGAGCAGAGGATGGGTGTTGAGCGCAGCCGTCACCTCAAAGTGATCGATGCCTTGCTGCTCCACCTCCGCACGGAGCGAAATGTCGAGGTCGTACGCCGTGTTCACGTGGTCGGTTAGAATGCTAATGGGAACCACCAGCGCCGCCGGGCAGCCCTGCTGGGCCAGCGCTTCGAGGACGGAGGGCGTGGAGGGCGAGAGGCCGGGACGCGTCCCCAACGCATTCGGGGGGTGGAAGGCCGTGTGTGCGGACCGGGCGTCTTCTCGATGGCGCAATACCTGTTGCACTGTCGAGGAGACTTGGCAGCAATAGGGGGCCGTTTTGTCGGCGCGGGACCGCCAGGCGGTGTCCTGAGCGCTGAAGACGAGCACCGCCTGCTCCCGCACGTCCTCTGGGAACCGCTGGAGGGCTTCGTCGATGCGCTCCGAAACGGACTGAATGAACTTGGGATGGGCCGCGTACTCGGGCACAGCAGTGGTGGGCCAGGAGGGCCGCTCGCCCGCTGCCCGCAGGGCCGCCCAGTACGCGAGCGCAGAGCCTGTGGTTGCCGCTGAATACTGGGGAAACGCTGGAAGCAGCACCACCTTGTCCACATCGTCCGCCTCCATCCGCGCCGCTGCCTCTTCCGGGAACGGGGCGCTGTACCGCATGGCGGGGTACGTCCGGAACTGTGCCCCCACGGCGGCCCCATAAACTGCGTTGAGGCGGCGCTCCAGGGCGTCGGCTTGTTCGTGGGCCAGGGACGGAAGGGGCGACTCTCCCCCAATCATCTCGAATCGCCGCCGCAGCGTGCCTGCCCGCAGCCGTGCCCCGGCAGAAGCCAACCAGCGCCGGAGCCGCCGGCCTACCGGAAGGTCGAGAAACGCAGGATCCATGAACAGCTGGTACAAAAACAGCTCCACTTCGTCCAGGGAGGCCGGCCCTCCAAGGTTGAACATTACCACGCCGACCCGCTCTCCGTCTTCGACCGGTAGGGGGCCAGCCGGAAGTGACTCGCCCGAGAGCACCTCTGGGTTGGAGTCGTACACGCGGAGAACGTCACGAGGACTCATACGGGACTGCGCCTTTTGTTCGGAGCAGAAACGGGAATGATGGGGTGTTGTGGCATTGTGCGCTCCCCCCTTCCGTCCGTTCCTCGACCGCATTGAACTTTCCCCTAAAACCCCCTCTCAGCATAATCTTTACACGGTGCTCGCGGGGGCGTCCTCGGCGCTGAGGGCGAGCCAGTCGCGGGCTGTAAAGTACCACTGCGCATCGGCTTCCGGCGTCCCGGGCTCCGGTGCGTAATCGTACTGCCACTGCACCTGCGGGGGCAGGCTCATGAGGATGCTCTCGGTGCGCCCGTCCGACTCCAGCCCGAACTTGGTGCCGCGATCGTACACGAGGTTGAACTCGACGTAGCGCCCGCGCCGGATCCGCTGGTAGGCCTTCTCCTGCGCCCCGTACTCCGTGTCCTGGCGCCGCTTTACGATGGGCAGGTACGCCTCCAGGAACGCCCGCCCCGCCTCCCGGGAGAAGAAAAAGACGCCTTCCGGATCGTCGCGCAGATAGTCGTAAAAGATGCCGCCTACGCCCCGCGCCTCGTTGCGGTGATCGAGGTAGAAGTAGTCGTCGCACTCTTGCTTAAACGCCGCGTAGTCGGCCACCTCGTGCCGACTGCACACGTCCTTCCAGACCCGATGGAAGTGCTGGGTGTCCTGCAGGCGCGGGTAGTAGGGCGTGAGGTCGGCGCCCCCGCCAAACCACTGGTCGACCGGGTCCATGAGGTCGTCGCCGAGGGCGAAGTAGCGGAAGTTGGCGTGCACCGTGGGCACGTGCGGAGACCGGGGATGGACGACAAGAGACAGGCCCGTGGCGTAGAACGGCGCTTCTCCCACTCCAAACTCGCGGGCCATGCGCTCCGGCAGCGGCCCGTGCACGGCCGAGGTGTTTACGCCGCCTTTTTCAAAGACATCGCCCCCCTCAATCACAGCCGTAATGCCCCCCCCGCCCTCCTCGCGCGACCAGCGATCCACCCGAAACGAGGCCGCATCGTCCAGGTCGTCCAGCGCACGGGTGATGCGCACCTGAAGCGCCTCGACGAACCGCTTCATGCGGTGGGCCATCGGGAGGTCGTCGCGGGGCTCTTCGCGGAGGGTCTCAAGGCGGTCAAAATCGTCTCCCATTGGGGGGGTGCCGGAATGATTTTGAGAAAGGCGTTGAACATGTTCGATACGGGCCCGCGAGCGGTGGGTGTTCGACGCCCTGGAGACTCTCGTTCATTTTCACGAAGACGAGGGGGCAGACGGATGCGCCTGGTCGAGAACGCGCCGAATGGCCGTGCGCATCTCGTCGGTCAGGGCGGAGGCCCAGACAGGGGGCGGCGCAGACGTGAACGTGTTTCGGCGCGGGTGGGCGGGATGATCGAGGCGCAGGAGGCTGTGGTGCAGCGCGAGTGCGCGCTCCCCGAGGGACGTCCCCGCGCCGTACCGCTCGTCCCCCACCACGGGATGGCCGCGGCTCGTGGCCTGCAGGCGGATCTGGTGGGGGCGGCCGGTCCGGAGGATGATTTGCAGCAGCGTGCGGGCGTCGGCGGTCGCCAGTGCCTGCCAGTCGAGCACCGCGCGCTTGCCATCGGGGTGCTCCGGGGCCACGAGGCGGGGCTGGCGGCCGGGCTTGGCAATGTAGTCGGTCCACGTGCCGAGGCCGCGCAGCCGTCCCTCGACCAGCACCAGATACCGTTTCTCTACGGTTCGCTCCCGGAATTGCCGCGACAGGTGGGCGGCGGCCTCCGAGGTGCGGGCCAGCACCGTGACGCCGGAGGCGGGGCGGTCGAGCCGATGGACGAGGCCGAGAAACGGATCGCTATCCGTCCCGTCCAGCAGACGCCCTGCGCGCGCGAGCACATCCGGATCGCCGGTATGGTCGGGCTGGGCCAGCACGCCCGGCGGCTTGTTGACGGCCAGCACGTGTTCATCCCGGTACAGCACGTCCATGGCGTAGACGGAGGCGTTGTGAGACAAAAGCGCAGGGAGGCGAGAGCGCGAGGCTTTTTCAGGGCACAGGCCAGAGGGCCTCGGTGGAAACGTCTGTGGGCAGGATACTGGTGCCGGGACGGTCGGGCTGCATGATGGAGCGCACTTGCATTGGAATGTTGGCGTCGGCGAGGGGGCGGAGCGTCTTGGGATGCATCCCGAGGTCGCCCGATTCGGTCATCGCGAACGCCTCCTCCATCGAGAGCCGGTCGAGGCGCTGGGCGTCGTCGTGGGCCGAGGGATCGGCGGTATAGAGGCCGTCCACGTCCGTGTAGCGGGTAACGCACCGCGCCCCCAGAATGCGGGCGAAGAGGGAGGCCGAGTAGTCGCTGCCCTCAAAGCCGAGCGTAGTGGTGGCTCCCGCAGGCGTGGCGCCGATGAAGCCCGCAACCACCGGCACCACATCCGGCGCAAGGGCCTGGTACCAGTTCTGCACGCACCGCGCCGTGGCCTCCGTGTGCACGTGGGCCTCTCCGTGCGTATCATCAGTCACGACGAGGCGTGTGGCGTGGCAGTGCGGTGCCCGAAGGCCTGCGTCCCGCAGCGCGAGCGTCACCATCGGAACCGACAGCTGCTCGCCCGTGGCGAGCACGGCATCGCGGGCCGCCGGCGTGAACCCCGACGCCTCTACCGCCGCAAAGCGCTCTCGGAGGGCGCCGAGCCGCTCGTCGAGCAGCGCCGCGTAGGCGTCCTGCCGCTCTGCGCTCAAGACCGCCTCGGCCTGCTGCTGGTGGCGCGCCCGCAGCGTGTCGATGACGGAGGCCCCCACGGCCTGCCCGTCGGCCTGCGTCGCCACCTTCTCCACTGCCCTGGACAGTTGCCGCGACACCTGTGAGAGCGCCGACACGATGACCACCACCGGTGCGGCCGTGGCGGCCGCCTCCCGCACGATCGAGATCACCGTCTCGAACCGCTCCGGCGTCCCCACGCTGGTCCCCCCAAACTTGAAGACGACGCGAGGGGGCGACTCCAGGGCGGGCAGCGGGGGAACGGGCGTGGGCATGGGCGCGAGTCGGTTGGAAATAGAGATGCGCACCCTGCAACCTTTCCATTTTCAGGCGTGTTCCTCAACCGCTACGGCCTCGCCTGTCCGGTGCAAAGGAGACGGTCGACAACGTTGAGCGACTTTGAGCCGCGAACGGGCCCTACAGCAATCGTGTGTACGGACATGCTGCTCATTTTTCTTTCGTCCGGCAGTCCGTATGATGTGGGGCGTCGTCCCTGCGAAGCCGCCCCTGCCTGTCATGCTCAATTACATCTGGAGCGGGCTCATCATCGGGAGCCTGCTCTTTGCCCTGACCGTGGACACCCAGGAACTGGTCGAGAATCGGTTCCGCAACGACACGGCCCTGCCGGCCACCCTGGCTTTTCCCGACGGCTACGCCCCCGAGGGGCGTCGCCAACCGGTTCAGATTCGGATCGACTCGGCCACCTACGCGCAGATGTACGGCGTAGACGAGGCGCCGGACGCCTCGTACGCGGGCGTGCTGGTGCAAACGCAGGAGGGCCGGCAGGTGGAGTTTCCGACCGACGCAGAGCTGCCCGAGCCTCTTGCCACCATTCAGGAGTACCACGCCACCGACGACAACCCGGCGCTCCGCGGAACGCTCACCGCCGCGCCCCCGACTCCTGCGAACACCGCCCGGCTACAGGCGGCCCTTGAGTTTGAGCCTGTTCGCTTCCGGAAGCTGCGCAACATCGCGCAGGCGGCCCTCAACTTTGCCGAAACCGCCGCGTCTCTCGCCCTCAGCCTCATCGGCATCCTCGGCCTCATGCTCGGCCTCGTCAAAATCGGCGAAGAAGCCGGGCTCATCGAAGCACTCACCGGCGTGGTGCAGCCCCTCCTGAGCCCCCTCTTCCCCAACGTGCCGCAGGACCATCCCGCCCTCGCCAACATCAGCCTCAACCTGCTGGCCAACGTGTTTGGGCTGGGCAATGCCGCCACGCCCCTGGGCATCAAGGCCATGGAGGACCTGCAAGAGCTCAACCCCTCGGACAACACCGCCACCGACGACATGGTGATGCTGCTGGCCCTGAACACCTCCAGCGTGCAACTGGTGCCGCCGTCGCTCCTGGTGGCCATCATGGGCCTGCAGATCAATCAACTGTTTTTCTCCATCATGCTGGCGACGCTCTTCTCCACCATCGCCGGCATTGTGGGCACGCTCGTGCTGCACCGCCTGCCCTACTTCCGCGCCAGCGCTCCGCACCGCACCAGCGCGCCGGAGGCCGACGACGCGGAGCCGCCCCCCACCTAAACCGCCGGGCCTCGGCCGTTTCTCCTTCCCCGTTTTTCCCCTACCCCCCCGTTCTCATGATTGAAACCATCCGCTCCATCGTCGGCGTCCTGTCGGCCTTCGTCTTGCCGGCCCTCCTCGTCGGCTTTCCGCTCTACGGCCTCATCAAAGGCGTGCGCGTCTACGAGGTGTTCGTGGAGGGCGCCAAAGAAGGCTTCGACGTGGCCGTCACCATCATTCCGTACCTTATCGCCATTCTGTTTGCCATCGGCATGTTTCGGGCATCTGGGGCCATGGACTTTCTGGTGAACGCGCTCGACCCGGTGCTCGGCCTAATCGGCGTGCCGGCCGAGGTGCTCCCGATGGGCCTCGTGCGCCCCCTCACCGGGTCGGGCTCCGCCGGCCTCGTGGCCGATATGATCAACCAGTACGGCGAGGACTCGCTGGTGGTGAAGATGGTGGCGACGATGTTCGGCTCCACCGAGACGACCTTCTACGTGATCGCCGTCTACTTCGGCGCCGTCAACATCCGCGACACGCGCCACGCCGTGCCCGCCGGGCTCTTCGCCGACTTCGTCGGCTTTCTGGCCTCCGTCTACGTGGTGCAGCTGCTCTTTGGGTAATGCACAACAGGTTGATGCGCAGCGGGGTGCGGAGTGGGCATTGCGTACGAGCGTCTATGCGATACGCAGCACGAAATACGCAACACGAAATGCCCGCTATATCGGCAGCCGCGCCAGCGCATTGACGATGGCGTCCTGTGCGGCGCGCACCGCGGCGGTCTCGGCCATGTGGTGGTTGGAGAAGATGACGAAGGAGAGGGGCGTATCGGACTCGGTGGTGACGTATCCGCTGAGCGCGCTCACGCTGGAGAGGGTGCCGGTTTTGGCGCGCACGTTGCCGCGGGCCGGGGCGCCGTCGGCGTAGCGGTACTTGAGGGTGCCGTCTTCGCCGCCGCGCGGCAGCGAGTTCACGAATGCGGTGCGGAGGGAGTCCGGGGCCTCGGTCCACATGTGCTCCAGCACCCGGGTTAGGGCCTGCGGGCGCAGGTAGTCTTTGCGGGAGAGGCCGGAGCCGTCGACGAGTTGCACGCGGCTGGTGTCTACGCCCATCGCTCCCAGCTCGCGGCGGACGGCCAGCGCGCCCAGGGCCGCAGAGCCGACGGAGAGGTCGCGCGCGGTGGTGTCGGGGCGGTTCACAACGGCGAGCGTGCGGAGCAACTGTTCGGCGTAGAGGTTTTCGCTTTCGTGATTCATCGTGCGCACAATCTCGCGGAGGCGCGGCGAGCGGTAGGTGGCCACGCGCTGCACCGTATCGGCCGCGTAGGAAGGGCGGATCGGCATCTGGTCCACGTCCACGCCCCGCCCCGCCACGGCGATGCCCTCGCGCTGCAACACCGCCCGCAGCGTGTGGGTGAAGTAGCGCGTGGGCTCGGTAATGGCGAGGGACTCCTCCTGCGTTTCATTGGGGTGCAGGCGCGAGCGCACCACAAAGTGGTTGTCGTTGAACGGGCGGTCGTACGCTTCGTCGGAGGCGGAGTCTCGGGGCACCGTCCGGCTCTGGTTGCGCACCCGCACAAAGTCGGTTCCGAAGGGCGTCCAGGTGATGCGGCCGGGGGCGCCGGGCCGGTCGCCGCGCACCGTGAGGCGAATGGTGTTGCGGTTGAAGACGAGCCCGTTGCTCTCGGCGGCGTAGGCGTAGGGCACGTCGTTCCAGCTCCAGCCCTCGCCCAGCGGCACATCGCTGAAGGGATCGTCGTCGCCAATGATGTCCCCCGCAATGCGGGTGATGCCGGCGGCCCGCAGCGAGTCGGCCCAGCGGCGGAAGACGACCGTCGGGTCTGCCCGCTGCTGATATCCGCCGAGGGTAGGGTCGCCGCTGCCCCGCACGATCAGGTTTCCCCGCAGCACGCCGTCGCGCACGGGGCCGTCCCGGTACAGCCGGGTTTGGTACCGGTACGCCGGCCCCAGGCGCCGGAGGGCGGCGACGGCCGTCAGGAGCTTGACGTTGGACGCGGGCGTGAAGAGGGCGCGGGGATTCTGGCCGAGCAGGCGGCGCCCCGTGCGCAGGTTGGTCACCTCAATGCCCCAGAGCGCACCGCTGAAAACGGGGCTCCGAATGGTGTCTTGCACGACCTGCTGAATCTGTGCCTGGGCGGCCCGCACGCGGGGCGCAAGCTGGGCGGAGGCGTCGGGGCTGCCCGCCATGCAGATGAGGAAGCAGAGAAGGACGAGCGCGTGGCGGCCAGGGGTGGGCATGTTGGGGGCGGAAGCGGAAATCAAGGAGAAACGGACGCGGACGTCCACGATACTCCGAGGCCCCGGCACGGATTCCTGCTCTCAAGAACGCGGCTCTTGGGAGGAAGTGGACGCGGCGGCGGGCGGCAGGTCGTCGGCATTGCGGACGAGCTGCATGTAGTACTGCACAACAGTCCGGTAGTCGCTCACGGAAATGCGCTCGTTGGGGCCGTGGATGCGGCTCTGGTCGGCAGGCGTGAGTTGGTACGGGACGAAGCGGTAGACCGCGTCGGTCGCGTCGGCGTAGTAGCCGCTGTCGGTGCGGCCGGGCACGAGGTAGGGCGCCACCACGACCGAGTCGGCCGTAACCTGCCCGATGGTGCGCTGCAGCAGACGGAAGGCCGGCCCGTCTACGCGGGAGACGGCGGGCGGCGGGGTGGAGCGCAGCACCTCCTGCTCCACGGGCAGATCGCCGAGGGTGGCGCGCACGTGTGCGACGACCTCGTCCACGGATTGGCTGGGCAGGATGCGAAAGTTGACAACGGCACGGGCGGTGGTGGGAATTACGTTGTCCTTGACGCCGGCCTGGAGCCGCGTGGCCACGGTGGTGGTGCGGATGGCGGCGCGGGTGGGCGGGCGCCGATTCAGCACCCACCGGAGGAGCGGCGCGGTGGCCCAGCGGTTGGCCAGGATCGCCCGCATGGACGTCGGCATCTCGGGCGCGAGGTAGTCGAACATGGTGCCGGCCACGCCGGTGAGGCGGGACGGCAGGGGCTGTTCTCGCAGGCGGTCGAGCGCCCGGCCCAAGAGTTCGATGCTGGTTTGGGTGGGCGGGACCGACGAATGGCCGCCGGGCTGCTGGGCGGTGAGGCGGAGGCTTAGGTAGCCCTTCCCCGCCACCCCCACCACGGCGAGCGGGTCGCGCAGGCCCGGCAGCGCCCCCCGCGTGATGGCGCCCCCCTCATCCACCACCAGCGCAGGCGAGACGCCGTTGGCTGTGATGCGCTCCGCAAGGGCGCGGCCGCCGCGGGTGCCGCCCACCTCCTCGTCGTGCCCCAGCGCCACGTGTACGGTGCGGCGCGGGTGCACCCCCCGGCGGAGCAGCGTCTCCAGGGCCTCCAGGATGCCCACCGCGCTGGACTTATCATCGAGCGCCCCGCGCCCCCAGATGTGACCGTCGGCGATGCGCCCCCCGAACGGTGGGTGCCGCCACTGCGAGGAATCCTCGACCGGTACCACGTCCACGTGCGCCATCAGGACGAGGGGCGCCAAGGTGGTGTCGCGCCCGGTCCACGTGTAGAGGCGGCTCAGGCCGTTCACGTGTGTGGTGTCCAGGCGGGCATGCACCCGCGGGAAAGCCGTCGCGAACTGGCGGTAGAGGGCGCGGTAGGCCGACGAGTCGAGCTGGGCGGGGCGGCGGTTCGTCACCGTTCGGATCTGGAGCGCGCGGGCGAGGCGCTGCGGCGCCTCCGAGGCCACCCGCTCCTGCACCGGCTCCGTATCGATCTGTCGCGAGTCGACCTGCCAGGCCCGAATTCCCAGTCCCCCCAGCAGCATGAGAAAAAGTCCGGCGGCGCCGAACAGGGACCGGCGGATGGACCAGCGAGGCATGGGGCGGGCGTGTCGACTCAAAACAGCGGCTGTGTGCGAGGGCGTACGGAGCGAAATCCGCCGTGGTCCTCCCGAGGAGGCCGGACGAACGCGGCTCTGCGCTGTGCGTAGTTTCGGTCCGTGCACGGTCACAAAATTCGTCCCGCCATGTCTCCAGACGCCGTTCAGCCGCCGCCCACGCTGGGCAATCAATACGAGACCGACCGGAGACTTCAGAGCCTCCTCCGCCGCCTGCTGCCCGAGGCGGTGCACGCCGCCGTGGAGCCCGAGCTGCGCGCGATGGGCGAGCGGGCCGGGGGCGCCCTCTACGCCCTTCAGCAATCCGACCTGGGGGCGGAGCCCACCCTCACGCGGTGGGGACCGTGGGGCGACCGCGTGGACCGCATCGAGCCGACCCGGGTGTGGAGCCGCGCCGAAAAGATCGCGGCCCGCGAGGGCGTAGTGGCCACGGCGTACGAGCAGACGCACGGCCGCTACAGCCGCCTTCACCAGATGGCACTCGCGTACCTTTTCATCCCCTCCACCGACATGTACGGCTGTCCCCTGGCCATGACCGACGGGGCAGCCCGCGCCCTGCTCGACAACGGGCGGCCGTCGGTTGTGGAGGCGGCGGTGCCCCACCTCACCGCCCGCGACCCCGACGCGTTCTGGACCTCCGGCCAGTGGATGACCGAAATCGCCGGCGGCTCCGACGTGAGCAACACCCGCACCACCGCCCGCCAGGACGACGATGGCACGTGGCGCCTCTACGGCCGCAAGTGGTTCACCAGTGCCATCACAGCCAACATGGCGCTGGCCCTGGCACGGCCCGCGGACGCCCCGGAGGGCCGTGCGGACGGCAGTGCGGGGCTGGCGCTGTTCTACGTACCGGTGCACAGACACGGCACGCTGGCCGAGGGCTTATACGTGCACCGCCTCAAAGACAAGCTCGGCACGCGCAAGCTCCCCACCGCCGAGCTCCAGCTGGACGGCGTGGCGGCCCAGCCCGTGACGGACGAGCTGCGGCACGGCACGCGCCATATCGCGCCCATGCTCACCGTCACCCGCCTGTGGAATGCCGTGACGGCAGCGGCGTACCTGCGACGCGGGCTGGCCCTGGCGCGCGACTACGCCCACAAGCGCACCGCCTTCGGCCGCCGGATTCTGGACCACCCGCTCCACCGAGATACGCTGGCAACCCTCGAGGCCCAGCTGGAAGGCATGATGCACCTCTCGTTTCGGGTGGCTGCGCTGCTGGGACGCCGCGAGACCGACGCGTCGACCCCGAACCACCGGCGCCTGCTCCGCCTGCTTACGCCCATTGCCAAACTCACGACCGCCAAGCAGGCCGTGGCAGGCACCAGCGAGGTGCTGGAAGCCTTTGGTGGGGCGGGGTACGTGGAAGATACGGGCCTGCCCCCTCTCCATCGCGACGCCCAGGTGCTCCCCATCTGGGAGGGCACCACGAACGTGCTTGCGCTGGATCTTGTGCGGGGCCTGCAGGCGGAGAACGGCCTGGACCTCATCGGCGGCGAGGTGGAGCGGTGCCGCTCTGCAGTCCACGACGCCGCGCTTCAGACCGCCGTGCAGACAGCGCACGATGCGTTCGAGCACGCCGCCGCCTGGTTCCGCGGCGCACAGTCGGACAGCCGCGATGCGCTGCAGGCCGGAGCGCGGCGTTTCGCACTCACACTCGGGCACGCACTGGAGCTCGCCTACACCGCCCGCCACGCCCAGTGGGCCCTGCGCGCCGAGCAGGACGAGCGGCCCAAAGCAGCGGCGGAGCGCCTCGCCACCTGTCGCATCGACCGCATCGCCTCCCAGCCCACGACAAAAGCGAAGGTCCTTCTCAGTTGAGGCAGAGAATGCCCATGGGCGTCGCGTAAACGGGCATGAAGGGCGCCGGGGGCGGTGTCGGAGTTGTGTCGTCGGTTGTGTCGTCGGTCGCCTCCGGTGCCGGGTCGGACGGCAGCGCCTCCCCACTTGGTTCAAACAGCGCCCACGATTCCGCGACCGGCTCCCCGGCCTCATCGAGCAACATCGCGTAGACGTGGTAGCGGGGCGGCTCTGCCACAGCCACTTCCGCAGAGGCCTGCACAGCCCCCTGGTAGTCCGGGCGCTGAATGTTGAGCCGGAACCGGTCCAGGGAGAGCCGTCCGTTCTTTTCAACGGAAGCCGCCGCAAGGGACGACGCGTCTGCCAGCAGGTCCCGAAACGGCGTACGGCGCACCACGGCTCCGCTCTCCGTGCGGACTGTGCCCATCAACTTCGCATGTCCGTACGCAATCTCCACGGGTCCAGGGACCGGCTCTGTAGCTTCTGCTGCGTACAAGTGCTTGAGGCGCTGGTAGTGATCCTGGGCAACCATCTTGGGACGTGAGGATTGGTCTATCAGGGGCGCGAAAAAGTTCATACATTTCGCTGCGCGCACAACCACTTTGTGCGCACTGGTGTACCCTTCGCGAAAAGGATGCCAGGCCTCCCTGTCTGCCCAATTGACAGGGATGTCCGGCTGTGCGGCCCCGACCGGCAGCCCCCTCGCCCATCTTTTCGCCTCCAATGAGGACATTCCTGTCCCCCTGTCACCCGTCTTCCGTCTTTTCCCATCAACGTTCCTCCGCCCGATGCCCCTCACCCGAGAGCAGCAGCAAGCCGTTGCCAACCACCTCAAGTCTCGCGCCCAGCCCCCAAAGTGCCAGGTGTGCGGTGCCGCCAACATGGTGGTGCAAGAACATCTGACGCACCCGAATGCCGCTGATCCGGAAAGCACCGCAGACCCCCTGGTGAACGTAGTCTGCAACTACTGCGGGCACGTGCTCCACTTTTCCACGTCCGTCTTGGGGCTCGCCGTCGATTGACTCTCCTCCGGACCAGTTGCTGGTGCTGAGTGCTTTTGGGCAGAGAGCCGTCTTGCAATATCGGGCCGAGCGCGAGAAACGCACAGGCCTTGTTCAAAAGTCAGAACGCCGCCCGGAGTCCCCTTCTTGAATATCCATGTGGAGGAGGAGTGCGCCCACGGTGGACAGCACCCCGAAGAAGGCCGGCAAGACGCCGATGAGCATGTAAAAGCGCCCGGAGAAGCCCCAAGAGGGCCCGAGCCACAAGGAAATGACAGCCCATCCGTAGAACAGAGCCGCCCCGGCGAACAGCCAGGGGAAAAGCTTGTGCTTCTTCTCGTTTGTCATGGGTACGTAATGGCTGTGCGAAGAAGTGTTATGCGCTCTGCGCGCGTGCGGCCAGACGGTCGACTTTTTCCACATACGCATCGGGGTCCGCCTTCCGCTTGAGCCCCCCCTGACTCATGTAGCGCACCTTTCCGTACACCGGACGCTCCTTCCAGCCCCGGTCGTGCAGCCCAAACACCCACGCCACATTGGCAAACGAGTTGGGGTCTCGGCCATCCAGGAAGTAGGTGTTGTTGAGCGCAAGCGTCCGCGTGTACGCCGTATGCGGATCGGGCGACCACTCCAGAATTTTCTTTCCCCAGTACATGCGCATGTAGTTGTGCATGTATCCCGTCTCGCGCATCTCTTTCATGGCGGCATTCCAGTACGGGTCGTGCGTGTCTCCCTGCTCCAGTTCAGCGCGGCTGTACACATATTCGCGCTCGTCCTCGGCATGTTCGGCGAGGCTTTCACGCGCCCACTCCGGCAAGCAGCTGTAAGAGTCGTACGTGTCAGGGCGAAAATGCACGTGGTTCATCGCCAGTTCGCGCCGGACCACCAACTCCTCAATGTACGACTCGGTGTCCGCCTCCGGCCCGTCGGCCTGCTGCACCTGACGCGCCAGCCACACGGGCGAAATCTGCCCGGCATGCAGGTATTTGCTCATGTGTGAGACTGCGTGGCTGTGGATTTGGTTGCGGTTCCCGTCGTAGCCCTCAAGGTGCTCGCCCAGAAAGTCTTCCAAAATGCGCTCCGCCTCCGGAGCGCCGCCGCGGTACAGCGACGAAACCGGGGCGACGCTGCGATTCATCTCAAGTGAATCGAGGACTGTACTGAGAGTGCTGAGGTCGAGCCCCGCATCACCGTCGAGCCCAAGCGAGGAGGTCTCGACTGGCACCTCCGGCGGCAACTGGAGACACCGCTCCAGGTGCTCATGGATTTTGGGACGGAGGGTGCGAGCTGCGTACTCGGCTTTCTCCGTCGCTGTCTCGACGGGCACCACCACATCACCCTCAACCTGTTCGACCCGGCAGGGAGCCGCTTCCGCCACCCGGGCCCGCCATTGCTTTTGGTGGCGGAGGTATCCACGATCGGTCACCAGGACGGCCGCGTCGTCGGCGTATCGAAGTGCCACCTCGTCCGGGGAACCGTGCTGCACCACCAGTTGGAGGCCGCGTGCCGCCAGCCGCTGCTGGGTCTCGCGCAGGCCCTCCAGCACAAACGTGTAGTGCCGGAGGTTGGCCTCGGGCCCCTCGTCCATGAGCCCAACCACCACGAGCAGGGGCAGGTCGTGCTCGTTCGCGTGCTGCAGCCCGCGCTCCAGGGCCGGATTGTGACGCGCTCGCTTCGACTGCTCCATCCAGTAGAGCACGTACTCCGCCTGCCCGGCTGGGGCTCGGTCGTTCAAAGGCTGTACACGATCGGGGAGGAGGTCAGGCATAGGACAGAAATTGGCGGGGGAAGAACGCACGCGTAGAAACAGAGCAGCGGTCCGGAATGTCCTCCCCAAGATGCGGGGCCGCCGAACGTGACCCAATCGTTTCGAGGCCGACTGCCCCCCCGACTGTCCCCTCTACTGTCTACCCAACGGCCTCCCCCGGCGCCGCCTTTTCCCCTACCGTCTCCTGCACATCGGAGGTCACCACACTGACGCCATCCGTCGGGAAGTGAAGCTGATCCTCCGAGGCCGCCACCACAGAAGCCACCATCGTATCGCCCGTCACATTGTTGGTCGTGCGCAGCATGTCGAGCGGGCGATCGACCCCCAGGATAAGGGCCAGCCCCGCGCTGGGCACGCCGATGGACTCCAGGATGGCCACCAGCATCACGATGCCGGCGCTGGGCACCGCCGCGGTCCCGATGGACGCAAGCACCGCAATCAGGATGATATTGAGCTGCTGCGTAAAGGCAAGGCTGATGCCCAACACCTGCGCGATAAAGACCGCCGAGACGGCCTGGTACAACGCCGTGCCGTCCATATTAATCGTAGCGCCCAGGGGCAGAGCAAACGACGAGACCTCCTCGGACACGCCGAGGTTTTTTTCCGAGACCTCCATTGTGACCGGCAGCGTGGCCCCGCTGGACGACGTAGAAAACGCCACCAGTTGCGCCGGGGCAATGGCCCGGAAGTAGTCGGGGATGGAGATGGAGGTAAAGAGCGACATAAAGAGCGGATACACCCCAAACACCATGACGGCAAGCCCAATCACCACCGTCAACGAGTAGAGCCCCAGCGCCCCCAGCAAACTGGCCAGGTCCGTGGGGCTTCCCGCCGCAATCGACGTGATCGCATCCGCCAGGAGCCCGAAGACGCCCACCGGCGCCGTCAGCATGATCAGCTCCACGGCCTTGATGATGAGCTCAAACAAGCTCTCAAAAATATTCAGCAGCGGCCGCGCGTCTTCTTTCGGAAGCAGCATCAACCCAATGCCGAAAAAGATGGCCACAAAGACCACCTGCAGCATGTTGCCATTGTCGGAGGCCGACTCGAAGAAGTTGGACGGCACCATGTCCACGAGCGGCTGCAACGGCCCTCGCCCTTCTGCCTCCTCCGCCACATCCATGCTTTCCTCAATGTCGCCCTGGTAGGTCTGCTCCAGCTGGGCCCGCATCTCTTGCGGCACCGTGGCCCCCGGCTCTATACTGTTCACCAGCACCAGGCCCACGACGAGTGCGACGGTGGTCGTCAGCACGTAGATGCCAAGCGTTTTCCCGCCGATGCGGGACAGTTGCTCCAGGTCCCCAAGCGACGCCACTCCCACGATCAGCGACGCAAGAATGAGAGGGACCGCAATCAGTTGAAGGAGATTCAGGAAGAGGGTCCCAAACGGGGCAATCCAGTCGCTGGTAAACTGTCCCCACCCCGCCGAGGCCGCCACGATTCCGTACAGGAGGCCCAGAACGAGACCGATGATAATTTGCCAGTGGAGCTTTTTGTACCAGGGCATAGGGCACATGCATTTGAACAAAAACAGGAGCGGGGCCCGGTCTGGACCAGGCCCCGCCTAAACTAAAGGTTCACGTGCTCCGACACAACCCACCGGGGAGCTCAACGGAGCAGCTGCGGATTGGGGAGTCTCTGATGAGACTTCGTGGTGAGGGTCCGTGGTGAGGGTCCATCCCACGGCTACCCAATTCCAGCCGTCCCCAGCAGAGCCACCGCCGCCCCCGTCCCTGTGCCTATCAGGTTAACGGCGTGATTGTCAATCTGTGCCCATCCGCGCACCGGCGTTGCCCTGGCAGACGGCGCCGTTTCCACGAGCGCGCCAGACGCGGGAAGGCGATAGCGGGCCTGCAAAAACGCCCCGGCGAGACTATCGGCCGCCATTCCGGCCATGCCGGCCCCCAAAAGCACTGCCCCGATCGCAAGGGGCGCCCCCCCAAACGGTCCCTGCAGCCAGAGCGCCGTGCCGACCACACTGCCCGCGCCCCCCAGGGCCGCGAGCGTACCTCTCCCCGACACCGCGCCGGACGTCCCCGTCGGCACGCGCGCTCTCTCCCACAGCCCCCACGGTCGGCGCGTCGCGAAGCGCCCCAGTTCGGTGGCCCACGTGTCCGCCGCCGCCGCAGCCAGGGCCCCCACGAACACAGCGTACCCTTGCTGCGGCGCCATCAGCCCGAGCGCCACCGCCCCGAGCGCCCCCCACGCGATTCCACCATTGGCCAACACCTGCACCTGCGTGCGCCGGTCTCCCAATCCCTTGCCGCCTCTCGCGCCATGGCCCGACAAGAGGCTCGCCCCCCCGAAAAACACAAGTCCAGGCCCCACCCAGGGCCCTCCGCCCAGGGCCACCAACGACATTGCAAAGAGCCCTCCCGTAGCAGCCCCGGGGCCATCCAGTGCCTGAGCCCAGTAGGCACCCCCCGCAAAGACTCCCCCCAGCACCCCCGACACCACCAGGCCGCCCCCCGACACCACCTGCTCCTGGAACGGGACCCACACGAGCAGCACAGCGAGGATGATGGAAAGATTGTCCCATCCGTGGCGACTCACCGCTTCTGCCAGGGTTGCGACGAGCACCACGGCTGCCCCTACGCCGAGCCCCTCCCATCCCCAGCCGCGCCCTCCCATCATCAGGGCCGCCACAGCCCCCGCGACGGCCGCAAACGCCAGGCTCCCGGCCCACGTGCTTGCACGTGCTCGCGCCTCAGGATGCCGACGTTCTCCCACCCACGAGGCCACCGGGTCGGCAAGGGCGAGCATCAGATACGCCGTTTGGAAGATGGGGATGCGTTCCGGGCTCACCGACCACGTGACTGCCAGTGCAGGCACCACAGAGAGTGGAAGGGCCACCGTGCCCCAGCTCTGCGGACGTGCTGCGTGAATGCCCGCCCACCAGTGACGAGCACGGGCGGTGGCATTCACGACCGTGAAAAGCATCGCGAGCCCATAGACCGGTAGCGGGTGCCGGAAGAGCAGCGGGGTGGCCGTTACAAACAGAGCCACCCCCACGTGCACCAGTCGACGGGTCGTCGCTGCAGAAACCCCTTTCTGCCGTAGCCCCTCCCCTATGCCCACCAGCCCCGCAATCCCCAACAGGGCAGCCAGCGCAGCAGCTCCGTCGCCGACAATGATCCAGTTGTCCAGCATGCGCTCCGATTCATCCTCTGCACCAAAGACACCCCTCGTCCCAAACAGCACCGCCCCGACTGCGCCAGTGCGGCCAGTCGGGGCGGTCCCCAAGAATCGAACAGCGTACAGCCGTTACTCCGATTCAGAGGCTTCGATTTGCTCCACCTCTTCCTCGCTCGGCGCACCGTCTCCGGCCGCCCCGTCGCCCGACGGGGCTTCGCCATCGCCCCCAATCGCGGCCTGAAGCTCTTGCAGCTCGGACTTCGAGCCCACCACGAGGTCGCGGTACTCGCGCTGTCCCGTGCCGGCCGGAATGGGATGCCCCACAACCACATTTTCCTTGAGGCCCTCCAGCGGGTCGGTCTCGGACCTGATGGCCGAGTTGGTGAGCACCTTCGTTGTTTCCTGGAACGACGCGGCCGAGATCATCGAGTCCGTGGCGAGCGATGCCTTCGTGATGCCAAGCAGAACAGGCTCTCCCACAGCAGGCCGCGCCTCGCGCACGTCAATCTCAGGCTTGTCTTCGCGCTTCAGGGTCGAGTTGAGCTCACGCAGACGGCGGCGCCCAATCACGGCCCCAATCTCCACGTCGGCGTCGCTCGGGTCCGTTACGACAAACTTGTCGTACAGGTCGTCGTTGACGCTCGACATTTTCTGACGATCCACCTTCTCCCCTTCCAGGAAGTGCGTGTCGCCCGGCTCCGTGATTTCCACCCGCTTCATCATCTGACGGATGACAACCTCGAAGTGCTTGTCGTCAATGTCGACGCCCTGAAGGCGGTACACCTCCTGGACCTCGTTGAGCAGGTGCTCCTGCACAGCGCGCGGGCCCTTAATCGAGAGGATGTCGTGCGGGGCAATCTGGCCGTCTGAGAGCCGATCACCGGCCTCCACGTAATCGCCCTCGTGCACCAGCATGTGCTTCGAGAGAGACACCATGTAGCTCTTTTCCATGTCCCCGTCGCGGCTGGTAACAATGATCTCCTGCGAGCCGCGCTTCTGGTCGCCGAAGCTCACGATGCCGTCAATCTCGCTGACTGCCGCCGGCTCGTCCGGCGTGCGGGCCTCAAAGAGCTCCTCCACGCGGGGCAGCCCCCCGGTGATATCACTGGTCTGGGCCGCCTGGCGCGGAATCTTCGCGAGCGTCTGGCCGGCCTGCACCTCCTGTCCGTTATCGACCTGGATGCGGGCGTCCACGGGCATGTTGTAATCTCGCTCCTTGCCGTCTTCGGTCTCAACGACGAGGGTCGGCGTGAGCGTGCGCTCCCGGCTCTCCACGATTACCTTCTCCATGTGGCCGGTCTGCTCATCCGTCTCTTCACGGTACGTGGTGTCTTCAATCACATCTTCGAAGTGCACCGTGCCGTTGGCCTCGGTCAGGATGAGGCTGTTGTACGGGTCCCAACTGGCCATCACGTCCCCCTCGTCCACCGCGTCGCCTTCCTCCACCAGCAGTTCCGCCCCGTACGGCACCACGTAGCTGGTGAGTTCACGACGATCGCCGTCCGGGTCCATGATTCGGATCTCCCCCTGGCGGGAGAGCACAACCTCCGTCGTGCCGTCGGCATCCTCGTACGTGACGGTTCGCAGGTTCTCAAAGTCAAGCGTACCGGCAAACTTCGCCTGGATGGTCGACTCGCCGACCTCGCGTGTGGCCGTTCCGCCCGTGTGGAAGGTGCGGAGCGTCAGCTGCGTGCCCGGCTCGCCGATCGACTGCGCGGCCACCACACCGACGCTCTCGCCGACCTCGACCATGCGACCGGAGGCAAGGTTCTCCCCGTAGCAGAGCGTGCAGACGCCGCGCTCTGCCTCGCACGTAAGGGCCGACCGGATGCGCACCTCTTCGATCGAGGTCTGCGCAATGCGGTCCGCGATGTCGTCGGTGATAAGTTCGTTGGCCTCGACGATCAGCTCGTCGGTGTGGGGGTCGTATACATCCCCCACGGCGACACGCCCGGTGATGCGGTCCGAAAGTGGGGCCACCACCTCCTCGTTGTCCTTCAGCGCGCCCACGTCGATGCCGCGGAGCGTTCCACAGTCATGCTCCGTTACCGTCACGCTCTGCGAAACGTCCACGAGGCGGCGCGTAAGGTAGCCGGCGTCGGCGGTCTTGAGGGCCGTATCGGCCAATCCCTTGCGGGAGCCGTGGGTGCTAATAAAGTACTCCTGCACCGAAAGGCCCTCCTTAAAGTTGGAAACGATCGGGTTTTCAAGAATCTCGCCGCCGCCTCCGCCTTCGCCGATGTTCTTCTGTGGCTTCGCCATCAGGCCACGCATGCCACCGAGCTGACGAATCTGCTCCTGCGAGCCACGCGCTCCGGAGTCCGCCATCGTGAAGATGGGGTTGAAGCCCTCTTTGTGCTCCTTCAAGGCATCGAAAAGCACCTCCGACACGCGGTTGTTGGTCTTGGTCCAGACATCAATCACCTGGTTGTACCGCTCATTGTCGGTAATGAAGCCCATCTCGTAGTTTTTGTCGGTCTCGGCCACCTTCTCGTTGGCCTCTTCGATGAGCTCTTCCTTCTCTTCGGGGATGATGATGTCCGACAGGGCGAACGTCATGCCCGCCGTTGTGGAGCGACGGAAGCCCATGTCCTTGATCGCGTCCAGGAAGTTGGCCGTCTCCTGGAAGCCCGTTTCCTTCAGGACACGGGCGATGACCGGGCGAATGTTCTTCGTCGTGAGGACCTCGTTCACGAAGTCAATGCCCGCAGGCAACGTCTCGTTGAAGATGACACGCCCCACGGTCGTGTCCATCATCTCGCCCGATCCGTCCGGGTCGCGGAGCTTGATCTTTGCGTGGAGGGCCACCGTCTCCTGGTCGAAGGCCTGGCGCACCTCGTTGATGTTGGCAAAGCGCTTGCCTTCGCCCTTCTGGTTGGACTTGGCCTTGGTGATGTAGTAGAGGCCGAGGATCATGTCCTGGCTCGGGACGGCGAGCGGCCCCCCGTCGGCCGGGCTTCGCACGTTGTGGCTGGAGAGCATGAGCACCATGCTCTCGAGGCACGCCTCGTGCGAAAGCGGAACGTGCACGGCCATCTGGTCGCCGTCGAAGTCGGCGTTGTACGCCGGGCAGACGAGCGGGTGGAGCTCGATGGCTTTGTTTTCGGTGAGCACCGGCTGAAAGGCCTGAATGCCAAGCCGGTGCAGCGTGGGAGCGCGGTTGAGCAGCACGGGGCGTCCCTGGATCACCTTCTCTAAGATGTCCCAGACATCCTCCGATTTCTTATCGACATATTTCTTTGCGCTCTTGACCGTCTTGACAATGCCGCGCTCGATGAGGCGGCGGATGATGAACGGTTTGAAGAGCTCGACGGCCATCTCCTTCGGCAGGCCACACTGGTGCAGCTGCAGGTGCGGGCCCGAGACGATGACCGAACGGCCGGAGTAGTCAACGCGCTTTCCAAGAAGGTTCTGGCGGAAGCGCCCTTGCTTGCCCTTCAGCATGTCGCTGAGGGACTTGAGGGGGCGGTTGGAGGACCCGCGCACCGAGTTGGACTTGCGGCTGTTGTCGAACAGCGAGTCGACGGCCTCCTGCAGCATTCGCTTCTCGTTGCGCAGAATGACCTCCGGCGCCTTGATGTCAATCAGGCGCTTGAGGCGGTTGTTGCGAATGATAACCCGCCGGTACAGGTCGTTCAGGTCGCTCGTGGCGAAGCGACCGCCGTCCAGTGGCACAAGCGGGCGCAGCTCCGGGGGGATCACCGGAATCACCTGCATGACCATCCAGGAGGGTTTGTTGACGCCATCCTCGTTGGCCTCTCGGAAGGCCTCCACCACGTTCAGGCGCTTCAGGGCCTTCGACTTGCGCTGCTGGCTCGTCTCGGTCTTGACCTGGTAGCGAAGCTCTTGCGAAAGCTTGTCGAGCTGCAACCGCTCCAGCATGGTTTGCACAGCCTCTCCCCCAATCTTGGCGACAAACTTCTCAGGGTTGTCGTCCTGGAGGCGGTTGTTGTCGTCGCGGATCTGGTAGAGAATCTCGTAATACTCCTCTTCGGTGAGGAGTTGGTTCTCTTCTACGCCCAGCCGCTTGGCCGTCCCCGGCTGGATGACGATGTAGTTCTCGTAGTAAATGACCTTCTCCAGGTCTTTCGACTTCAGGCCCAGAAGGTAGCCGATTTTGTTCGGCAGCGTTTTGAAGTACCAGATGTGCACCACCGGCACGCTCAGACTGATGTGCCCCATACGCTCCCGGCGCACAGCCTTGCGGGTGACCTCCACGCCGCATCGGTCACAGATGATGCCCTTGTACCGGATGCGCTTGTACTTCCCACA
Source organism: uncultured Bacteroidota bacterium (assembly GCA_913056185.1). GTDB lineage: Bacteria > Bacteroidota > Rhodothermia > Rhodothermales > Salinibacteraceae > Salinibacter. The sequence continues at coordinate 47,710 of CAJXLV010000022.1, forward strand.
GTGGCACTCGTAGTCCTTGACCGGGCCAAAGATCTTCTCGCAAAAGAGGCCGCCCATCTCCGGCTTGAAGGACCGGTAGTTGATCGTTTCCGGCTTCATCACTTCGCCGTACGACCGCTCCAGGATGTCCTCCGGAGAGGCGAGGCTGATGGTGATGCTGTCGAAATCGGTTTTGATCTCTTTGGAATTACCGTACGGCATGTGCGGTTGGAAATCTGGAGGGAAATGTGCGGAGTGGAGGGCTGGGAGCAAACGAAGCGGCGGCCAGGCGCTGCCGGAAGGCAGGCGGTCGGTGCGCTTCGCACTCCGCAAGGAGCGCTGCGGGGGCTCTTAGTCGAGCGTCACCTCGAGACCGAGGCCTTGCAGCTCCCGAACGAGCACGTTGAAGCTTTCGGGAACGCCCGCGGAGGGCAGATTCTCGCCCTTCACGATGGACTCGTAGGCTTCGGAGCGCCCCTGAACATCGTCCGACTTGTAGGTGAGCATTTCCTGGAGGGTGTTGGAGGCTCCGTAGGCGTACAGGGCCCACACCTCCATTTCGCCGAGGCGCTGGCCTCCAAACTGGGCCTTGCCCCCGAGCGGCTGCTGCGTGATGAGGCTGTAGGGCCCAATGGAGCGGGCGTGCATCTTGTCCTCCACCAGGTGCTCCAGCTTCATCATGTAGATCTGTCCGACTGTCGTCTTCTCGTCGAACGGCTCGCCGGTACGCCCATCGTAGAGCTGTGCTTTTCCGTCGCGGGGCAGGCCCGCCTTTTCCAGCTCATCGCCCACGTCTTCGAGCGAAGCGCCGTCGAAGAGGGGCGTGGCGTACTTCACACCGAGCTTGTCCCCGGCCCAACCGAGCAGCGTCTCGTAGATCTGGCCGAGGTTCATGCGCGAGGGCACGCCCAGCGGATTCAGAAGGAGGTCGACCGGGGTGCCGTCTTCGAGAAACGGCATGTCTTCCACCGGCGCAATCTTGGCGATGACGCCCTTGTTGCCGTGGCGCCCGGCCATCTTGTCCCCCACCTCAATCTTCTTCTTGCGCGCCACGTATGCCTTGGCGAGCTGCACCACCCCGGAGGGCAGCTCGTCGCCCATCTCCACCTGGTGCTTCTGGCGCTTCGTCGCCCCGTCAATGTCGCGGCGGCGCGACTTGTAGTTTCGAAGCAGCGTGTGGATCTGGTCGTTCAGCTCCTCGTCTTCCGTGTAGGGAGCACGGGTGCTCAGATCGGCGGGGTCCACGTCTTCAAACGCCGCTTCGTCAAACTCGGCCCCCTCACTGAGGATCACGCCGCCCTCGCGGTCCTCGATGCCCACGCAGGTGGCCCCCTCCACGAGGCTGAAGAATTTGTCCCAAAGGCTGTCGTTGAGATCGCTGAGCTTGCGCTCGTGCTCGTTTTCGATGTTTTCGAGGCGCTTCTCCTCCATTTTCTTCGAGGCGGGGTCCAGCTCGCGCCGGCTGAAGAGCTTGGTGTCAATCACCACGCCGCCCTCCATGCCCGGCTTGGCCTTTAGCGATGCGTCCTTCACGTCCCCGGCCTTGTCGCCGAAGATTGCGCGGAGCAACTTCTCTTCCGGCGTCGGATCCGTCTCGCCCTTCGGCGTAATCTTCCCAACAATGATGTCACCGGGCGTCACCTCGGCCCCCACGCGGATGATGCCGCGCTCGTCAAGGTCCTTCGTCGCCTCTTCGCTGACATTGGGAATCTCGCGGGTGAGTTCTTCCTCGCCTCGCTTCGTATCGCGCACCTCGTGCTCAAACTCTTCGATGTGGACAGAGGTGTATACATCGTCGGCCACGAGGCGCTCGCTAATCACGATGGCATCCTCGTAGTTGTACCCGTGCCACGGCATGAACGCACAGAGCACGTTCTTGCCCAGGGCCAGCTCGCCCTTCTCCATCGCAAACCCATCGGTGAGCACCTCCCCCTCTTCCACACGATCCCCCGCCTGCACAATGGGCTTCTGGTTCATGCACGTGTCCTGGTTCGTGCGGCGGAACTTGGTAAGCTCGTACTCCTGCACCGGCTCGCCGAAAGTGAGATCGGTTTTGTCCTGCTCCTCATCATAGCGAACCACAATCTGCTCGGCGTCTACGTACTCCACGACGCCGTCCCCCTCTGCCACCACGCAGGAGCGGGAGTCTTTTGCAACTTGGCCCTCCAGCCCGGTGCCCACGATTGGCGAATCGCTACGGAGCAACGGCACGCCCTGACGCTGCATATTGGACCCCATGAGCGCCCGGTTGGCGTCGTCGTGCGAGAGGAACGGAACGAGGCTGGCGGAGGGGGAGACAATCTGGTTCGGGGCCACGTCCATGTACTGCACCTCCTCCGGGGCCACCACCGGAAAGTCGCCCTGGAACCGGCACCGGACCTCATCGCCCACAAAGCGACCGTCGTCATCAATCGGTGCGTTGGCCTGGGCCACGATCGCCTTGTCTTCTTCTTCGGCCGAGAGGTATTCCACCTCGTCGGTCACGCGTCCGTCTTGCACGACGCGATAGGGCGTCTCCAAAAACCCAAAGTCGTTGATGGTTGCGTGGACGCAGAGCGACAGCATAAGCCCAATGTTCGGACCCTCGGGGGTCTCGATGGGGCAGAGGCGCCCGTAGTGCGTGTGGTGCACGTCGCGCACCTCAAAACCGGCCCGCTCGCGCGTGAGGCCACCCGGACCCAGCGCCGACATGCGACGCTTATGGGTCATCTCCGCCAGGGCATTGGTCTGGTCCATGAACTGGCTCAACTGGTTCGTCCCAAAGAACGTGTTGATCACGCTCTCGATCGTGCGGGCATTCACCAGGTCCTTGGGCGTAAACTTGTCGGCATCCCGCAGGTTCATGCGCTCCTTGATCGTGCGCGCCATGCGGGCCAGGCCGAGCGAAAACTGCGACCCCAGCTGCTCCCCAACCGTCTTCACCCGGCGGTTGCTGAGGTGGTCAATGTCATCCGCCGTACTCTCCCCGTTCTGGAGCCGAACCAATTCGCGGACGATGCCAACTACGTCTTCCTTCGTGAGCACCTTCACGTCATCGTCCACGTCAATGCCCAGGCGGGCGTTGATGCGGTGCCGCCCCACATCGCCGAGATCGTAACGGTCTTCGTTGAAGAAGAGCCGGTTGAGGGCTTCTCGTGCAGAATCGAGGTCGGGGGCTTCGCTTCCGCGCAGCTTCTCGTAGATGACGTTCAGCGCCTCCTCCTCCGTGTGGGACGGGTCTTTCTGGAGGGTTTCTACGAGCGTGCTTTTGTCGAGGGCCTCGTCCTCCACATCCTCACGGATGAGATAGAGGCGTGTGATGTCGTACTCCGCGAGGTCCTCCCAGTCTCCCTCCTCCAGTTCGTGGTCGGCCGGAAGCAGGACCTCTCGCTCGGTCTCTTCGTCGACCACTTCGCCGGTGTCCTCGTCGACAATCTCGATCGTCTTTTCGATCGTAACGCTCGTAGCGAGCTGGCGGCCCAGGTATTCGCCAAACTCATCCTCGCCCTGGATATCAACCGCGTCGGCAAGATCGAACATCTTCACAATCTCCTCGTCACTGGAGTATCCCAGCGCACGGAGGAGAGTCGTGACCGGCACCTTCTTTTTTCGGTCCACATACGCCCAGAGCACGTCACGCACGTCCGTGGAAAACTCCATCCAGGAGCCCCGGAACGGAATGACACGAGCGCTGAACAGCTCCGTGCCGTTGGAATGGATGTCTTTCTCGAAGAAGGCACCCGGGCTCCGATGTAGCTGGGAGACAATGACCCGCTCGGCCCCGTTCACGATGAACGTTCCCCGATCTGTCATGAACGGGAGCGTCCCAAGGTACACTTCTTGTTCAATGGCCTCGATGGCCTCCTCGCCCCCCTCCTCTTCTTTGCTGGAGAGGCGCAAGGTGGCCTTCAGGGGCACAGAATACGTGAGCCCTTGCGCGATGCACTCCTCCACCGTGTGCTTCGGCGCATCGAGCTCGTAAGTGACAAACTGGAGCGTGTAGCGGTCCCGGTTGTCTTTGATCGGGAAGTGCTCATTGAACACCGCCTGCAATCCCTCATTTTCCCGGTCGGCGGGTGGGACATCGTCTTGTACGAAGTCGTGGAACGTCTTCAGTTGAACGTCCAGAAAATCTGGATAGTCCCACACCTGAGGAATGTCCGCAAACGTTTTGCGGGGCTTGGCATCCTCGATGTGCCCAGGCGTAGAAATTTCCCCGTTCAGGAAGGTCGGCATAAGCTGTAGGAGTCACTGGCGTGAATAGACTACGTGCGCAGGAAGTGGGCGCCGTGCGGCGGCCCGGCAGGCGGTGCGCAAACCGCTCACGCAGGGAGGGGCCACAAGACCCTCGGGAGTGAAGAGGCCCAGATCTTACTTCCCGTGGGCAAGGCACAACTGGGCAAGGCACAACTGGGCAAGGCACAACTGGGCAAGGCACAGCTGGGCAAGGCACAACATCGCCCCCCACGACGCACTGCTCGGGGATTAGTGGCCGGTGGAAAACGCCCCAGCGCGGGAGTATGCGGGCTCATTCGCGAGATTCCACGGGTCGTGCGCAGAAAGAGTGGGGTCGCCTCCAGCAATGCACGTTCTGGATCTGGACGGGAGGCCCTGTTGAACGATGGGACTTCAGGGGACGAGCTTAAGAGACAAGCTTTGTCCGATAGAACGTTGCCCAAACAGGACCGGTTCTACGACGGGGGGCAGGGCTTGTTTCAACGAGCCCTGCTCTGTCTCCCCATGCCGTCTCCCCATGCCGTCTCCCCATGCCCGAGACGGCGAAGGCCAATTCCGAGCTGGTTCGGAATTGGCCTTCCTCGAACAACGGCATAGGGAACGGAGGGCCAAGCCAAAGGGCCCACCGTCCATACCGTTTCGTGTTGCTGCTACTGGAGTTCCACCTCGCCCCCAGCGTCTTCAATCTGTGCCTTCAGCTCATCAGCCTCGTCCCGCGAAATGCCTTCCTTCACAGGGTTCGGCGCCTCGTCAACAAGCGACTTGGCTTCCTTGAGGCCGAGCCCCGTGATGGTGCGGACCTCTTTGATGACCTGAATTTTGTTGCCGCCGATGCCGGTAAGGACAACGTCAAACTCCGTCTTCTCTTCTTCGCCGTCGCCCCCGTCAGCGCCGCCGCCTTCTGCCGCAACGGCAACCCCCGCCGAGGCCGGCTGGATGTCATACTCTTCTTCGAGGTGTGTTGCGAGCTCGTTGGCCTCTTTGATGGTGAGCTCAACGAGTTCTTCTGCGAGAGATTCAATGTCAGCCATAAGTCCGTAAATGGGTTAGGTCCGGCGGCGGTCTGTGTGCCGACAGCTGCCAGCACTGCGCCGCAAATTAAGGCGAAAAGGGAATGTGGGCCAGGCCCACAGGGGCGTGAAGCAGCACGCCCTACTCGTCGTCGTCTTCGGAAAGGGTTTCGAGAATACCTGCCAGCGTTTGCCCGGGGCCCTGCAGGCCGCCGACCACGTTTTGGGCAGGCGCGAGAAGCAGCCCTACGATTTCCCCGATCAGTTCTTCGCGGGACTTCAGATCCGCAAGTGTGTCGAGGGCTTCGGGGTCGTCGTACAGCTCTCCTTCGATCCAGGCTACCTTGAGCTCCGGGCGTTCCAGGTCTTCCTCGTCGAGGAAATCCTGGATCACACGGGCTGGCTTAGCGGGGTCTTCGCTGAACGCTACGGCAGTGGGTCCGGCAAAAAATTCTTCGAGGGCGTCCTTCCCCTCAATGCGATCGAGGGCAAGACGAGCCAGGGTGTTTTTTGTGACCTGATAGTCGACCCCCGCCTCGCGAAACCGGCCTCGCAGTTCGTTGGACTGAGCAACCGTGAGGCCTTCGAAGTTGGTCAGGTACAAAATCGAGTACTCGCTGAGCTTGTCCCCGATCTGCTCAATGATTTCTTCTTTTTGGGCGCGATTCTTCGACATGGGTAGGCGCGTTGGTCGACGGTCAATGACGGGAGAACCGGAGCGAGAGGCTACCGAGCCTCGCGGAGAACGGAATTGCGGTCGATGCGGATGGGAGGCCCCATCGTGGCCGAGATGGTGATGGATCGCAGGTAGAGCCCCCCGGCGGAGGCCGGACGCAAACGGATTACCTCGCGGAGGAGCGCACGGGCGTTTTCGTACAGGGCCTCGGCCTCGAAGGACGCCTTCCCGATGGCCGTGTGCAAGTTTCCGCTGCGGTCGACGCGAAATTCAATCTTGCCCGATTTGATTTCGTCGATCGCATCGGCGAGGTCCATGGTGACGGTGCCGCTTTTCGGATTCGGCATCAAGCCACGCGGGCCGAGAATGCGCCCGAGGCGGCCCACCTGCCCCATCACGTCGGGCGTGGCAATCACCACATCAAAATCGACCCAGTTTTCCTCCTGGATGCGCTCAATGTACTCGTCGAGGCCCACGTAATCGGCGCCCGCCTCTTCGGCCTCTTGCTGCTTGCCCTCACTGGCGAGGACCAGCACGGTCACCTCGCGCCCAGTGCCGTGGGGAAGGGTAATGGACCCCCGCACCATCTGATCGGCGTGCTGGGGATCGACCCCGAGACGAAGATCAAGATCGATGGATTCGTCAAAGCCGGCGGTGGCGGTTTCCTTTGCCAGCGCGGCTGCGTCGCGGAGGCTGAGGGGGGCATCTTCCGCGTCGACGCGTTCGTGGGCGTCCTGGTATCGTTTGCCTTCAGTCGTGGCCATGATGGGGATTGGGTTGTGCGGTACCGACGTTCCAAGGTCCGGAACTCCCGCGTGAACGGAGGTGGTGGAATGCAAACGGAGGCCGAGAGCCTCCGGGGTCGCCAAACTATTGCTCGTGGGCTGGCTTTCCCTCGACGGTGATTCCCATGGAGCGGGCCGTGCCGGCAACCATGCTCGCGCCCTTCTCTACGGTGTGGGCGTTCAGGTCCTGCAGCTTCTGGTCGGCGATGTCGAGGCAATCGTCCCACGTGACCGTGCCGGCATCCTCACGGAGCGAATCGCCTGCCGCCGTCTCGATGCCTGCCTTTTGCTTAAGCAGAACCGACGCCGGGGGGCTCTTGACGATGAAGTCGAAGGAGCGATCGGCGTATACGGTAATCTCGACCGGCAAGAGCGTCCCCATCCGGTCCTCAGTCCGGGAGTTGAACGCCTTGCAAAACTCCATGATATTTACGCCGTGTTGGCCGAGCGCGGGGCCAATGGGCGGGGCCGGGTTGGCCTGGCCGCCTTTGATTTGAAGCTTGATGGTCTGCTCAACCGGTGCTGCCATAGGGGTCGGGGCGGTTCAAACGAGGCCCGGAGGGGCGTCTTCCGCCATTTTGTGGGTAGAACGTGCGAGAGAGAAAGGGACCTGCGAGGGGCGCCGTTATTCTTCGTGCTCTACCTGCAGGTAATCGAGCTCCACAGGGGTTTTTCGACCAAAGATGGACACCATCACCTTGACCTTCATCTTGTCGGGGTAGACCTCTTCTACGATCCCGTTGAAGCTATCGAACGGGCCGTCGACGACCTTCACGGGGTCTCCTACCTTGAACGGCATTTCGGGCTGCTCGCCCATCTCTTCTGCCCGGTCCATCTTGCCCAGGATGCGCTTGACTTCCTCCTCTCGGAGCTGCGTCGGCTCGTCGCCCGTGCCGGCAGTCAGGAACCCGATCACCGATGGCAGGTCTTCGGCAACGTCACGCAGCTGCGAGGTGAGAGTGCAGTTCAGCAAAATGTATCCCGGGAAAAAGGTTTTCTCCTTGGTTTTCTTCTCGCCGCCTTTCATCTCGAAAACCGTCTCCGTCGGGATCAGGACCTCTTCGATCAGGTCTTCAAGCCCGAGACGCTCAATCTCACTCTCAAGGTAGCGGCGCACCTTCTTCTCGTGATTCGAGAAGGTACGGAGCACGTACCAGGTGTCGGAATCCGTGTCTTCAGGCATGGGAGGCGGAGGATGCGTACGGCAGTGAGTGCGCAGTGAGAACGGCGCAACGAAGTTCCGGCGGCCAGGAGAGGAGGGCTACACCCGGTACAGAATTTCCAGCGTGCGCTGGATCACCTGGTCGGCCAGAAAAATGAACCCAGAAATAATCAGCGTAGCTACGATGGTAATCAGCGTACTGCTAATGAGTTCATCGCGGCTCGGCCAGTTCACCTTCTCCATCTCCGCAATCACATTTTGGAGATAGTCACGGATCCAGGTCATAAGCGGCGGGGAATCAGTCATCAGAAGCCGGGACAGGCACCGACTGTAGACGACAGGGCCTGCCAAGCACGCGCAAAGAGCCGGGTTGGGCCGGGCACCGGCGGGCCCGCTGCTGTAGCACGGACGGGAGGACTCGAACCCCCAACCGGCGGATTTGGAGTCCGCTGCTCTGCCAAATTGAGCTACGTCCGCGTGAACGCTGAGGACGGGGACACACAGCCCCCGCCCCCAACAACGCTTCGATTAGTCCAGGATTGCGGTCACGACCCCGGCCCCCACCGTCGCTCCCCCCTCCCGAATCGCAAACCGAAGCCCCTCCTCCAGGGCCACCGGCTCGATGAGCTCCGCCTCAAACGTCGCGTTGTCCCCCGGCATCACCATCTCTACCCCCTCCTGCAGGTCAATGCTCCCCGTCACGTCCGTCGTCCGAAAGTAAAACTGCGGCTGGTACCCGTCGAAAAACGGCGTGTGACGACCCCCCTCGTCCTTGCTGAGCACATACACCTCACACTCAAACTCCCGGTGCGGCGTCACCGTCCCCGGCTCCGCCAACACCATCCCCCGGCTGACCTCCTCCTTCTCAATCCCCCGCAGCAAAATCCCCGCGTTGTCCCCCGCCTCCCCCTCATCCAAGGTCTTGTTGAACATCTCAATGCCGGTCACCACCGACTCCATCTTCTCCTCCTGCATCCCCACAATCTCTACCTCGTCGTTGAGGTGCACCTTCCCCCGCTCAATCCGACCGGTCACTACCGTCCCCCGACCCGTAATCGTGAAAATGTCCTCCACCGGCATCAAAAACGGCTTCTCAATGTCCCGCTCCGGCGTCGGAATGTACTCGTCGACCGCCGCCATCAACTCCATGACCTTCTCCTCGTGGGCCTCCTCGCTCTCAAGGGCCTTCAGGGCCGAGCCCCGAACCACCGGCACCTCGTCGCCCGGAAACTCGTACTCGGTCAAAAGCTCCCGAACCTCCATCTCCACCAGCTCCAACAGCTCCGCGTCGTCGACCAGGTCAACCTTGTTCATAAACACCACCAGGTAGGGCACCCCCACCTGCCGCGCCAGCAAAATGTGCTCCCGCGTCTGCGGCATCGGCCCGTCGTCGGACCCCACCACCAAAATCGCCCCGTCCATCTGCGCCGCCCCCGTCACCATGTTCTTTACGTAGTCGGCGTGCCCCGGACAGTCGACGTGGGCGTAGTGCCGGTTCTCCGTCTCGTACTCCACGTGGGACGTCGCAATCGTAATCCCCCGCTCCCGCTCCTCCGGCGCATTGTCGATCGCCTCAAACGTCTGGGCCGCCGCCCCGCCCACACGCTCAGCCAGCACCTTCGTGATCGCTGCCGTGAGCGTCGTCTTCCCGTGGTCCACGTGCCCGATCGTCCCTACGTTTACATGCGGCTTCTTCCGGTCAAACTCCTCTTTGGCCATGGT
>CAJXLV010000023.1 GCA_913056185.1 uncultured Bacteroidota bacterium
TTGTGCGCTCGGGAGGATTCGAACCCCCGGCCTTCGGTACCGGAAACCGATGCTCTGTCCGACTGAGCTACGAGCGCGGAAAGAAATGTCCACAGGCATGTTCGCGTGTAAGGGCTGGAATGTTCCTTCGAAGAATCCACGAAGGGCAAACCCCAGAGAAGACCGCACTTTCAAGCCCGTCCTGTTGCTGCTCATCGCGCTTGCTGCTCATCGCGCCGCCCTGTTCTTGTGTCGATACCGTCCTCTGCCCTGGGAGGGGGCCCGGTCCTGCTCGATCCGTGGAGCCGCCGCGGTCGTCTTCCCCTGGACGGCCCCCTGGAGCGTGCCTCCGTAAGCCGGGCCACCCTCAGCTTTGTAACAGGCCTGCTGGGCCTGGCAGGGGCGTTTTTGCTCTTTCAGTTCGTGGTGACGCCGGTCCTGCTGGTGGCCCAAATCGCGCTGCGCGAGGGGGGGCTCTCGGTGGCGCAGCTCCCCAGCCCCGACCGCCTGATGACAGCCTACACGCGCGAGCTGGTGCTCAGCAACGGCATTGGGCAAGTGGTGGGCCTGGCCGTGCCCGGCCTGCTCGCCGCCCGCCTCCACTCGTCCGACTGGGCCGCCTACCTTCGTCTCCGCAGCGTGGACGGGCGTCTGCTTCTGCTGGCGCTGGTGGGCGTGGTGGGCCTGCAGCCCATGACGCAGTGGCTGGCGCAGGTCAACCAGCAGCTGCCCCTGCCGGAGTCGTTGCGGATGATCGAACAATCGCAGCTGGACCTGATCCGTCAGGTGCTGGATGGCCAGATGGGCCTCGGGTTCAATCTTGTCCTGCTCGCCCTGGTGCCGGGCATCTGCGAGGAGGTGCTGTTCCGGGGCTATGCGCAGCGACAGTTTGAGCGAGCCGGCGGGCCGGCGGTGGGCGTCCTGCTGTCGGGAATGCTTTTTGGCCTGTATCACCTGCGTCCCTCACAGGTGCTGCCGCTGGTGGTGCTTGGCCTCTTCATGGCGTATCTGGTGTGGCGCACGGGCAGTGTGGTGCCGGCCATGGCGGTCCACATCGCCCATAATGCCCTGGCCGTGCTGGCCGCCCGCTACGTGCAGGGCCACCCTCAGTACGACCTGGAGGCCCTCGCCCAGCCTTCGGTGCCTGGGTATGCCGTGCTGGGCGGGCTCGTGATTGTGGGCGGTGTCTTGTATCTTCTTCACGTGCGCGCCGCCCGCCTCCGAGCATCCTGAGGCGGACGGGGCCTTCGCTCTTCATTCTGCCACGATTGACCCGTTGTAGCTATGAGTACGCCAGAGGACTGGGTGAGCGTTTTTCGGACGGGAACGGATTACGAAGCCGATCTTGTGCGCGACCGACTGGACGACAGTGGAATTCCGGCGGTGGTGCTTACGCAGCGCGATCATGCCTTCAACCTGACGGTGGGCGACCTGGCGGCGGTGCACGTTATGGTGCCGCCGGAGCAGGCCGACCGCGCCACGTCGCTGCTCGAAGAGCACCTCTCGGACGAAGAGCTGGAGGCCGCGGCGCTGGGGGCGGACCCCGATGCGCCCTCGGCCAATACGCCCGCGCAAGACTCGAAGCTCGATTCGGGGCACGAGCACATGGATCTCGGGGGGCCGGACGAGGACGGGGAGGATGAGGAGGGGGAGGACGAGGAGGGGGCGTCGTCGTGATCCTGTGTGTCCTCGTCCCTTGCGTATCCTGTTCTCGCCTGTCTGCTTCCTGCCCGTGAGCAACAACCTCCGCCGCGTTGTGACGGCCCTGTTGGCGGCTCCAGTGGTGTTGGGGATGGCCTACTGGGGCGGTTGGGTGTTTGCAGCCCTCGTGGCCGGCATTGGGCTGCTGGGGCAGCGGGAGCTGTACCGGATGGCGCGTCGCACCGGGGCGCATCCACACGCGGTGGCGGGCTACTGCCTGGGGGCCTGTGTGGTCGCGCTTTTTGTGGCGCCCGGCCTCTGGCCCCTCGCTGCGGCGGTGCTGCTCGTCTTCTTGGCCGCTGCGCCCCTGGTGGTGCCGCCCGCTCAGTTTCTGTCCAGCTTCACGGCAACCCTCGCCGGGGCGGTGTACCCCACGGCCCTGCTGGGCAGCCTGGTGGGCCTGCGCCAGGTGCGGAGCGCGACCGTGACGGACACGGAGGCGTTCCAGCTGGTGGTGTTTGTTCTGCTGGTGGTCTGGGCAACGGACGTGGCGGCGTTTTATGTGGGACGCACGGTGGGGACGCACGCCCTGGCCCCGACCATTTCGCCCAATAAGACGTGGGAGGGCACGCTGGGCGGCTTTGGGGTGGCCCTCCTTGTGGGAGGCCTTCTCAAAATGCTGTGGGTCTCGGTGCTGTCGTGGCCGCACGTGGCGGCGCTGGTGCTCATTGGGGGCGGCGTGAGCCAGCTGGGTGATCTGCTGGAAAGCCGCCTGAAGCGCTCGACCGGCACGGACGACTCCAGCCACGTGCTGCCTGGCCACGGCGGCATGCTCGATCGCTTCGATGCGATGGCCGTGGCGGCGCCCTTGATGGTGCTCTACCTGCACGGGGTGGCGGGCCTCTTTTAGGGCATTGAGGATGCGCGAAGGAGCCGTCCCCCCTCCGGCGTGAGCGGGGGGGAGAAGTCAAGCAAATCCGAAGAAATACGTGTTTTCAAGCGTCGTTCTGCGCGACCGACGCCCAGGGACCGGAGGGGGCGGGCCCACGGGGGCATCCTCTGGAACCGTCTCTGAATCAAGCAGAAGCCGCCCCTAAGACTCGTCCCCGCCCTGGCTGGCAAGCTGGGGGCGCAGAGGAACGAGGCGGCCCGGATGTAGGTAGCTTTTTCTGAGGAGCACTGAGACACGCCTCCGCACCTGGTGCACGGGGATGTTCCCACCCCCTGAGCGCACCCTCACAGCCCCCTCCGCTCGCTGTATGTCCCACCGAAGCCGCCGTCATGGGTCTATTTAGTGCCGGCCGGGGCCCACGCTCGTTCGACTACCGCCCCCGTCACTACGCCCCGGACGAGGAGGAAGGGCGTGACATCAAACGCCGAATGGAATCGCGCCGGGCGCGGGAGACCCAGCGAAGCCCGCTCAGTCTGCTGTTTTTCCTGGCCCTGCTCTTCCTGACGCTGCTGATCTACTACTCGCTGTAGGTCTGCTCGCTGCTGTCTCACTTGTTTGTCTGTTCCGTGGCCGACGAGACCGCCGTGTCCGAGGGCATCATTCAGGTAATGTCGGAGCGCCTCGCCAACCAGATTGCGGCGGGCGAGGTGGTGCAGCGCCCGGCCTCTGTGGTGAAAGAGCTAATGGAGAATGCCCTGGATGCCGGGGCCGACTCCATCGAGGTGGTGCTCAAAGAAGCGGGCAGTACGCTTGTGCAGGTGATTGACAACGGATGTGGCATGAGCGCCGAGGATGCAGAGCGCTGCTTTAAACGGCACGCCACCAGCAAGGTGCGCTCCATCAACGACCTGGAGCGCCTCCGCACGCTGGGGTTCCGGGGAGAGGCCCTGGCGTCCATCGCGGCGGTGGCGCAGGTGACGCTCAAGACCAAGCGGGTGGAGGATGCGGCGGGCACACAGGTGCGCGTGGAGGGCGGCGAACACATCGACACGCGGCCCTGCCCGCTGGCGGATGGGACCTCGGTCGCGGTGCGCAATCTGTTCTACAATGTCCCTGCCCGCCGCAACTTCTTGAAAACGCCCGCCACGGAGCTGAAGCACGCCTCAGAGACGGTGCAGTCCCTGGCCCTGGCCAACCCGGGCACGGCGGTGCGGCTGGTGCACGACGGGCACGAGCACTATGACCTGCCGGCCGCCGCAGGGGCGGAGGACTGGCACGCGGCAACGCGGACGCGCATCCTGGATCTGCTTGGCACAGACCACCGGGACGAGTTGGTGCCGGTCCAGGATGCGTCGAGCGATCTCACGGTGCGGGGGTTCGTGGGCGCGCCTTCGTTTCACCGCAAGACCCGGGGCGAACAGTTTTTGTTCGTCAACGGCCGCTACATCCAAGATCGCTACCTCAGCCACGCAGTCAAGACGGCATACGACGATTTGGTGCCGGAGGGGGCGTTTCCCTTCTTTGCCCTGTTTCTGACCATGAAGCCGCGTCGGGTCGATGTGAATGTGCACCCGCAGAAGTCGGAGGTGAAGTTTGACGACCAGAGCGGGATCTACGGCTTTCTGCGTGGGGCGGTGCGTGGGGCGCTTGGGCAGACGCACGTGACGCCGCAGATGGACAGTCCGCCGAATGAGGATGACGGCAAGGTGGCGAAGAGGGGAAAGGCATCGGGCGCGACGTCTGCGCCTCCCTCGTTTCAGCCACGGTCGCCCTCGAGAGAAGACCCGTCCGCAACGGACGGTGCGTCGTCGTCGGGCGACGGCTCCTCATCAGGGGGAGGCCGGCCGGTCCGCTCCGGGCGCCAGACGGAGCGGGCCCGTCCCACGCCGCCGCTCGGCGACCAGTCCAAGACACTGTACCGGCCGCCTGAGGCGTCGCGACCGCCCCCCGCTCCCTTGACGCCCGACGATGAGGCGGCGCCGGAGAGGGACGCGCCGGCCCAACCCGATGCGGACGGCGTGCCGCCCGCTCCCGAGGCTGATGAGGGCCGTCCGGTGTGGGGCCTCCACGACACGTACATCCTCACGCCCACCGATACCGGGGTCATGATCGTCGACCAGCGCGCCGCCCATGTCCGCGTTCTCTACGAACAGGCCCAGGCGCACCTCGATACGCAACGGGGCGAGTCGCAGCGCCTCTTGTTTCCACACACGCTCGACCTCTCCCCGGCCGACATTGAACTGCTGGGCGAACTGCGCGAGGATCTGGAGGCGCTTGGGTTTGAGCTGGAGCGCCTCAGCGGGCGCACGGTGTCGGTGCGCGGGGTGCCCGCCGAGGTGCCGGACGGGGACGAGGGGGCCATCCTGGAGGCTTTGCTTGATCAGTATACCTCCGCGCAGGATGCGCTCGATGATGAGCGGCGCACGGATCTGGCAACGGCAATGGCGCAGCGCAGTGCGGTGCAGCGCGGGCAGGCGCTCTCTGTGGCCGAGCGCCGGGCCCTCCTCCAGGACTTGTTTGCCTGCGAGATGCCGTACGCCGATCCCACGGGCACGCCCACCCTTGTCAAGTTGTCTCTGGAAGAGTTGGCCGATCGGTTCGGGCGATAACAGGGCCCCCGTCGCGGGGGCGATCTCTGACGGCCGATCCGCGTATGCGACAGAGGCAGCGACGACGGGGGCGGTCGTGGTTTCCGGTTGACGTCCGATGACGGTGTGTATTCCGATGGCTTCTTCCTTCCTCGACGCCATTGCGGATTTTATCAGTGAGCACGCACTGCTCGCGGAAGGGGCGCGGGTCGTGGTGGCCGCAAGTGGCGGGGCCGACTCTATGGCATGCCTCGCGGGGCTGCGTCGGCTGGGCTACGACGTACATGCGTTTCACGTCAACTACGGCCTGCGTGAGGGGGCGGAGGCGGACGAGGCGCTGGTCCGTCGGTGGTGTGCGCGCCAGTCGCCGCCGGTGCCATTTCGGGCGGTGGCCTGCGACGCCATGGCCCGCGCCGAGGCCCACGACGAGTCGTTGCAAGAAGCGGCCCGCTGTCTCCGCTATGCGGCCCTGGCCGACTACGCCACTGCCCTGGACGCCGCGGCTGTTGCCACAGGACACCACCGCGACGACCAGGCCGAAACGCTCCTTCTCAACCTCGTGCGCGGCTGTGGCCCGGAGGGGCTGGCGGGCATGCGCCCGATGCGTCCCCTGCAGCACGCCCCATCCGTCTCGCTCGTCCGTCCCCTGCTGCCCGTCAGCCGCGACGACATCGAGACCTACGCGGCGGCGACGGGCCTCCCGTGGCGCACCGATCCCACCAACCGAAGCCTCGCGTACGACCGCGGCGTCATCCGCACCGAAATTCTTCCCCGCCTGGCCGCGCACTTTGAGGGGGCGCGGGCGCCGATGGCTCGCTCGGCGCGCCTCGTGCGAGAGTACGTGGACACCGACCTGCGCCCCGCGCTCCGGGAGCGGATGGCGACGGCGTATGAGGCGCGGCCGGAGGGGGGCTGGATGCACCTGCAGCCGCTGCGAACGGCGGCTCCGGTGTGGCGTCGTCGCCTGATGCTCGCGGCCCTTCGCCGCAGCCTGCCCACCGCGCCGTCTTCCCACGGCCTGGCAACCGAGCTGGCCGGCCTCGTGGAGGCTCAGGTGGGGCGGCGCGTGGAGGTGGACGGTGGGGCCATCTGGCGGGAGCGAGGCGGCCTGCGCTTCCTTCCCGACACGGCCGCCCCCGACCCGCTGGCCCCCACGTCGGTACCGCCCGACACCCCCATCGACATCCCGCAGGGCACCCTCCGTGTGGAGCCCGTAGAAGAAGGGCCCGACATTCTGGATGCGGAGTCCCCCCACACCGTCTACGCCGACGCCGATCGTTTGGGGGCGGCCCTTTCCGTGCGTACCTGGACCGACGGCGATCGCTTCCGTCCCCTGGGCCTGGAGGGCACCAAGCGGGTAAGTCGCCTCCTCACGGAGCGACGCGTGCCTGCACACCGGCGCACCGGCGTCGCTGTGCTCTGCACCGACGCCCACATCGCGTGGGTGGTGGGCCATCGCCTCGATCATCGCGTGCGTGTGCGTCCCGACACGGAGCACGTGGCGCGTCTCATCCTACAACCTCGTGAAAAAGCATAGCACTCCTGTCAATCCTCACAGTCGCCGGATAGATTTGCGGTGTCTCCTGCCCACCGCATACGCCACTCTTGTCTCGCTGATTGTCCGCTCCGCCATGCCTGCCACGCGCGACCTCCTCGAAACCCCTGCCCCGTCCACTGAAACCCGCGTGACGGTCCAGGGAGAGCGCTTCCGACGCTACCTCTCGGCCGAGCGCATCCAGGACCGCATTGCGGAGATGGGGGACACCATTACCCGAGACTACGCCCACACGACGCCCATCCTCGTCAGCGTCCTGAACGGCGCGTTCATGTACACCGCCGATCTGATGCGCGCCATCGACACCGATTGCGAAATCGACTTCATCAAGCTCTCTTCCTACGGGGACGCGAAGGTCTCCAGCGGGGAGGTGCACGAGCTCAAAAGCGTGGACGCTGACCTGGAGGAACGCGACGTGCTCATCGTAGAAGACATCGTCGACACGGGCCTGTCGATGGAGTTCATCAAGCGCCGCCTCCAGGAGCACAACCCCGCCTCGCTCCGGGTGGCGACGCTCCTTCACAAGCCCACGGCCACGGAGCCCGACCTCACGCTCGATTACGTGGGGTTTCGCATCCCGGATCTGTTCGTCATCGGCTACGGGCTCGACTACGGCCAGCTGGCTCGCAACCTCGCCGACATTTACATCCTGGACGCGGAGTGACATGAGGCGGCTGGGAGGGACGGCCGGCAGTGTCCGCACGCGCTCGTAAGAGTAGGCCGGCAAAGCAACGGGGCACATCGCCACGCCGAGCAGGGCGCTCTGAGCACCAGCGAGGCCGTCCTCTCAGGGAGGCGAAGCGGAGTCGGGGCGTTGCGTAGCGAGTGCCCCTGGGGGGATCTTTCGGAAGAAGGGCGGGGACGCCCCCTGCGGGCGGCGTCCGCTTGGTGCACCGAGAGGGCCAGGGAATGCCCCTATGGGCCCGACTCCCTCCGCGCCCTGGTTGTCGGTCGTGCAGAACGACGCTTGGATGCACGCACTTCTTCGGGTCTACGTGCGTCAGGCTTCGGGGGCACGTCGTACGGGCGGCACATCGTACGGAGGGGCAAAAACGCAGGCCCGGAACCATGAGAAAAAGACAAACGAAACCGTGAAAAATGGCCCCCCAATCCTCGCCTCGCATACTGATCTTGTATACGGGCGGCACCATTGGGATGGTGGAGACCGACGGCGGATACGTGCCCGCCTCGGGGCGGCTGCAGGCGTTGATGGAGGCGCGCCCCGCGTTCCGGGCCGCGGATGTGCCGGCCTACGAGGTGCACGAATTTGACCCGCTCCTCGACAGTGCCAACATGACGCCCGACGACTGGCTGACAATTGCCGAGGCGATCCGGGCGCAGTACGACGCCTACGACGGCTTTCTCGTCGTGCACGGCACCGACACGATGGCCTTCACGGCGTCGGCCCTGTCGTTCATGCTCCACCCGCTTGATAAGCCCGTCCTCCTGACCGGGGCGCAAATTCCTCTTCAGGCATCTCGCACCGACGCGCAGGAAAACCTGCTCACCTCACTCCTGCTTCTGGGGGCTTTTTCCGGGCGGCTGACGGGGGTGCATCTGTTTTTTTGCGATCGCCTCCACCGGGGGACGCGGGTCACGAAGGTGAACGCCGACTCGTTTGCAGCCTTCGACTCGCCCAACTTCCCGGCCGTGGGGACGGCGGGGATTCACCTGGACGTAGATCTCGATCGGGTGGCGACGCCTCAGCGTCCGTCCCGCACGCCCGCGGTCGTAGAGATGGGAGCGGCCACCGTCTCGGCCTTTCGGCTCTTTCCGGGGCTTGATGCGGCCACGCTCAAAAATGTGCTTGCCCCGCCGGTGCAGGGCGTTGTGCTCGAATGCTTTGGCGCGGGCAACGCCCCGGACCAGGACGAGGCCTTCCTGAAGGCGCTGCGGGACGCCACGGACCGGGGCGTGGTGATTGTGGCGGTGCCCCAGCCCCTCCGCGGAACGGCCGACCTTGATCTGTACGCCACCGGCAAGGCCCTCGCCGACGCGGGAGTGGTGAGCGGCTACGACATGACCACGGAGGCGGCCCTGGCCAAGCTGTATTACCTCTTCGAACAGGACCATCCCCCCGAAGAAGTGCGCCGTCTCGTGCAGACCAACCTGCGGGGCGAGCTTACGCCGCCGGACGAGGTGGCGCCGGCCTTGGGCCGCACGCGTCGCCGCCTCGCAGGGTATCGGTGAGAGATCCCCGCGAAACTTCTCTTCGGGACGCGCTCCGCGCCTCAATCGTCACGACTCGGTCTGTGTCGCCTGGTGCACTGCCGCAGGCGCCGTGGGGCGGAAGTGGGCGGTGAAGTGGCGAAGCTGCGGCGGCTCTTCGGTAATCTCGTAGCCGCACAACTCGTCGCGCCGGGCGTACACCTCCTCGAAGCACTCGATCACGTAATCGATGTGGCTCTGGGTGTAGACGCGGCGGGGGATGGCGAGGCGGACGAGCTCCATGTCGGCCGGCTCCTCGCTGCCATCCGGCTGCCGGCCAAACATGACGGATCCGATTTCGCACCCCCGAATGCCGCCGGTGGTGTAGAGGGCCACGGCGAGCGCCTGGCCGGGGTAGTCGAGCGGATCGAGGTGGGGCAAGAGCCGCCTGGCGTCGATATAGACCGCATGGCCGCCCACTGGCTTGACAATAGGGACCCCAATGTCCGTGAGGGCCTCGCCCAGATACCGGGTCGATGCCATGCGGTACTCCAGGTAGTCCTCGTCGACAATCTCTTGCAGGCCCACAGCGATGGCCTCCAGGTCGCGCCCGGCGAGGCCGCCGTAGGTAGGAAACCCCTCCGTGAGAATGAGCTGATTGCGCGCCTCGCGGGCCCAGGCGTCGTCGTCCAGCGCCAGCCAGCCGCCGATGTTGACGAGCGCGTCTTTCTTGGCGCTCATGGTCATGCCGTCGGCGTGAGAAAACATCTCCCGGACGATGCGCTTGACGGACCGGTCGCCGTAGCCGTCTTCCCGCTGCTTGATGAAGTAGGCATTTTCCGCAAACCGGCACGCATCGAGAACGAGCGGCACGTCATGCTTCTCGCAGAGCGCCTTGGCCCCGCGAATGTTGGCCATGGAGACCGGCTGCCCGCCCCCGGTGTTGTTGGTGACGGTCAGCATCACGATCGGTACGCTCGCCCCGTGCTCGTCGAGAAACGTCTCCAGCCGGTCGAGGTCCATGTTGCCTTTGAAGGGGTGGGCGTGCTCCGGACGGCGCCCGGCCGGGATCACAAGGTCGACCGCCTCCGCCCCGGTAGCTTCGATATTGGCGCGGGTGGTATCGAAGTGGGTGTTGCTCGGGATTTTGGCCTCGGGCCCTGCCACCAGCCCGGTCAGGATGCGCTCCGCGGCGCGGCCCTGGTGGGTGGGAATGACGTGGTCGAAGGGCATTAGCTCTTTGACCGCCTCCTCAAACCGGAAATAGGAGGGCGATCCGGCGTAGCTTTCATCCCCCCGCATGAGGCCGGCCCATTGCGCTGCACTCATCGCCGAGGTGCCCGAGTCGGTCAACAGGTCGATGATAACATCGTCGGCGTGCAGGTTGAAGAGGTTGTAGTGCGCGTCTCGGATCATGCGCTCTCGTTCAGCCCGAGAGGTGAGGCGGAGGGGCTCGACCGATTTGATGCGGAAGGGCTCGATGATTGTGTCCATGGAGGCGGTGGCATCAGAGAGAACGAACCGGCGTCAACGACACAATGTAGCGGCCCGGGCCCCAAAGGACAATGCGAGCGAGGAGGACAGTGCGAACGAGGAAGGGTTAGGCCGGGAGGGGGGACAGGGCGCGGTCGAGCTCGGCGCGGAGACGCTTGCGGCCGCGGTGGATGTACACCTTTACGGTATTGAGCGGCATGTCGAGCGTATCGGCAATTTCTTTGTACTTGAGGCCCTGCAGCTCGCGAAGGGCCACCACGCGGCGGTAGGGGTTGTCCACCCGATCGAGGGCATCGAGCACGTGGTCGCGAAGGTCCTCCGCTTCGGCGTGGCGGTCGGGCGTTCGGCTGGGGCTCTCGGCCCGGCCCACCCCGTCGGCGTCGACCGTAACCGTCTTGCGGCGGCGCTGGCGCGCGCGCAGCTTGTCGATGCAGGCGTTGCGGGTGACACACGCGAGCCAGGCCATAATGCCGTCGGGGTCCAGGTCTTCATGGTGCTCCCAGAGCGTCACGAGAACTTCCTGGGTGACATCTTGCGCGGCGGCCTCGTCCTTCAGCATCGACCGGGCAATGCGGTACACCTTGTCTTCGTGGACGGCCACCTGGTGTTCGAACGCGGAAAGGCACCTCATAAGACAACCGGGGCTCTGGGGAAGACCGAATGAACAGGCACGACGGCTGAGCGGCGGCACAGTCCCAGCGCTCTGTTCCGTCGAGTACGTATCCGTTGGCCCCAACTCCCCCCTGCGGCCGCAAGATGCAGGGCGCACGACGAATGGGAGGATGGCTGCGACGAGTTGCCCGCGGTGCCCGCGTCGTGCCCGACCACGTGCCCAAGAAGGGGAAATGCCCCGGCCCCCACAGGCCAACGCGGATTGTCCTTCGAACGGAGAGGCCCTCAGACAAGAACACCGGGCTGTTGGAACGAGACGACCCCTCGGGAGAAGCCGTCAAGGGCCCGGGACGAGCGAGAGGTCCAGGCTGACGGGCTTCGGGGCGCAGACGTACGGCTTTTCGACGAAGCCGGTGAGCTCAGAAATGGTGGCCGTGTCGGCCATCTCGGACAGCTCCTGCACCGTTCCGTCGCGCCCCAGAATGCCGATGAGCTCCTGGTCGCTGTCGTAGGCGGTTTGGCGCGACACGTTGGCCGTGAGGTAGTGGCGAGCGGCAGCAGATGCTTCGGTGCGGGCAACGAGGCCCTCGGCCACCAGCCAGTTGGCCACCTGCGCGCGCCACTGCTCCATCTGTGCGGCGTTGGGGGACCGGGGCACGAACGTCACGCGCAAGAAGCGGCGATTGACAAAGCGGCGGCACAGGTCGGCCAGGAGAGGGTCGGGCCCGTGCATCCACTGCTTGAGGCTGAAGAGGATGTCGGTGTCGTCGAGCTGGACGTAGTGGTCGCGCACCGTCGGCTCGTCGATCTGGTCGGCCCGGATGTCGTGACGCAGGAAAAACAGCAGAGCCCGCGAGCCGCGGGCCAGCCAGTCGGGGGGCGGACCGGCCCCGAGATGCTCCTGCACGCGCCGCAGCACGCTGCGGAGCAGCTCGTCGCCCGCGAGCACCGTCTTATGCAGGTAGACCTGCCAGTACATCAGCCGTCGCGAGATGAGGAAATTTTCCACCGCGTAGATGCCCTTTGCCTCGATCATCACTTCGGAGTCGGGGCCGCCCTGGAGGGGGTGCACGCGCATGGTTTTGAGGAGGCGCTGCACGCCCACTTCGCCTTCCGCCACGCCCGTGTAAAACGAGTCGCGGCGCAGGTAGTCGAGCCGGTCCATGTCGAGCTGGCTGGAGACCAGCTGGTGGAAGAAGGGCCGCGGGTACGTGTCGTCAAACATGGCCAGGGCGGTGTCCAGTGCCCCGCCCAGGCGCTCGTTGAGGCGCACCAGCAGGACGCGGCTCATGTCCTCGTGCGCGAAGTCGTCGATCAGTTCGTGTTCGAGCGTGTGCGAGAACGCCCCGTGCCCCACGTCGTGCAGCAGGGCCACAGCCAGGGCGGCCGTGCGCTCGTCCGGGGAGATGGGCGTCCCCTTTTCGCGGAGATTGGTGAGGGCGTCCTGCATGAGTGCCATGGCCCCGAGCGCGTGGTTGAAGCGCGTGTGCTCGGCACCGGGAAACACGAGGTGCCCCACGCCCAGCTGTCGGATGCGGCGCAGGCGCTGGACCTCGGGGGTCTGGACGAGGTCCATGAGCACGCTCTTGGGCACGGAGATGAACCCGTGCACCGGGTCGGAAAAAAGCTTGAAGCGCTGGTTTGAGGACATTCAAGGAGTCGCTCTGGAAAAACGGGTTCCACACGTGCGGGGGGAACGGAGGGGAGACGTCGAGCAGCCGTGAGGAGAAACGACAAAAATAAAAAACGTATTTGGGGTGGGCAGGTTCTCAAACATGGGTTCTCAAGCATGGGCTTCTCGCTCGGTCAAACGCCTGCCCGGGAAGGCTTCGGGGGCGAAGTCGTTTTGAGAGCAGAGGAGGAACCATGCCTCTGGGCATCCACGATGCTTTGCGATTGAAGGAGGAGGAATAGGAGCGCAGAACGCCCCTCATCTCTCGTCGTGGGATGAATGCGCGGGCAAACCCAGCGATTTGGTTTGCGCTTCGCACCCTGTCTGTCGGGGCAAGCGACAATGCGGAGCCTGAAACGCTCCCGGCCGCGCTTTTCAGGCTCGCTCGAAGGAGCGGGCGTACCCAAGCCTCCCCGGCCGAAGCAAAGAAGGATCCCGGGGCGGGCAGACCGCCCAAGAATCCCCCGATCTTTTACAGGCGTGAATGCTTCGCATTTGTCGGGGGAGTGTCAAGCCCCTACCAGGAGGGGACAGGGCTGCTCCAGGAGCACCGCTTCGGCCGTGGCCACAGCCAGCCCAGCCGCTACGGGCACCCGAATGTTGTCGTTGAGGGGAAGGGGAAGGGCCTCCACCACCGCGCCACTCAAGACGCCCGCCGCGGCAGGGCCGAACGAGGGGCCGGGCACAACTGCCATCAGCGCCAGGCCCGTGCCCACGAATGCCACACTGCCCTCCACCGTGGCCGAGACAGAGCCCCAGGGATGGCGCCCGAGACGCCGCCCCACGAGGGCCGCTGCCGCATCGGCCAGCATGGTCATCGCCAGGACCGGCGCGGCCAGGCGCATTGGAAAAAGCAGCGCCATCAGGGCAGCGCCCACGAGCACACAGGTTGCGCCATTCAGCCGCACCCCAGTCCCCGCACGCGGCAGCTCTTCCGGTCGCATCAGTTTTCCGAAGAGGAATCGAATCCACCGGTTCACGGCCGCGGAGTGCGCACGCGCAACATCGGCCGAGACCGCAAGCCCCGCCACTGGCAGCAAGAGAAGAAGCGCTCGCGGTCGCCCAAGCGTCCACATGCCCAGAGGAATGACGAGGGCAAGGAGGTGAAGAGCCTTTCGGCCCACTTCGCCCCGGTAGGGAAGAGAGGGGGACACAGCGACAGAGCCGTCACGGAAAAAGTTCGCTGAATCGCTGAACCACGCGGCGGACAAATGGTTCGTCCTTCGGGGGTGCTGTTATGTATTCCGCGCCGGATGCGCCGCGCCTGAATGGCCTTGAGGGATTCCCAACGGAGGGGGGGCGTCGGCCCCTCCCGAAACCATCGCCGCTCCCGGTCGGGGTCTGCCCGGTCGGGGTCTAATTGCATGTTGCCACGCCGAGCGCATCGGGACCGCCTCCGGACTCAGCGTTTCGCCTCGTTTTTTTTGAATCATCGAACAGTCCCTCGCGTCGGTATGGCCTCGTTCCCGCCCCTTAAGAATGATCTTCTCCTTCGCGCCGCCCGGGGGAAAGCCACCGAGCGCACACCGGTGTGGATGATGCGGCAGGCCGGTCGCTACCTGCCGGAGTACCGCGCTGTGCGGGAAGAGCACGACTTTTTTGATGTGGTAGAGACCCCCGAGCTGGCCGCCGAGGTTACCCTCCAGCCTGTCGAGCGGTTGCCCATCGATGCCGCCATTCTGTTTTGCGACATCATGGTGGTGCCGGAGGCCATGGGCCTGACGGTGAAGATGGTGTCGGGAAAAGGGCCGACCTTTCCGCAGCCGCTGACCACCCCCGACGAGATGGAGCGGCTCGTGTCGCCGGACATCGACGCGGCGCTCGGGCACGTGTTTGAGGCGCTCACGCTCACGCGCCGCCAGCTAAACGGCCGCGTGCCGCTCATCGGGTTTTCCGGGGCGCCGTGGACGCTCATGGCGTACATGGTGGAGGGGGGCGGCAGCAAGTCGTACCGCACGGCTCGGCAGTGGCTGTACCGGCACCCGCAGGCAAGCGCGGCCCTGCTGCAGCGTACAACCGACGTGATCGTCGATTACCTGATCGCGCAGGTGGAGGCCGGCGCACAAATGCTGCAGGTGTTCGATTCCTGGGCCGGGCTCCACGATGCCGCCAGCTTCCGCACCTTCTGCCTGCCCTACCTCCGTGAAATTGCGACACGGGTGAAGACCGCGCACCCCGAGGTGCCGCTGGTGGTGTTTGCCAAGGGGGCGCACTACGCCCTTGACGCCCTCGCCGAAACAGACTACGACGTCATCAGCCTCGACTGGACGATGGACCCAGAAGCGGCCCGCACGACGGTGGGCGACCGGGCCGTGCTGCAGGGCAACCTGGATCCCTGTGCCCTCTACGCCTCGCCGGAGGCCCTTCAGCGTGAAGTCCAGCAGATGCTAACCGCTTTTGGTGCGCACGGCCACATCGCGAACCTTGGACATGGCATGCTGCCCGATCACGACCCAGAGCACGCCCGTCTTTTTGCCGAGACAGTCCGCCGCCACTCTGCGGCGCAGCCTGCGACGTAGCGTCGTTTCGCTGTGCGCGTGTGTCTGGCCTGAGGGCGCCCATGCGTCTGCAAGCGCCTGGGCACGGGGGGCAAGGCGCAAGAGGCGTTCAGGGAAGAGGGGCTCAGAGAAGAACCGCCCACACAACTGCCATGAGAAGACAGCCTCCGAGCACCAACTGCGTAGATGGACGGTGCAGGCCGTCGCTGCGCCGGTAGAGGCCGTACAGGGCGGCGGGCCAGAACAGCAGCACAAGAAGCAGCATCGTGCCCGGCCGTTCATGCCATGGCTCCCCGGTGTCCTCCGAGAAATGCACCTCCGTGAGGGTTTCGCCGCAGACCGGGCAAAAGTCGTCCGAGGCGTCGCGGTGGGCACCGCAGGAGGGGCATCGCGCCATGGGAAGCAAGCCGTTGTCGCAAAGGAACGTCGCCGTGGGGGAGGGACGCTGGGCTGCGGAAGAGGGGCTACGGGCCGGTGTCGGGGGCTCTTGGGCTAGCGACCGGCCACGCGCACGTCGAAAGGGACGCGCACGTTCGCCCAGTGCAGCACGCACGTGCCTCGCTGGGCCGTGACGTCCTCGAATAGGAAGGTCATCATCTCCCGCGGGTCAGCCGTCTGGGGCGAGACCGTGACCCGAAGGGCATCTTTGTCCGCGTCGTAGTTGGTGCCCCACTGATTGGCCGCGGTGTTGAGGATGAGCGTCCATTCCTCGGGGCCGGGAATCGTGTACAGCGAGTACGTCCCCGCGGACAGCGGCTCGCCCTCGATGGCAACGTCGGACGAGACCGAGACCGTGGTGGCCTCGTTGGCGCCCGTACGCCAGACCTCGCCGTAGGGCACGAGGTCGCCAAAGATCGTTCGGTTTTTGACCTGCGGCCGCCCGTAGGTAATGCGGACATTCGTGGTGCCAATGGTTTGAGCGACCGAGGCGTTCGGGCTCGTGCGCGGCTCATCGTTGCCGCGCTCCTGCGCAGCAGCGGGCGCGGCTGTCAGGACGGCCAGCAGAACGGCGGCCGAGAATAAAGCGAGGGGGCGAGGGAGCATGGGGCAGGAGGGATGGAAAAGAGGGGGCTAATCGATCTCGAGAGACCCCGGTCCGGCAAGCGTGCCGTCTTCGGTTTCGTACCACTCAAGTTCAAACTCGAGGCTGATTTCTGCGGCGCTGTCGTCGGCCTCTCGCTCCAGGTCAATCTCGAACTTGACGTGGTCGGGCACCTCCACAGTTGCAGACTGGTTTGCGGCCGAGAAGTCCAGAGCTCCGTTCTCTTCGAGCTTGTTGGCGACCGTGCGCAGATACGTCGCGACGTCTGCGCGCGAGAGAGTCTGCTCGGCTTCAAAGAGCGTTTCGTCGGGCATAGGAAGAAGAGAGGTCAGAAGAAGTGCTGAGAGAACAGCATATTGCGTTTACGGAATCTCGTGTGCACAGTACATGTCTTGGGTCGTGTCGTTCATTCCGCGGGCGTGAAGATCGGATCTCACATCGATGGGCAAGCGGCAGTTGCGCACGGCACTGCCTCGCCGCGCGGCTGTTCTCAAATCGTGAGGTCTCAGTGAATGAGAGGAGACTTCACGCGTGGGGGCGGCCTCTCTAATTCCACGGGGGGGATGGGGAGGAACCCTGTCTGCATCCACCGTATTTGTTGGACGGAGAAAATATAGTCGTCGCCCCTACAAACTTCGAAGCCCGATACTATGGCTGCGCTCAGCGGTCCAGCGGCATGGTTTGCGTCTGCCTGCCTCGTGGCGGTGGGGGCTTCGCTGGTGATGACGGTGATTCGCCTGATGCGGGGGCCGTCTCTGCCGGATCGCGTGGTATCGCTCGACCTGGTGGCCTACCAAGCCGTCGCCCTGATGCTGATCTACGCCATCTTGACGGGCGAGCCGGCATACCTGGACGTCTCGTTGGTGCTGGCGCTTGTGGCGTTTCTTGGCACCGTGGCGTTTGCTCGATATATCGAATACCGGTCGTTGCCGGAAGCCGCTCAGTCCTCCGAATAGTCCCCCGGTCGGGGGATCGCTTCCACCATTCTTCCTTCTCCGATGCTGGTCCAGCAGGTCGTTGGCATTTTCTTGATGTGCGCGGGCACACTGTTCGTAGTCGTTGCCGGGCTCGGTGTCCTGCGCCTGCCCGACGTGTACATGCGGCTCCACGCCTCCACCAAGGCGGGCACGCTGGGGGTGGCCCTCAACACGGCCGGCCTCGCGGTGCTGCATCCCGCCCTCGGCACCTTCACCCGCGCCGCGGCCCTGGTGCTGTTTCTGCTGCTTACGGCCCCCATTGCGGCGCACATGATTGGCCGCGCCGCCTACTTTGCGCGGGACCAGATGGGCGTCACCATCTGGGAGGGAACGATCGTAGACCGCATGCTCGACCACCGTGGGGGCACGCTGTTCGCGTCTCGACCGGGAGAGGACGGGTCGTCCTCCTCGGGGGCTGTCTCTTGAGCACGTCGCCCCGGGCGCCCCTCCTGCGCTTCCACCCGGAGGCGGCGCGCTCCCGCCGATCCTCTTGTCTTTGGGTTGACCGCCGCTGACCATGGGACTTCTCTTTGTCGTCTTTTCCGGCTTCCTGCTCGCCCTCGTGGCGCCCTGGCTGACGCCGCACACGGGGCGCGCCGCGGGGTGGCTGTATGGGCTGTTGCCGGCCGCCATCACGGGGGTGCTGGCGTCGTTCCTGGGGCGCATCGCGGCGGGCGGAACGATGCAACAGTCGTACACCTGGGTGCCGGGGCTGGACGTCAACCTCTCGTTCTACCTCGACGGCCTCAGCCTCCTGTTCGCGCTGCTCATCAGTGGCATTGGCACGCTGATTTTTGTGTACGCCGGCGCCTATCTGCGGGGGCACCATCACCTGGGGCGCTTCTTCAGCTACCTGTCGATGTTCATGGCCGCCATGCTCGGCCTGGTGCTGGCGGACAATCTGATTACGTTCTACATCTTCTTTGAGCTGACGAGCTTTGCCTCGTTCGTTCTGATTGGGTTTAACCACGATGAGGCCCCCTCGCGGCGAGCGGCCTGGCAGGCGTTGCTGGTGACGAAGGCGGGGGGGCTGGCCCTGCTGGTGGGCTTTGTGCTGATGCAGCAGGCCACGGGCACGTTTCAGATCTCGGCCCTGCTCGAAAGTGGCGATCTGCTCCGCGAACACCGTTTTTACCTGCCCATTGTGCTCCTGCTGCTGGCCGGGGCCTTCACCAAGTCGGCGCAGTTTCCGTTCTACTTCTGGCTGCCCAATGCCATGGAGGCCCCGACGCCGGTGAGCGCGTATCTCCACTCGGCCACCATGGTAAAGGCTGGCATCTACGTGCTGGCCCGCTTCCACCCGGTGCTGGCGGGAACGGACCTCTGGATGTGGACGGTGGGGGGCATTGGGGCGGCCACGATGCTCCTGAGTGCCTGGCTCGCGCTGCAGTACACGGACATGAAGGCGATTCTGGCCTACACGACCATCATGGCCCTGGGGCTCTTGACGATGCTGCTGGGGCTGGGCACGGAGGTCGCGGTGGAGGCGGCCATGGTCTTTGTCCTCGTCCATGCCTTCTACAAGGCGGCGCTCTTTATGGCCGCGGGGGCCATCGACCATGAGGTGCATGTGCGCGATGTTACGAAGCTCCGGGGGCTGTGGCAGCGCATGCCCCTTACGGGCGCCGCGGCCGGCCTGGCGGCTGTGTCCATGGCCGGACTGCCGCCGTTCTTTGGCTTCGTGGGGAAAGAGCTGGTCTACAAGGCTGCCACCGCTTTTGCCCCCGCCCCGGCAGTCGTAACTGGGGCCTCGGTCCTGGCAAACGTGGCGCTGGTGGCTGCCGCCGGCCTCTTGCTCCTGCGCCCCTTCCGAGGATCGGTGAATGAGATTACCGAAGCGGCGCATCGCCCCGCCCCGGGCCTTTGGTTTGGGCCGGTGGTCCTGGCGGTCGGGAGCGTGGGGCTGGGCCTGGCGCCGTGGCTGCTGGACCACGCCGTCCTGGGCCCGTCGGCGGGCGCGGTCCTTGGGGCCACCGTGGAGCCGCACCTCGCCCTGTGGCACGGGCTCACGCTCGAGCTGGGCCTCAGTGCCCTCACGGTGGCGGGGGGCGTCGCGGCCTACCTCTCGTGGACGGCCCTGCACACCAGCGCGCCCTTCCAACAGCTTGAGCGCTGGCTCGGCACGGGGCTCGACCACGGCTACGACCACGTGGTGGACGGACTGCTCGCGATGGGCCGGTGGCAGACGCGCCTGCTCCAAAACGGCGTCCTGCGTCGCTACCTGTCGACGGTCCTGGTGGCCACCATCGGACTCGTGGCAGGGGCGTTTTACCACTACGGCTTTTTCGGCGGGCCGATTGCCGTGGGGGAGGTGACCGCGTACGAGTGGATCCTGTCGCTCCTGGCGGTGGGCGGGGCCGTGGGCACGCTCTTCTTCCGAGAGCGCATCTCGCTCATCACCTCGCTCGGCGTGTCCGGCTTTAGCATTGCCCTGCTGTTCCTGACGTTTGGCGCGCCGGACCTGGCCAAGACGCAGTTCCTGATCGAAACGCTGACGGTGATCCTGGTGGTGCTCATCCTGACGGGCGTCTCGCAGGTGGAGGGCAGCCTCACGCCGACGCAGAAGGTGGCCAACGGGGCTGTGGCCGTGGGCACGGGGGCTGTGGTGTCGGGGCTCGTGCTGGCGGTGCTCAAGCTGCCGTTCGAAAACCCGATGGGCGAGTACTACGCACAAAAGACGTACGTGGAGGGGCAGGGGCGCAACATCGTGAACACCATCCTCGTCGACTTCCGAGCCCTCGATACGCTCGGCGAAATTACGGTCCTGCTGGCGGCCGGGTTTGGCATCTACGCGCTGCTGCGGCTTGGCACGGCGCCGGATCCAAACGCAGAGAACGACCCCGCCCCGGAAGACGCGTCGCCGCAGTCCGAACCGATTGAGTCGTCCGCCCCCGAACAGACCCCCCAACAGGTATCGTGAGGCACTCCGTCATTTTGCGGACCGCGGCTCGGCTCCTCGTGCCGCTCATGCTCCTCTTTTCGGTGTTTCTGCTGCTCCGCGGCCACAACGAAACCGGCGGCGGGTTCATTGGGGGGCTCGTGGCTGGAATTTCGTTCGCCCTCTACGCCATCGCCTACGGCACCGCGGCGTCCCGGGCGGCGCTGCGCACCACGCCCCAGCAGCTGATGGCCGTGGGGCTGGGGATCGCGGTGGTGAGCGCGCTGCTGCCGCTGCTGGGCGGCGGGGCGCTCCTGGAGGGACTCTGGGTACAGTGGCAGGGCATCAAGCTGGGCTCGCCCGTGCTGTTTGACGTGGGCGTGTACCTGCTGGTCATTGGGGTGACCCTCGTCGTGATCTACGAGCTGGAGGAGCACAACCCGCGGCTCTTTCCGGACGTGTCGCTCGGGTAGCGCGGGCCGTCTCGCCGTTTCACCAACCACGCGACTGCCATGGAAACGCTTATTGCCCTCGTGACTGGGACGATGGTCGCTGTCGGCGTGTACCTGCTGCTGCAGCGCGACCTGGTCCGAAAAATCATTGGGGTCGTCGTCCTGTCGAACAGCATTCACCTGCTGATCTTCGCGATGGGGCGCATGACGCGCGCGTCCTCCCCGCTGATCCCGCCCGGACAGAAGTACCCGCCGGAGGGGATTGCGAACCCGCTCTCGCAGGCCCTCATCCTGACGGCCATCGTCATCGGGTTTGGGCTGCTGGCGTTCTCGCTGGTGCTCATCTACCGGCTGTACCAATCCCGTGGCACCGTCGACGCTGACGCCATCATTGAGGCGACGCTGGGAGACGAGTAGCCGCCCGATGCTTTCTGCCTGTTGAACTGACTGGTTTCTGGTTCATGTCCGCGCATCTTCTCATCATCCTGCCCCTCGTCATCCCCTTCGTGGCGGCGGTGGCGACGCTTTTGTTTGCCCGGCGGCCCGGGGTGCAAAAGGGCATTAATATTGCCAGCATGACGGGCATCCTGGCCGCGTCGGGGGCGCTGCTGATGCGTCTCCAGGCGGAGGGCATTCTGGTGACGACGATCGGGGACTGGCCGGTGCCGTTCGGAATCGTCTTTGTGGTCGATCACCTGAGCGTCATCATGCTTATCGTGTCCGCCATCATCGGGGTGGCGGTGGCCATCTACGCGGTGCCGGACGCGGACAGTACACGGGTGCGGTTCGGGTTCTACCCGTTCTTCAACCTGCTCATGATCGGCATCAACGGGGCGTTCCTCACGGGCGACCTGTTCAACCTGTACGTCTGGTTCGAGGTGATGCTGATCTCTTCGTTCGTGCTCATTGTGCTGGGCAATACCGACGAGCAGCTGGCTGGGGCCGTTAAGTATGTGGTGATCAACCTGGTCTCGTCGCTCCTCTTCCTGGCCGGGGTGGGCCTGGTGTACGGAATGACGGGCACCCTCAACATGGCGGAGCTGTCGGTGGCGCTCGCGGACGTGGGGCAGCCCGGGCTCGTGACGGTGGTGGCGATGCTCTTCCTGATCTCCTTCGGCATTAAGGCGGCGCTCTTTCCGCTCTTCTTTTGGCTGCCGGCGTCCTATCACACCCCGCCGGCGTCGGTCTCGGCCTTCTTTGCGGGGCTGCTGACGAAGGTGGGGGTCTATGCGCTCTTCCGCGTCTTTACGCTGCTGTTTACGCAGGACGTGGGCTACACGCATACGCTGCTGCTGTGGGGCGCCGGGCTGACGATGGTGACGGGCGTCCTTGGGGCGGCGGTGCAGAACGACTTCCGGCGCGTGCTGTCCTTTCACATCATCAGCCAGATTGGCTACATGATCATGGGGCTGGCGCTGTATACGCCGCTGGCCATCCTGGGGGGCGTCTTCTACATTGTGCATCACATCATTGTGAAGGCCAACCTGTTTCTGGTGAGCGGCGTGGCGAAGCGGCTGCGCGGCTCCTACAGCCTCAAGTCGCTGGACGGCCTCTACGCGTACCATCCCTGGCTGGCGACCCTGTTCGTGATCCCGGCGTTTTCGCTGGCCGGGTTTCCGCCGCTCTCGGGCTTTTGGGCGAAGCTGATTCTGACCATCGCGGGCATCGAGGTGGGGGCCTACTGGATTGTGGCGGTGGCTGTGGCGGTGGGCCTGTTCACGATGTTCTCGATGACGAAGATCTGGGTGAAGGCCTTTCTGCCGGGCGGCGGGGGCGATGCGGCGGACGCCGTGGGGCCGCTGCGCCTTGGGACGCGGGTCATGTATGCCCCGATCGCGGGACTGGCGGCCCTCACGCTCATGATCAGCGTGTTTGCCGGGCCGGTCTACGACCTCGCCGAGCGCTCGGCCAATGAACTCCACAACTCCTCCGAATACGTCGAAGCGGTGCTTGACCATGAAAAATCTGTCGCTGACTCTGCTTCTCGCCCTGGTGTGGACGGCGGTGCAGGGGACGTTTACGCTCGGTAACTTTGCGGTGGGCTTTGTGCTGGCCTACGTCGTGCTGCGCCTGATGCGCCCGCTCATCGGGGAGGCGGGCTACGACCGGCGCCTGGGCCACCGGGTGGCCCTCGTGGGCTTCTTCGTGAAAGAGCTCGTGGTCTCCAACATCCGCGTGGCGGCGGAGGTGCTGACGCCGGGCTACAGCATGCAGGCCGGCATTCTGGCGGTGCCGCTGTCGGTCCGCTCGGATGCGGGCATTACGCTCTTCGCAAATCTGATCTCGCTGACGCCGGGTACGCTCAGCCTGGACGTCTCCGACGACCGCGAGTACCTCTACATCCACTCCATGTACATCGACCAGGGGGAGGAGGAGGACGTGATGCACCTGAAGCGGACGCTGGAGCGCCGCGTAATCCTTGCGCTGGGAGAGGAGGCGACCGAAGCGCCAGTGCCCTCCGAGGCCTCGGCGTCGTAGCCCGCGGTTTGGGGCACGCCCCTTCCGTTCGGGGCGAAGAGGCGCGGCCGTGAGGCACGGCCGATTCGTCCACGTGCTGCGGCATTGTGCGGCGCGTGCCGGAGGGGGGCGCTCGCTTTCATTCGGGTCTTGTCTGTTATGATCGAAACAGTTCTGGTCGCCTGCGACTTTTCGTCCGCTTCTGCGCGCGCCCTGGCCTACGGCACGGACGTGGCGGCCCGGATGGGGGCCCGGCTTCATCTTCTGCACGTGCACGAAGTGCCCGGTGGCCCCTTTGCTCGCGGCCCGCGGTCGGTAGAGGCGCGTGGGGCGACTCTGCAGCAGCAGTTCCGGGAGCGCTGTGGCCGCATCCTGGCTCCTTACGGGCGGGCCCCGAGCGACGACGAGGTCTCCTGTCTCCTGGATGAGGGCCCGGCCGCGGCACCGGCCATCGTGCACTGTGCCGAGGCGCATGACGTAGACCTTGTGGTGATGGGGACGCACGGGCGGCGGGGCGTACGGCGGCTGCTCGTTGGGAGCGTGGCGGAGGAAGTGCTCCGCACGGCCCCTTGCCCGGTCCTCACCACTCGGGCGCATGATGCCCGTCCGCGGACTGACGCCCTGCAGCGACTCGTGGCGCCGGTGGACTTTTCGGAGGCCTCCCGCGAAGCGCTCCGGTTTGCGGCTGGGCTGGCCCTGGCGTACGGACTCCCTCTTGCGCTCGTCCACGTGGTGGATCTGCCCACCCTTCCGACGCTCTACGACCTGGAGGTTTCGGGGCGCTCGCCGGACGAGATTGAGGCACGAGTGCACGAGGAACTGGAGACGTGGGGCCGATCGGTCGCGGCGGACGGGCAGGAGGTGTCGGTCCTCGTTCGCAGAGGAGACCCGGTTCCGGCACTTCTGGGCTGTGCCTCTGCCCCCACCGACCTGCTGGTGATGGCGACGCACGGGCTCTCGGGGGTGAAACGACGCGTGCTCGGGAGCGTCGCCGAGGGCATCCTTCGTCGCGCCCCCGGCCCGGTGATCACCGGACGAACGTTTCCGGAGTCGTAGGGAACGCCGAGGCCAAACCCTCGACTCCTCTCCCCTGTCGGTCGGGGCCGGAAGACGGACTGGGAGGCGGCGCGTCGCTCCCGAAAGAGGGCCCCCTGGGCTCCTTCTGTATCCGCAGGGCCATGCCGTCGAGCCCCTGTGCCATCCGCGAAGTCTCCCCCGTTCAGTGCACCACTGTGGGCCCCGCCGGTGTGCAGCGGGGCCTCCTGCAAATGCTCCCGCCCGGACCCTACAGCATCGGACAGAGCGCGAGAAGGCTGGTCGGACTTCCGGCCTCAGCCGACGAGGACGTCAACCTGTGCAACGTGTTCCCCCCTGGGTCGTACCAGTTGGTGTTGGAAGCGCTTCGAAACGAAGGCGGCCCCTCCCTTCTCGACTTTCCCGTTTTTCCCACACTCATTCGTCATGGACGTTGATCGCTATCAGCCCACCCACCCGGTTCGCTTCGTCACGGCCACGAGCCTGTTCGACGGGCACGACGCGGCCATCAACATCATGCGCCGCATCCTGCAGCAGACGGGCGCAGAGGTGATCCACCTCGGCCACAACCGGTCGGTAAAGGAGATCGTGGACACCGCGATCCAGGAAGACGCGCAGGGCATCGCCGTGTCGAGCTACCAGGGGGGGCACATGGAGTACTTCAAGTACATGCACGACCTGTTGGAGGAGCGGGGGGCGGGGCACGTGCGCGTGTACGGCGGCGGCGGAGGGGTCATCGTGGCCGAGGAGAAAGAAGAGCTGGAGGACTACGGCATCGCCCATATCTACTCGCCGGACGAAGGGATGGATATGGGGCTCCAGGGGATGATCAACGACATGGTGGAGGCGTGCGACTTCCCGGTCGTGGACGCCGAGTTCCACGTGCCGGACGACGTCCCGATGCGGGACCCGCGAACCGTGGCCCGCAACCTGACGCGGGTGGAGGCGCCGGAGCCGGAGAAGGCGGCGGTGGTGGTGGGAGCCAGACAAGAAGAGGGGGAGGCCCAGTCGGTCGAGGGTGCCCCTCGTGGCGATGGGAGTCCTGATTCAAGGGACGCTGGCACGTTGAACGTTGAACGTTCGAATGTCCCAACGCTCGGGATCACGGGGACCGGCGGGGCCGGGAAGTCGACGCTGACCGACGAGCTCGTGCGGCGGTTTCTGAACGACCACGAGGACCTGGAGCTGGCCGTGCTGTCGGTGGACCCGACGCGGCGGCGGACGGGCGGGGCGCTGCTGGGGGACCGCATCCGGATGAACGCGATCTACGGCCCGAATACCGATCGCGTCTACATGCGGTCCTTCGCGACCCGAGAGGCGAACCGGACCACCACCGAGGCGCTGAAGGAGGCGATCGGGGTGTGCCAGGCGGCGGGCTACGACCTGATTCTGGTGGAGACGGCGGGCATCGGACAGAGCGACACGGAGATCGTGGACCTCACGGACCTGACGCTCTACGTGATGACCCACGACTTCGGCGCGCCGACGCAGCTGGAAAAGATTGGCATGCTCGACCTGGCCGACTTCGTGGCGATCAACAAGTACGAGAAGCGGGGCTCGGAGGACGCCCTGCGCGACGTGCGGAAGCAGGTGCAGCGCAACCGCATGCGGTTCGATGAGGACCCCGAGGCGATGCCGGTCTACCCGACGATGGCGTCGCATTACGGCGATCCCGGCGTCACGCGCCTCTACAAGGCGCTGCTCGATCGGCTGAACGCGGACTTCGAGTTTGGGCGGGAGTCACAGACCTACGACGAGGAGATCCCGGAGCCCGACCCGTCGGAGGTGGCCATCATCCCGCCGGACCGGCAGCGCTACCTCGGCGAGATCAAAGAGACCTGCGAGGAATATCGCGACTGGGTCGAGCAGCAAGTCGAGTATGCCCGAAAGTGGGGAGAGGCGAAGGGGGCCCGCGCACAGGTCGAGGACTGGGCGCCGGAGGACCAGGAGCAGATTGCCGGCCGGCTCGACGAGATGGAGGCCCACTGGTGGGACAAGCTCGACAAGCGGTGCAAGGACATTCTGGAAAACTGGGACGACCTGGCCGAGGAGTACCGGCAGGAGGAATTTACCTATACGGTGCGGGGGCGCGACTTTACGGTGCCGCTCTACCGCGAGAGCCTGAGCGGCACCAAAATTCCGCGCGTCGCCCTTCCGAAGACCAAAGATCCGGGCGAGCGGCTTGAGTTTGCCCTGCTGGAGAACCTGCCGGGCTACTTTCCCTTCACGGCGGGCGTCTTTCCGTTTAAGCGGGAGGGCGAGATGCCCACGCGCCAGTTTGCGGGCGAGGGCTCGCCCGAACGCACGAACCGCCGCTTTCACCTCGTCTCGCAGGGGGACGAGGCGAACCGCCTCTCCACGGCCTTTGACAGCGTGACCCTCTACGGCCGCGACCCCGCCGAGCGCCCCGACATCTACGGCAAGGTCGGCAACGCGGGCGTCTCCATCTGCACGCTCGACGACATGAAGAAGCTCTTCTCGGGCTTCGACCTGTGCGACCGCAAGACGAGCGTGTCGATGACCATCAACGGCCCGGCGCCGATGCTGATGGCCATGTTCTTCAACGCGGCCATCGACCAGCAGGTGGAGAAATACCTGAAGGAGGAGGGGCGCTGGGACGAAGCCGAGACGGTCATCGACGAAAAGCTGGGCGACGATCGACCGGAGTACGTGCCGTACGGACCGGACGGACGGGAGGACGAGCTGCCGGAGACGCACGACGGCAGCGGGCTGGGCCTGCTCGGGACGAGTGGGGAGGAGCTCGTGGAGTGGGGCGTGCTGGCGCGCGACGAGTACGAGGAAATCAAAGCGGAGACGCTCCACACGGTCCGGGGCACGGTGCAGGCCGACATCCTGAAGGAGGACCAGGCCCAAAACACCTGCATCTTCTCCACGGACTTCGCGCTGCGGCTCATGGGCGACATCCAGCAGTCCTTCATCGACTGGGACGTGCGCAACTACTACTCCGTCTCCATCTCCGGCTACCACATCGCCGAGGCCGGCGCCAACCCGATCACGCAGCTCGCCTTCACCCTGGCCAACGGCTTCACGTACGTGGAGTACTACCTGAGCCGCGGGATGGACATCGACGACTTTGCCCAAAACCTCTCGTTCTTCTTCTCGAACGGGATGGACCCGGAGTACAGCGTCATTGGGCGGGTGGCGCGGCGCATCTGGGCGGTGGCGATGAAGGAGCTCTACGGCGCGAACGAGCGCAGCCAGAAGCTCAAGTACCACATCCAGACCTCCGGCCGCAGCCTGCACGCGGAGGAGATTCAGTTCAACGACATCCGCACCACGCTGCAGGCGCTCATGGCCGTCTACGACAACTGCAACTCGCTCCACACCAACGCCTACGACGAGGCGATCACGACGCCGACGGAGGAGAGCGTGCGGCGCGCGATGGCGATTCAGCTCATCATCAACAAGGAGCTGGGCATGACGATGAACGAGAACCCACTTCAGGGCTCCCACATCATTGAGGAGCTGACGGACCTGGTAGAGGAGGCGGTGCTGCACGAGTTCGAGCGCCTCAACAACCGCGGCGGCGTGCTGGGGGCAATGGAATCGATGTACCAGCGCGGCAAGATCCAGCAGGAGTCGATGAAGTACGAAGAGCAGAAGCACTCGGGCGAGAAACCAGTCGTGGGTGTCAACACCTTCACGCGGGACGAGGACGACGACGCGCCGGAGGACGAGGCGGTCGACCTCATGCGCTCGTCCGACGACGAGAAGCAGCACCAGCTCCACAACCTGAAGGCATTCCAGGAGCGCTACGCCGACAAGAACGACGCTGCGATCGCCGAACTGAAAGAGACGGCGCGCGACGGCGAGAACACGTTCGAGGTGCTGATGGAGGCGGTCAAGTACTGCTCCCTCGGGCAGATCACCGAGGCCCTGTTTGAGGTGGGCGGGGAGTACCGGCGGAATATGTGACCGGTCTGGGGCCCAGGCGGCCGCACGGCGCAGGAGGCTGTCGGCGACCGTGTCCAGAGGGGATTGGCCTCCGTGTCCCGGTCGGACACTGGGCACCAGGGCGTTTAGCCGCGGGCCTCGAGGTTGGCGAGGGAGTCCAGCGTGTCGAATGCCATCCCGTTCTGGAGCTCCTCCCAGGTGGGGTAGTCCGTGTAGCCGTGCTCGTCGCCGTTGTAGAAGGTGTCCTCGTCGGGCACATTGATCGGCAGGCCCTCTTGCAGGCGGCGAGGCAGGTCGGGGTTGGCGAGGAAGGCGCGCCCGAATGCGACGAGGTCCGCGTACCCGCGCTCGATAGCGTCGGTGGCCGTGTCGGTGTCGTAGTTGCCGTTGACGACGAGGGCCCCGTCGAACGCCGTCCGGATTGCGCCGAAGACATCGGCCGCGTCTCCGTCGCCGGCCACGGGCGGTTTGGGGGCGTCCGGCTCCACCAGGTGGACATAGGCGAGGTCGTGGTCGTTGGCGGTCGCCGCCGCCCCGCGGAAGGTGGCCTCCGGCGTGTCGTCGTAGATGCCGTGAATGGGGGCGAGGGGCGAGAGGCGGACGCCCACCCGGTCCGACGTCCACACGTCCGTCACGGCGGCCATCACCTCACGCAGAAAGCGCAGGCGGTTGTCGAGCGAGCCGCCGTAGCGATCAGTGCGGTCGTTGGTGCCGGAGCGAAGGAATTGATCGATGAGGTACCCATTCGCACCGTGAATTTCTACGCCGTCGAACCCGGCCCGTCGGGCATTTTCGGCGCCCCGGCGGTACTGCGCCACCACCTCGGGCACTTCCTCCGTCTCCAGGGCGCGCGGCGTCTCGAAGGGGACCATCTCAAGGTTGGGGGTAAGAACTTGTCCCTCGGGCGCAATCGCGGACGGGGCCACCGGCTTCTCGCCGTCGTGGTACAGAGAGTGCGAGATGCGCCCCACGTGCCAGAGCTGCAGGAAGATGCGCCCGCCGGCCTCGTGGACCGCGTCGGTCACTTTTTTCCAGCCCTCGACCTGTTCGTCGGAATGGATGCCGGGTGTGCGCGGGTAGCCCTGGCCCTTCGGCGCCACCTGGGTGGCCTCACTCACGATGAAGGCGGCATCGGCGCGCTGCCGGTAGTACGTGGCATTCATCTCGGTGGGCACGTTGCCCGCCGCCGCCCGGTTGCGGGTGAGCGGCGCCATCGCCACGCGGTGCGGGAGGGGAAGGGGGCCGAGGTCCACGTCGTCGAAGAGGGAAGAAGCCACGAGGAGAAGAAGGTTGGTGCATGTGAGTGTAATATCGAGGACCTGTACTCCAATTTTGAAACGCACGTTCCAGTTCGTGCGGGCGATTTCGCAGGGTCTCCGCATGGACAAAGATGTAGTCAATCTGGAACGATTATTCCAGATGTTCTTCATTGCGTGTGTCATTGTAGTCAAAATCCTAATTGTGCCCCGTTCAGTATCTGCGCCGAGCGGCGTGGGCCGGACGGTGCCGCGATGGGTTTCCGCTTCGCCCGCAGTCGGCTTTCCCCCTCACAGGTACAGTTTCCCGTATGAATGCCGTTGAACTCGATCCCACCGGCGACGCCTTCGACGCCCTGGAGCCCACGGAGCGTCCGCGCCCGACGCCCGGCCCGGGGCAGGTGCGCGTGCGACTCCGGGCCGCGTCCATCAACTACCGGGACCTGTCAATTGCCTGGGGGACGTATCCGGCCCAGCAGGACGCGCCCGTCATCCCGCTCTCAGACGGGGCCGGAATCGTGGAGGCCGTAGGGGAGGGCGTGACGCACTTCGACGAGGGCGATCGGGTGGTGAACACCTTTTCGCAGGTCCCGCCCGAGGCTCCGCCCTCGGCCCCCCGGCAGGCCCTCGGCGCTCCGCTCGACGGCACCCTGTCGGAGTTCCAGGTCTTCCACGAAAGCGGTCTCCTGCCCGTGCCGGACTCCCTGTCTTTCGAGGAGGCCGCCACGTTGCCGTGCGCGGCCCACACGGCCTGGCACGCCCTCTTTGGGGCGGGCACGCCCGTTCAGCCCGGTCAGACGGTTCTGATGCTGGGGACGGGCGGGGTGTCCATCTTTGCCCTCCAGTTTGCCAGGGCGGCCGGCGCCCGTACGTTCATCACCTCGTCGAGCGACGACAAGCTGGAGCGTGCCCGTGCCCTCGGGGCCGACGAGACCATCAACTACGAGCGCACGCCCGACTGGCACGAGCCCGTTCTGGAGCGGACCAACGGGGAGGGGGCGGACTGCGTGGTGGAGGTGGGAGGTACCGGCACGCTGGGCCGCTCCTTCCAGGCCGTTGCGCCGGAGGGCAAGATTGGACTGATCGGGGTGCTCACCGATGCGGACGAGAACCCGAACCCGCAAATGCTCATGCAGCGCCGGGGGCACCTCCACGGCATCTATGTTGGGTCGATCGACCACCCGCGGGATTCGTTTGCGGCCATGAACGCCGCGATTGCGGCCAACGACATCCGGCCGGTCGTGGACCGAACCTTCGCGATGGAGGCGGCGCAGGAGGCGTATCAGTATCAGGCCGATCAGGCTCACTTTGGAAAGGTCGTCATTTCGATTTAGGACCCGATGGCGGACAGAACGGGGGCACGCTGGTGTTTGAGGATCGTTGCGGACGAAGGCATCGGCGGGGCAACGAAGCACTGGGGGGAACGTATCTTGGGTTGATAGACGTTGCCCCGTGGATCCCGCCAGCATGCCGTGTTTGACCCTCAGCCCCTCGCCCGCCCGGGAACCGTTCTGCTCGACTCGGCCCGCCCCGACGCCGAGAACCGGTGGAGCTGGGTGTTCACCGCCCCGAAGCGCGTCCACACCGCGGCGACCGCGGCGGACGTGAAAGGGCTGGTCGAAACGCTCCAGCAGGAAACGGCCCGCGGCCACTACGTTGCGGGGTATCTCTCGTACGAGGCCGGCTACCCGTTTGTGGGCCTCGACGTGCCGGAGCGGGCCCGTCAGCCCCTGGCGTGGTTTGGGGTCTACGATGCGCCGTGCCGCCTCGCGCCGGTGGACGTGGAGGCGGGCCTGAACGCCCTCGACGGGCGTCCTGCCGTGGAGGACCTTCGGCTCGGCGTCGCGGAGTCGGACTACATCGAGGACATTCGGGCGGTCCGGCGCCAGATCGGAAAGGGGAACGTGTATCAGATCAACTACACGGCGCCGCTCCGCTTTCGCCTGGAGGGCGACCCGCGGGGCCTCTACCGTCGCCTGCGGGCCCGTCAGCGCGTCCCGTACGCCGCGTACCTGCACTGCGGCGACCGACAGATCCTGTCCCTGTCGCCGGAGCTGTTCCTGCGGCGCGAGGGCGACCGTGTGATCACACGGCCCATGAAGGGCACCATCCGGCGGGGGCGCACCCTGGACGAGGACCAGGCCCTGCAGGACGAGCTTGCCGCCGATCCGAAAAACCGGGCGGAGAACCTGATGATTGTCGACCTCCTCCGCAACGACCTCTCGGTCTGCTGCCGGCCCGGCTCGGTGACGGTGCCGTCGCTCTACGAGACGGAGCCGTACCAGAGTGTCACCCAGATGACCTCGACGGTGGAGGGGCAGTTGCGGGAGGACGCCGGGCTGGCCGATCTGCTCCGCGCCCTCTTTCCGTGCGGCTCCATCACCGGGGCCCCCAAGCGCCGCGCCATGCGCATCATCCGTGCCCTGGAGCGCGCCCCGCGCGGCGTCTACTGTGGCGCCATCGGCATGGCCGGGCCGGACGGCACCGCCGTCTTCAATGTGCCCATTCGCACGGCGGTGGTCGAGGGCGACGCAGGTACAATGGGCATCGGGAGCGGCGTCGTGTGGGACTCCGATCCGGCCGACGAATACGACGAGTGCGCGCTGAAGGGCGCCTTCCTGACGACGCCCCGCTCCGCCCAATCGTCTACGGCCCCGCCCGACGACGACCTGAAGCTCATCGAAACGATGCGCACCGACGGGGCACGAATCGCTCTCCTCGACCGGCACGTGGAGCGCCTGTCGCAGTCCGCCGCGTATTTTTCGTTTCCGTTCGACGAGGCGCGCTTCCGGCGGCGGGTCCGGCGCGCCGTGTCTGGTGCCGGCGGGCCCTGCAAGGTGCGGGCCACGCTGGACCGGTGGGGGCGCATTTCGGTCACGGCTTCTCCTGTAGAGACGCCCCCCGACGCGCCGTGGCAGGTGAGGGTGGCCGAGGCGCGCATTGACGCCACCGACTCGTTGTTCTACCACAAGACCACCCACCGGCACGTATACGAGCAGGCGCTGGCACGGGCCCGCCGCGCAGGGTTCGACGAGGCGATTTTGCTGAACGAGGCGGGCGAGGTGACAGAGGGGTGCTACACCAATGTCTTCGTGCGGAAGGGAGAGTCGCTACTCACGCCACCGGTCGAGTCGGGACTCCTGGGCGGGGTGTATCGAGAGCATGTGTTGGAGACAGAGCCGGCGGCCAGAGAGCAGGTGCTGACCCTCGACGACCTGCGAACCGCCGACCAGGTCTACTGCTGCAACGGCGTTCGGGGGTGGTGCGAGGCGGTGCTCCACGAGCCGTCGCTCGTCGGCTCAGAAAGTTGAAATTTCTCCCCCGGATTCGTACTCTGATTTTCCCATTAGGAGCACGCGCAACGAACCAGCGCCACGGGTGTAAGCCCTTTCACCTCATTCGCATTCAAGGGGCGAGGGACCTCTGCGCAACGTCCGCTCCCCGGGCCTCGACTCTTCTCCAGACGAAACTCCCGCTGCACCATGGCCGATCACGATGCCACGATTGAAGCTCGCCTTTCCGACCAAGAGTACTTCCGCCCGCCGCCGTCGTTTGTGGGACAGGCCAACGTGTCCGATCCGGCGGTGTACGACCGGTTCGACAACTTCCCCGAGGGCTTTGAGGAGTACGCCGCACTGCTGGACTGGGATGAGCACTGGGACACGGTTTTTGATGGCTCAGAGCCGCCCTTCTTCGAGTGGTTCAAGGGAGGCACCCTCAACGCGTGTTACAACTGCGTCGACCGTCATCTGGACGAGCGGCCCAACCAGGCGGCCCTCATCTGGGAGGGCGAAGACGGCACGCAGCAGACCCTTACCTACCGCGACCTTTACCGAGAAGTGAACAAAATGGCAGCGTCGCTGAAGGAGGTGGGCGTGGAGCCAGACGACGTAGTGACCCTTCACTTGCCCATGGTGCCGGCCCTGCCCATCACCATGCTGGCCTGCGCTCGCATCGGCGCGCCGCACTCGGTTGTTTTCGGCGGCTTTTCGGCGAGTGCCCTGGCCCAGCGCGTGGACGATGCCGACTCGGACGTGGTCGTGACCATCGACGGCTACTACCGCCGCGGCGACTTCATGCATCACAAGCAAAAGGCCGACACGGCGGTCGAAGAGGCCGACACCGGTGTGGAAACTGTTTTGGTGTGGGAGCGGCACGAGGGCCAGCTGCATCCCGACGCCGAGATCGAAGAAGGGCGCGACATACTCGTCTCAGAGCTCATGGTGGACAACCACCGTGCCCGCGTGGAGCCGGTTTCCCGAGACGCGGAAGATCCTCTCTTCCTGATGTACACGTCCGGCACCACCGGCCAGCCCAAAGGTGCCCAGCACCGTACAGGCGGCTACCTCAGCTACGTGGCGGGGACCTCGAAGTATGTGCTCGACATCAAGCCCGAGGACACCTACTGGTGTGCGGCCGACATTGGCTGGATTACGGGGCACTCGTACATCGTGTACGGCCCGCTTGCGCTGGGCACCACGAGCGTGATGCGCGAAGGCGCGCCGGACCATCCTCACAAGGGCATCACCTGGGAGATTGCCGAGCGGCACGACGTGAGCATCTTCCACACCTCGCCTACGGCCGTTCGCATGTACATGAAATGGGGCGAAGAATACCCCGACGCCTATGACTTTGACTTTCGCCACATGACCACGGTCGGGGAGCCGATTCAGCCGGAGGCGTGGCTCTGGTACTACACCCACATCGGGGACGAAGAGGCGGTCATCGTGGACACGTGGTGGCAGACGGAGACCGGGGGGCACCTGATTACCAACCTTCCGGCCCTGAAGGACATGAAG
This sequence comes from uncultured Bacteroidota bacterium, assembly GCA_913056185.1. GTDB lineage: Bacteria > Bacteroidota > Rhodothermia > Rhodothermales > Salinibacteraceae > Salinibacter. The sequence goes on from CAJXLV010000023.1 coordinate 33,891, forward strand.
CCGGGCTCCGCCGGCATTGAAGCGCCCGGCATCCAGCCGGCCCTCTACGACAACAACGGCACGCCCCTTGAGCCGGCAAGCGGGCGAGCGGGCAATCTCGTCATTGAGCGTCCGTGGCCCGGCATGCTCCAGACCGTCTACGGCGACGACCAGCGGTTCATCGACGAGTACTGGCGCCGCTTCTCGGACACCGACTCCGACGACTGGCGCGACTGGATCTACGAGGCCGGCGACGGGGCGGTCCACGAGGAGGATGGCTACTTTCGTGTTCTGGGACGGCTCGACGATGTGATGAACGTAGCGGGGCATCGCCTGGGCACGATGGAGCTGGAGTCGGCCGTGGCGCAGGTGCCGGCGGTGGCGGAGGCCGCTGTGGCAGCCCGGCAAGACGACCGAAAGGGGCACGTGCCCGATGTGTACGTGACGGTTCGCGAAGGGGTGCAGGCCTCCGACGAGGTGCGGCAGGAGATTGTGGCGGCCGTGGAGAACGAGATTGGGAAGTTTGCTCGCCCGGCGAACGTCATTTTCGTGGGGGATCTGCCGAAGACGCGTTCCGGCAAGATCATGCGCCGCCTTCTCGAAAACATCTCCAACGGCGAAGACCTTGGCAACACTACCACGCTCCGCGACCCGAGCGTCCCCGAGCAAATTCGTCGTCAGATGCAAGAGGCGTGAGCACACGGGCCGGCGGCGGGGCTCGTCTTGTGTCCCCGCCTTCCCTGCTTCGCCTTCCCTGCTTCGCCTTCCCAATTCGCCTTCCCCGCCTCTGGGCAGCTATTTGCGCACAGGCACGAGGCGCGTTGTGCGTTCCAGAGGGGCGTCCTCGACAGGGACGGGGCGTGGGGCGCTGCGAGAGCTGCGGGTCCGCTCGAAAAGTGCAGAAGGGTCCACACGCAGCCGTCGAGCAGTGAGGCCGTCCCCGGGCGTTGCCCAGCCGTCCCAGTACGCAGGGGCAGGTCCACTCGGGAGCGGTGCGACGAAGGACGGCCCCCCCGCCCCCGTGGACGCGTGCCCGTGCCCCGGTCGTAGGAGGGGAGCATAGCGGGTCGTCGCAAGCGGCGACAGGTCCGGTGCTACGAGCGAGTCGGCCGCCCAGACCGGGAAGAACCGCTGCTCCTGGGCCACGCGCTCCCACCGCCATCGCCGCACGTCCCGCCCATACTGCTGAGCGAGGGTGCGCACCGCCCGCCGGAAGGTCCGCCGTCGGCGCGGGCCGGTGTTGGAGGCAGACACGGTGCCGCGCGCCCCCCGGCCATGCTCGGCGCGGTACGCACGCATCCACTCCGCAAACAGCGTGGCCCCGATGCTTGCGCGCTCGAACCGATGATTCCAGTTGCGAAGATACGAGAGGGCCTCCTCCAGCAACGGCGAGGCGTCCGAAAGGGGCGCAAGATCGGGCAGCAGGGTGGGAAGCAGCGTGCGCGCCCAGGGGCTTTTGGTGGCAGTGCTCCACGCAGCAGGAGAGGCATGGGTGCCGTCGTGCAGGGTACGGGCCGCCTGCGAGGCCCAGCGGCTGTGGCCGACCAGGACCGATCGGGGGCCTGTCGCCACCACAGGGGGAGTGCCGCGCACGGTCCACTGGCCTTCGGAGTCCATCGTTAGTCCCGTGCCGCGGAACAGGCGGAGCGAATCGACGGAGGGCGCATTGGCACGCAGGCCCGCGAGGTGCATCCACCAGGCCGCATCCGTGCCGGCCCGCAGGCCCGGCCAGCGCAGGACGCGCACCGAGTCGGTCCGTGTGGTATCCAGGACGAGGCCGGCCTCCCCCTGCCGGGTCGCGAGTAGCGACGCAGTGCCGTTGGCATTCACGATCCGGTCGTACCGGCGTGTCCCCAGAGAGTCGCTCAGGGGGCGTAGGGCAACCGCGGCCCGGCTTTGGAGGAGGTACGTCCAGGCGTAGGGGGGGCGCGAGCCAGTAGGGGCGATGAGCGTCCCCGGCACGGTGGCCATTGAGACGGACGGGCCCGACGGGTGCTGCAGATGCACCTCCTGCAAGACGGGGGCGGCGGTGCTGCCCAGCACATGGCGTGCAAAGAGAGCCGGGCGGCCGGAATCGTCGGGGGGGCGTGCGGCCCAGGCGAGGCTCCGGACGCGCCCGTGCAGGTGAAGCCACTGCCGTAGGCGTTGGTCGACCGCGTGGAGGGCTGGCAGGGCGGCGAAGAGGGTCTCCGGCGTTCCGAGCCAGGCCCAGAGGCGCTCGACAGCCAAGGGGTGCCAGGGCTTCCAGGGAGAGGGCTGCACCGGCAGGGCCGTGAACGGGGGGCGACGGCGCACCCGTGGGGACGCAAGCGCTGCATTCAGCCCGCGGGTATACGCCTGCAAGCGCCGCCGGGTCGACGGGGGCAACTGGGCGTACGTCCGACGGGCATGGTGGGCGAGGCCGAGTCGGCGAGCGTGGCGGTCGACGGGCAGGAGGCTGTCCCCAAAGGTGCGCGCCAGGGTCCCCAGTGCCGTTCGGCGCCAGAGCGTGACAGTCCAGGCCCGGTTCATGCCATGGACGTACCCGAGGGCCGTGAGGGCATCGGAAGAGGTGGTGGCCCGCACCGTGGCGCTGTGGCCGCGCGTCCAGTGCACGATGGTCGTATCGGCGAGGGCGCGGACAGAGTGGTGGGCTGGGGGGGCAGTGTTGAACGAACGAACGACGGCCCAGGTAGCCACGCCGGCAGCACTTACCAAGACGAGGACCAGCCCAGCGGCTACGCGTCGAGACACATCAGGCGGGAGTCAGGCAGGAGGGGGGCGGCAGGACGAGCACCCGCAGTTCTCCACAGGCATGCAGGGTGGGGCTTCTCAGTCGAGCCACTCGACAAAGGCGGGCAGCGGTTTGGCGTTTAGGCACTGCTGCGGGGTGAGCCAGCCCTTCCGGCTCACCGCCACGCCCCATCGCGTATTGGCAATCTGCTGGGTCGAATGGGCGTCGGGGTTGATCGAGAGGAGCACGCCGGCATCCGCTGCCTGTCGAATCCAGCGCCAGTCCAGGTCCAGGCGGTTGGGGTTTGCGTTTACTTCCAGGGCCACATCGTTTTCCGCACAGGCCTCAATGATTGTTGCATGGTCGATGGGGTAGCCCTCCCGGCGCAGGAGCAGGCGACCGGTGGGGTGGCCGAGGATGCGGGTGAAGGGGTTCTCGATGGCACGCACCAGCCGCTCCGTCGCCTCGTCCTCGTGCATGCTGAAGCCGGAGTGCACGCTGGCCACGATGAAGTCAAAGCGCTCCAGGAGCGCATCCTCATAATCGAGCGAGCCATCGCGCAGGATATCGCTTTCGATGCCGTGGAAGATGCGAATGGGAGAGGGGCCCGTGGCGAGCTCCTCGTTCAGCCGATCCACCTCTTCTCGTTGTGTGCGCACCGAGTCGGGAGAGAGGCCATTGGCAATTTGAAGGGACTGGCTATGGTCGCAGATGCCGAAGTAGGAGTATCCGCGGGTTCGCGCCGCCACGGCCATCTCGCGGAGGGAGTGGGAGCCGTCGCTGTACGTGGAGTGGTTGTGGAGGCAGCCGTGCAGGTCGTCCGTCGTGATGAGCGAGGGGAGGGCGTGGCGGGCCGCCGCCGCAACTGCTTCTCCGGTTTCACGAAGGGCGGGCGGGACGTACGCCAGGTCCAGGCGATCGTAGAGGGCCGTCTCCTCGGCACAGGCCGTCGGCACCTCGCCGTGGGTGCTGACGGCGGCACAGTGCTCTTCGGTGCCAGTGGTGCGCCACCACGCTGTGCCAAAATGAGAGGGGGGAGTAAAGTGCACCCGAAAGGGAACGCCCTCCGTGCCCCGCCCCGTTACCGCCTTGTCCTCAAGGGCCGCCTCGGCAAGGCGGTCCTCCAGCCAGTCGCGCACGGCCTTGGGGGCCTCAGTGGCGACCAGCACCTCGGCCCGAGAGAGGGTTTCACAACGACGACGCAGCGCCCCGGTCGGCGCGGCGCGATTCACGGCGGGCAGGGGGCGCAGGGCCTCCAGCAGGGTGTGCGTGGCGGCCCAGGCATCATCGAGGCGCCACTGCGACTCATAGCGGCGCAGCTGTCGGAGGTTGTCCAGAATGTTCTGCTGAGTTTTCGCCCCGAAGCCGCTGAGGGCTGTAATCTCGTCTGCCTCGGCGGCGCGTTCGAGCTCGTCGAGCGAGGTGATGCCCAGTTCGGTCCAGAGGCGGCGCGTGCGTTTTGTGCCGAGGCCTTGCACCTTCATCACGTCCATCAGGCCCGGCGGCACAGCGCCCATCAGCTCGTCCCGGAGCGGCAGCGATCCCCCGTTTACCAGCTCCGCCACGTGCTCGGCCATGCCCGCACCAATGCCCGACACCTCCGTAAGCGTGCCGGCCTGCACCCGCTCCGCCGCCGAGGCCTCCAGTCCCTCGATGGCCCGTGCGGCGCGGGAGAATGCTCGGGCGCGGTGCGGATTGCCCGCGGTGAGCTCAAGGAGGTCCGCAGTGTCCTGGAAAGCCTGCGCAATGTCGTCGTTTTGCATAGAGCGGGAAGGCTGCGTGGTGGGGGCGAGAAAAAGAGCCAAGACGCAAGAAATAACATGCCGCGCCCATAGATTGATTCCGGAAGCGGAGTCGTAGACGGGCGCACCGAGCCCCGCACGTTCGCAGGGCGGTCATGAAGATTTCGTGGTGCCCTTTGCCCCGGCCCAGCGACCATCGTCGCGGCGGATCCTCCTCGGTCCCTCGGTTGGGGCACGAGGATGCAGCACAGGACGACACAACGGGGGGAGGCCCACTTACGGCCCAGCGCTCATGGGCCGGAGGCCCGCACAGCGCTTGCACAGCCCACGCCCCGCCCAATTGATGGAGTTTTTGACAACCTCTTTTGCCCTCCGTATACTTGGTACGTGTGGCGCCACCCGCTACACAATTGCTTCCGACTGTCGAAGCACGAATTGAGGCTGGCGTGGAGGGGACCCGGCACTCGTCCACCGAGGCTCGGGGCCCACCGACCCTCCCCGCACACACTGCGGGCCCATCCACCCGAACCCGATCCTTTCACTCATAGACGCGACTGAGCACTTTCCACTTATGGTTTTGGATAAGCTGTCGGTTCATCTTCTGCTTCTGCTGCCCCAAGACGCTGGGGGCGGTGCCATCAACGCCCTCGTCCAACGCTTCAACGAAGGGGGAGAGTGGATGTGGCCCGTCCTCATCTGCCTAATCGTGGGGCTCGCCATTTCGTTCGAGCGCATTATTTCGCTGAATCGCGCCGACATCAATACGCAGGCCTTTCTGCAGCGCGTGAAGGAGGCACTGGACGAAGGCGGCATCCCGGCAGCCGAGGAGGAGTGCGCCAGCACGCGCGGTCCGGTGGCTTCGGTCTTTCAGGCGGGGCTCCTGCGTGCGGACGAGGGCATCGATGCGGTGGAAGAAGCCGTGGTCTCGTACGGCTCGATCGAAATGAGTTTTTTGGAGCGCGGCCTTGTGTGGCTCTCGCTCTTCATTAGCGTTGCGCCGATGCTCGGCTTCCTGGGGACGGTTATTGGCATGATTCAGGCCTTCGACTCCATTGAGCAGGCCGGGGACATTTCGCCGCGCCTGGTGGCCGGGGGCATTAAGGTCGCCCTGCTCACAACGGCCTTCGGTCTCATCGTAGCCGTCATCCTCCAGTTCTTCTACAACTACGCCGTGTCCAAGATCGACCGGCTGGTGGCCGAGATGGAAGACGCCTCCATCGAACTGGTGGATGCCCTCGTGGCCCTGGAGCGTGGAGAATCGGCTACGTCCGAGAAGTCCATTCCGGAAAGCGTAGGCGAGCGGAACGAGTAGAGGCCGCTCCGGAGATCGCATGTCGTGGGGGCCTCCCCCCTCCGTCTCATCCCTTAGACCACACCGCTCTTATGAGTCAGAATGCCATCCTACCCATCGCGATTTGGGCCGCCATCGCCCTCGCGGGCCTCAGCGTGCTCGGCATGGGGATCTTTGGACTCCGAAGCCTTGCCTATGGCAAGGTGGACCCGGTGAGCATTGCGCTCATCGCCATCCCGGCGCTCCTTCTGCCCATCCTGGGGACTGCCCTGTCTACCTGGGTGCAGGCCGGCATCTATACCCTCGTGGTTATGTTCGGCCTGGCCCTGCTTGGCCTCTTATTTACAGGAGTGCGGCAGCTGTTCATGTAGCTGCTCTTGGTGTAGCTCCTCTCCATGTAGCTGTTGCGCAGGCCCCCCGCCCTCCCCGATTCTCTTCCACCGCCCGCCCTTTGATTCATGGCTGGACTGCTGGACAAACGCCGACAAAACCGGGAAGAAGCTTCCATCCCGACTGCCGGAATGGCCGACATTGCTTTTCTGCTCCTGATTTTCTTCCTGGTGACCACGACAATCAACGTGGACACAGGCATTGGCATGACGCTGCCCCCCAAGCTGAAGCCGGAGCAAACCCCGCCTCCGGTAAAAGAGCGGAACTTGCTCAAAATCCTCGTCAATGCCCAGGGCGATGTCCTGGTGGAAGAAGAGCGGGCCCGCGTGGGGGAGATTCGAGATCGTGTAAAGAAACACGTGCTCAACTTTGGGCAGGACTCCGACCTGGCCGACAGCCCGGACGACGCGGTCATCTCGATCAAGACGGACGCCCAAACGCCGTACAGCACCTACATTGAAGTGCTCGACGAAGTCTGGATGTCCTACCGAGAGATCTGGGACCGGATTGCCCAGACCAACCGGCTCCCGGGGCCGGAGGGGGGCACGGCGGGGCTCGACCAGCAGTACTCCAGCTACCGGGAGTACTACACCAGCCTGGAGCCCGAAGAGGACAACAAAATCCGTGATGCCTTCGGGGCACAAATCTCCATCGCTGAGCCCGATACCGGCGAGTAGCTCTGCCCCCTGGAGGCCCGCGTCCTCATCCTTTCATCAACCAACGCTTTCTCCTCATGGCGTCGCAGAAGTTTGAACGGCGAAGCTCGAGCACGGAGCCGGAATTTACGACCGCCTCGCTTCCGGACATCGTGTTCATGCTGCTGATTTTCTTCATGGTGGCGACAGTGCTCCGCGAAACGGACATCAAGGTGCGCACGCAGTTGCCGCAGGCCGAGGCTCTCACAAAGATCGACCAGAAGCGGTTGATCTCAAAGGTGCACATCGGGCCCCTCAAGCGGGGCGAAAACAAGGGCAGTACGGCCATCCAAATTGACGATGCACTGATCGAAAACCGGCGCACAATCCGGCAGATTATGTATCGCAAGCTCCAAGAACAGCCCAAGCTGATTGTCTCGTTGAAGGTCGATCGGGACTCGGAGATGCAAATCGTGAACGAGGTGCAGCAGGAGCTCCGCGAAGCCAATGCGCTCCGCATCAATTATTCCTCCAACCGCGAGGGACCGCCCCCATCCTGACGGAATCCCGACATGCGATTCAAAAAAAGCTCTGCCTTTCGGCAGGGCTTTTTTGTTTTGTGACCCCTATGTTGGGAAAAAGCGGTGCTCCCGCTCCGCCTCTCGTCTCTGCGCACTCGCTGTTGCTGTTTTCACAATCCCTGCTTGTCTCTATGCCACATGAACTGACGTTGCTCCCCGGGGATGGCATCGGGCCCGAGGTTACTGCCGCCACTGTGCAAGTCATTGATGCTGCGGGCGTCGACATTGCCTGGGACCGCCACCGCGTGATCGGGGCCACCGCCGTGGAGCGTGGACGTCCCGCCCTGCCCCCGGACGTCGTAGATTCCATCCAGGAACGGGGCACCGCCCTGAAGGGGCCAGTCACAACTCCTGTGGGCCAGGGCTTTACGAGCGTGAATGTGCAGCTCCGCCAGCGCCTTGACCTCTACGCCAATGTGCGGCCCGCCACCACGCTGCACGGCTTAGACACGCCGTTCGATGACGTGGACCTGATCATCTTTCGAGAAAACACGGAGGGCCTCTATTCCGGCATCGAGTACTTTGATGAGCGCCTCGACATTGCCGATTCCATTGCCCGGATTACGCGCCGAGGATCGGAACGCATCATTCGGTTTTGCTTCGAGTACGCCCGCGCACACGACCGCGACCACGTGACCCTTGCGCACAAGGCCAACATCCTGAAAAAATCATCGGGACTGTTCCTGGATGTCGGCAACGAGGTGGCTGCGGAGTATCCCGAGATTGCGTACGACGACCGAATTATTGACAACCTGTGCATGCAGCTCGTCGACAACCCGCAGCAGTACGACTGCATCGTGTCGACCAATCTCTTCGGGGACATCCTCAGTGATCTGACGGCGGGGCTGGTCGGTGGACTGGGCGTCACGCCCGGTGCCAATATTGGGGATGACCTCGCGGTGTTTGAGGCGGTGCACGGAAGTGCGCCGGATATCGCGGGGCAAAACGTGGCCAATCCGACGGCGATGATCCGCACCGCAGCGATGATGTTGCAGCACATCGACGAGCCGGAGGCGGCGGCGACGATTGAACAAGCGCTCTTTGCCATGTACCGCGAGGGAGACACCCTGACCCGAGACGTGGGAGGCGACGCTTCGACCGCCGAGTTTGCCGATGCGCTCTCCGACCGCGTGGCCCACGACGTGGACCTTTAATTGACTGTGCGATTTTTGCTCCCATGATTCAACGCATTCAGACGGTCTATTTGCTCTTGGGCGTGCTTGCGCTGGCAGGGCTCGGTGTTTTTGAGGTGCCCTGGGGAGACCGGGCGGCGACCCAGTTTGCCTGGTTTGTGCCGTCTCTCGTCGGGCTCCTTGTGGTGACGGCGGGGACCGCCCTCGGGGCCGTCTTCCTCTACGAGCGCCGGGAAACCCAGCGGACGGTTGTGATTGGGGTACAGATGCTCACGGTCGCGCTGGCAGGGGTGCTGTACGGCGGGCTGTACGGGGCCGGCACCCTCACCTTTACGGCGCCCACGGGCGAGGTGCTGTGGGGGCGTACGGGGGCGCTGCTGCTGCCGGTGGTGGCGTATGCGTTCTTCTTGTTGGCGCGCCGTGGCATCGAGCACGACATTGAGCTCGTGGAGTCGATGGACCGCCTTCGGTAGCGATCGCTCTGTCCCCTGTCGCCATGGTTCCCGACTGGTCGCCCCGGCTCTCTGGGGCCCTCGCCCTGGGTGTTGTGAGCTTCGCCTTTGCTCCCATCCTGGTACGGGCGGCGGGGGATGTCCCGGCCCTTGCGATTGCGGTGTGGCGCACGGGGACGGCGGTGGCCGTCCTGGGGCTGCCGGCTTTCGTCCGCATCGGCCCGGAGGTGCGCCGGCTTGCCTGGCGCGATGTGGCACTAATCCTGGCGGCGGGCGTGTGCCTGGGGCTGCACTTCATTGCGTGGATCGAGTCGCTCTCCCACACGACGGTCGCCAGCGCATCGGTGCTGGTGACTACGAGCCCCCTGCTCCTGGCGCTGCTGGGCGCACTGGTGCTGGGCGAGCGGCTGCGGCGCACCACGGTCGGGGCGATTGGGCTCAGTGTGGCGGGGGCAACGCTCATCGGGTGGGCCGATTCGGGGACCCTCACGTTGGGGCACGGGGCACTGTGGGGCAACGCGCTGGCGCTTGCGGGGGCGGTGCTGGTGAGTGTGTATCTGCTGATCGGGCGGGTGGTGCGCAAGAAGGTGTCATGGCTCGCGTACGTAACGCCCTTGTACGCGGCGGCGGCGCTCACGGCGCTTGTCGCTGCGCTCTGGAAAGGGGTGCCCCTGTTGGGATATTCCTGGACGATGTATGCGCTGTGCGCAGGACTCGCGCTGGGGCCGCAGGTGCTGGGGCACGGGGCGTTTAACTATGCGCTTCAGCACCTGCCGGCGGCCATCGTGGGCCTCCTGGCGCTTCTGGAGCCGGTGGGCGCGACGGTGCTGGCGTACGCGCTGTTTGGAGAGGTGCCGCCGTTCCCCTCCCTTGTGGGAATGGGAATAGTGATGGCGGGCGTTGCGGTTGTGGTGTGGCGGCGCAACACGGCCCCGGACGAGGAGGGGGCGAAGGCGGAAGAGCACACCGAAGAGACGTAGCCCCAGTCCTGAACGGGCGATGGGCACCCTGTCAGCGCGCGCGAAAGCTTGTGTCGGGGAGGTCGGCGAAGGTGCGCCGCCCGCGCACGAAGTAGTCGACGGGCACCAGTCCCCGATAGGGCGGCAGTACGATCCGGCCCGACGGATCGGGGCGGCTGCCTCGGTAGTGGGGCCGTAGGTGGAACGCATCGCGGTAGGCCCGCAGGATGGCCCCTGCCTCCTGCACATTGCCGAGGGCGAGCGTACGGCCGAGCGCGGCGAGGTCACAGGCCAGGCGCAGCGGCAGTGTGCGCCGCCACGCGGGAGGCGGCAGGTTTTTGTACAGCGTGAGGAGGCTATTGCGGAAGTTGTAATACGTCTTTCGGGGCGAAGACTGTGGAAGCGAGGCGCCTCCGATGTGGTACACGGTGCTCCGGGGGGCCACGCGTACTCGGTAGCCGTGCCGCTGCAGGCGCCAGCACAGGTCGATCTCTTCCATGTGCATCTCGAACCGTTCGTCGAGCAGGCCCACCTCGTGGAGCGCCGACCGGCGGAGCAGGAGGGCGGCGCCGGTCGCCCAGAAGACATCGCGAGCATCATCGTACTGGCCGCGATCCGGCTCCATGGTGTTGAAGAGGCGGCCGCGCGTGAAGGGGTAGCCCGCGCGGTCGAGAAAGCCCCCGGCGGCGCCGGCGTACTCGAACCGGCGGCGGTCGTCGTACTGGAGCAGTTTGGGCTGCACGGCCGCGACCTCGGGGGCACGCGTCATGTCCTCCACCAGCGGCGCCAGCCAGCCGGGGGGCACCTCCACGTCGTTGTTGAGGAGCAGCACAAACTCTCCCGTGGCGTGCGGTAGGGCCGCGTTGTTGCCGCGGCAGAAGCGCCAGTTCGCAGGGTGCCGCACCAGAGTCACCTCTGGATGCTCGCGCGCGACCCAGGCGGCGGTGCCGTCGGTGGAGGCGTTGTCGGCAAGAATGACCTCGAAGTTCGGGTACTCCGTGGCCAACACGGAGGGCAGGCACCGCTGCACAATGGCTTTGGCATTCCAGGTGACGATGATGATGGAGACGGAAGGAGACGACATGGCGGGAGGGACGAGAGGGAGAGCTGCGATGGCCATCGAACGACGACCCGTTCCAAACATAACAGCAGCGTATCGAAAATGGAACGGTGTCCTGCGGGGCCTCGGTGTAGTGCAGGGACACTGCAGTGTCGTCCTCGTCTGCTTCTCTGCTCGTCCATGCCGAACCTGTCCGCCCACACGATTGCCGAGGCGCGTCGCGCTCTTCGGGACCAGTGGGGATACGAAGCGTTTCGGCCTGGGCAGGAGGCGATCCTCTCGCCGCTATTGGAGGGGCGCAGCGTGCTGGGCGTGCTGCCGACGGGCGGTGGAAAGTCGCTCTGCTACCAATTGCCCGCGGTGCTGGGGGAGGGCCTTGTGCTGGTCGTTTCGCCGCTGATTGCGCTGATGCAGGACCAAGTGGAGGCGCTGCAGGCGCAGGGGGTCTCGGCCACCTTTATCAACAGCACGCTGCCCGGCTACGAGGTAGAGCAGCGGTGGACAAACGCAGAGCATGGGCAGTACGACCTGGTGTACATGGCGCCAGAGCGGCTGTCCGGCGATGTGTTTGCCGCACGTGCGGGGCGGCTTGAGGTGTCGCTCGTGGCGGTGGATGAGGCGCACTGTGTGAGTGAGTGGGGGCATCACTTCCGGCCCGCCTACCTGGATATTCCGGAGGCCCGCTCGGTGCTGGGCGACCCGCCCGTGGTGGCAGTCACGGCCACAGCGACGCCGCCGGTGCGGCAAGACATTCTGAAGCTGCTCGAGATTCCAGATGCGGTGGAGGTGGTGCGCGGGTTCGATCGTCCCAACATCGTATGGTCGGTCTTTCGTACGGAGAACAAGTGGCGGCGCCTACGGGCGGTGGTGGAGGGCGTGGAGGGACCTGGCATTGTGTACGTCCCTACGCGCCGGGCCGTGCGAGAGTGGAGGACGCGCCTGGCCCATCACGGGGGGACAGTGGCGGGCTACCACGGGGGGCTGGACGCCGAGACGCGCGAGGCGCGCCAGCGGGCCTGGGTTGAAGAGGAAGTGCGCGTCATGGTGGCCACAAATGCGTTTGGGATGGGCATCGACAAGTCCAACGTGCGGTTTGTGGTGCACACGGCCCCCCCATCGTCGCTGGAGAGCTACTATCAGGAGGCGGGCCGGGCGGGGCGGGACGGGGACCGTGCCCATGCGGTGCTGCTCTACCAGGCGCTCGACGCGGAGACGCAGAAGGCCCTGATCGAGGCCTCACACCCGACGGCCAAAGAGGTGCGCACGGTGTACGAGGCGGTCTGCAGCGTGGGGCAGGTACCGGTGGGCTCTGCGCCAGACGGCCCGATCAGCGTCAATCTGGAGGCCGTTCTCAAGACCACGGGGTACGCCCGGACAAAAGTGCGCACGGCGATCGATCTGCTCGACCGGCAGGGCGCCTGGTCCGTCCGGTCGACGCGCTCTCCGCTTGGGCTTCTGCACTTTGAGGTCACCGCCCAGGCCCTTCGCGACTACGCCGAGACGGTTGAGAATCAGGCGCTCGGGGCGTTTGTGCGGGCGCTGCTGCGGCTGGTCCATGCCGAGGCGTTTCGTGACTGGTGGCCCCTCGACCTGCAGGCGGCCGAACGCCGGACGGGGCTGTCCCCGGCCCGCATTCAGCGCGGCCTCCGGTATTTGCAAGAGCATGGACTCCTTCGGTGGCACCCGCCGGGTGGGGCCGTGCGGGTCGACCTGGCCCATCCCCGCGCATCGAAATTGCCGGTCGACGACGAAGGCGTCCAGACGGCCCGGCAGCGCGCTGAGCAGCGCCTCCAAGACATGCTGCGCTATGCGCGCTCCCACACGTGCCGCCGCCGATCGTTGCTGGCATACTTCGGCGAGGCGACGGAGGAGCGCTGCGGGCACTGTGACGTCTGTCTGGGCCGCCATGACCCCGATGCGGTGACGCCAGACGAGGAGCCGATCCTTCGCCATATCCTTCAGCAGGTGGCGGCGGGCGTGCCGCGGGGGCAGTGGTTTGAGGAGCCCCCCGTGCCTCCGCACCGCATCGACGCGCTGGTGCAGTGGCTCGTTACGGAGGGGTGCCTTACGCTCGAAGCCCCGCTGCGGGGCGTGTTTCGGGTGACGGACGAAGGCCGTCGCTGGGTAGAGACGACGCAGTAGTCACTGGACAACGTCTCCGGGCGGAGCTCAAGAACGCGGAGCTCAAGAACGCAGAGCTCAGGGAGGCGGAGCGGCGGCGGGGGGCGCTGAGTCGCGTGAGGCGGCACGGACAGCGCGCCGTGCGGCCTGCTGGCGGGCGGTCAATGTGTCGATGACGGATTGGTAGATCCCTGCAAGGGCCCCTGGGTGGCGGCTGTAGTGCCGCAGGGTGGCCTCGAAGGCCGTGGCGCGGATGCTGTGATGGGCAAAGATGGAGTCGCGGGGAGGCGGCGGTGCGTCCAGCTGGTTCGCAAGGGTCCGGTGGCGGCTTTGGGCCAGGTGCAAGTCGGTCAGCACCCTCGCAAAGGTGCTGTCCGCCAATGGGGGAGGGGCGGAGGAGACGCCCGTGCATCCCGTCACCAGACCGGCCACCACCAGTAGGCCCAGCATTTCCCAAAGACCCAGAACGACCAGAGACGTCCACGCCGAAGGGGAAAAGACCGAGCCGCTATTTCCCGGACGGCCTGCGGCCTTCCCGCGGGGTGGGGCGGAACCCTGCTCCCCGCACCGCGACATCGTGGGTTCTACAGGGGGGGACTCCTGCGGTTGCCCGGTAGCAAGAGCGGGGAAGGGTAGGGCTTGTTGGGAGCTCCGTTCGCGCATGTCGTCCGCCGTGTCCTGGTTTGCAGCCATCCACCCAACCAGAGTTTGCCCAACAGAGTGTGAAGCAGTCATCACTCAGCAGCGACGGAGGGGGCACGGCTGGCCGTGGTGTCCGTGGCCGTACGAAAGGTGCGCGCCATCACCACCATCTGGCGCACAAAGTCCATCTTGTCATGATCCGGCGCAAAGACAGACCCATCGAGCATGTAGACCCGGTCGGTGGCCTGGTCGTAAAAGGTGAAGTTGACGAAAGGCCCGCCGCCCCCGACCGGTTGCACCCCGCCTGCGTCCTCCTTCGGAATGACCATGTACCAGAGCCCGCGCGTCTCAAACCCGTACCGGTCCAGGAAGTCCTGCTGCTCGGTGTCCAGGGCCCGGCGGTAGTCGATGTGCACAAAGCCCTGCACATTGCCCCGAAGGTGGCGCCGTGTCAACGAGTCGCGCGTTGCGTGTATCCACTGCGGCGTGATTTCGTCGGGACCAATTTTGTCCGTGTAGTAGACGAGAAACTCGCGGCGAGTACGGGCGAGAATGCGCCGAAGCCACACAAAGCCTTCCCGTGCCGTCGTCGTGTCCACGGCCAGCTGGAAATCGTGCTGCACATTCAACGAAACCCCGTGGCGCTGCATCAGGGAGTCTTCGAGGGCCGTCCGGCGCTCCTCTTCGTACATCTCGCGCTCCATGCGCTGGAGAGTGACGTCCGTGAACGCGCTGCGGAGCTGCTGGCCGCGGGCCCCAAACGTTTCCGCGAGGGCATCCGGCGTGGCGGCGGCCACGTAAAAGATGCGTTGGCTGCGGCGCCACAGGTTGGGCTTGGGCACCACGGCTTGCTGCCCGCCACGAATGGCCTCTTCGGCGTCGGCGGAGAGCCGTCGGCGGAGGAAGGTGGCTTCGTTGGACGAGTCGCTCAGGGGCGCCGCGATGATGACGTTTTTGAGGTCTTTCACGCGGTCGAAGGTGCGCTCGGAGGCGAGCTCCAGGTGCCGGAGCTGGAAGAAGCGTTCCGAGATGGGGAGCGTCTCCACCCAGGGAGCGACGTTGTCCCGGAGGGCCTTCCCGGGGGCGCCAGTCCAGAGAGAGCTGTCCATGACCACAGTGATTTCGCCCTCCGGCCCACCGGCGCGCGGGCGGTAGTCGCCCTCACAGCCGCCGAGGAGAACCAGAGAGACAAGAGGCACAAACAGCACCCACAGCAGCGACGGCCAGGAGCGCACGGAACGGGCAATCATCGGAGGGTGGGGGATCGGACAAGGAAGGCCGTAGGGTACGTCTACTCATCCCAATTTCACGGATGAGCGTCGCGATTGCTCCTTGGCCCTCTCGTAGGGGCTTCACGGGGTGCCGGCCGGGGCCGTTTCCTGGGAAGAGGGCGCCGGTGTGTCGTCGCCATGTTTGAGGGTATGCGCAAAGGCCTCCACAGCGTCGAGGCGCTCCGCGTCGGAGTGCGACGCGTCGTCCCAGAGGGCCTCCACGTGGTTGATAAGGGCCGAGCCCACGATGAAGCCGTCAGTGTGGGGGGTGAGGCGAACGGCATCTTCGTGCGTCTTGATGCCGAAGCCGACGCACAGCGGATTTTCGGTCACCAGCTGGCGCGCGCGCTCAAGGTACGCATCCACGCCGCCATCCAGGGCGCTGCCCGTCAGCCCGGTAACGCTCACGGCATACACAAAGCCGCTGGCTTTGCGGTCGACCTGCCGGATGCGATCGTCGGACGAGTTCGGCGCGATGAGGAACACAAGGTCGAGCCCATGAGCCTGGGTGGCCTCCTGGATCTGTGCGCTTTCCTGCGGCGGAAGGTCTGGCAGAATGAGTCCATCTACGCCCGCTGCTGCGGCGTTCTTGCAGAACCGATCCGCGCCGTACTTCAGCACCGGGTTAATGTAGCCCATGAGCAGGAGCGGCGTATCGCTCTCGGCACGGAATCCGGCGGCTGTCTCAAAGGCATCGTCCAGCGTGACCCCGTGCGAGAGGGCGCGCTCACTGGAGCGCTGAATGGGCCGCCCTTCGGCGAGCGGGTCGCTAAAGGGCATTCCCAGTTCGATGAAGTCGGCCCCGCCGCGGTCGATGGCGTGCAAAATGGGAAGCGTGGCGTCTGGGGCCGGAAATCCATTCGTAAGAAAGAGGCCCATCGCCTTCTCATTCTGCGCACGGAGGCGCCGGAAGGTGGGGTTGAGTCGGGACATAGAGGGTGGGGCGTGGTGTGTTGCGTGGGGCGTGTTGCGTGATTCGTGTTGCGTGATTCGTGTTGCGTGATTCGTGGGATATGTCATGATACTGAAATACGCAGCACGCACCACGCACTCACAGGTGTTTGGCGATGGTGTCCATGTCCTTATCGCCGCGGCCCGAGCAGTTGAACACGATCACGGGATCAGAGGTCTCGGACTGGAGGTCGTCCGCGACGTCCTGGAAGAGAGCGACGGCATGGGCCGTTTCGAGCGCAGGGATGATGCCCTCCGTTTCGGAGAGCAGTTGGACGCCGTCGAGTGCTTCGGTGTCGGTTACCGGCCGATACTCGACGCGGCCGGTGTCGTGGAGGTGGGCATGCTCCGGTCCCACGCCGGGATAATCGAGGCCCGCGCTGACCGAGTGGGCGAGTTCCACCTGTCCGGCATCGTCTTGCAGCAGCAGGCTCATCGCGCCGTGGAGCACACCGGGGGTGCCGGCAGACATCGTCGCGGCGTGGCGTCCGTTCAGGCCCTGGCCTGCCGCTTCAGCCCCGTACATCCGGACATCCTCGTCCAGGAATGGATGGAACAGGCCGATGGCGTTGGAGCCGCCGCCGACGCAGGCGATGAGCGCATCGGGCACCTCGGTGCCAATTTCGGCGCGCAGTTGCGTGCGCGTTTCCTCCCCAATGATGCGGTGGAAGTTGCGCGTCATGGTCGGGTACGGGTGCGGGCCGACGACCGAGCCAATGATGTAGAACGTGTCCGCTGGGTTCGAGACCCAATCGCGGATGGCTTCGTTGGTGGCGTCCTTGAGCGTTTGGCTGCCGCTGGTGGCCGGACGCACCTCCGCGCCGAGCAGCCGCATTCGTTCGACGTTCAGGCGCTGGCGTTCCATGTCCTCCGCGCCCATGTACACAATGCAGTCCATGCCAAACTTGGCACAGGCCGTCGCCGTGGCCACGCCGTGCTGCCCGGCGCCGGTTTCGGCGATGATGCGCTCCTTGCCCATGCGATCGGCCAGCAGGAGTTGGCCCAGCGTGTTGTTGATCTTGTGCGCGCCGGTGTGGCAGAGGTCCTCCCGCTTGGCGTAGATGTGCGCCCCACCGATCGCGTCGCTCAAGCGGTCGCAATACGTAAGCGGCGTGGGCCGGCCGGTGTACGTGTGCAGCAGCGTGCGGAGCTCGTCCTGAAACTCCGGGTCGTCCTTGTAGGTGGCGTAGGCGGCTTTTAGCTCCTCAAGCACCGGCGTGAGGATTTCCGGGACGTACGCACCGCCGTACGGGCCGAAGTGGCCAGAATCGTCGGGGCCAGTGTCGGGGGGCGAGTCAACAGCAGGCTGGGGCATTGAGTCGAAGAGGTTTGTGGCGGAGAAAGGCAAGGGCCTTGGAAGGCAGAGAAAGCGGTGGGCTGGAGATTCACAACCCCCTTGAGGGGCTACGCGTCGGGCGTTTCGGCATCTTCCAGGTTCTGTCGGGCCGTGCGGAAGGCGTCCATGAAGGCGTCGATCTTTTCGAAGCTCTTCTGGCCCGGAGCCGTCTCGAGGCTGCTCGATAAGTCCACGGCGAACGGGCGCATGGTGTCGAGGGCGCGGCCTACGTTGTCGGCGGTGAGGCCGCCCGCCAGGAACAGCGGATACGCGTCCGCAAATTCGCGGGCCAGGCGCCAGTTGAACGACTCGCCCGTGCCGCCCCACACGCTGGAGTTGTGCGTGTCGAGCAGAAAGTAGTCGGCACTGTCCTCGTAGCGCTCAAACAAGATGCGGAGCTGTTCGGGCGAGGCGTCGTTGCGCACGTGGATGGCCTTGATGACGGGGCAGTTCACACGGTCCACCACGTGGGGCGGCTCCTGGCCGTGCAACTGGGCGAGGTCGAACCCGGCCGCCTCCACGGCCGCATTCACGGCGTCGGCCCCATCGTTTACGAATACCCCAACCGACTGTGGGCCGTGGACCCACTGGAGGATGTCGTTGGCCAGCGCAGGCGGAGCGTAGCGCGGGCTGTCTTCGTGCTGGATGAACCCGAGGTAATCGGCCCCGGCGCCGGCCAGGTAGCGCGCGTCCTCGAGCTCCGTGATGCCGCAGACTTTCAGTTGTACGGCCATGGGTCGCGAGCAGATGGGATGGGTGAATGGGGGACGTGTGGAACGAACAAGGGGCGCTCGGCCCGTCTTTCTTCAAGCCGCCGAACTCAGCGTGCCTGCTGCGCGGCGATTTTTTTGCCCTCGGTGCGCAGCGCCGAGAGGGCGTCGCCGGGGTGCTCGGCCCGCATGAAATGCTCGCCGATGAGAACGCCATTGACGCCCGCCTTGCGCAGGCGCACCAGCGTTTCGGGGTCGCTGAGGCCGCTCTCGGCCACGCGCCCCACGCTCTTCGGGGTTTGGTCGAAGATGCGGAGCGAGTTTTCAATGTCGACCTCGAAGGTGTGCAGGTCGCGGTTGTTGACCCCGAGCACGCGGACCTGGTCCCAGTCGATTTTGTCGAGGTCCGCCTCCGTGTACACCTCCACGAGGCAGGAGAGGCCCAACTCGGTGGCGGCGGCGTGGAGGTCGGCCAGCTGCCCGGGGGCCAGCGCCGTGGCAATGAGCAGCACGGCATCGGCCCCAACGGCCCGCGCCTCCACAAGTTGGTACGGATCGATGATAAAGTCCTTGCGCAGCAGCGGCGTCTCGGGGACGTGGGCCCGAATCCACGCCATGTGCTCCAGTGCGCCCTGGAAGTGCTGAGGCTCCGTCAGCACACTGATGGCCGCGGCGTCGTGCGCGGCGTACTGCTGGGCAATGCGCGCCGGCGCAAAGTCGTCGCGGATCACCCCCCTCGAGGGCGAGGCCTTTTTGACCTCGGCGATAAAGGACATGCCGCGTTCCTTCAGCGCCTCGGGCAGCGAGAGGGCCTCGCGTTCGTTGTAGAAAGGGCGTTCCTTGAGCGCGGCCACCGGCGTTTCGGCTTTGCGCTGCTCCACCAACTCGCGCGTGTCGTCGAGAATGTCGTCGAGAATGCTCACGGCAGTGTGTACGTGTGGATGGGGGGCGTGTGGGCGAGGCGGAGGAATGACATCCATTCCTCGGCCCCTACTCAGATTTGGCCGTCTGTGAGACCTTGACGAGCGTTTTGAGGGTCTTTAGGGCGGCCCCGGACGCGATGCTCTCCTCCGCGGCCTCCAGGCAGGCGTCCAGGTCCGCAAATCGGTCGCTTACGTGGAGCGCGTAGGCGGCGTTGAGCACGGCGACGTCGCGCCGGGGGCTCTGGTCCTCGCCCGCGAGAATGTTGTGGAGGAGGGCAGCGTTTTCCTTGGCCGTGCCGCCCTTGAGGGCCGACACCGGCGAGCGCTGCAGGTCGTGTTGCTCCGGGCTGACTTCGTGGCTGCGGGGCACCGGGGCCTGGTCGGACGCGTCGTACTCGAACAGGGTGGTGGCGGCCGAGACGCTGACCTCGTCCATGCCGTCGTCGGAGTGGAGGGTGACAATGTGGTCGGCATCGAGCTGGGCCAGGATGCGGGCCATCGTCTGGGCGGTTTGCGTATCGAAGGCGCCCACAATCTGGCGTGTTACGCCCGCGGGGTTGCAGAGGGGCCCCAGGATGTTGAAGAACGTGCGCACGCCCAGCGACTTGCGGACGGGCATCACGTGGCGCATGGCGGGGTGGAAGAAGGGGGCGAAGAGGAACGCGATGCCGGCGTCGTGGAGACAACGCTCCACGCCCTTCTTTTCCAGATCGATCTGCACGCCCAGCGTTTCCAGCACGTCCGCGGAGCCGGACTTTGAAGACACGGAGCGGTTGCCGTGCTTGGCGACGGTTACACCTGCGCCCGCAGCGATGAGGGACGCGGTGGTGGAGATGTTGAACGTGCTGGCTCCGTCGCCCCCGGTGCCGCACAGGTCGATGGCGTGCGGGTCGCCGGGATCGACCGAGACGGCAAACTCGCGCATGGTTTTGGTGAAGCCGACCAGCTCGTCGAGCGTTTCGCCGCGGGTGCGAAGGCCCATGAGCAGGGCCGCGATGTGCTCGTCGCGGGCTGATCCGTTCATGATTTGCGTCATGACGGCCTCGGCTTCGGAGCGGTCGAGCGGATCGCCATTGGCAATGGTGTGCAGGTGTGCGTCCACGGTGGGAGGCGGCTGGTTGAAGAAGCTGCGACGGGTGGGGACTTAGGCCGGGGTGGGGCGGGAGTGCGCGTCGACCACAGAGAGCCAGTTGGCGATGAGGGTGGGGCCGGCCCGGGTCATGACGCTCTCCGGGTGAAACTGGATGCCGTACAGCGGGTGCGTGCGGTGACGCAGGGCCATGATGGTGTCGTGCTCCTCGGTCGTGGCCGTCACCTCCAGTTCGTCGTGCGGGAACGTGTCCGGGTCGATGACGAGGGAGTGGTACCGGGTGGCATCGAACGAGCGGTCGACGCCCTCGAACAGCGGGGTATCGTGGTGGAGCACCGGGCTCGTTTTGCCGTGCATGAGCTCGTCCGCCTGCGTGATGGTGCCCCCGAAGACCTCGCCGATGGCCTGGTGCCCGAGGCAGACGCCCAGGACCGGGGTGGAGGCGCCCAGGTGTTCAATGACTGGCTCCGTCAGCCCGGCGTCGGACGGGTGGCCCGGCCCCGGCGAAATCAGCACGCCGTCCGGGTCCATCGCCTTCACCTCGTCAAGGGTCCGGTCGTCGTTGCGAATCACCTCCAGGTCGTCCGTGTGCTCCCCCACGAGGTGGACGAGGTTGTAGGTGAACGAGTCGTAGTTATCGATGATCAAAATCATCGGTCTGGAAGTGTGGAAGGATGAAGGTATGGAAGAGGTTGTGCTTAGTTGCTCCCCGGGACGTTCAGGGCATCGTATTGAAGCTCTGGTTCGCGAACTTCACTGGAGGGACCGCACCACGGATGTGGCTTGCTCATCATTTTCACAAGTCCGCACTAATCCAAACGATTGTCTCGGCTGCCTCGCTGCTCGCGTCGCTGAGCTTGTTCGCGAAATGGTCGGGGGCCCGCCGCCTGAACCATGCCTCAGCGATATTGGCGCAGACGGACCGAGAGGATCGAGGAATCTGATCGGTCATGGCATACTTCTCTGACTGAGGCCCCTCCGCCGAGTGTTTTTGAGGTGTCTTCGCTGCCTCAAAGGCATGCTGGCAACCCCGGAGTTCTTTGAAGTCAGGGACCATCCCGAATCCTCAGCAGATTGATTTGTGGCGCGTCCACACGTCCACCCCTCCACCCGCACGCGCGAGCGTCAGCGAGTGCGAACCAGTCCGCTCAGCGTCCGCACTTGTTCCAGAATCGGCTCGGCCTTTGTTCGGGCCGCCTTCGCGCCCTCCCGGAGCACATCGCGAACGTAGTCGGGGCGCTGCTCCAGCTCTTTGCGGCGGGCGCGGGCGTCGGCGAAGTGGTCCTGAATCAGGCCCAGGAGCTCCTGCTTGGCGTGGCCGTAGCCGTAGCCGCCGGCGCGGTACTGCTTGGCAATCTCTGCCTGCCGGGCCTCGTCGGTGAACAGTTGGAGGAGGGCGAAGACGTTGCACGTCTCCGGGTCCTTCGGCTCGTCGAGCGGGGTCGAGTCGGTCACGATGCTCATTACCTTTTCTTTCAGCGCGTCCCCCTCGTCGAAAATGCCGATGGTATTGCCGTAGCTCTTCGACATCTTCTGGCCGTCGGTGCCGGGAATCACCGACACGTGGTCCAGAATGTGGGGCTCCGGGACAGGGAAGAGGGGATCGTCCTCCGGGCAGAAGCGGTTGTTGAAGCGGCGCGCAAGGGTGCGGGCCATCTCCAGGTTCTGCTTTTGGTCCGCCCCGACCGGCACCACGGAGCCGCCGTAGGCCAGGATGTCGGCGGCCTGCAGCACGGGGTAGTTAAACAGACCGGCGTTGGGCGACAGGCCCGCCTCCACTTTTTCCTTGTACGCAACGCCCTTTTCCAGGTGGCTCGTGGGGATCAGGTTGAAGAAGATCCACATCAGCTCCGTCACCTCCGGCACGTCGCTCTGGATGAAGAGCGCGGCCTCGTTGGGGTCGAAGCCGAGGGCCAGGTAGTCGAGCGCCACGTCGAACGTGTGCTGGCGCAGCTGCTCGGCGCTCTGCACCGACGTCATCGCGTGATAGTTCACGATGAAGTAGTACGCTTCGTGCTGGCTGTGGAGGTCGAGGTGTTGGCGGAGGGCGCCGAAGTAGTTGCCCAGGTGGAGGCGGCCGGAGGGCTGGATGCCGGACACCACAACTGGGGCCGTCTCGGTGGCCGGGGGTGAGGGCGGGGCGTCAGAGTCCATGTTCGCTCGTCGGAGGGTGGGTGGAGAGAAGGGAATGGGTGAGGGTTATGCCGCAGCGGCGTCTGCGCGCTCGATCAAGTCTCCCAGTAGGTCCAACCGCTCCTTACTATTACTGGTGAGGGCTTCCAGGAGGCCGCGGGTCCGCATCTGATGCTCCACGTTTTTGCGCTCGTGGACGAGGGCATCGTGAAACTCCTGCTCCATGTTTTGGAGAGTGCGAAGCATTTCCGTGTCGGTGCCCTCGAGTGCGAAGTCTTTGGACTTCAGGTCGGTGCCGTTGTATGGCGTGCCGCCGCAGCTGTGAATCGTCTCGGTGAGCTTGCCGACATCGGCCCGCGCGGTCTTCTGCACGCGTTGCAGTGCCTCGACCACCGCCGGATCGCCGTGCGAGCGGAGGGCGGCGCGGTAGTAATGGTTGAGCTCGATATGCTGCCGGACGAGCGGGTTTAGCCGCTCAACGGTTTCGGCTCGGCTAATCGTTTTGCCGGCCCAGCCCCGACCAAGCAGCAGTTCTTTGACAGGATTCGGCATGTCACACAAGGGTTGTGGAAAGGACTGCGGGAATGGTACCGCCGGCCCGGGGGGAAGTTTGGGGGGCGGGCGGCAATAAGGTCGTTACAAGAGCCCGTCGGCGGCCACGCGCATGGCCTGGCGGAGGGCGGCAGCCTTGTTCCAGGTTTCGTCGTACTCAAGGGCTGGGTCGCTGTCGGCCACGATGCCGGCGCCGGCCTGGACGTGGGCGGTGTTGTCGCTCACGACCATGGTGCGGATGGCGATGCAGGTGTCGAGGGTGCCGGAGAAGTCGACGTAGCCCACGGCCCCGGCGTAGACGCCGCGCCGGCTCG